>NZ_DKPI01000002.1:0-14642 GCF_002470865.1 Clostridium sp. UBA7339
ATCCTAATATTGATACACTAGGTAAAGTATTAGTTTATATTCTATTATTTTTACTATTTATTTAAAATATAGTATATCAATTTGAATTTTTATTATAGGTAAGCACACAACAACATCATTATTACTGCTGCTTATTATAATGTATTTAGTCTTATTATCAAAATACTAATTCCCTTGAAACCCGCATGAATAAAACAACTATTTAACTAGTTAACTATATAAAAGGTAACCTATATAAATATTTATATATTTTCTTCTATAAAACCTTGCTATATATTGACTACTGTAATTTTCTTTTTAGAAATATACCTATCTATCAAATACATTATCATAAAAAAATGATGTAGTGATTGTGTTCATCACTACATCATTTAACTTACTATTAAAGATTTTTATCATCTATACTTCCTAAGTATTTATCTATCTCACCAGTTACTGAGCTTACGCATCCTTCTTCAAATGGTGAAATTAAATTAGCATGTTTAACTAGATTTACAAATGACATTGTACCTCCAACATTACATAATCTTAAATAATCTTCCCATGCTTGTTCATGATTATCTTGATCTTTTTTCCAAAATTGAAGAGCACATATTTGAGCTAGTGTATAATCTATATAATAAAATGGACTATTAAATATGTGTGCCTGTTGGAACCACCATCCACCTCTTTCTAAGAAATCACATTCTTCATAATTTTTATGAGGTAGATATTTTTTCTCAATATTTCTCCATGCCTTTTTCCTTTCATCTGGCGTAGCATCTGGATTCTCATATACAAAGTGCTGGAATTCATCTACTGTTACACCATAAGGAATAAATTTAATAGCATCTCCTAAATGAGAGTATTTATATTTAGCTTCTTCATCTTCAAAGAAAAGTTTCATCCATGGCCAAGTGAAAAATTCCATGCTCATTGAGTGAATCTCACAACTCTCATAAGTTGGGAAGTTACATTCTGGAATAGAAATCCATCTACTTCTATAACATTGGAATGCATGACCAGCTTCATGAGTTAATACATCTACATCTCCTGAAGTACCATTAAAATTTGAAAATATAAACGGTGATTGATAGTTTGGTATATAAGTACAGTATCCGCCACCTTGCTTGCCCTTTTTAGTAACTAAATCCATTAAGTCATTTTCTATCATGAAATCAAAAAATTCTTTAGTTTCAGCTGAAAGTTCAGAATACATGTTTTTACCATTATTAACTATCCATTCCGGATTTCCTTTAGGTTTAGCATTTCCAGTTAAAAATTCAAACTTTTCATCATAATATTTAAGTTGATCTAACTCTAACCTTTCTACTTGTCTTTTATATAGTTTATTTGCTATCGGTACTATATAATCTTTTACTTGATCTCTAAATTTACTTACCATTTCTGAATTGTAGTCAGTTCTTAACATTCTCACATATCCAAGTTCTACAAAGTTTTTAAATCCAAGCTTATGTGCTATAGTAGTTCTAACCTTAACCATCTCATCATATAATCTATCTATTTCTGTTTCATTATCTGTAAAGAACTTATACTTAGCTTCACTAGCACGTCTTCTCATATCTCTATCTTCTGACAATATAAATGGAGTTAATCCAGATAAGTTTCTTTCTTCACCTTCAAACATAATTTTAGCTGAAGCTATAAGTTTACTATATTCTGATGATAGTTTATTTTCTAATTGTAAATCCTTTATTACTTCTTTAGAAAATGATTTTATATTATATTCTGCTATACTAAAGAATTGTTTTCCAAATTCTTTTTCTAATTCTAATCTGAATTTACTATTTACAATAACTTTATAAAATTCTGAGTTTATTTCGTTATATAGAGGATCATATTCATCCCAATATTCTCTTTCTTTACTATAAAACTCATCCTCAGTATTTATACTATATCTTATGTTAGCTATAGTACCTAAAGTAACTATTTCATTTCTAATTTCATTAATTTCATTAATAAGCTCTTTAACTTCGATTATGTTGTTACTCTCATTTGTTTTATCTATTAGACCCATTAATTTTTCTTTTATTTTTTCATAATCTGGTCTTTCATATTTAAATTCATTAAATCCCATACATACACCCCCATTTGATAAATAAATTCTACCATTTTAAAAATATTCTGTAAATACATTTTTTGTTTTTTTAAAATTTACATATTAATTCCCCCTATTATATCCATCAGTTTAAAAAAGGAGCGTAGCTACTAACTTATTAAAAAGTTATTTTACCACACTCCCTTTTCCCTATCTAAGATAATTCAATATTATTAAGAATAACACCCCTGGTATACCAAGTATTCCAGCTATAAGTGCTGTTATTGCATTAATAGGTATTACTAGTCCAAAGTTTCCACCTACTAAATTTATTAACCACAATAATATACCCCCAGCTATTCCATTAACAATTAAGTTTAATAGAACCTTTAGTGGCCATGCAAATATTTTACCAATTATAAATATTGCAACTATAGCTATTATAAAAAATATAATGTTTGGCATTTTCATCCCCCTTATAATTAAAATTGTTTTAGTAATCATTAAAATAAAATCTTATGCTTAATTCTTAAATAATTTTATCTATTAATAAATTTATTAGTTATTTTACTTTATATTACCACTTATTGCAATAATTTAATTCTTCTATCATACAATCAACACTCACTGTTATTCCACTTTTCTTTGCTTGGTTTAGAAAATATACATATTTAGCTTTAGCTTCATCTTCTTTATATATAGATATATCTATTAAACTTTTATCACTAACATTATCGAAGCAACTTCTAGCAACTTCAATTTCCGCTATTGAGTCCTGTATTCCTTTGATTATTTCACGCTGCTCAGGTGTATAAATATTTTTAGCTAGTATAGTCTCTATTATTTTATCTCTGTTCATAATAATACCTCCATTATATATACTTAAATATATTTTTGACATATAATGGATGAGATATACTTGTTATTTGAATTGTATGTTATATAAACAGAGTTATTTGTTTCAGGGGAAGTTTTACTCCCATTTTGAAGAGGATGAAGTATTAGAGCTGGTAGTCATGACATAAAAAAGACTTGTGAAAATATATCAGTTATTCTCACAAGTCTCCTGTATAAATAATTATATTTCTTTTCTACCTTCTAGGGCTTTAGATAAAGTAACTTCATCTGCATATTCTAAATCTCCACCTACTGGAATTCCATGAGCTATTCTTGTAACTTTAACTCCAAAAGGTTTTAATATTTTTGATATATACATGGCAGTTGCTTCACCTTCTATGTTAGGATTTGTTGCAACGATGATTTCCTTTAAATCATTATTTACCCTAGTTATCAATTCTTTTAACTTTATGTCATCTGGTCCTCTACCTTGCATTGGAGATATTGTGCCATGAAGTACATGATATACCCCATTAAATTCTCTGACTTTTTCAATGGTCATTATATCTTTAGGTTGCTCAATTACACATATTGTACTTTTATCTCTGTTAGGATTTGAGCATATAGCACATGGATCGCTATCAGTAAAATTTCCACATATTGAACAATACTTTATTGTACCTCTTGCCTTCACTAATGCATTAGCAAATTCTTCAACCTCATCTTTAGGAAGATTTAAAACATGCAATGTAAGTCTTTGAGCAGTTTTACTCCCTATCCCCGGTAGCTTTCCAAATTCCTCAATTAGTTTTTCTATAGCTATAGGATAAAAATCCAAATTAGTCACCTCTATTAAAACATTCCCGGTATATTAAGTCCACCAGTTAGTTTTCCCATAGATGAATTAGTTTCTTCTTCTGCTTTCTTCAAAGCTTCATTTACAGCTGTTAAAACTAAATCTTGTAACATTTCTACATCATCTGGATCAACTACTTCTGGTTTGATTATTATATCTTTTAATTCTTTTTTACCAGATACTCTTACTGTTACAGCTCCACCACCAACAGATGCTTCAAACTCTTTAGTTTCTAAATCTTTCTGAGCTTCCTCCATTTGTTTTTGTAGTTTTTGTGCTTGCTTCATTAAGTTATTCATATTTCCACCCATTCCTGGAAATCCGCCTTTTGCCATTGTAATACCTCCTAAAAATTATATTTCATTATAACTAGTATATAATATTATATTATAATGTAACCATCAATTTATTAAAACCTTTAAATTTTATTCATCACATATTTCCACTAATGCCTCAGGAAATATATCTGATAGTATTTTTTCTTTATTAACTTCCCTATTTATATTATCATTTTCTATTTCATAAGTAACATGAACCTTCTCATCTAATACCTCTGAGAATATATCATTTATAATCTTTCTATATTCTTCTCTTTCAAGTCTTTGTTTATGAAAATTATATTCCTTTGTAAAGCCGACGGTAATAACTCCATTCTTGAATTTCTGAACTTTTCCCATCATTAACGCTGTAGCTATTACCATATTATTTTTTTGCTTAAGGATATTTTGAATATCTTTAAAAGACTTTCTAATAATTTCAACATTTAGCTTACTTTCTCCTGCTGCAATTGGTAATTCTATATTTTCATTATTAAGCTCTACTGGTTTGCTTGTTTCAACTTTATTTATACTTGGATTTATTTCTGGTCTTATTTCCTTTACTTCTTTTATTGCACTTTGTACTGTAATATTCCCTGATGCAATTTTATCCTCTAATCTATTCAGTCTAGCTAATATAGTTTCCATGGAGGTATCATATTTTATCTTACACATTTTTATTATTGCTAGTTCTAAATATATTCTAGCCTGCTTTGTACCCTTAGAGCTATCTTCGGCTTCTTGAAGTATACTTATACACCTCATGATTTCCTCTACTCTAATTCTAGTGCTTTGATTTTTTATACTTTCTATGTTTTCAATAGACATATCCAATACATCTTCTAAATTATTACTTACATTTATCATTAATAGATTTCTCATATGAGTAATCAAATCTCTAATTAGTAAGTTAATATCTTTTCCATCCAATATTAATTTATTTACTACTCTTATACATCCCTCTGTATCTCGATTTATAACATTATCTACTATAGTCACCATGCTGTCATTAGTAGTTATTCCTAACATATCTACTAAATCCTCATATCTAACTATATTGTTTATTGATATAGCTTGATCTAATATGGATAAAGCATCTCTCATTGCTCCATCACACATTCTAGATAATAACCTTAAGCTACCTTCTTCAATGTTTACTGATAATGAATCAGTTATTTGTTTTAACCTTAAAAATATATTTTCACTACTTATTCTCTTAAAATCAAACCGTTGACATCTTGATAATATTGTTATAGGAAGCTTTTGAGGATCAGTAGTTGCTAATATAAAAATTACTCTACTTGGTGGTTCTTCTAATGTCTTAAGAAATGCATTAACTGCACCAATAGATAGCATATGAACCTCATCTATGATAAACACCTTATACTTAGCTTCTTGTGGTGGATATTGAACATCATCTATAATATCCCTTATATTATCAACACTATTGTGAGATGCTGCATCTAGCTCTGTTACATCTATAGCTGTGCCTTGGTTTATACTTTTACACATCTCACATTCATTACATGGTTCACCTTCTATAGGGTTTAAACAATTTATTGCCTTTGCAAGTATTTTTGCTGTTGAAGTTTTACCCGTTCCTCTAGTTCCGCATAGTAAGTATGCATGAGCTATCCTATCGCTTTTTATGGCATTTTTAAGCGTTGTAGTTATATGCTGCTGTCCAACTACGTCGCTAAATAATTTAGGTCTCCACTCTCTATAAAGTGCTTTATATCCCATGTATCCTCACTCCTTACATTAAAATTTCTAAATAAATATATATCTACACTACTTCTTAATTATTTATTCTACTCAAAAATAATTCTTATCTTATCTATTATAATACTTCTCATAGTTATATTCTATATTCTTTACTAACTTATATTAAGTAATCAATTATATATATCTAGTTTTTCTAAAATATTTCAATATAAACTAACTCATTTAATTTATATTTCAAATTAATTATTTAAAAAAGGATAAAAAAAAAGATGTCTTTAACATCTTAAATAAAAAATAAAGTCGTACACCTTGCTTCGATAATCAGTTTATATGCGTTACCTATACAGTTAACTCAAACCAGGTTAATCCACGGCACATGGAAGGTCTCACTTATCGCTGCTTCCTTCCAGACCTGACGAGGTTCATGAGTTTCCATTGCGTGGGACCCAGTTATCAACGCCACTTATATAGGCCAGACCATACAAATTGATACCTCAGCAAGGAATTCAATCCTGCTGTAGCGGATTGCAGGTTACAGGGCACCGCTAACTCCCCATCTAGTACGACATGGCGGAGAGAAGGGGATTTGAACCCCTGATAGAGTTGCCCCTATACACGCTTTCCAGGCGTGCTCCTTCGACCACTCGGACATCTCTCCATATCGTGTATTCATTATTATACTATTTAAAATCATTACTTTCAAGTAAAACTTATTTAAAAATATATTCCAATTGTAGTATAATCTCATTAGGATTAACAAAGTTTTCAATCTAAATTAATAATATATATATACTTATCATAAAATAATATGAATGGAGGTAGTTGTTTATGATTAATTATGAAATTAAAGGTGGTTCCATGCCAGTAGCTATCTGTTACCTAAATAGTGGAGATAAAATTGTCTCTGAATCAGGAGCTATGGGTTGGATGAGTGACAATATAATTATGGACTCTAACATGAAAGGTGGCCTATTTAAAAGTATAGGAAGATCTCTATCAGGCGAAAGCTTATTTTTAAATACCTTTACTTGCTCAGGAAATGTAGGAAAAATAGCATTCCCCTGTTCTGTGCCAGGTAGAATAATGGCTAAAGAGCTCCAATCTAATGAATCTATAATTTGTCAAAAAGGTGCTTTCATGGCAGCTGAAGATTCTGTAAGTCTTAATATTCATTTTAAAAAAAGATTTTCTAGCGGCTTATTTGGTGGCGAGGGTTTTATCCTTCAAAGAATAACCGGTCCTGGAACAGTTCTTTTAGAATTTGATGGTCATGTTGAAGAGCTTAACTTAAATCCTGGAGAAAGAATAAAAGTAGATACCGGCCATGTAGCTGCTTTTGAACCAAGTGTAAATTTTGATATTGAAATGGTTAAGGGACTAAAAAACATATTCTTTGGTGGTGAAGGCTTATTTTTAACAACACTAACAGGCCCCGGAAAAGTATACCTTCAAACTATGCCTCTTCAAAATTTAGCAGGTAAATTGTCTTTTTATCTTAATACCGGTAGCACTAATTTAAGAGATTAAATATCTTTATAGTGCCAAATAAAAATAACCTTTTAGATAATCAATATTTACAAAAAATATCTTATTATCTAAAAGGTTTAATTTTTTAAATATGTGTAATTGTACTATTCTTCCTTCTGTATATTATTATAAGCCCTACAATCCATATAAGTACTCCTATAATACTTACAATTTGAGCTGTTCTAAGCCCAAACATCATTAAGCTGTCTGTTCTAAGTCCTTCTATAAAAAATCTTCCTATAGAATATAGTCCTATATAAGTTAAAAATACAACTCCATTCTTTTTAACCTTGTGTAACATATAGAATAGTATAAAGAACACTACTAAATTCCAAATTGATTCATATAAAAATGTAGGATGATAGTAAGTTCCATTTATATTCATACCACTTTGTATGAACTCCGGAAACTTACTTATAAAAGCTTCTGTTACAGGTCCACCATGTGCCTCTTGATTAAAGAAATTCCCCCATCTTCCAATGGCTTGGGCTAATATAATACATGGTGCTGTCATATCTAGTGCGGATGAAAGCTTTATACTTTTTCTCTTTGTACATATATATACAACTATTACTGCTGCAATTAGTCCTCCATGAATAGCAAGGCCACCTTGTCTAATATTAAATATATCCATCAAATTATCCTTATAATATCCAAACTCGAATAATACATAATAAAGTCTTGCACCAATTATGGAAATTGGAAATGCAATTAAGAATATAGTTAATACATCATCATAATTTATCCCTTTTAATTTACAGGTATATTGACTTAATAAAAGCGCTAACATGGTACCTGAGCATATTACAATTCCGTACCACATAACATCTAATCCAAATATACTTATGGCTACTGGATTCATCTATTCCCCTCCTTAATCCTTTTTATATTATTATAATCTATATAATTAATTATTTGTATTCTTTTAGTAATTCTTCTATAGTATGTTTACATCTCATTCCCTTACAACTTCCTGTTCCAGCCCCTGTTGCCTTTTTTACGTCTTCAAAAGATTTAGCTCCATCAGCTATTGCCTTCTTTATAGCTGCTCTAGATACTACTTTACAGATACAAACTTTAGTATGTTTATCTAGTACAGCCTGTCTTAATGCCTCCTGTTTTGCTTGTTCTTCCATCTTTACAGTTTCTCCTTTCTCTTTTCTTTGAAAAACTCTTGTAGTAAATTACTACATTCTTCATTATAGAGCCACTTAATATTAACCCAATGATTTAAATTTCCACTTTGAGTAATATTAAATACTGAGCCACATCCACCAGCTCTGGGGTCAAAAGTTCCAATATATAACCTTTTTATTCTGCTTTGAACAATAGCACCAGCACACATAGGACATGGTTCTAATGTAACATACATATCACATTCATTAAGTCTCCAATCTCCTATAGCTTCTGATGCTTTTTTTATTGCAATAATTTCTGCATGGTTAGTAGGATCATTGGTATTTTCCTTTATATTATGACCTGTAGCTATTATTTTATTGTTTTTTACTATTATTGCTCCCACCGGAACTTCATTTTTACTCTTTGCAATTTTAGCTTCAATAATTGCTTGTTGTAAAAAATAATTATCCATAACTTACTCCTCTTTATTATATATAAAAAAAACTTAGTAAAGCAAGCCTTACTAAGTTTTGGTGCGCACGAGAGGAGTCGAACCTCCGGCCTTCCCCTTAGGAGGGGGATGCTCTATCCTGCTGAGCTACGGGCGCATATTACCTAATCTTTATTATAATAATATATTTATTCTTCGTCAATAGATTAATATCTATATTTTACTATGAACCTATTCTCTTAATGTTAATTAATCAACCTATATAAATTATTAAAAAATAATATATCTATAGAATTTATTATTTTCATGATTATATGCACATAATATAAAAAATCTTTTAACTTTATATATTTGTCAGAAAAATAAATGATTTATTGCAGATTTTTATTTGAATCTATGTTAAAATACTAATATATTGTGATTTTGCAACAAAAAATTCAGAGGTGATTTTATAATGAAGAAGATTAACATAACCGAAACAGTTCTAAGAGATGCAAATCAATCTCTTATTGCAACAAGACTTCCTTTTGAAGATTTTGCACCTATTCTTAAAGATTTAGATGATGCAGGATATTATTCATTAGAGTGTTGGGGTGGAGCAACCTTTGACTCTTGCTTAAGATATTTAAATGAGGATCCATGGGAGAGATTAAAGAACATAAAGAAAATAGTTACTAAAACCCCTCTTCAAATGTTATTGCGAGGACAAAATATTTTAGGATATAAACACTATCCAGATGACGTAGTTAGAGAATTTATTAAAATGTCTGTTTATCACGGTATGGATATAATAAGAATCTTTGATGCATTAAATGACTTTGCTAATATAGAAGTTGCTATGAATGAAACTATAAAGCAAGGTGCTCATGCACAAGGAACTATAGTTTATACTGTAAGTCCAATTCATGATGTTAAAAACTATACTAAACTGGCAAAACAACTTGAAAATATGGGGGCAAACTCTATTTGTATAAAGGACATGGCTGGCCTTATAATGCCTTCTATAGCATATGACATAGTTAAGAGTATAAAGGAAACTGTTAAAATTCCAGTATTTTTACACTCTCACAGCACAAATGGTATTGCTGAAATGGCTTACTTTAAAGCTGCAGAAGCTGGTGTAGATGGAATTGACTGTTCAATTTCTTCATTCTCTAGTGGTACTGCTCAACCTCCAACAGAATCTATGCATCATGCACTAGAAACTGCTGGATTTGAAACAGGTCTTAATATAGGTACCTTAACTCAAATTAATAATTTCTTTAAACCAGTTAGATCAAAAGTTTTAGAAGATGGATTACTAGATCCAAAGGTATTAACTCCTCAGCCTGAAGGACTTACAAACCAAATACCTGGAGGAATGTTATCTAATATGATTTCTCAACTTAAAGCTCAAAATTCTATTGATAAGCTTGATGCAGTTCTTGCAGAAGTTCCTAAAGTAAGAGAAGACTTAGGATTCCCTCCACTTGTTACTCCAATGAGTCAAATGGTTGGAACTCAAGCTACAGTTAATGTATTAACTGGTGAAAGATATAAAATGGTTCTTAAAGAGGTTAAAGCTTATTGTAGAGGAGAATATGGTAAGGCTCCTGGGGAAATAAATGAAGCAGTTCTTAAAAAAGCTCTTGGAAATGATACTCCTATTGAAGGAAGATATGCTGATACTTTAGAACCAGCATTCCAAAAGACAAAAGAAGAACTGAAAAATATAACAACTAGCGAAGAAGATATTCTTTCTTACTTAGCCTTCCCACAAATAGCCGAAGAGTTCTTTAAAAAGAGAAGTGAAAAGCCATCTAATGATGATATGAGGAAACTAACTAATAGTGAAGTAATATAAAACTTATTTAAATATCTCCAATTAAGATACATTATTATATCTTAATTGGAGATATCTTTATATACCTAATATATTTTCTGTTATAATATCATTATGTTAAATTTAAGATAAATCTGGAGTTGATATTATGATAAAATACTATGATAGAAAAAATAAGACCTATTGTGAAGAAAATGTAGCTGGTGGAGATATACTTAATTTTATGTACAGTAACCCAGTTGCTAAAACTTTTATACCCAAAATTGCAAGTGGAAAATTCTTAAGTAAGCTCTATGGAATGGGCTGCGATAGTAAGTTTAGTAAAAAATATATACACCCCTTTATAGATAGATTCAACATAAATATAGATGAATATGAAAAAAATATAGATGAATATAGCTCCTTTAATGACTTTTTTTATAGAAAACTTTCAAAATACAGTCGTAATATCTGTAAAGATGATGAATCATTTATCTCTCCCTGCGATGGTAAGCTATTAGCTATAGAAAAAATTGATGAGAATTCTAGCTTTACAGTTAAAGGATTTAAATATACCCTTAATGAGTTATTGCAAAATGAAGAATTAAGTAAGAATTATTCTAATGGTACTTGTTTAATATTTAGATTATGCCCAACTGATTATCACAGATTTCACTTTATTGATTCCGGAACTTGTTCTAAATCCACATTTATAAAGGGTAAATATTACTCAGTTAACCCCGTAGCTCTTGAAAATATAAGTAAGGTTTTTTCAGAAAATAAAAGAGAGTATAGTATTCTAAAAAGTGATAATTTTGATGATGTTATCTACATAGAAGTAGGTGCTACCTTTGTTGGTTCTATTATTCAAACCTACTCCTCATCATCCAAAATTAACCGTGGAGATGAAAAAGGGTATTTTAAGTTTGGTGGCTCAACAGTTATAATTATACTAAAGGAACATATATTAAAATTAGATGAAGATATATGTTATCAAAGCAATTTAGGAGTAGAAACCTCTGTATATATGGGAGAAAAAATAGGAGTAAGAATTTAAATTCTTACTCCTATTTTTATAATCTAAACTTAAGTGTAGTATTATTTAATTTATCTGCATTTTCCTTGTTTTCTATAGCAGTACTTTTTATACTCTCAATATTTCCTACTATATCCATAGTTTTAGATGATATAGATGATACTCCCATAGCTCCCTCTGTAACAGTTACTGATACTTCATCTATGGCAGTAACAATTCCTTCTATAGCTTGATTTAGTACTGCAGCTTCACTGCTAAACTCATTCATAAAGTTGTTGAATTGATCTGCATCTTTTTCGTATAAAGCTCCTTGCTCTATATTTTTATCATAATCATTAATTACTTGTTGTTCTATGAAATTGCTCATGCGCCCAGCACTAAGAGCCAATTCTTCTACAGATTTATTTACTATTTTAACTATTCTTTGTATATCTGCTGCTGTTTTACCAGACTCTTCAGCTAACTTTCTAACTTCATCTGCAACTACAGAGAACCCTCTTCCTGCTTCTCCTGCACGAGCAGCTTCTATTGCAGCATTTAAAGCTAATAAATTAGTTTGTTGAGTTATCTTAAGTATAGAATCAGCTAACTTATCAATCTGCTTAACTTCCTTAGAACTTGTTATAGCAACTTCCAACTCACTTTTTACACTATTATAAATATCATTGGATTTTTCTTTAGAGTCTATAGCACTAGCTTTTATGCCCTGAGCTCTCTTAAGAATATCCTTAGTTATTTCATATCCTTCTAATGCTTCACTAGCTATATTCTGTACACTCTTAATCATTTCAGTAGAAGATGCAGCAATTTCTTGAGAAGTTGCTGATGTTTCTTCTATACCAGATGATACACTTTCAGTTTCAAATAATGTTTCATCTGCTTTAATTTTTAATGACTCTGTAGATTCTTCTACTATATTAGCGTTATTAGTTAATACTTCAGTAGTTGCTGCAATATCTCCAACAACTTCCCTTAACACTTCCCTCATATTTATAATAGATCTATATATAAGACCTATTTCATCCTTAGACTTAATTATAGCTAAATTATCATTAGTTAAATCTAACTTAGCTGTTTTATTAACCAAAGCGGCAACAGTAACTATAGGATTTATAATTACATTTGCCATTACCATTATTATAATAGAACCTATAATAACTATAGCTAATGCTACTAATGCTATTTGTTTAACCATTGCTATTACCGGTTTTCTTATTTCATTACTATTAGCATCTATAACCATAGTCCAATTTGTCCTAGGTACTAATCCAAAAGATGACATTACTTTATTGCCATTTATCCTATATTCTACTGATCCAACTTCTACATTACTTCCCTTCATAGCCTTATCTACTATATCCTTTATTTCAGGTATATCTATTGTTTGCCCAATTTTTTCTTTGTTTGGATGATATATTATATTTCCTTTTTCATCAATTAGATATGCATAACTATTTTCTATCTGTCCAATTTTTATATCTTCAATATAAGTAGAAAAACTCTCAGCATAAACATGTAATGCTATATATCCTACACATTTACTATAGTTATCTTCATCTAATACAGGATACGTAAATACTAAAACTCCTTTATCACCAGCAACGGATTTAATTGTATTACTTATCCACTTACCCCCACTAGAACTAGTACTGTGATAAGAATTATCAACTTCATTAGCTCCAACTAAGGATTCTTCACTATCAGCTACTATATCACCTTCTGGGCTAACTAATGATATTCTGTCTACATGTTTATTACCAGATATATATGACTTAAAGCCTTCATTTATATTTTTAACATCTTCTTTACTATTTTTTTTCTGAGCATAATTTAATAAGATATTAAGATTATCCTTAGAATTTGATAGAGCAAAAGCCTCATTAGTAACTTTATCCATCATAACAGATATGGTTTGTATAGATGATGTAGTTATACCCTCCATATTTTCTGTACTCTGACTTGAAATCGTCTTTGAAGAGTTTATGTACATAATTGTACTAGTTATTATCATTGATACTATTGTAAGACCTATCATACTAATTAATATTTTTCTTTTAACACTAGTTCCTTCAACCTGTAATTTTCCTTCTTTATAAACCTTAGCTGTAGATTTTATACTATTTATATTGTTACTTATATCATTAATTTTATCCTTATCTATTTTGTTACTATTTCTAATTTTTTTACTAATGGAGTTTTTATGTCTAATTGTAATTTTGCTAAATGCATTCTTAATACTTTTGCTTATATTTTGAGATGTACTTTTTAAATTAAATGAACTATGTTTCCTTTTTTTTAAAGTCTTATCAGACTTTCTTTTAATCATAAATATACCCCCATATATTAATAATTTATATAGTAATTATCGTGCGTAAAAATCTATACTAAATACACATTATACATATTATGTAACTAACATTAAATATATTTATCTATAATCAAATTAGTTGAATTATATAATAATTTACATACATAAACTCGTTATATAATTATTATATATGGATTTTCCTACATTTGAAGTCGAAATTTATCATATCCCTCTTATATATTTATATAAAAATAAAAAAGCCATTGCAAATTAACTGCAATGACTAAATATGGCAGGGTGTGTAGGAATCGAACCCGCAATATACGGTCCGTAGCCGTATGTTATATCCATTTAACTAACACCCCAAAAGGTTATTTAAATAACTATTATATAATAACATAGAATCCTCATGATTTCAATAATTATTTTTTGATTTTATTACACCTTATTGAGTCGAAAAAATAAATCGAATTCTTAAGAATCCGATTTTTAAATATATCTTGGCGGAGAAAGAGGGATTTGAACCCTCGCGACGGTTGCCCGACCTACGCCCTTAGCAGGGGCGCCTCTTCAGCCACTTGAGTATTTCTCCAAAAAATAAAAAAATGGCGGAGAGATAGGGATTCG
>NZ_DKPI01000002.1:14650-22313 GCF_002470865.1 Clostridium sp. UBA7339
AAACCAACTCGACCATCTCTCCATTTCCTACAAGGGTTATTCTATCAAGAAATAGCCCTTGTGTCAATATTTTTTTGAAAAACTTTTATATAAATTCTAAATTTTTTTTATCTAGTTATCTTTTCACACCCCATATATGTTCTTAATACCTCTGGTACTGTAACACTACCATCTTCATTTTGATAATTCTCAAGAACTGCAGCTAAAGCTCTTCCTATAGCAACCCCTGAACCATTTACTGTATGAACAAATTTAGGTTTAGCTTTTGGATCATCTTTATATTTTATATTAGCACGTCTTGCTTGGAAATCTTCAAAGTTGCTACAGCTTGATATTTCTACATACTTATTATAACTTGGCATCCAAACCTCAATATCATATTTTAAAGCAGCAGTAAACCCTAAATCTCCTCTGCATATTTTTACAATCCTATATGGAAGTCCTAATCCTTGTAACACACTTTCTGCATCTTGAACTAATTTATTAAGTTCATCATATGATTCTTCTTCTTTTGTAAATTTAACTAATTCTACTTTATTAAACTGGTGCTGCCTAATTAATCCTCTAGTATCTCTTCCAGCAGATCCAGCTTCTGACCTAAAGCATGCACTATATGCTGCATATTTTATCGGAAGTTTATCTCCTTCAAGGATTTCATCTCTGTAAATATTAGTTACAGGTACTTCTGCTGTAGGTATTAAAAAATAATCTGTATCACTAACTTTAAAGGCATCTTCTTCAAACTTAGGTAACTGACCTGTTCCAGTCATGCTATTTCTATTTACCATATATGGGGGAAGTATTTCATCATATCCATTTCTACCAGTGTGAGTATCTAAAAAATAATTTATTAATGATCTTTCTAATCTTGCTCCAAGTCCCTTATAAACAGTAAATCTAGACCCTGTAATTTTTCCAGCTCTTTCAAAATCCAATAAATTGTTTTCTGTACCTATAGTCCAGTGTTCTTTAGGATTAAAATCAAACTTTCTTATCTCTCCCCACTTTTTAATTTCAACATTATCCTCATCATCACTACCATTTGGAACTGAATCATGAGGTATATTAGGTATCCTCATCATTATATATTCTATTCTTTGATCTATTTCATTTAAGTCCACATCATAGTTTTTTATTGTATCTGAAAGTTGTTTCATTTCCTTCATAGTTTCTGATACATCTATACCTTGTTTTTTCAACTTAGGAATTTCTGCAGAAGTTTTATTTCTTTTATTTTTTAATTCTTCTACTTCTATTAATATATTACGTCTCTTTTGGTCAAGCTCTACAACTTCATCTATAAGTGATAAATCAAAACTCTCTCCTCTATTTTCCATTTTTACTTTAATTTCATCTGGATTATTTCTTATTTTCTTTAAGTCTATCATTGTTATTCCTCCTACCCTTTTCTTATAATTATATTTTGATATAAATAAAAAGCCTCTCACCCCACCTAAGGGACGAAAGACTCCGTGTTACCACCCTAATTGAATAAAATTAATTATTCCACTCACAAATTTAACGACAAACTTAATGCCGTACTGCTCATCACAGTCCCTCAGAGGCGGATTCGTAATAATATATATATCAGTTTACACCAAACACTGACTCTCTTACATATATGATTAGTACTACTATTCTCTTCAATGGTTTATAATTTATTTCATTAAATATATGTCTATATTATTCCCTAACATATTTTTTGTCAATATTAATATTAATTTTTGTAGGCATATTTAGTACATACTATATCTACACCTGTATTAAGTATATTCTTACATATAACATCTCCTTCTGATGTCTGTGGTCCTACATATATTCTACTTAGACACTTAGAGCATTCAAGCCATAAACTTTTATCTATAGGTTCGCTACTCTTTACTGAAACCACCCTACGCTCTGCAGATCCTTTTACTCTCACTATAGTTGTTAATATATCCTTATCCTTCACTTTTTATTACCTCACATTTCATCAAATTCTTTTATTCTTGATAATAAAATGGTTGAATCCTTTGAATTATTAACCACTTCTGTAACTCTTTTATCCATTTCTCTTGCCAAAATTTCAATTATTTTATCCTTGCAGTAACACCCATCACAACTTCCAAATCCCGCTCCTGTTCTCCTTTTTACCCCGGTTACTGTTCTAGCTCCTAAAGGTCTTCTAATAGAGTCTACAATCTCACCTTCGCTAACTTTTTCACACTGACATATAATACGTCCATACTTACTGTCTAATTTAATAATTTTATTTCTTTCTTCATTTGATAGATTTTTAAATCTAAAATATTCTCTTCTCTTATCATTAAAATCCTTTTTAAATTTACAATTTAACTTTTCAACTACTATTTTTGATATGTTCAAAGCTAAATATGGTGTTATTGTAACCTTAGCATAATGATTAACCTTAATATTTATATATCCACTATTAATAATATCATCTTGTATAATAATAGGTTCATCAAAAAGGCGCCAATCTCTTACTACTTTTATATCATTTTCACTAATTTCTTTAGTAAGGGGTTTTATCTTTTCAATAACTTTATCATAGTGAACATTTTTATAGTTACTATAAGCCCCTATTGTTTCATTGTTAATTGTAGGTCTTATATATATTCTTTCATTTTCTCTTACATCAAAAATTATGTTAGAATATAACTTTTCATAAGGCTTATCAATAACCACATATTTCATATATTTCCCTTTATCATCTTCTTTATTATTCTCATTAACTAATTGTAGATTTTTATCTTTAGTTGTATCAATAACTATCTTACAAGTAAATTTATTTTTACTTGTTTTTATCTTGAATCCTTTATTTATACTATTTATAGATTCAACCTCTTCTTGTAATCTAAAGTTAACTCCATTATCAAAAGCAATTTCACCATAAGCTAAAGCTAAATCATATGAGCTTATTACACCTGTATTAGGTATATATATTGATTTTATTATATTTCCTTCTATATTAGGTTCATACTCCAATATTTCTTTTCCTATAAGAAGTTTTACATCATCTATTTTTTTTGCTTTAGCTCTTTCATACATTTTATCAATACTTATAGTCTGAATTTCATTTCTTGCTATATATAAGGTTCCACACCTCTTATATGGAACTTTAAATCTTAATGCATACTCCTCCATTAATAAATTGCCTTTTCTAATAAGCTTAGATGATAATTCATCCTCACATTCTAGTCCATCATATATTGTTGCTGTGTTTATAGAAGGTGTATCATTACATATATCATAATCTTTTTCTATAACTGCAATATTAAGGTTATATTTTGACAATTCATAAGCTATCGCACAACCTATAATTCCTCCACCTAATATCAATACATCATAATCCATAATTTCCTCCACCTATGCATGTTATTACTACTTTATATAAATTATTCTAGCCACTCTATCTTCCATTTTACTACGAAAGCTCTAGAGCGGCTAGTCATGTTATTTATATAAATTTATTTTGATAATTCGTCAATTAATTTTCCTATTTGATTTATATACTCACCATACTTTGCCCAGTGTCCATTTTTTTGAGATTCAATAGCATTTGTATATGCTTCTTTTAATTTTCCTAAATAATCGGAATTTAAATTTCCTTCTTGTTTATTATTTTCTATACCTTCATTATTAGAGTTATTATTTCCCTCAGCCTCTAGATTAAACATCTTAGTAATAGCAGTTCCTATATCTTTTTCAAGTATTAGTTTATCTCCGTAACCAACTATGACATTTTTCATTTCAGGTATGCTATTTTCACCAGAAGCTCTCAAATAAAGAGGTTCTACATATAGCAAGGAGTTTCCTATTGGTATTATTAAAACCTCTCCAAATTGAACCTGAGAACCCTTAGTATCCCAAAGTGATAATTGTTTAGATATTTCTGGATCCTGGTTTATTTTTTGTTTAAATAACATTGGACTATATATTGTTCCTCCCGTTGGAAATTTATATAAAAACATTTTTCCATAATTATCTCCATCCATTCTAACACCAAACATACCTACCATATTATCTCTATCTTTTGTATTAAAATACTCTAAAATAACCATCTCTTCTTTATCTTCTCCAGCTAATTTAGTAGTAACATATGAAGCTTCGGATTTTACTTCATCACCTTCAATTGTAGCTACATCACTAGCTATAGACCAAATATCATCCCCATTGTAGAAAACTCCAGGATCTGAAACATGGTACTTAGACAACATTTCACTCTGAATTGCAAATAAATCTTGCGGATATTTAAAGTGAGCTTTAATTTCATCTGGTAAAGTACTTAAGTCTGTAAATAGCTTAGGAAATATCTTAGCATAGGTTGCAACTATAGGATCTGTATTATCTGTTATATAAAACTTTGTTGTTCCATCATATGCATCAATTATAACTTTAACTGAATTTCTAATATAATTTATATCTCCCATAGGTTGTGAAAATGGGAACTTGTCGCTTACAGTATATGCATCTATAATCCAATAAAGCCTATTATTGTTTATAACTACATATGGGTCTTCATCATATCTTAAAAAAGGTGCAACTTTATTAACTCTTTCTACTATATTTCTATGAAGTAGAATTTTACTATCACTAGTTATATCTTGGGATAGTAAAAATTTACTATTTTGTTCTTTAATAGCAAATATAATTCTGTTTAGATAACTCATGGATATACCAGCATTACCGTCATAATTATTAGTAGCATTTTCCCCACCTATTGGATAATCAATTTCTCCAAGCTTTGTATTTACTATACTATAATCATTAGTATTCTCACCAAAATATATCCTTGGATTCTCTAATGAAATATCCGTTTCATTTTCAATAGGTATATTGCTCATAATAAAATCAGGTTGTCCTTCACTTGTTACCGAGTTAACCTTACTCATAACAACCCCATATCCATGGGTATACGATAAATGTCTATTTTGCCAGGTAATAGAATTTTCATCTAACTTTTCAAAATCAATTTCTCTCGGTGCTATAAATACTTGATTATAGTTTCCATTAATATTATATCTATCAATATCTATATCATTAAACTTATAATAATATCTTATATATTGAAATTGATTATAAAATTCTAAAGCAGGTCGATATGCATTAACCTTAATATTTTCAACTATATCTTTATTTTGTTTTATACCTGTAGCATCTAAATCATTTTTTATTTCAAAATTATTTTCATCAATTTCATCAATGTTATAAGCCATATTAGTATACTCAATATTCTTGGATATATAAGGTTTCTCTAATGTTTTTTCATTGGAATTAACAATAAATTGTTGAACAACTCCAGCTGCAACACTTTCCCCAATCATCAGCACAAAAACTACTATTACTGAAAATATTATTGGTTTAACTTTTTTAAACAATATACTTAAGAATATTAATACAGCAAAAATAATTGAAACTATGGAAATCACTTTATAGAATTTTAAAGATACGTTTACATCTGTATAACTTGCTCCAAAAACTATACCCCTAGGAGAATATGCTAAGTTCCACCCTTTTATCATATATCCTAATGATATAACTAACATAAGTAATGCAGCTATCACTGCAAGTTGTTTTCCTGCAAAACTTGTTATACCACTAGTCATAGATTTAAAATTTACAACCTTATCTGATCTATCAAAGTGATTATTAATTTTATCCTTAACATTTAAAATAATATAAATTATAAAAGTAGCTATTACAAGTAAAACTAATAATGAAATCATACTACTATATAAAGATTGTATTAAAGGTAACTTAAATGTAAAAAATGATATATCCTTATTAAATATAGGATCATTAATATTAAATTTTGTAGAGTTGGTAAATTCTAATATTTTATACCAATATATATTTGCAAAACTAAAAGAAAAGAATAAAGATATAATAAAATTTATTCCTAAAAAGATTTTAAACCTTTTTTTCTCTTTAACTTTATCAATTTCTACTATCTCTTTTAACTTTCTAATATTAGGTATTAAACTTTTATAATATAATGTTATTCCAATAAATATTACTAAAAATGTAGGAACCATTAGTTTCATTATAGATAATAACTTAGTAAAATAAATAGAAATATATCCCAATTCACTGAACCATTGATAGTCAACTATTATACTTATTCCAGCAACAGTGAAAAGTAATATAATTATTATTATAGAAACTATACTCCCGATAGCTTTCTTCTTCAAAATATTCACACCCCTTTTTATAATTCTTTAATCAAAAATCCTTTTTTATTTAATTCCTCTACTATATTTGATAAAACTCTATCATTTTCACATATTATTGTATGAAGATGAACTCCATTTGTTAATGCGCTTAAAGGTTCAGCTTCATACTGCTTAAAATTACTATAAAAATTTTCAATATCCATCATATTTTTAAGCATAAGCATAGCTCTTATTTCTCCATAAAGAGGATGTTCAACTATTACATCTTCTACAATTGCACCATATTTAACAATAGTCTCAAGCTCATTTTTTACTTCTTCCCTTCCATGATTAACAGCTATAATTTTCTTTATGCTATTGATATTTTCTTTTAAAGCCATATATCCTTTTGGTGTAGATATTATATCTACCCCCTCAGCTCTTATAATAGCTATATCCTTAACTATAATTTGACGAGTAACTTCAAACATTTCTGCTAATATCTGACCTTTTACAGGTTCTTGAGATTGTATTAATAGATTCTTTATTTTTTCTCTTCTCTTTGCGCTTGCCATAATCCCCTCCATGTATAAACATATATTATTTAAATAATAGTATATCATATACCCATGTATATTATTGTATTTTTTCTTTCATTATTAAATATTTATTTACTTATATTAATTATATGTATTAATTTCTATCATCATACTTTCGTAAAATATCTAGCCATTTATTTTGTATTTTATAATTATGATGATTTCTTATAATATTCAAAAATTCTTTATCATATCCTTTTTCTTTTAAAATTTTATAACCTTCTTCTCCATGATTATAGAATATATATATCTTAGAATTTCTATCACTATATTTTTTTATTTTTGTTTTTGTAATGTTATTTAATAAGACTAAAATAGATTTATCTATTACATTTAGAGGAGTATTAATTTTACCGACATCATGTAATATAGCTGATTTTACAATTTCTTTATGATTAAGATTATTCTTTTTAATTTCTTCTTCAGATTCATTTGTATATATATCTCTAGCTACATTAACTGAATGTTTCAAATCATAAACCGGGAGTTTATACAGTAATTTTTTTTCATTCTCATCTAAATAATTATTAATAAACTCCATATCTTTTTTAGTTATTTTTGCAAATACACAATTAATAAATTGTTTAACTCTATTCATACTAATTACACCATCTTTGCAATGAATTTTTTTAATTACTTTACATTATTATATACTTAATTAAAACAATAATATAATAGTTAATTAAGTAATATAAATATAAAAAAAAAGCAATCTATTTAGATTGCTTTTGGTGGAGATAAAGGGATTCGAACCCTTGACCCCCTGCGTGCAAGGCAGGTGCTCTCCCAGCTGAGCTATACCCCCAAATATGGTGGACCTTCAGGGACTCGAACCCCGGACCTACCGGTTATGAGCCGGTTGCTCTAACCAACTGAGCTAAAGATCCAAATGACCTGGCAACAACCTACCCT
>NZ_DKPI01000008.1:0-14854 GCF_002470865.1 Clostridium sp. UBA7339
TGTTGCCAGGTTTTTAACGTGGCTCGATAGCTCAGTCGGTAGAGCAGAGGACTGAAAATCCTCGTGTCGCTGGTTCGATTCCTGCTCGAGCCACCAAGAATCTAGATTTTATAATCTAGGTTCTTTTTTTATTGGTTTTTTATAACTAATATAAGCTATAGTATAAATCAATTAAATTTTATTTATTTTAGGATTTTGGATAATTATTCTATTAATATAAAATATAAGAATACGATAATTAAGTAATGGAGTTTGATAGGAGTGAGAGTATTATGGTAGACAGAACATATCTTGATACTGAAAAACTTACAATTTATGAAAATAGGAAAGTTAAAAAGCTTAATAAATCAAATAGAATTAATGATGATTTAAATAATAACAAGAATAAAAACTTTAAGGAACAATTAAATAAATTTAAAAAGCAACCAACTAAAGATAATATAAAAAAAGTAGACAAAGATAATGAGCCAGAAGGAGATATTATAGTGGCCGAAAGTCTAATTGATTTAATGAATGAAAATAGAATAATAACTGAAGTTGTAAGAGAAAAGTTATTAAATAATCCAGAGATTAGAGAGTATATAGATAAAGAAGAAGAAATTTTAAATACCATTATAAATAAATAAGGAGATAAAGAAAATGAAAATAAATGCAATGGGAATAAACATATCACAAAATAATAATATTAACAAAACAAGTTCATTGTTTAAAAATATTAAAGTGGATGAAGAAAACAAAGAAGGTAAAAGTTTAAAATTCAATAATAAAAATAATCAAAATGAGCTACTTAATAATTTTGAAAAGATAAAGCAAGAATTATTGCACCAAAAGGAAGCTTTAAGAGAAAAGCAGATGAGTCCAGAAGAAAAAAAGTATAAGATGGAAGAAATAAATAGTAAAATCCAGGAAGTAGAGGCTCAAATACAACAATTATTAATGAATGAGAAGCAAAAAGAAATAGACAAGAAAAAAGAGGAACTTGAAGCAAAAAAAGTAGAAGCAGAAAAGAATAAAGTAACTGAGGATGAAGTAAAGGATGGAGTTATAATATCTGCTAGTTTAAATGAACTAATAGAGATAAGTCATTCTACTGAATATATAAGTAGACTAAAAGAGATAAAAAATAGATTAAAAGTTGAATCAGGATATATTAAGCCCAATGAAAATTCTAATTCGTATAATAATAAAAAATTAACTAGCTTAAGTAAAGGTATATTGAATATAGAATCTAAGATATCCAATGAGATAGGAAATATAAATAAAAATGCTAATAGGATGAAGGATAAAATTAAGAATGAAATTGATAAATTAGAAAACAATGAAAATGAAGAGAAAAAATCTGAAGAAGAATTACAAAAAGAATAAATATAAATATAAATGTAGATAGGTTATACAAATAAAACTTATCTACATTTTTTTATAAATATATATTTTATATAGATTTTTACAAAATTATTTCGTAAATAAATTGTAAGCAATATATAAATAAATTGTAATGTATTTGTAATAAATTTACTAATTAAACTATGCTAAAATTAAACATGTAGTAAATAAAAATAAAAAAAATAAATATATTCAATTTAAACTAAATATATTTATAGATTAGACATAAATAATAGATGTTTTTAGATTAATTAGGGGGTAAATTAATGATTTTAAAAAACAAATTAATA
This sequence comes from Clostridium sp. UBA7339, assembly GCF_002470865.1. Lineage (NCBI taxonomy): Bacteria > Bacillati > Bacillota > Clostridia > Eubacteriales > Clostridiaceae > Clostridium > Clostridium sp. UBA7339. The sequence continues at coordinate 1,674 of NZ_DKPI01000008.1, forward strand.
AAATCCAGGTTCATACTGACTATATTAAGTATAATTTTTATATATAATATTTTAAATTTCAATATAGCAAGTGCAATAGATAATAAATATAACATAAATTTAAAGGCTTCTTATGGGGTAGATGGAAGATATAAAATTAATAGTAAAACTCCTATCAATTTAGTGATTACAAACAATGGGGTGGAGTTTCAGGGGAAGATACAAATTGAAACATTGGTTCCAGATACAAATAAATATGATTTAAATACTGAAAATATAAATATTGCTGAAAATACAACTAAGAGCTTGTGGTACAACATAAATATTGTGAATAAGTTTAAAGTAAGGTTAATTACAGATAATAATGAAGTTATACATGAAGAAACAATCAATGTTAATAAAGGAAGATTAAATGATGGAGATATATTAGTAGGTGTATTGACTGATGATTTTAATGGTTTAAATTATATATCTAATATTAATGTCAATATGAATAATAATCCTGATATGAGGAATAAAAAGTTAATTCCAGTTAGTATATCAGAAGAAGTTATAGAGAAAAATTCTAAGTTTTTAGATGTTATTGATATGATAATTATAAATAATTATGATACGTTAAAATTAACAGAGGATAATATAACTAATTTAAATCAATGGGTATCTAATGGAGGAATTTTAGTAGTTGGTACGGGAGAGAATTATAAAAAGGTTATAGGTGGTATTAATAATAAAATTATAAATGGTACTTTTTCTGAAGCCATATCACGGGACATGAGTATTGGAGAAGGTAATGTAAATGTATTAGCAGTGAAAATGAATATCGAAGATTCTATGAGCTTGTTTGAGGATAATAATTTTATAAGCAAGATTATTAAGAAAAATGGACAGGTTATTGTATTTCCCTGGGATTTAGCTACAGAAAAGATTTCAAAATCAAGTGAAAATAATTTAGTATGGGGAGAAATAACATCAGATTTTAATAATAAAATTGACAATGGTCGAGAAGGATTTTGGAATTTAAATTCATTATTAAGTACAGTTAAGGATATAGGTCTGCCATCTTTTCAGCTTATGATAATACTTTTTATAATATATATATTAATTATAGGCGTACTAATCTATATTGTATTGAAGAGGCTAAATAAAAGAGATTATGTATGGTTATTAATACCGATAATATCTATTGGGTTTACAGTTCTTATATATTTTATAGGCAGTAATTCAAGGGTACAAGACATTATAGCGAATAAAGTAAATATTGTATCAGTAGATTTAGATGGACAGACAAAGATCGAGAGTTATCTAGGGGTATTAACAGCCAAAAGTAGAAAAGTAGTAATAGAAGAACCAGAAGATATAAATCTAAATCTCATAGAAAATACCAATGACTATTATAGATATAATAATAATTATAATAGCAATGAAAATGCAACTATGAGATTAAATATGATAAAAGAAGGGGATAAGACATACTATAATTTTGGTGAAGTGTCTTCATTTAGTCCGGAAGTTTTTCAGGTTAGTAATTTTAATACTACCTTTGAACCATTGGAGCAGGAATTGAAATTTTATAGTGGTAAGCTAACGGGATATATTACCAATAATTTAGGGTGTGATATTAAAAAGTTAGTGGTTATGACTCCATATAAAATATGGGATTTGGGAAGTTTAGCTAATGGTGAAAAGATATCTGTAGAGGATAGTGATAAATTTACTTCAGCATTAAATATGTGGGAAATAACTAATAAAATTAGAGATGATAATTATAATAATGGTAATAAAAATAAAGATAATAAAAAGTATGAGTTAAGAACTTGTGAGTTATTGGATTATTTATATAATAACTCTATGCATGATAATAATAAAAATACTTCTAAACTAATTGCGGTTACAGAAAAGGAAGTAGAATATGATTTAAAAGTAAATGGTAAAGCCCCTTTGAATAAAAATGATACTATATTCATAAATGATATAAATATAAGTTATAAGTCAGAAGATGGCACTATAGAATATCCATATGGTTATTTTGTACCATATATAATGGAACAAAGTAATGTAGATGGACATTATGACCCTAATGAAAGAACAATAAGTGGAAACTTGGAATTAATACTTAGTTATCAATTACAAGAAGAAGATGTAGTTATAGAAAGTATTAATTTTCAAAAGAATTACTCTCAAGGTAGTTCCAAAATGAAGGGTGAGTATAAAATTTACAATTACAAGATTAAAGATTATGAAGTATTAAATTTTGATGATGAGTTAAGCTTAACTAACATAGAAGACTACATCTTAGATGGAAATATTAAAATTAAAATTCATGGTAATAATGAAGAGTGGACTAGAATTCCGGATATTTCTGTGAAGGGTAAGGTGAAGTAGATGTTAACTATAATAAATCTTGAAAAGTTTTATGGTAAATATAAAGCGGTTAATGGATTAGATATGCATCTAAAAAAAGGGGATATATTTGGATTTATTGGTCCTAATGGAGCAGGGAAAAGTACAACTATGAAAATTATTGCTGGACTATTACCGGCTGACGGTGGAGAAATATATGTAGATGGGATAGATGCTTTAAAGGATAATAAAAAGTTAAAAGAAAAAATCGGATATATGCCTGATTTCTTTGGGTCTTATGAGAACCTAAAAGTTATAGAGTATATGGAGTTTTATGCATCTATTTATGGGATTGTAGGAAAAGAATCAAAAGATTTGATAATGGATTTACTAGAATTAGTTAACTTAGAAGAAAAAAAACATGCCTATGTAGACGGATTATCTAGAGGGATGAAACAAAGACTTTGCCTTGCAAGAAGTTTAGTTCATAATCCAGAGCTGTTAATTCTTGACGAACCAGCTTCAGGAATGGATCCTAGATCTAGATTTGAGATGAAGGGTATTTTGAAAAATCTCAAAGACATGGATAAGACAGTTATCATAAGTTCTCACATACTCTCTGAAATGAATGAAATTTGTACATCAGTTGGAATTATAGAAGAAGGTAATTTGATATACTCCGGTGGTATAAATAACTTACTAAGCAGAATGAGTAGTAATAATCCATTAAAAATAATAGTAAGAGATAAAGTTAAGGAATCAAAGGTTATACTTAGTGAACTTCCATATATAACAAATATAAAGGAAAATTCAAAAGAACTTACAGTTTTTTTCAATGGAGGAGAAATAGAAATATCTAATACTATTAAGGCTTTGGTATTAAAGGATATACCTATTGTTTCTTTTACTCAAGTAAGTGAAAATTTAGAGGATGTATTCATAAAGATTACTGAAAAGGAATCGAAGTAGGGGGAAAGAATTATGAAAATTAATCCTATATTGAAGAATGAAAGCAAGGTAGGAGTTAGAACCTTCAGATTTAATTTAATGGTTATGTTATATGTAGGGATACTTTCAATAGTAGCTATGTGGGCTTATTTTATTATAAATAGTGATAAATATGGTATGGGAATAGATTTAAGTAAATTTACAATACTAAGTTTTGCTTTAGCTTGTGGGCAAGCGGTATTATTGATGTTTATAGTACCAGTACTTACAGCTACATCAATCACAGGAGAAAGAGAAAGGCAGACATTAGATATTTTACTTTCAACTAATCTGTCACCTATGAAAATAGTTTTAGGAAAATTAATGTCAACTGTAACAAAAGTTGCTTTATTAATTATTAGCACTATGCCAATATATGCTATAAACTTCTTAGTTGGAGGTACTAGTTTTAAAGAATTAATTATATTAACACTATTTTTTATAAGCACAACTATATATGTGGGATCTATAGGGATATTTATGTCTACTGTATTTAAGAGTTCAAAATCTTCAACGGTGGCAAGTATATTAACGGTTTTATTTATTGTAATTGGAACTATTATAATAGGTTTTGTTGTGATTAGTAGAGATTATTATGATGCATTATCTAATAATACAATATCAACATTTACAATAAATCTACCATTTTGGTTGTATATTAATCCAACTATTGAGTTTATATATATTCTAATTAAACAAAATGGAATTTTATACTTTGCTCCTGATTTAATAAACTATATGAATTTAAATAAAATATTTGTTATATCTTTAATAAATCAAGGAATAGTAACATTATTGCTAATATTACTTTCAGCATGGAGATTAAATCCAGTAAGAAAATCAATTATTAAGGTGAGAAGATGAACAATATAGATAAACAAATTTCAAAGTTTATAAAGAAAGGTGGAAAAAGAATAAGGCTAAATGTATTTATAGAGAATTTACTAGTGTCACTAATAGTGGCATTAAGTATTTCCTCTATGGCAAGTATATTAGGGTTATTTATACCCATATACAATTTATTTGAAATATGCTTTATTATATTCGCTATATCTATTAGTATTTATATATTTGTATATTTGTATAAGCTTAGACCAGATAATAAAAAGGTAGCTCTTAAGCTAGATTCTAAGGGGCTTAATGAGAGATTAATTACTTCATTAGAATTAATAAATAAGGATGACAACATATCAAATGCACAGAAGGAAGATACCATAGAGGTAATAAGAGAAATTAAGATTTCAAAAATTACTCCTTTTCACATAAAAAGAAAGAATTTATATAGTTTAATAGCTATTTTAACAGTTTTGATTATAATTTTATGTATTCCGACTACTGCTAAAAACCAAGCTAGAGAGATTAGAAAGATGAAGAAGTTTAATAAAGAAGTAATAGAAAAAATAAAGGATGAGAAAAAAGACACTAAGGGTAGTGAGGAGTTATTAGAGGATGATAAGTTAGATATAGTAAAGGAATTAGATAAGTCTATAGATGAAATAAAGAAGAGTAAAAGTAAATTAGATACAGAAAAAGCTTTAAATAAGCTGGAGAAAAAACTAGATAATATAGAGAAAAACTTAGATAGTGTGGATAGTAAAAAAAAAATACAGAATATTTTGAAAAAATTAAATTTAAACAAAGAACAAACAAGTGAAAAATTAGCTATTTTAAATAAAATAGCTAAGGAGTTATCTAAAATTGACAAAATGAAAGAGCTTAGTGAAGCTATAAATTCTCAGGATGGAGATAAAATTAAAGAAGCTTTAGATAAATTAGGGGAAGATTTAAAGAATTTGAAAGATGAAGATAAAGAAGAAATTTCAAATAATCTTGAGAATATATCTGCTAATATAGCAGATGAAAATTTAAAAGGTGCATTATCCTCTGCAGCAGCATCCATTAGTAGTGGGAATATAGATCTTAGTAAGTTACAAAATGCTTTGATAAGTTTAAATAAGGATTCCATCAATGCTGATAATGGAGATAATAAAAATGGTACTGGAGCACAAAATAATCAAAGTGGAAATGGAACGAATGGCCAAGGGAATGGTAACGGCAATGGTATAGGTAATGGAATGGGAAATGGTAGTGGTTCAGGAAATGGAAGTGGATGGGATACTGGAAATAAAGAAAATGGAGAAGGAAAGCTTAACAGTGGTGAAAAAGTATTTCTTCCTAATAGAGGTACAGGTGCTGATGAAAATTTAAAAGGAAATATATCAGAAGGCGGAAATTCTCAAAGTATCACTACAGAGAATGGAGTAAACATAGCTGGAGATTCTATAGACTATGAAAAAATTATTCATGAATATTCTAATAGTGAGATAGTAGGACTTAAAAATAAATCAATACCAAAGTCGCTGCAAGATTTAATAAAAAAATACTTTGAAGAATTAAAATAAGAATGAGGTGGAAAATGGAGATAAATAAACAATTAATAGAAGATACTGTAGAGAAAATAAATAAGTGTGAAATTGAAATATCTAAGGGTATCATAGGTCAAAAGGATGTAATAAGAAAGGTTTTAATAGGAATTTTATGTGGAGGAAATATACTTCTAGAAGGGGTACCAGGACTTGGAAAAACCCAACTAGTTAAAACTATTTCTAAGGTCTTAAAGCTAAGTTTTTCTAGAATTCAATTTACACCGGATCTTATGCCTGCTGATGCAGTTGGAACAAACCTTATTGTTAAAGATAAAGAAGAAACTAAATTTAAATTTGAACAAGGCCCTATATTTGCCAATTTAGTTTTAGCAGATGAAATCAATAGAGCTACTCCTAAGACTCAATCAGCTCTTTTAGAAGCCATGCAAGAAAAAACTGTTACCGTAGGAAGAACCACATATAATTTACCTAATCCATTTATGGTTTTAGCTACACAAAATCCAATAGAGATGGAGGGAACTTATCCTCTTCCAGAAGCTCAGATGGATAGATTTTTATTTAAGTTAAAAGTCGATTTTCCATCCTTAAATGAGTTAAAGGACATTATGGATATTACTGTTACTAATAACAATGTAGATTTGAAAGATATACTCACAGGTGAAGATATATTGGCTATGAGGTCTATTGTAAGAGAAGTACCTATGGCAGAGGCAGTTAAAGAATACGCGCTAAAACTCATATTAGCAACTCATCCTGAAAGTGAATATTCTAATGATTTTGTAAAAAAGTATGTAGAAGTAGGAGCAAGTCCAAGGGGAGCTCAAGGTCTTTTTAATGGTTCTAAGGTAGAAGCTATTTTAAAGGGTAGACTTAATGTGGCCTTTGAAGATATAAATGATATTGCATATGCAGTGTTGAGACATAGAATATTCCTTAATTTTGAAGCTGTATCAGAAGGTATAACTACTGATATGGTTATTAAAGAAGTTATTAAAAGTTTGAAGGTTATATAAAATGAACAGGAAATTTGATAAAGAATTTTTTAAAAAACTAAATAATATTAGTATAAAATTAAATCTTAAGTTATCCAAAGGAACTCAAGGAGGGCGGAAATCTAAAGCTAGAGGAACTTCAGTAGAGTTCTCAGATTTTAGAGAGTATGTTCATGGGGACGATTTTAGGAGGGTAGATTGGAATGCTTATGGAAGATTTGAAAAATTATTTGTAAAACTTTTCATGGAAGAAAGAGAAGGGAACTTTAGTATATTTATAGATTGTAGCAAATCTATGGATTTTGGACAATTTAATAAAGGGAATATGGCCTTAAAAATAGCAGCATCCTTAAGCTATATTGCTATTAATAATCTTGATAGGGTAAGAATTGGTGTGTTAAAAGAAGGGGGAACTGAACTATTTAACAAGTCAAGGGGAAAAGAATCTTTTATTAAGATTATAGATGGCTTAGAAAGCTTAGAGTTTAGTGGTAAAACAAACCTGAAATCAACTATATTAAAAAATAGATTTACTAATATAGGTATGTCTATTCTAATATCGGATTTTTTAATTTGTAATGGAGAAGAAGAAATAGAAGAAATAGTGAAGTATCTTACTTATAAAAAACAACAGGTTGTATTTATACAAATATTATGCGAAGAAGAAAGAAATCCTGAGATTATGGGAACTAAGAATATTATAGATATGGAAACTAAGGAGGAAGCTAAAGTATCAATAACACCAAAGATATTAAAATTATATAAATCTAGGATAAAAGAACATGAGGATATGTTAAAAAACATAGTTAAAAAGTATGGTGGAGCTTTTATAAAGGTAAATTCGGAAGAGGATATAGAAAAAATAATTTTAACAGATTTATTTAATCATAAACTTTTAGGGTAAGGAGGAAATTTATGAGCTTTTTGAATATATGGCCATTATTTTTTTTAGTAACCATACCCTTTTTAATTTTATTATATATTTTAAAGGAAAAATCTGAGGATCTCTCAGTATCATCATTAATATTTTGGCAAGAAATATATAAAACACTAGAAGTTAATAGTCCTTTTGAAAAATTAAAGAAAAATATTATGTTATTCCTCCAAATATTGATTGCATTATTAATTATATTAGCTCTTATGAATCCATTTATAAGATTTTTGGGTAAGGAATATACTGATTTAATAATAGTAATAGACAACTCAGCTAGTATGTTAGGTATAAATAAGGAGGAAAACTGTATCGATAGAGGAAAAGCTATAGCTAAAGAATATATAGAATCTGCTGCAAATAGTACAAAGATATCTGTTATTACAGCAAATAAGGATGTGGAGGTATTAGTTACAGCATCAAAAAATAAGGACTTAGTTAAAGATAAAATTGACAGCATAACTAAAAGTCTTAGTCCAGGGGATTTAAATGGTTCTATAAAATTAGTTGAATCAATGACTAAAGAGCTAAAAAATTATGAGGTGTTATTTATAACTGATGAAGAATTAGACATAGGAGATATAAATGGAAGAATAGTTTATTTAGATAAAAACAAATCTAATATATCTATAGATAATATTGCTCATAAAATAGAAGATGGAAAGGTATCAATAATATCAACCATAACAAATAGAGGAAATGATGATTATAGTGGAGATTTTTATCTTTATGGGGAAAAGGAATTACTAGAAGCTACCTCCATAAAATTAAAAAAAGGAGAAGAGATTACACTTAATTTTAATATAAAAGATACTGATATAGATTACTTAAAAGGTGAAATATCAGGAAAGGATGCCATATTAGAAGATAATACATTTTATCATGTAATGAAGAATAATGATGATAAAAAAGTATTGTTTGTAAGTAATAAAAATGTTTTTTTGGAGAAAGCATTGTCTGTAGTTAGTAAGGCAGATGTAATAAAAACTAATGATATAAGTAATATATCTGAAAAGGATAGATATAATTTATATATTTTTGATGGCATGTTAGGTGAATATATGCCTCAGGATGGTAATATTTTAATAGTTAATCCAACAGAAAATAATTTATTTAGTGTATTAGGTGAACAAGCTGGTGGAGAAGCTGTGGTAGTTAGTGAAGATATACCTAAATACCTTCAGAATATGACTTTTATAGCATCTAAAATAAAGAAGACTGAAATGCCGTCATGGGCAAAGTCTTTAATAAATATAGGAGATAAATCTGTATTATTTCTCGGGAAACATAATAATCAGAAAGTTGCTGTAGTAAATTTTGATTTTCATGATACTGATTTGCCACTTAAAGCAGAGTTTCCTATGCTTATTGATTATATATGTGAAGAGCTTATAGATAGAAATATAGTTAATAGTAATTATATTGGTGGAGAGGATATAAAAATAAATGGAAGTTCAGTATATGATGAATTAATTTTAACTACTCCCAGTGGAAGAGTGCATACTATAGAGAATGATAGTATATTAAAGGAAAATTTAGAGCTTGGAGTTTATGCTATAGAAGATAATAATCATAGTTTTAATGAAATGTTCTCTATTAATTTTCCATCTATTGAGGAAGGAAATATAATGGAAGATACTATAGAAGATTTAGAAGCTAGATCAAATAACAAGGGTAGCATTAAAGGAATGTTAAATATAACACCTTATATAATAAGTTTAATTATGCTTTTTATTATTGTGGAATGGGTTTTGTATAAAAAGGGATATTAAAGTATATATTAAAAATTAATTTTTTATAGCTATATAATCATTAGAAAGGGGGGACTGGAGTGAACTTTGAAATTGAAAAAGTATATTTGTTATTTTTAATACCAATAATTCTCATGGTAATGTACTTGATATCTAAAAAGATTAAATTAAAAGACAAAGGTATTAGTTTTATTAATATAAATAGGTTTATTATTATAACAATACTTATACTTGCTATGTGTAACATAAGTATAAGTATTAAGACAAAGGAATCATCAACCATATTTTTATTGGATTTATCTCATAGTATGAGTAATTATAAAGGTGAAATAAAGGAATTTGTAAAAAGTGCTATAGAAGCTTCACCATCAAATAATAAAATAGGAATAGTTACTTTTGGTGAAAATCAAGAAATAGAACAGTTCCTTACCTACTCTAAAAGCTTTAATGATATTCAAACTTCTCCAATTGGTAATACTACTAATATAGAAGAAGCAATAAAATTTTCTTTAAGCATGTTTAAAGATAGTGACTATAAGAGAGTAGTTTTAATTACAGATGGAAAAGAAAATCAAGGTGATATATTAGAAACGTCAACTTATTTTAAGGATAATCAGATTGATTTTCAAGTATATAAAGTAGATAGTGAACAAGTAGAAGATGTATATATAGAAGATATAGATATACTTGACAAAGTAGCTATAGGAGAAGAATTTTCTGTAACTGTAAATATTAAATCTAATATTAAGACAAAATCAAGGATATCAGTATATTCAGGAAGAGAAAAAAAAAGTGAAAAAGAAATTGATATAGAAAAGGGCGATAATACATTTTTATTTAAAGATATTCAACATAAAGGTGGGTTTAAACCATATAAAGTAGTTATAGAGCCAGAAAATGATGGAATCTCATATAATAATGAATATACAACATATACTAATATAGTTTCAAAACCAGAGATTTTGGTAATACAAGGAAAAATTGATGAAGGAAAGGGACTTGAAGAAAATCTAAAGACCATAGGTAGTAGTTATACTATGATAAATCCTAGTACTGCACCTAGATCTATAAATGAACTTATAGAATATAAGGGAATATTTCTTTGCAATACCCATGTAGACGATTTACCTAAGGGTTTTTTAGATAATGTGGAAAGTTATGTGAAAGATTATGGTGGTGCAATTATAACTACAGGGGGAGATAATTCTTATGCTTTAGGAGGATATAAGAATTCGGTTTTTGAAGAGATACTTCCTGTTAGCTCTGATAAAAAAGGTAAAAATGAAATTCCGGAGATATCTTTAACGTTGGTATTAGATAGATCTTCTAGTATGCTGTCTTCAGATCAAGGCAGTTTTAGTAAAATTAGCTTAGCAAAAGAGGCTGCAATTAGATCCCTAGATAATTTAAGAGAAACTGATAATATAGGTGTAGTAACTTTTAATACAGAATATAGCTGGGCAGTACCTATGCAAAAGCTATCTAACAAAGATACGGTTTCTGATAAAATTAATAGTATTATAGCTGAAGGTGGAACGTCTATATATTCAGCGCTAAATGAAGCTTATAACAAGCAAAAAGAAAGTAGTGCAAAAATAAAACATATAATACTATTAACAGATGGACAAGATGGTATGGGAGAAAATGAATATAAAGCTTTAATAAATGATATTAAGAAGGATAAAATGACTTTATCTACAGTGTCTATAGGTACTGATAGTAATAATCAATTGTTAGAATGGCTTAGTAATAATGCTGGGGGGAGGTACTATCATAGTGATATATATACAGATGTACCAAGAATATTTGCAAATGAAATATTAATATCTACTGGGGAATACTTAATAAATGAAGAATTTACTCCTAAAGTATCTGCTCATCATGATATTTTGAATAATGTTATAGATGAAGGGAAATTTCCACATCTTTTTGGTTATGTGGGTACTTCTATAAAAAATACAGCTATAGATATAATGACTTCTCATATGGATGAACCGGTTTTAGCAGCATGGCAATATGGTATTGGTAGAGTAGTAGCTTTTACCTCAGATGTAAATGGTCAATGGAGTAAAGATTTATTAGCGTTTGAAAAAACACCACAACTTTTTAGTAATATAATATCATGGACAATGATTGATTATGATAATAGTGGAGAGTTAAGTATTACACAGGAAGGAAGTATTGCAAAAGTACAATATGAGACTAACAATCATGAGGATAATAAGAAGGTTAAAGGAGCGTATACATTTGAAGGAAACACTACGTCAGAATTTGAATTAAAACAAGTATCACCTGGTAAATATCAAGGAAATGTACCTATGAGTGAATTGGGATTCTATAGTTTTAACATTACTGAAGAGTTACAAGGTAAGATTATAGCTAGTCAATTAGGAGGGTTTGCATATCAATATTCTCCCGAATATAAATTTCAAGAACAATCTAATAGTTTATTAGCTTTAGTAGAAGATACTGAAGGAAAAATTATAAATTCCGTAGAGGATATATATGAGATAAAGAGTAATAAAGGCCATACTAAAAGAAATATAACTAATTTATTATTAATAACAGCTATGTTATTGTTTTTATTTGATATAACTTATAGAAGGTTAGGTTTAAAGAGGTATATAAATAAGAAGCTCTTTTATAACATTAAAGAAAAGATATATGCAAGTAAAATAGAACAATACAAAGAAGAAAATAATACTATAAAAGCAGAAAAGATAGGTAGTTTAATTAAGAAAAATAAAGAAGAAAAAAATATATTTAAAAAAGAAATCATAAAAACAGATCTAGAGGAAAAAAAGCTAGATATAAAACAGGAAAAAACTAATATAAAGCGTATAAGCATATGTAAAGATAGATTTAATAGGGATAAATCCAAAAATCAAAATGGGGGGCTTAACACAGGTGAGTTATTAAAAAAGAAGCGTGAAAGAAATGAAGATTAAAAATATATGTTTAAATTAAAAATGAGCAACCCTTTTATTGTAAGTGAAAGGGTTGCTCATTTTAATTATATATAAATAGTTAGATGTTTTGTTAAGAATATGTTTTAAATGATATATCTATACTAAATTTTCTTTAATGAAGTTAATTACTGTATCTACATGGCCTGGAACTTTAACTTTTCTAAATTCTTTAACTATGTAGCCATCTTTATTTATTATGAAAGTACTTCTTTCTATTCCAATAGTCTTTTTACCATACATATTCTTTTCTTTTAGAACATCATATAATTGACAAACAGATTTATCTTCATCAGCTAACAAAAGAAAGTTAAGTTCTTGTTTCTCAATAAACCTTTCATGAGATTTAACACTGTCTTTACTAATTCCAATAATTACTGTATCTAATTCATCTAATAATTCTTTGCTATCTCTAAAGTTTATAGCTTCATTTGTACAACCTTGGGTATTATCTTTTGGATAAAAGTATAATACTATATTTTTGCCTAAGAAGTCACCAATTGAGTGAGTATTGTTATCACTACCTATTAAAGAAAAGTTTGGAGCTTTTTTTAATTGTAATGTATCATTCATTATTATCATCCTCCTAAAGAAAGTTAATACTAATAATTAACTAATATCTATTATTAATATTATAACATTAATAGGGATTAAAATATACAAAAAGTCTAGAAAAAAGGATTAATATACATATATAGTAAACATATATAAGGATACTTGTCCTGGTGTATCAGTACAAGAAAATAGAAGTATGTTGGTGAAAAATATAGGAATATATGAATATTATCTAGCTAACAGGTAAATAATGAAATTGAATCTATTTAAGATCATGATAAGATAAGTCTTGT
>NZ_DKPI01000005.1:0-60848 GCF_002470865.1 Clostridium sp. UBA7339
TCGATTCCCTTCACCCGCTCCATTTTTTATTTTTTGAGAAGGTGTTTTATAAGGAATTCATATTTTATTTTTGCACCCATAGCTCAGCTGGATAGAGCGCTGGACTTCGAATCCATCGGTGGCAGGTTCAAATCCTGTTGGGTGTACCATGAATGTAGTGATATCGACGATTTCAGTAGATGAAATCGTTGGTATTTTTTTATTTTATTATTAATTTATGATTAATGATGAAATTTACTCAGGAACAACAATATTAGAGGAAATGATAGAGTAAAAAAGTAAAAAATAAGCACTAATGAGTTAAATTAATAGTGCTTATTTTAATATTGAAAGTTATTTTTCAACTGTAATTTCCGTATTATGTTTATTTATCAAATAACAATATAAATTCTTAACAAGAATTTTAACAATGTTATATATAGGAACTGCAAGGAAGGCTGCGAAGAAACCTCCAAAGTATACACTTATGGTAACTACTAAAATAGTTGTCAGTGGATGCATATTCAGTTGGTTACCAGTGATATTAGGGGTTATAACATTGCCTTCTAACTGCTGAACAATAACTGTAAGAATTATTATTTTAAGTACCATACCAAAGCCCATACTTAAGGATATAAGGATAGCTGGAATAATTCCCAGTATTACACCTAAGAAAGGAATAAAGGCAGTTATAAGAGAAAATAGAGATAGAACAAGAGCATTAGGCATTCCGATGATTACATAACCTATAAACATAAGAACTCCGATGACACAAGCAACCATAATCTGTGAAGTAATGTATTGTTTTAATACTGTATCAATTTCATGGAGTATTTTCAATATAATACTTTTAAATTTTCTTGGAAGAAAGGAAGTGAAAGTATTATATATTTTTTTGTCATCTTTAAGTATATAAAACATTATTATTGGTATTAAAATCATCTGAGCTACAAAATTACCTATAGAACTAGCAAATACATATATGTTTTTACTTATGTCTGTAAAAGAATTTACTAAATAGTTAGCGGCTTTTTGAAGTAATTCACCAATATTTAAAAATTCATTAATTTGTGGAAATAAGTAGCTATATTTATCTGCTAAGTTCTGTACGGATTCAATAATAGCTATGGTTAAACTTTCACCTTGAGTAGCTATTATCGATGAAGAATATATAAGCATATATACAATTAATACAATTATCAATAGTATTGAAAGGGCTGTAGCTATTCCACTTGATAATTTCCTGTTTTGAAGAAACCTTTTCACGGGTCTCACTAGATAGTAAAGAAAAATTGCTAAAACTATAGGTATAAACATAGCATTAAGAATTGTAGTTATAGGAGATAGTACAAAATTCATTTTACTGAAGAGTCCTATAGCCAATAGAATTAAATTTATTATTAAAAGAATTTGTATTATTTTAGTAAAATTTTTATTTTTATTCATTTTTTCCTCCTCTAATTTAAAATTTAGAATAATGAAGACTTTGAGATTTATTTAACTATAATTAAGCTAATGTCATTATATACCATAACATAAATGATTAAAAAAATACATGCTAGAAAATTAAAACTAGCATGTTAGTTTTCTAGATTATTTAGTTGTGCAAGGTAGAAAGAATTTTAGGGTATTCTTCATCTACAGCTCTAAATATTATAGAAAGCATTTGGAAAACTAAATCTGCATCAAAGTTATCATTAAATGGTAGGGATACTTTTGCACTTATAATTTCATTATCCTCATAAAAGGATACATATTTATATGTAGAGTTTAATTCATTGAATAAAGCATATAACTTATATTTATCTTGAGCTTTAGATATAGAGGCTATATTAAAGCAGAAGATGTCAGCTAATGTATCATCATCTCTTAATGATATAACAGCTCTTCTATCTTGGCCACCTCCCAGAACTGGTTTAGTAACTCCGTTTATAGTGATCTTTTCAGGAAATGAAAAGATGGTAAATTCATCTACATTGAGTCCTTTGTTTAATGGAAGTCTATGTTCTTCTATATATTTTTCAAATTCTATAGCATTATTTCTCATACTATTTCCCCCTTGAATAAAATTTATATAAATATATTTTTTGAATATTATACATATTATAATGTATTAGTAATTATCTCATAAAAGAGATGGTTAGTAAATAGAATTGTATAACTTATAAGTATATGATTTAAATTATAATTTATTACTAACCTGTGGATAAACTTGGGGATTATGTGGAAAAAAATGTAAAAGCATTAACAGGTTAAGAAATTTTACTCCTTTTAATCTGTTGAACTTTAGATATTAAATAATCTTGAAGTTGACTACAAGTTTCTTTATCCATTTGATTTACACCATCTAGCCTATAGTCTATACTTAAACTCTCATACTTATTTACACCTAAAAGATGATAAGGTAATAATTCTATTTTATCTACATTAGGAATTTCTTCATTTATTATACTAGCTATTTTATCCATATGCTCTAAAGTATCTGTATAACCAGGAACTACCACATGCCTAACCCATACACGAGCTTTAGATTTTCTAAGAGCTGACAAGAATAAGTTAACATCTCGTGTATCCCTACCAGTAAGAGTTACATATCCATCACTATTAATATGTTTTACATCTAATAAAACTAGATCAGTATACTTTAATATTTCATCATAGTCACCATGTCCATAGCCAGCGGTATCAATAGCTGTATGAATACCTAATTCTTTGCATTTTTTTAATAATTCTAATAAAAATTCAGGTTGAACAAGAGGCTCTCCACCAGAGAATGTTATACCACCTCCAGAAGGTTGAAAATATGGTTTAAATCTTATGATTTTATTTATAATTTCTTCAGAAGTGACTTCCTTACCATCTTTTAAGTTCCAAGTATCTGGATTGTGGCAATAAGCACACCTTAATTTGCATCCTTGAAAAAATACTACAGTTCTTATACCAGGACCATCAACTAGGCCCATGCTTTCTATTGAGTGAATTCTACCAGTTTTCATTATAAAGCCTCCTTGCAATTTAAACTAAATAACATAATTAACTTTATACAAAAAATAAATTCTATAATTTCTCTATAAAATTAATTTAAGTTTCTTTAAAAATACTAAATATAGTAGAGATATCTAACTAAGACATCTCTACTATGTTGTTATAATCAATTCTTTTTATTCAGATTACATTGATGCGTGGAAAGTTCTGTTAACAACATCTAATTGTTGTTCTCTTGTTAGTTTAATAAAGTTAACAGCATATCCAGAAACTCTTACAGTCAACTGAGGATATTTTTCTGGATGATCCATAGCATCTAATAAAGTTTCTCTATTAAATACATTTACATTTAAGTGATGAGCATTTTGTCCGAAGTATCCATCTAATAAGTTACTTAAGTTTGATATTCTGTTTTCAGAGCATTTTCCTAAAGCATCTGGAATAATTGAGAAAGTATTAGAAATACCATCTTGAGAATATTCATATGGTAATTTAGCTACAGAGTTTAGAGATGCTAAAGAACCGCTACTATCTCTTCCGTGCATAGGATTAGCACCAGGAGCAAATGGCTCACCAGCTTTTCGTCCGCAAGGTGTTGAACCAGTTTTTTTACCATAAACTACGTTTGAAGTTATAGTAAGCACTGATTGAGTGTGATATGCATTTCTGTATGTTTTGTTCTTTTTAACCTTATTCATCATAGTTTCAACTAAGTATACTGCGATATCATCAACTCTATCATCATCATTTCCGTATTTAGGGAAGTCACCTTGGATTTCGAAGTCTACTGCTATTCCTTGTTCATTTCTAATAGGCTTAACTTTAGCATATTTAATTGCAGATAAAGAGTCTGCACATACTGAAAGTCCAGCTATACCACATGCCATTGTTCTAAATACATCTCTATCATGTAAAGCCATTTGTAAAGATTCATAAGAGTATTTATCATGCATATAGTGAATAACATTCAATGTGTTAACATAAAGTTTAGCTAACCATTCTACCATAACATCGAATTTTTCTATAACTTCATCATAGCTTAAGTATTCAGAAGTGATTTTTTCCATCTTAGGAGCAACTTGTACTCCAGATTTTTCATCTACACCACCATTTATAGTGTATAATAAAGTCTTAGCTAAGTTTACTCTAGCTCCAAAGAATTGCATTTGTTTACCAACTTTCATAGCTGATACACAACAAGCTATAGCGTAGTCATCACCCCAATAAGTTGTCATTAAATCGTCATTTTCATACTGAACAGAGCTTGTATCAATAGATACTTTTGAACAGAAATCTTTAAATCCTTGAGGTAATCTTGTTGACCATAGTACAGTTAAGTTTGGCTCAGGTGATGCTCCTAATGTATATAATGTATTAAGCATTCTGAAAGAGTTTTTAGTTACTAATGTTCTTCCATCTAATCCCATACCACCTATTACTTCAGTAACCCAAGTTGGATCTCCGGAGAATAGGTTGTTATAATCAGAAGTTCTTAAAAACTTTACTAATCTTAACTTCATTACAAAGTGATCTACCATTTCTTGAGCATCTTCTTCAGTAAGAATGCCATTATCGATATCTCTTTGAATATATATATCAATGAAAGTAGAAGTTCTACCAAGAGACATAGCAGCACCATTTTGTTGTTTTATTGCACCAAGATACCCAAAATATAACCATTGAATAGCTTCTTGAGAATTTTTAGCAGGAACTGATATATCAAATCCATAACTAGCTGCCATTGTTTTTAACTCGTTAAGAGCCACTATCTGATCAGATAATTCTTCTCTTAATTGAATAACATCAGCATCTATAGTGCTAACTTCTAAACTTTTCTTTTGTTGAATTTTATCTTCTATTAATCTATCTATACCATATAAAGCAACTCTTCTATAGTCACCTATGATTCTACCTCTTCCATAAGCATCTGGTAAACCTGTTACTATACCATACTTTCTAGCTAATTTCATTTCATCTGTATAAGCATCAAAAACTCCTTGATTATGAGTTTTACGATGTTTTGAGAATATTTCAGAAATCAAAGGGTCAATTTCGTATCCATAAGATTTAGCTGCGGTTTCAGCCATTCTTATTCCACCTTGAGGCATAACAGCTCTTTTAAGTGGAGCGTCAGTTTGAACACCAACAATTTTTTCAAGATTCTTATCTATATACCCTGGGTTATATGCATCTATCTTAGATATGGTTTTAGTATCAACATCTAAAACGCCACCGTTTTCTATTTCTTTTTTAAATAATTCGCTTACTTCATTCCACAATTTGTTTGTAGATTCTGTAGCATCTGTTAAAAATGATGCATCACCTTCATATGGAGTATAGTTAGTTTGAATGAAGTCTCTTACATTAACTTCCTTTTTCCAAGTTTTGCCCTTAAAGCCATTCCATTGAGTAAACATATATAATCCTCCTAAAAAATAATTTTTAATAAAATTAAAGTATAAAACATTTGTTTTATGTACTAAAATTATTAAATAATAATTTAAATTTAAATTTAATTTTATCTCCATCTGTTATAATTGTACAACTATAACAGATGAAAAACAACAGTTTTTTTAATAGGGATAAAAGATTAAAAATTCAGAAAATTCAAACAAGTAAAGGATTAAATTTGCGAAATTTAGTAAAAAAAATAATTGCAAGAAGACATTTAACAATTTTCATTAAAGGTTAATTTGAAGATGAATATAACAGTTTAAATGAAATTTTGAAACAGAGAGAAGTTAATTTGTTGTAAAATGCAATTTCATATATTAAAGCAATAATAAATGGAAACATAAAACAAAAAATAAAGTTGGTTAATATAATTAAATAAATTAATTGTAAATTTAAATTGATTTGGTATAAAAAAATGTTAATTTATAATAAGTTGAGTTATAATAAGTTATGAGAATATAATTATTAATCAAAATGTATAGTCAAATAATAAAGTTAACTATGGAGGTAAAAGCTGTGAGGAAAAAGCCAAGTATGTTTAGTAAGGATTATCGCAGACAGTTAAAGCTGAGGCGTATAAAATATATGATTATATTTTTAATTATAATAATGGTTATTGGGATAACTGGATTAGTTTTTACTAATAGAGAAGGAATAGTGGCTATAAAAAATTTTTTTATTAAAGAAAGTACAGAGGAAAATAACTATAAATCAGAAGAAAATAAGAATAAAACTGAAGAAAATTTTGAAGAGGAAAGTGTTGTAGAGGAAAAGTCTACTAAAACCTATTCAGATGTAGTTCTTAAATCAGGAAAAAAAGTTACTATTAATTATGAAGAAAAAGATCAAGTTAAGAAAATCAACACAATTGATTCAGATTCACAAGTTAAATGTAGTATAGCCCCATCACAAGAAATGATTTTAATTTTAGACAAAGAAGCTCAAGATATGTATATTTTAAATAGTAACGAGAAACTAATAAATATTACCAATGAACAGTACGTATCAACTACTAATGAAGTATTTAACAAGGAAAACGTATTAAAATATAATCCTTCTTATAAATGGGTTGAAAGTGCACAATTTATTGACAATACACATATTGCATATTCTAGTAGCTTGCCTTGGATAAATAACAGTGATGATAAGTATTTGTGGATATATAATATGGAGAGTAATACCCATAGAGGATTTTATAATGTAAAAGGAAAAACTTTTGAAGTGGGACAAATAACAGATAAGGGTCTTACTATATCTTTAGACAATAAGGAAATAGTTGTGGATAAAGATGGTAAAATAGTTGAATAAATATATCATGGGAAAAAGTATTGTACATAATAATAGTATTATTGTATAATTTATTAGGTAATATTTAATTTATTATCATAAATTTAGAGAATGATGATGTATCTGACTAACAGTTAAATAATTAAATGTACTATTTACTTTACTAAATTTATGTTATAATTTTAAGAAATACAGAGTTGGGAATATTAGGAGGAAGAAATAATGAACGTTAAAATGGAGAAGCTAGAAAAAAACGTTGTTAAATTTGAAGTAACAATAGGAGCAGATAAATTTGCAGAAGCTGTTAAAAAATCTTATGCAAAAAATGCGAAAAAATTCAATGTGCCTGGATTTAGAAAAGGTAAGGCTCCAATGAATATAATTAAACAATACTATGGTGAAGGTGCATTATATGAGGATGCTATAAACTACATATATGAAACTACTTATCCAGAAGTATTAGCAGAAAATAATATAAATCCAGTAGATTATCCATCAATTGATATTGTTCAAATTGGTGAAGGTAAGGAATTTATATATACTGCATCAGTACCAGTAGTACCAGAAGTTGAATTAGGTGCTTATAAAGGAATAGAAGCAAAGAAAGAAGTAGTAGAAGTTACAGATGAGGATGTAGAAAATAAATTAAAAGAATTACAAGCTCAAAATACAAGAGTAGAAGTTAAAGAGGGAGCTGTTGAAAAAGGTGATATAGCTGTTATAGACTTCAAAGGTTATGTAGATGAAGTTGCTTTTGAAGGCGGAGAAGCTAAAGATTACGAATTAGAAATTGGTTCAGGTAGCTTTATTGATAACTTTGAAGATCAATTAGTTGGATTAACAGCTGGAGAGTCTAAAGACGTAAAGGTTAATTTCCCAGAACAATATGGAAAAGAAGATTTAAATGGAAAACCAGCTAAATTTGAGGTAACAGTTAAATCAGTTAAGAAAAAAGAATTACCAGAAATAACTGATGAATTTGCTAGTGAGGTTTCAGAATTTGAAACTTTAGAGGAACTTAGAAATAATATAAGAGAAGAATTAGTAAAAGCTAACGAGTTGAAAGCAATAAATGAATATGAAATGGCTGTTATAGAAACTGTAGTAGCTAATGCTAATGTGGAAATTCCAGATGCTATGGTAAATAGAGAATTAGATGGAATGCTACAAGATTTAGAAAATAGATTAAAGTATCAAGGTTTAGATATAGAAAGTTACTTCAAGTTTACAAATACTTCAGAAGCTGACTTTAGAGAACAAATGAAAGATATAGCAACTAAAAATGTTAAAAATGAATTAGTATTAGGTGAAATTGCTAAAGCTGAGAAAATTGAAGCATCAGAAGATGAGATAAGAGAAAAAGCTACAGAGATTGCTAGTAAGTATGGTGAAGCTGAGAAAATGGAAGAAACTGTTGATAGATTAGTTCAAGTTCAAAGAGAATACCTTGGAACTCAAATAGTAAATGAAAAAATTAAGAACATGATAATGGAAAATAGCAAAACTATTTAAGTTAATTAATAATTGCCAGTATATACTGGCAATTATTTTAAATAAAATAGGTTAAAATAATTTTAATGAGGATATAATAGTAAATATTCTAATATATTTACAATAGTAAGGAGGTTGTAATTATGAGTTATATACCAATGGTTGTAGAGCAAACTGGTAAGGGCGAGCGATCTTATGATATATATTCTAGATTATTAAAAGAAAGAATTATTTTTTTATCTGATGAAGTAAATGATGTTACTGCTAGTTTAATTGTAGCACAACTTTTATTTTTAGAGTCAGAGGATCCAGATAAGGATATATATCTATATATAAATAGCCCTGGTGGTTCAATAACTTCTGGAATGGCAATTTATGATACGATGAACTATATAAAGCCAGAGGTTTCTACAATTTGTGTAGGAATGGCTGCATCTATGGGAGCTTTTCTACTTGCAGCAGGACAAAAGGGAAAAAGATATGCGCTTCCTAACAGTGAGATAATGATACATCAGCCGTTAGGTGGATTTAAAGGTCAAGCAACTGACATTGATATTCATGCTAAAAGAATATTAAAGATAAAAGAAACTCTTAATGAAATATTAAGTGAAAGAACAGGCAAGCCTTTAGATAAAATAAAACAAGATGTTGAAAGAGATTATTTTATGTCCGCGGATGAAGCTAAGGAATATGGATTAGTAGATGAAGTAATTGTTAAAAAGAAATAGCTTTAAAGGGGTGTCAACATGCCAAGAAATGAAGAAAAGAAAAAATTTAAATGTTCTTTTTGTGGAAAAAGTGAAGAGCAAGTAAGAAGACTTATTGCAGGTCCAGGTGTATATATTTGTGATGAATGCATCGAGCTTTGTTCTGAAATCATAGTAGACGAAAGAGAAGAGGATGTCCAAATTGACATGGGCACATTACCTAAACCTAAAGAAATTAGAAAGTATTTAGATCAATATGTGGTAGGGCAAGATGATGCTAAAAAGGCTTTGTCTGTAGCAGTGTATAATCATTATAAAAGAATAAATTCTAATGTTATGGATAATGATATAGAACTACAAAAAAGTAATATACTTCTTTTAGGACCAACTGGTTCAGGTAAAACTTTATTAGCTCAAACACTAGCAAAAATGTTAAATGTACCTTTTGCAATAGCAGATGCTACAACACTTACAGAAGCTGGATATGTAGGTGAGGACGTAGAAAATATATTATTAAAATTAATTCAAAACTCTGATTATGATATAGAAAGAGCTGAAAGAGGCATTATATATATCGACGAAATTGATAAGATTGCACGTAAGTCCGAAAATCCATCTATAACTAGAGATGTTTCTGGTGAAGGGGTTCAGCAAGCTTTACTTAAAATTCTTGAGGGAACTGTATCTTCAGTACCACCACAAGGAGGAAGAAAACATCCACATCAAGAGTTTATCCAAATAAATACATCTAATATATTATTTATTTGTGGTGGAGCTTTTGATGGGTTAGAAAAAATTATAACAAAGAGAACTCAAAAATCAGCCATGGGATTTGGTGCAGAAGTGGTTTCTAAGGAAAAACAAGACTTAGGAGAATTATTTAAGCAAATAATGCCTGGTGATTTACTGAAGTTTGGATTAATTCCAGAGTTTGTAGGAAGAATTCCTGTAATAGTAACTTTAGATAATTTAGATGAAGATGCTCTTGTAAAAATATTAAGTGAACCTAAAAATGCATTAGTGAAGCAGTATCAAAAGTTATTAGAAATTGATGATGTTAGACTTGAATTCGATGAAAATGCTCTTATAGCTATAGCTAAAGAAGCAATAAAGAGAAGCACAGGAGCAAGGGGATTAAGAGCAATAATAGAAGATATAATGCAGGAAATAATGTATGAGATTCCTTCACGTGAAGAAATAGAAAAAGTTATAATTCATGAAGAAACTTTAAATACAAAGATTCCTGAATATATCATTGCAGACAATGGAAAGAGAGAACCTTTAAAAATAGATAGTAAAAAGGGTGTAAAGAGAACACCTGAACTTGCATAATATAAAAACTGCTGAAATTCAGCAGTTTTTTCTTGTTATAGAATATTAATCCAATATATTGTGAATAATACTATTGTGACTTAAATAATTAGTAAAGGGAGGGAAGATTAGTTTGCTTATAAAGTAGGCTAATATTGATATGGAACCAGTAGCGATTTTGATTATGCTAATACAACTATTAGTTACAATAGTAATGGGAATTTACTTCTTTAATGCATTAAAGGGACAAAAATCATCTAAGATTACAATTAATAAAGAGAACACTAAAGAAATTGAAAAGCTGAGAAAGTTAAAAAGTATATGTTTGACTGAGCCTTTAACAGAAAAGAGTAGACCTAGAAATTTTGAAAATATAATTGGTCAAGAAAAGGGTATTAAGGCTTTAAAAGCAGCCATATGTGGTCCAAATCCTCAACATGTTATAATATATGGACCTCCAGGAATAGGAAAAACGGCAGCAGCAAGACTTGTATTAGAAGAGGCAAAACTAATTCCAGCTTCACCATTTAAGGCAGCTTCTTCTTTTGTAGAAATTGATGCTACAACTATAAGATTTGATGAAAGAGGAATAGCGGATCCATTAATAGGATCAGTTCATGATCCAATATATCAGGGGGCGGGTCCATTAGGTGTTATAGGAGTACCACAACCAAAACCTGGAGCAGTTACAAAAGCACATGGAGGAGTCCTATTTATTGATGAGATAGGTGAATTACATCCTATAGAAATGAATAAGTTATTGAAAGTTTTAGAAGATAGAAAAGTATTTTTAGATAGTGCATATTATAATAGTGAAGATCCTAATATGCCATCTTATATTAAAGAGATATTTGAAGAAGGATTGCCTGCTGACTTTAGATTAATAGGTGCAACAACTAGAAGTCCAGAAGAAATTGTTCCAGCTATTAGGTCTAGATGTGTAGAAATATTTTTTAGAGCTCTAGATGGAGATGAAATAGAAATAATTGCAAAGAATGCAGCAGAAAAAATTGGAATATCAATAGACGAAGAAGCAGCAAAACTGGTTGGGATATTTGCTAATAATGGCCGTGATGCTGTAAATTTGGTTCAATTAGCTTGTGGAATTGTAATTAATGAAAATAGAAATACTGTTAGTATAAATGAAATACAATGGGTTATTGAGAACGGACAATACTCACCAAAGCCTAATAAAAAGATATGTGCGAAACCAAAGGTTGGTTATGTAAATGGCCTTGCGGTATATGGTTCAAATGTTGGATCTGTAATGGAAATAGAGGCGACAGCAACAAAGGCAAGAGATAGAGAAGGAATAGTAAAAATAACAGGTATTGTTGAGGAAGAGGAATTAGGAGATAAGGGTAGAAAATTAAAACGAAAAAGCACAGCAAGAAATTCTATTGATAATGTAATTACAGTGTTGGAGAGAATGTACAACATAGATACAAAAAAATACGATATACATGTTAATTTTCCTGGGGGAATACCTGTAGATGGTCCTTCTGCTGGAATAAGTATGACTACTGCAATTTATAGTGCAATAACAGGTAGGAGTGTAGATAATAATATAGCTATGACAGGAGAAATATCTATTCATGGTGAAGTAAAGCCAGTTGGTGGTGTTACAGCTAAGATTACTGGTGCTATAAAAGCTGGTGCAAAAAAGGTTTTAATTCCAAAAGAAAATTGGCAAGAAGTATATAAAGATTATAAAGATATAAAAGTAATACCGGTAAATACTATAAAGGAAGTAATAGATGAAGCAATAATAAAAGAACAAATTCTTCATATAAGCGTAGAAAAAAAAGATCAAGGGTTTGAATTGAATATGTTACCACAATTAGATGCTTAAAGCTAATCCCTATAGAAGTTCAATGGATAAAACTTTTATAGGGATTATTTAATTGAAAAATTATATTTTTATAGGTATAATATACTAGTCTAATTATAATTAATACAATAAACACATATCATTTAGATGTTTTATTAAAGTAGGATTTTCTTTTAAACGTTATACTTTACAATAAAAAAGAAAATACTGCTCTGCCCTGAAAGATTCCTGTATAAATACTTTAGGTTGAATTATTAGTTTGAGTAAACTAGATAAGATTTTATAATATGAAATTAAGTAAGATTAAATAATAGATTAGATAGAAATGAGGAGATGTTATGGAGAATCAAATAATGAAACTTCCATTAATTCCCCTTAGGGGATTAAGTATCTTTCCACATATGGCTTTAAACTTTGATATAGGTAGAAAGAAATCTATAGAAGCAATTAATAGAGCCATGGATGAAGATCAGAAGATATTTATAATAAGTCAAAGAGAAGCAACTACTGAAAATCCAACTGAAAAAGATATATATAATGTTGGATGTGTATGTACAATAAAGCAATTTATGAAGTTGCCGGGGAATCACTTGCGAGTATTAGTAGAGGGAGAATATAGGGCTAAGCTTGTAAAATATTTAGATGAAGATGATTGTATAAGTGCAGAGGTTGAAGCTGTTGAAGAGTTGGATATAGAAGATAAAACAGAATCTGAAGGATATAAAAACTCACTAAATGATATGTTTATTAATTACTTAGAATTAGCAGGTGAAGAATTTAAAGATTTAATAGTGGAATTAGAAGCAGAAGAAGATAATAGTGTATACTGCGATGTAATAAGTGCATTTCTACCGGTAAAGGCTGATGTAAAGCAGGAGTTATTAGAAATTATTTCAATAAAAGAAAGAATGGAAAAATTATTAGTTATTCTTAAAAAAGAGATTGAAGTTGTAAAAGTAGAGAAGCTTATAAGTAATAAGGTTAAAGCTAGAGTAAGTGCATCTCAAAAGGAGTATTATCTTAGAGAACAACTTAAGGTAATTCAAGAAGAGCTAGGAGAAGAAGATGAGTTTGGAAGAGAAATAGCTAATTATGAAAAAAAATTAGGGCAAATTAAATTACCTAAAGATGTTAAAACTAAGATAGAATTTGAAATTAATAGACTTAAAAATATTGGGCCTTCATCCCAAGAGGGATCAGTTATAAAAACTTATTTAGACACTATTTTAGGTATGCCATGGAATAAGCTAACAAAAGATAATTTAGACTTAACTAATGCTAGAAAAGTTTTAGATGAGGAACATTACGGACTAGAAGACGTAAAAGAAAGAATTATAGAATATTTAGCAGTTAGAAAAATGAGTAAATCATTAAAGTCACCTATAGTATGCTTAGTTGGACCTCCAGGGGTTGGTAAAACATCTATTGCAAAATCAGTGGCTAATTCACTAGGACGAAAATTTGTAAGAATGAGTTTAGGTGGAGTAAAAGATGAGGCTGAAATTCGAGGCCACAGAAAAACGTATGTAGGAGCAATTCCAGGACGAATTGTATCTGCATTAAAGGAAGTTGGTTACAAAAATCCAGTATGCCTTTTAGATGAAATAGATAAAGTATCAAAGGATTATAAAGGAAATGTAGAAGATGCTCTTCTTGAGGTGCTAGATTCAGAACAGAATAAGACCTTTAGGGATCATTATATAGATGTAGAGTTTGATTTGTCAAAGGTATTATTTATAACTACAGCAAATACTTTAGATACTATATCTAGACCACTATTAGATAGAATGGAAGTAATAGAGGTTTCAGGCTATACTACAGAGGAAAAATATGAAATAGCAAAGAAATATTTAGTACCTAAAGTTATGAAGGAATATTCTGTGGAAGATGGTCAGATTATAGTTAATGAAAGTGCTTTAAGAACTATAATAGATAGATATACAAGAGAATCAGGAGTTAGAAATCTAGAAAGAAAGATAGCTTCAGTAATAAGAAAATCTATAACAGAAATAATGGAAAGTAATAAGAAAAAAATAACTATAAATTCTTTAACTGTTAAGAAGTATCTAGGTTCTGAATTATATAGCTATGATGATTTAGATAAAGAAGATAAAATTGGAGTAGTCACAGGTCTTGCATGGACTGGATATGGTGGTGATACGCTTCCCGTAGAAGTAGCAGTAATGGAGGGTGATGGTAAACTTCAACTTACAGGTCAACTAGGAGATGTAATGAAGGAATCAGCTAAGGCAGGTTACAGTTATATAAGGGCTCATTGTGACATGTATGGTATAGATAAAGAATTTTATAAAAATAAAGATATACACATTCATATACCAGAAGGAGCTATTCCAAAGGATGGTCCATCCGCTGGAGTTACTATGGTTACAGCTATGGTTTCTGCTTTAAGTAACAGAAAAATAAAATATTCAGTAGCTATGACAGGAGAAGTTACTTTAACTGGTAGAGTATTACCTATAGGGGGACTAAAAGAAAAAAGTCTAGCTGCTTACAGAATGGGAATAAAAACTATAATTATTCCTAAAGCTAATGAAAAAGACTTAAAGGATATACCAAAAGTTATAAAAAATAAAATAAAGTTTATACCAGTAGAAAAAATTGAAGATGTATTGAAGAATGCACTAGTTGGAGAAGATAAAAATGGAAATTAAACAAGCGGAATTTAAAACTTCGGCTGTAAAGCCCACCCAATATCCAGAAGATGGAATGTGTGAAATTGCCTTTGTTGGTAGATCTAATGTAGGAAAGTCTTCACTTATTAATACTTTAACAAACAGAAGAAAGTTAGTAAAGGTAAGTGGTACACCTGGCAAAACAAGACTTATAAATTTCTTTACTATAAATAATAAGCTATACTTTGTGGATTTACCTGGATATGGATATGCTAAAGTGTCAAAAAGCGAGAAGGCTACTTGGGGAAAAATGATGGAACAATATTTAATAAATAGGCCAGAATTGAAAAAAGTAGTTATTTTAGTGGACTGTAGGCATAAACCAACTGGTGATGATATAATGATGTATGAGTGGATTAAGCATTATGGTTATGAAGTTATAGTTGTAGCAACTAAAAAAGATAAGTTAACTAAAAGTGAATTACAGAGGAGTGCTAAGGTAATAAAAGAAACCTTAAAGCTTGGAAAAGAAGATAAATTATTGTTCTTCTCTTCTTTAAAAAAGGAAGGAAAAGAAGAATTACTTGAGGAAATATTTAAAGACTTAGGACTTGAATAAAATAAAGGGTTATTGATTAGAGAAATCAATGACCCTTTATTTATGATATAATAATATTGATTTACTTTTAAACATATAAGTATATATGTGATTAAAGAGGGGTGTTTATTTGAAGATATTAGGAAATTTATTTATTATATTTATGCTTTATATTTTACCACTAGTATTTTATCTAAGAACAGTGAAAATAAAAAGAAATTCTAAGTTAATTAAAACTATGGTGAGTATAGGATATATATCATTGTATTTCTTATTACCAGAACTTTATAATAATATATTACCTTTTGTTTTAATAATTTTTATTTTAGTTAATTGGGTTAGTTCAAAATGTAAGAATGATGATTATATAAAATACAGGTTTTCTTTAGGGGATTTTAAAATAGGTAAAGCATTGATATATGTGTTATTAGTTTATGGATTTATAATAATGTGTGGTTTATTTTGGCTTTTATTACTATTATTGTTCAAAATACCTATTGAACAACAACAAGTTATAACTATGTTAAGTAATTATGATTTAGTTTCTTTTATAATAACTATTCCTTTTACAGTTATTTTTGCACCAGTGGTTGAAGAATTCGTTTTTAGGTACTTATTTTATGGTAAGTTTTTAAGAAGTAGACTTAAGGGTGAGTTTGGATTTATAATATCTGCATCTATTGTTAGTATATTATTTGCATCTATTCACTTTAGTATTAGTGCTTTTGCTTCGTTATTTGTAGTAAGTTTTTTCAACTGCTATCTAATTGAAAAGGAAGGATTTTGGTATTCAGTATTTACTCACTTATTTGTTAATGGAGTTTCTACTGTTATATTACTTCTAAGCAAGATAATTTTATAGTAATAACATAATAAAAAGTCATCTCATAATTTTCTTTATTGAAAATTATGAGATGACTTTTTTATCACCGATTTTATGGAAAAACATATATTGTAGTAAAGAGGCTTAGGAAAAACACACTAAAAATACTATAGATTAAATATATAAAAAAACTTCAAAAATATAATTATCAGTGTCAAAACTTAAGCAAAATCATATAGTGTATTATACAAATGATGATATAAAAATGTAAATATAATAGGAGGATAAAAACTATGAGTGACTATTCAAATCTATATCAGATGTTTGGCGGAGCATGTACAGATGGAAACCCTTCTCAAAACTTTGGATTTGGAAGTGGAAAAATACTAATTTGGATAATAATAATACTAATTTTCTGTAGAGGTGGATTCGGCGGAAACCGTGGATGCGGCGGATTCGGAGAAAACTGTGGATGTGGTGGATTCGGAGGAAACTGTGGATTCGGAGGAAACTGTGGATGCGGTGGAAATAATTGCTGTTGCGATCCATGTGATTGCTCATGCTGTTGCTGTGAGCCGTGCTGTTGCAAATGCAAAGAATATTGCTGCTGCTGTGGTGGAGTAAGAAAAGATCGTAAAAAACAAAAGCATTATATTATAGAAACTGCTTCATGCAACCCATGCCAATGTTGTAACCCATGTTGTGACCCATGTTGCAATCAAAATCAATGTAGTGGCAATACTGGTTGTTTTGGAAATAGTGGTTTTGGTGGCTTTGGCGGATGTAATATATGCCAAATAATTCTTATAATAGCAATTTTTCTTATAAGAAGAACACCTCAACAAGTATGTAAACCATGCTAAAGAATAAAGAGTAGATAAGCCTATAGATAAGAAAACGATAAATAAAGATTGGAGGAATGAATAAATGTGTGGAAATTCAAATAATAGATGTAACTCACAAGCATGTACAATTCTTTTAATAATAGTTATTCTTGCAAATCAAGGATTACTAGATGGCTCATCAAAGTCTAAAAATGCATTAACATTACTTTTCTTATATTGGTTATGTGGATTCAATGGTGGATGTGGAAGTAATAATATGTTAGGAAACTGCAACTTTGGATCAATGTGTGGAAACCAATGTTCATGTAGATGTGGATGTCAATGCAAGTGTAAATGCTGTAAATGTAAATGCAAAGAAAGAAAATGTAAATGTAAAAGAATAAAAGTTTGTTGTGCATAATACAATAAATATCAAACTAACTAATGGATTATTAATTATCAAGAGAAAAAGTTAATAAGTATCAACAAATGGTTTTAAGTGATTAATCTATGATAATTAGAAAGTACACTTCACAAGAAGGAGGAATTTATGATGTGTGGATGCGGAAATATAGGAAATTCAGGTTGTGGCTTTCAACCATGTACAATTCTACTATTAATCGTAATTCTAAAAAATCAGTGCTTGCTAGACACAGAATGTAATTCAAGTGCTAGAAATGCATTAACTTTAATATTCTTATATTGGTTATGTTGCTCTGGTGGATTTGGTGGATTTGGATTTAATAGAGGAAATGCTGGATTTGGCCATAATAATTTTAATAATGGATGTTGCTGCAGAAAACAATGCTGCTGTAAATGTTGCTAAACTATAAGATGTTTAAACAAAAGTAAGGACTGCTTATAAAAGTAGAAATAACAATGGATAAAGAATGATGTAAACCATGGCCCAGTATAGGGGGGTTTCTAGAAAAGTAAGAAAATTAGCAGTCCATGTTATTCATGGATTGCTTTTTTAAAATTTTATAATAAGTAAAGAGGTGAGTAGATGGGAAAGCATAAGCATAGAAAAAGAGATAGAGAAGAAAACTATGTGCAAGAGCAAAATAATAATGGATACTTTGGAGGATATAATGGTAATAATCCAATGAATAATAATATGGGCATGAATGCAATGAATATGGCTGCTAACTTAGGTGCAATGGGAATGAATAATCCAGCTGGAATGAACAATCCAATGGGAATGAATAATCCTATGGAAATGAATCCAATGGGCATGATGAATCCAATGGGAATGAATAATCCTATGAATAATATGGGAGGAAATAATCCGTTGGCTAGCATGTTAGGAGGTATGGGCGGAAACTTTAATGGTATTCTGGACTTGCTTAGCAATTTAGGCATAGGCGGGGGAGGTAACACAGGAGATAGTGGTGATTTAATTAGCATGATATCTTCTTTATTAGGGGGAGGAAATACACAAGCACCTTCTAATAATGTAAACAATGGTAATAGTTCAGTAAATAATCATAGTTCTATAGAACAAATTTTATCTCAGATTAAACCAGAGGATATAGAACAATTAAAAACATTGCTACAGAATATGAATTCTAATAATTATAGTGATGGTAATAATGTCAATAATGAAAATGTTGAAGAGTATACAGAGATAAAAAAAAAAGATAAAGAATCAGTAGATGAAATATTAGCTAATCTTGACTTTAATGCCATATTGAATAACATGAATAACTTGGAGTTTTCACGAATAGATTTTTCCAATGTAGATTTAAATAATTTAGACATAAATGACATTATAAAAAGTGATGAGTTTTCAGAAGAAAATATTACTACAGTAGATGAAGCAGATATAATTGAAGAGAACATATTTAGAGATGAAAAAGGGTTAACGGAGGAAGAGTATAATAAGATTATAAATATATTGATTAGACTCATTGATCCAAATAAGATTAAATTATTACAAAAAATTTTTGAATATAATAATTTAGAAAAAGATTAAAATATTTAAAAAAGATGTATATAAAATATAATTTAGTCAATAATAAAAATGTAATGGAAGTTAAAATCTCCATAAACCTCTAGAAGTAATTTTAGAGGCCCCCCCCATCCCCCTGGGACCATTAGGTCCCATTTTTATTTTTTGAATATAATAATTCTAATAATGGGAGGCGAAGATTAAAAAGGTAAAATAACTTAATATATATTAACAGAGGTAATTTTAAATGGAAAATCATTATCATTATATTTATTTATCATTAAATTTATAGTTAAATTACTTACTTTTTTACTATCAGATGCGCTTATTACTCTAAAGTTTAATATCCAATTTTCACAGGTTATATTTCCTGTATTATCCCAAGCTAAATCTGTAAAATAACCATCTTGAAATTTATAATAATTTGATCCATTAGCAAGTCTAAAAATACTCTCTAAATCTGAACCGCTTATTTGAGAGTAAAAATAGTTGGGAACAGACAAGTAAGGGTCAGGCAAACTTTCTATTAGGCATATAAAGTTAGTTATAGTATCCTTGCCTGGTAAAGATGTAGTCAGATTATCATTAAATTCTTTAAGGGAGCCTTTATTATATAAATATCCCTTTAAATTAATATTATTATCTTGAAAATTACCTGATATAATTTTAGGAGTTCTACTATTAGCACTATCTATAAATCCTAATAAATTATTAGTAGAACAAAATATGTCATCATATCCATTTCCATTCCAAGAAAAAATATGTTGAACAGCTTTATTATGAAAAGAGCTTTGAATAAATATTTCTTTAGAATTATCTCTAGAAATATCTAAGGTAGAAACCCTTACAGGCCAATATGTGCAATATTCTCCAAGGGTCTGCAAGTTTTTATCATAGTTTAAACTATAGGTTTCATTACTATTTAAATTTACCTGAGCTAATAAGTCAGAGTCAGATTTTTTAATAAATATGGAGTCTTTTTTATTATCATTATTTAAATCTTCATTAATTACAATGTTTTCTTCAGATAAGTTGAAAACATTTTTTCCTTTTAAGTTATCTTCTTCAAAAAATAGTTTAAAAAAACATAAAGTAGCTAATACAAATAAGAATATATTAAATAATTTAGTATGCAAATTATTTTTCTTATACACTATAATCACCCCTCCATAAATTATATGTGTAAAGAGAGATAATAATTATTAAAAATTAGACAAATAAAAAAGAGATTAGATGATCTAATCTCTTATTTTGATTTCTCGCACATAGGGCATAGTCCATAAAAATATACTTTATTAGAAATAATCTCATAATCTGTATTATCTTTTACACTAGAATTTAGAAAATCAAAGTTAACACCTTCTAAATCATCTACCCTAGAGCATTTTATACAATGTATATGAGGATGTGGATCAGCAAAACCATCATATCTAAAGTTGCCTTCTCCAACATTAATCTCTTGAATTAAATTAACGTCTACTAAAACCTTTAGCGTTTTATAAACTGTTGCTAAACTCATAGTTGGATACGCTTCTTTTAAAGCTTTATGAATTGTTTCAGCTGATGGATGTTCTTTTGTTGATTTCAAGTAATTGTATACGGCTATACGCTGAGGTGTAAGTTTCAGTTTTTTTTCTTTGAAAACTTGGGTAAAATTAATATCCATTGAATCACCTCTATAGTTATTTATTATAGATATTATATAATAAATATTATCCATTGTCAAAGGGAAAGAATGGATAATGATTATTATATAATATAGTTATATTATATAATATATTATAGCAATTACAATAAAATATTTATATAAATTTAAAAAATTAATTCAATTAATAAGAAGTCACTCATATATTATAGTATAAGAGAGGAGGAGAATGACTTGAAAAAAACATATGTGTTAGATACTAACGTTATATTATATTCATCAGGAGCATTATTATCTTTTGGTAATAATGATGTAGTAATACCAGAGGTGGTATTAGAGGAGCTGGATGATTTTAAAAAAAATAAAACTGACCTTGGATTAAATGCTAGACAGGCATCGAGAATTATAGATGGATTAAGAAAGTTAGGAAATTTGAATGAAGGAGTACCTCTTCCTGGTGGTGGTAAATTAAGAATAGAGACTAATTGCTTAAATGCAGAAGTTCCAAAGTTTTGGGATAGAAATAAAGCTGATAACAGGATACTCCAAGTATGTAAAGCGTTAAAAGATGCTGGGGAAGATGTTATATTAATTACAAAGGATACCTTTGAAAGAATAAAAGCAGATATTGTCAATGTAAAAAGTGAAGATTTTTATGAGAAGGTAGTTCCAGCTGGAGATGAGCAGTATACTGGTAGAATGGAAGTCTATGTTTCACAAGATAAGCTTTCAGAATTCTATTCTAAAAAGGTTATATCTAAAAATGACGTAGTATGTTATCAAGAAGAAAATGATGAGTATTATACTCCTACCCTTTATACAAATCAATTTTTAGTTATGCATTCCTTAGAAAATAAAAAACAAAGTGCATTAGGCAGATTTGATGGAGAAAATATAGTACATTTGCATTATAAGGATAGCAAACCCCTTGGATTAAGTGCTAGAAATGTAGGACAAAGATTCATGTTAGAGTGTCTATTTACGTCATCTAATATGGCTCCTTTAAGTATAGTAAAAGGTCCAGCAGGAACAGCCAAAACATTATTTTCTTTAGCAGTAGGATTACAGAAAATTATAGAAGAAGAAACTGGTGAATATAGAAAGATATTAGTATGTAGACCTAATGTAACTATGGATGAAGAAATAGGTTTTTTACCAGGTACTGAAGAACAAAAAATATCTCCATTTATGAGACCTATTTTTGATAATTTAGAAGTTCTAGTAGATTCAGATGAAAAAGAAAGATATAAAAATGAAAAAGAGTTACAAGATAAGGTAAATGAATTATTTGATAGAAGGATTATAACCACTGAAGCCATAGCATATTTAAGAGGTAGATCAATAATAAGACAGTGGGTAATTATTGATGAGGCTCAAAATCTCTCTCCAAAGCAAGTAAAGGCAATTACCACTAGGGTAGGTATTGGAACAAAACTTATACTTATTGGAGATCCAGACCAAATAGATCACCCATTTATGGATTCTAGGTCTAATGGGTTATGTTATGCATCTGAAAGAATGAAAGGTAGTAAATTGTGTTACCAAGTAACTTTGAAATATGATGAATGTGAAAGATCACCACTATCCTTTGAAGCTGCTCAACGTTTGTAGTATAAATCATAAATTTATTAGGATATAATAATTTTTATAGTATTTATATAATAGTAAAGAATCGATAAGTATTTTATAATATTTATTGGTTCTTTTTTGGCTCTGTAGTTAATTAAAGTGATAAATGTTACAAATACTCCGATATTATATTTAAGAAAAGTTATTAATACATGGAGTGAGTATAGCTAAAATTGCACCTATTTAAAATGTTACATATGGAACCAGTTAAATATATAAATAGTTAACTAGTTGTTTTATCCGTGCGGGTTTCAGTTGCTTTTGTATTTTAATAGTGTAATTAACTCTATAGTAAAGACATAATATAAGTACTATTTATTAAATTAAGTAGTTGAAAAAATAATAAAAATTTTATATTAATAAAAGAATTAAAAAGAGTGATAAAAATATGATATACTAGGAGTATTGCAGAAGGAGTGAAAAGGATGAACAATAATTATTTATTGGGAAGAATCTTAGTGATACCAGCAATTTTAGTTGCATTTACATTTAAGGGATATATTCAATCTAAAATTGCTATAAAACTTGGTGATGATACCCCAAAAGAGTATGGAAGAAATACTTTAAATCCTTTGAAGCACATCAGTGTATTTGGGTTTATATTTATGCTTATAATAGGTTTTGGATGGATAAAACCTGTAGAAATTAATAAATCAAATTTTAAAAATCTTTATAAAGATGATTTTAAAATAAGACTTGGAGGACTTCTAACTACTTTGACTATAGGATTTATAGCTACAATAGCTCTAGCTTTATATGTCAAGTTTATACCAGGAAATAGTGATATTAAATATATAATATATTTAATTATCCAACAAACAGCTATCGTAAATTGTTCTTGGTTTATATTAAATTTATTACCTATACCAGGTTTTGATGGATTTAGCATAATAGTAGATATATTAGGAGATAAATCTGAAAGATTTCAAACTATAATGTATAAAAATAATATGTTAATATTTATTATATTAGTTCTACCTATTATAGGTGGATTTTCAATTTTAGATTTTGTAGTTGGAGTACCAGGACAGTATATATATAATATTTTTGCAGCTATGTCTACATATTTATTTTTATAAAATTTATATAGACAAAATAAATATATGATATAATTTAACAAACTAATATCGAGGAGAGTAATATATGAGACTTAGAAAAAAGCATTGGGCAAGACCAGAATTAGAAGCTAGTGATATTGTAATATATGATAAATATGGTCATTGCGGAAAATGGAGAGAAGAATTTGAAAATAATAATCCTATTCATTTAGAGTTAGGTTGTGGTATGGGAGGACATATTAGTCAACGTGCAATTAAAGATAGAAATGTAAACTTTATAGGAATAGATTTAAAAGATGAAGTTGTAGTATATGCATTAAGAAAAGTTATGGCATCATTTGAAGTAATAGAAAGAGCAAAGGATATAAATGCAAGACTTATAGTCCTTAATATAATGCTTATAGACAATGTATTTGGGAAAGATGAGATAGATAGAATATATATAAACTTCTGTAATCCTTGGCCGAAAAAAAGTCATAACAAGAGAAGACTTACATATACGAAATTTTTACAATCATATAAAAAGTTTTTAAAATCAAATGGAGAGATATGGTTTAAAACCGATGATGTAGATTTATTCAATGATTCTCAAGAATACTTTAAAGAAGCAGGATTTTCTTTAGAATTTATAACCTATGATTTACATAATAGTGGATTTGAAGATAATGTAGTTACAGAGTATGAAAGCAAGTTTACAGCTATGGGAATGAAAACTATGTTCTTGGTGGCAAGAATAAAATAAAAGTAAGAGACAAGATTTAGCTTTATATTGATGTTGAATCTTGTTTTTTTATTTTTATAATGTATTTAATCTATAGATATTTCAAATAGAAAATAAGAAAACTATAAGTATATTTAATAAGTTTTGACTATAAATAGTGCCTTTGCTATATTTATGTAGGTATATAAAATAGTAAAACCATATGGGGGGAATTAATATGAGAAAAAAGGCATTATTATTAGCTATGAGCTTAATGTTAACTACTACTATTTCCTTGGTCGGTTGTGGTAAAAAAGAAGAAGTAAAACCAGAAGCAAATTCTTCAAAAGGAGCTCAAGTTGAAGAAAAGGTTAGTTTTAAAGGTAAGTACATAGTAGATGTTTCATATGTAAAAGAAAGTTTAGAAAAAGAAAATCTACTTCTCATTGATGCAAGGGGTGAAGAAACTGCAAAAAAAGGAACTATTCAAGGAGCAATGGCTATGGCATGGCAGTCTATTGCTAAAGTTGAAGATAGCAAAGCTGGAGATGAGATGTGGGGTACTATTCTAGAACCAGAAGAGTTAAGTAAAAAGCTAAGTAACCTTGGTATTGATAAAGATAAAGAGATTATTATTTTTGCAGCGGCTAAAAATGGATGGGGCGATGACGGAAGAATTTTATGGGAGCTTGTAGCAGCAGGCTATGATAATGTTAAAATGGTTGATGGTGGATACGATGCTATGGTATCAGCAGGGTTACCAGTAGTAAAGGAGATTGCTACACCAGAGCTAGCAGATGTAAAAATTGAGGCTATTGATGATACTCATTTAATTAACACTGATGCTTTAAAAAAAGAATATGAAAATGTAAAGGTAGTAGATGTTCGTGCTGATGAAGAGTATGAAGGAAAGACCTTGTATGGTGAGGCAAAAGGTGGTCATTTACCAGGGGCAATACACATTAAATACACAGATTTATTTAATGAAGAAGGAAATTTAAAGTCAAATGATGATTTAACAAAAATATTTGAAACATCAGGATTATCAAAAAGTGATAAGATAGTAACCTATTGCACAGCAGGTATTCGTTCTGCATATATGCAGTTAATTCTTGAAATGTGTGGATTTGAAAATTCTCTAAATTATGATGAATCATACTATAGATGGTGTGCGGTAGAGGAAGTTGAAAAATAATATCATAAAGTTAATATTATAAAATAAAGTATTCTTTGATATCAAAGAATACTTTATTACAATAGAAAAACATTATATCTAATACAAGAAATAATACAAATTACTGAATAGCTTGGATATTATATATGATACAAAAAAGATAATAAGTAAATATGATTTTCTATGGATAAATATACATAGTTAAAGTAAGGAGTATGTTATGGAAAAGAAATTGACACACAAAAAAAGAAATTTAGGAAAAATCTTAATATTAATTATTATAGTATCACTAAGTTTAGCATATTTTTTCATACCAACTTTCAATTCAAAAGTAAATGGCATCTTTATGTTATTCAGCTCTATGAGTATTGAGTCTGTGGCTGGATATATAAGATCCTTTGGAATATATGCAGTATTAGTTTCATTTTTACTAATGGTGTTTCAATCAGTGGCAGCACCCTTGCCAGCATTTCTAATAACCTTTGCCAATGCTGCTATTTTTGGATGGTGGAAGGGTGCTCTATTATCATGGATTAGTTCTATGACAGGAGCAGCTTTGTGTTTTTATATTGGAAGAATTCTTGGACGAGATGCTGTTGAAAAACTTACTAGTAAATATGCAATGGCAAGTGTGGATGGGTTCTTTGAAAAGTATGGTAAACATACAATTTTAGTATGTAGATTATTGCCTTTTGTATCCTTTGACTTTATATCCTATGCAGCAGGATTAACATCTATGGGATTTTTAGAATTTATAGTGGCTACAGGGATTGGACAATTACCAGCAACTGTTGTTTATTCCTATATAGGTGGTATGTTAACTGGTGGAGCTCAAATGATTGTTACGGCGTTATTAATACTTTTTGCAATAACTGTATTAGTATTTATGTTTAAACAGATATATAATGAGAGACAAAAGAAAAGTAAAAAATAAAATGCAGAGTTAAAATTCACTCTGCATTTTATAATAAAAATTATTTTTCTAATAATTCATCATATGGCCAACCTTTTTGGCCTTTTTCTAATATAAACATTCTCTTTGCATCCACACCTTTAGTTGTTAAGTAATCAATAGTGTTTTTAGCACCACCGCCACCACCTGGGCAAACAACTATTATTGGTTTATCTGTTTTATTAATTTCATCTAAGGTAACATCTATTTTAGATCTTAAATCATTAGTATCTGCTGGATAAGCATAAGTTGGAACAGTACCAACAATATGATGTGCATCGTAATCTTCTTTTGGCTGTATATCTATTAAATAAGTATCATCTTTATTTTCAATAGCAGTTTTTAATTGTTCAGCTGTATAATATTGATATTGTTTTTCTTCGCCTTCTTTTGAAGTATCCTTTGATTTACTACATCCCATAAGCATAGTTGAGATAATTAAGCAAAGAGCAAGTAGAAGAGTAAGTTTCTTTTTCATTTTATATCCCTCCGTAAGTAAATTAATATATTTATTATATTGGTTTCTATTACCAAAGTTATTATATATAAAGGATACATTAAAATCAAATAGAGAAATTAAATTGAAAGTAATAGGTGTATTAGAGATAGCTATACTTATTGACAATAATTATTATTAAAGCTATACTTTTTTTGTTGAAATAAAAGGATATGAAATAGGGGTCAATAGTACCTCTTATTTTTATGCATAGAAAGGTAGTGTTATAAGAGGATGGTTAAGGGGAAAATAAGCATAAAAACTCATCAACTTCTTAGTTTTAGTTCACTATTTATTGAGCTTTCACAAGGAGAAAATGTATTTTGGCCAGGGTGTGCTATTTTATCTATGGGAGAAGAAATAGTGATGAAAACCTATGAACTTTTAAAAACACAGCTACCTGATTTAAAATTAAGTACTATGTGCTGTGGAAAACCATCACTTCATATAGATGGGGGACAACCTTATGAGAAAAGAAAACAGTTTTTAAATAAGGCTTTTGAGAAAAATGGAGTAAAGAAAATTTATACTTTATGTCCTAATTGCCAAAATACTTTGGTTGAAAATAGCAATTGTGAAATAATATCAGCATGGACAGTTTTAGATGAGATAATCCCAAAAAATAAATATAATATATATAAAGGAAGAAAATTATCCTTACATGATCCTTGTCCAATAAGAGGTTATTTAGAGAATGCTGTTGCTGCAAGAAATATATTAAATAAACTAGGAGTAGATATATTAGAGTTCCCTAATAATAGGGATAGAACAATTTGTTGTGGGAAAAAAGATATGATTATGACTTTATATCCAGAAAAGGGTCAAAAGCTATTTGAAATTCGTGCAAAACAAGCACCATCCAAAGAAATAGTGACATACTGCAGTTCTTGTGTAGATACTTTTAGAAAAAATAGTTTTGAAGCATATCATATTTTAGAATTATTATGGGAAACAAAGGCTAATGGGTCTTGGAAGAATAGGTATAATTCTGTAAGGAAGAGTAAGAGGTAAGATTGATAATGTTAGATACAAGGGGAAGAAAATATTTTGATAGAATATTTGATAAAATCGGAAGAAGTTTTCTTAAAATCGGTTTCATGCCAACACATATAACTATTATTGCTGCTATTGTTGGAATTGTAGGAGCTGTTTCATTTTCCTTTGGTAAGTTTATTTTATCAATAATTTTATTATGGATTTCTGGATTTTTAGATGCTGTAGATGGTTCTATGGCAAGACAAAGCGGTAAGGTTTCAGAGATA
Source organism: Clostridium sp. UBA7339 (assembly GCF_002470865.1). NCBI lineage: Bacteria > Bacillati > Bacillota > Clostridia > Eubacteriales > Clostridiaceae > Clostridium > Clostridium sp. UBA7339. The sequence goes on from NZ_DKPI01000005.1 coordinate 27,791, forward strand.
GGTACATTATTAGATATATGGCTTGATAGATTAGTTGAAATTTCATATATAATATCCTTTGCTATAGTATGTAATGAGGCAACCTTTACCTTAATGATATTAGCTTGCACTATAATTTTATCTATGACGGTATTTTTGACTAGTGGAATGCTCTTAGAAAATACAGGTATTAAAAGTTTTCATTATCAAGCTGGATTAATGGAAAGAACTGAAGGGTTTATAATGTTTACCTTTATGATAATCTTTTATTCTTATATGAAAATATTAGCATTTATTTATGCCGTGTTAATTTTATATACAGCAGTACAAAGACTATATATGGCAATTAAAGTATTAGGAGGTAAAAATGAAAAATAAGAAATTAAAATCAAAACTTTTGATAATTCTTTCCATAATACTTGTTTTTGGACTTGTAGCCTGTGGTAAGAAAAATGATAAAGCTGAAGTGGTAAACTTATATGGATGGGGTGGAGATGAAAGAGTTAACACTTGGATTGATAAGGAATTGGCAGTTTATGTAAAAGAGAACTACAATATTATTTTAAATCGTATTCCTATGAATATTGATGAAATTTTACTGAAACTTACTAATGAAAAAAGTTCTACAGAAAAAGGGGTTATTGATATTATATGGATAAACGGTGAAAATTTTCATTATGCTAAGGAAAATGAGCTTTTGTATGGACCTTTTTTAGATAAATTAGAAAATACACAAAGGTATATAGACTTAGAAGGTGATGCTGCAAATAAGGATTTTGGGTATCCTACAGAAGGATATGAAGTGCCTTGGGGAACAGCTCAATTTGTATTAAATTATGATAGCGATAAGATAAATATACCACCAACTAATATAGAAAAGTTAAAAGAGTATGTAACAAAGAATCCTGGTAGATTTACATATCCTCAGGCTAGTGATTTTACTGGCTCAGCCTTTGTTAGAACAGTACTTTATGATATTATTGGATATGATAAATTAAAGGACTTACCAGCAGATTATGATGAAGTTAAAGAAGCTATGGCACCTGCATTAGAATACCTTAAAGGGATTGAGCCTTATCTATGGAAAAAAGGGGAGGTTTACCCTACAGATTCTGCTCAACTAGATGGTTTATATCAAGATGGTGAAGTTGATATTGCCATGGATTACAATGCTAATAAAGCTTTAAGTAAAGTAATGGATAAAAGTTGGCCTGTGTCTACTAAATCCTTTGTATGGGATAAGGGAACTCCATTTAATACACATTATTTAGCCATTGCAGCTAATGCATCTAATGTAGATGGAGCATTAAAGGTAATTAATGCTGCCCTATCAGCTGAAATGCAGATGTCTAAAGCAGACTTAAGAGGATGGGCGGATTTACCATCTATTGAATACAATAAGTTAAGTGAGGAACAACAGAAGGAACTTGATGAGAAGCTTACTCCAGATAAAGAGTATGAGCATACAATTCTAAGCTATGAAGAACTTTCAAAGCATCAACAAGCAGAATTAAGATCAGACTTAGTAGTAATTATAGAAAAGGTATGGGAGGATGTGATTCTTTTTGATAAATAATAAGCAGAGACAAAAGGTTATTGGTGGATTAATGATTATTCCATCTTTATCTGTGATAGTTGTAATTACTATGTTTGTTATTATCAATACCTTTATGGAAAGCTTAGGATATATTCCTGAGCTTTCCTTTAATAATTTTACATTTAAATATTATAAAGAGTTATTTTCAGATCCTGTTTTTTTAAATAGTTTATACTATAGTTTTAAAATATCCTTAGTATCTTCAGTAATTGCTACAGTTTTAGGTAGTTATCTAGGATATTACATATCAAAATCAAGGAATAAATTTATAAATGTTTTATATAGATTGCCAATTCTACTCTCCTATGTGGCAGCGGCAGTTCTTATATATACAACTTATAGTGATAAGGGCTTACTATTTCACATAATATCATTATTAGGATTTTCTAATATAAATATAAATTTAATTTTTAACTCCAAGGGAATAGCAGTAATACTTTTAAATATTTTTAAAGGTATGCCTTTCATAGCATTTAGTGTTGCTCCTATTTTTATGAAAGCAAATAAAAATTATAGGTTTATAGCACAGAACTTAGGATGTACAAGATTTCAGTATATAATAAAAATTCTTTTACCTTTAGCTAAGAGAGCTATATTTACTTCATTTTTAGTAATATTTAATTTTAATATGTTTACTTATGAAGGTTTTTACTATCTAGGACCATCAAACCCAATTTCTATAGGGGTTTATGCTTATAAAACCTACCTAAATGCAGATTTATCCAATAGAATATATGGAATGGCTATAAATATGATAATGATCATAATATCTTTAATATTATGTGTGCTTTATTATAAAATGATAAAGGATAATGGACAAGAGGAGGTAAGAGAGTGAGAAGGTGGATTAAAAGTGTATTGATATTTTCTATACTTATATTTTTAGTACTTCCTATAATATCTATGATGGTTTGGGCCTTTTTTAAAAATTGGAAAGCAACGGATATTTTACCTAATACTTTTACACTAGATGGTTTTAAATACTTTTTTACATCAGGAGATTGGTTTATTGGAATAAAGTCTATTTTCTTTTCTATAGAAGTAGCATTAATATCTTTAGTTTTAAGTATCATGGCTGCAAGATTTTTTATAACTACCCATATAAAGTATAAAGTCACATTGGAAAGCATTTTTTATTTACCAATGTTATTACCAGTAATAAGTATATGTTTAGGAAGTCATAAATTATTTCTAAACTATTTTACTTCTTGTAGTATTGCTGTTTTAGTGTTACATATTTATTTTTCCTTACCCTATGCATTTAAATTAATATATTCCTATTATACTGTTTGGGGTATAGGAGACGAGCTTACAGCTCGAGGATTGGGTGCATCTTTTTGGCAAGCGTTTAAATATGTGAATATACCACTATATGCTCAAGGGTATGCATCAAGTTTTTTTATGGCATTTATTATATCTTACTCTCAGTATTTCATAAACATGTTTATTGGAGATAATAGCCATGTTAACTTTTCTATGATTATGACACCGTATATAGGAAATTCTAACAGAAATATAGCTTCGGTATATACATTAATGTATATACTCCATGGAGTAATAGTAATGATAATAAGTTCATATATAACAAAGAAGTACAGTAAGGCATCTGAAAATAAATAACAAGTCAAAGATGGGAAGTATATTTTGAGTTAGACAAGGAAACAGGTTCCGCAGATAGTAGCACTATCTAAGGGTTCTGTTGACGCAGTATAACACAAAATAAACGAGCATTCTGACTTATTTATTTTTTGAAGATGCCTAATGATAAATATAGGGAGATGGGTTAAATATGAGTAAGATAGAGCTTAAAAACATATATTTTTCTATTGGTAATAAGGAAATTCTAAAAAATATTAATTTAACTATTGAAGATGGAGAGTTTTTCTCTATATTAGGTCCTAGTGGGGCAGGAAAGTCTACAATTTTTAAGACTATTACAGGGGCTATATTACCTAATGAGGGAGAGCTTAGATTAGATGGTGAGATTATTAACTATTTACCTATGGAAAAAAGAAATGTAGTAATGGTACACCAAGGAAATCAACTTTTTCCACATATGACGGTAAGAGAAAATGTAGAGTTTGGATTAAAAATGAGAAAGTTTCCAAGGAAATATATTGATGATAAGGTCAAATTTCTTGTTGAGTTTTTTAACATGAGTGAACATATGAAAAAGTACCCCCATCAACTTTCAGGGGGACAACAACAGTTAATATCATTAATGAGAGCTTTAGCTATAGACCCTAAGGTACTTTTGCTTGATGAGCCCTTTACAGGGTTAGATAATAATTTAAAGCATTATATAAAAGATTATATAATGAAGATACAAAGACAGTTTAGAATTACTACCATTATGATCACTCATGAAAAAGAAGATGCTTTTTCTATGAGTAGTAGAATAGCTTTTTTATTTAAAGGAAGTATAGCTTTAGTAGATAAAACAGAAAACTTAAATATATTAACTAATATACCTTGTATTGATGAATACTTAGGTGAAATTACTACTTTAGGGGATGGAAGGATTATTTTTTCTGATAGAATTATAAAGGTAAAAAATAAGGAATCAATTATTTAATTGATATCCTTATTTTTATATTATATAGTTAAATGTTATGGGAAAATTTATATGAGATTTATTTTAAGAACTAGTTTTTCCTATCTTTTTTCCAAGGATTAAAGAGAAAATCGTCAGCAATATTAGAAGTATAATTGATACCATAAATGCTGGGTTATGGATATTCAAAGCTTGATTTCCAATGTTCAAAAATACTAAGGTACCTGGAAGAATTCCAAGGATAGTAGCTAACATATAGGAACTGAACTTTATTGATGTTAATCCAGCACCATAATTAATTAAATTGTACGGCATGGCTGGTATTAATCTTAGAATAAATATAATTCCAAAGCCTTTTTTTTCATCTAAATTAAATAAGAAGCTGCTCCAGTTTTCAGGAAGCTTTCTTTGGAGTAAATTAGTAACAGCATCCTTTGCTAGGACTTTAGCCATTAAAAACATTATGGCACTATTTAAAACTGCTCCAATTAAGGTATATATGGTGCCAGGAAGAAATCCAAATAGAAGTCCTGCAGCAAGGGCTAAGATAGGTACAGGGAAAAAAGCGATTGGAAGTATAGTAAAACATAATATATAAATAAATGGTGCTAAGTAGCCAAAACCACCTATGTAATTTCTTAAAATCTCTGGAGTTAATCCTCTGAAAAATGCAAGATAGGTGATAACAAGTATTAAAAGGGTTATCATTGAAATTGTAAGTTTTTTATTTTTTTTCACAGTGTTGCCTCCTTATAGTGACTATATCTCCATAACATATAGTATATAAATTAACAGTGTAAGTCAATATATTGAAATTAGTATAGAGAATTTCTATAAGTAAAATGTAATGATTACTAAATGTAGTAATTTAACTTTAATTTTAGTATAATTTAACTAACTGGTTGATATTTAAAGAAGAATATGATAATATACAACAAAATAGAAAGGGGTATGAGTTATGGACTTTAAAGCATTGCCAAAAATAGAATTACATTGTCACTTAGATGGAAGTGTTAGACCCAAAACTATATTAGATATAGCTACAAAAGAAAATATAGAAATACCAACTTATGATTTAGAACAATTGAGAGAATTATTAGAAGCTCCATTAGAATGTAAATCACTAGTGGAATATTTAGATAGATTTAATATTCCAATAAAGATAATGCAAAGTAAGGAAAGTTTAAGAAGGATTACCTATGAACTTTTAGAAGATGCAGATGAAGAAAATGTAAAGTATTTAGAAATTAGGTATGCACCGACTTTACATACAGAAAAGGGATTAACATTAGAAGAAGTTATTGAAAGTGTATTAGAGGGAATTAGACAAGGTGAAAAAGACTTTAATATAAAGGCTAATTTAATCTTATCTTGCTTAAGACATAATGGTGCAAATAGTGCATCTACAGTGGTGGAAGCTGGAAAGAAATTCTTAGGTGAAGGGGTAGTTGCTGTAGATCTTGCCGGAGCTGAAAATGAAGGTTTTGCTAAGGAATTTGTAGATGTAATAAAGGTAGCTAGAGAATATGGCTACAGAGTTACTATACATGCAGGAGAAACCGGTATAGGAGTAAATGTGGTAGATGCAATCAAATTACTTCATGCAGAGAGAATAGGTCATGGAGTAGCAATAAGAGATCTTAAGGAAGCCTATGACTTAGTTAAAGAAAATAATGTAACCTTAGAAATGTGTCCAACTAGTAATATGCAGACAAAAGCTGTAAAAAGTTATGAAGAGCACCCATTGTTTAAATTTTATAAAGAGGGCATAAGAGTTTCTTTTAATACTGACAATAGAACTGTTTCTGCTACTAATGTAACTGGTGAGTGTGAAAGTATAGGTAAGGTTGTAAATATGAGCTATGAAGACTATAAAAAGATATACATGGATTCTGTAGATGCTGCATTTACTACAGAAGAAATTAAAGGATATTTAAAAACATTAATATAAAATGGTTAGATATATAATTATTATATTAAATAGCTATAATCTTAATTTTTTTAAGATTATAGCTATTTATATTTTAATTTCTAGATTTAAAAGTAGATTTAAATATAATAATTACTATTAATATAACAACAGAGGTTAGGGCTATAGTACCTCCAGGAGCACAATTTAGTATATATGAAAAAATAAGACCTAATATTATATCTATAAACCCAAAAAGGATAGACAGTAATAGAGTGGGTTTAAAGCCTTTATCTAGTTGAAGAGCTGTAGCTACAGGTAATGCAATCATTGACGACATTACAAGGATACCCATTATACGTATAGAGACAGAAATGGTAGCTCCAACAAGTAAAGAAAATATATAGTTTACTGCTTTTACATTTATACCAGAAATCTTAGCACCTTCTTCATCAAAGGTAGTATAAAGAAGCTTATCATATAAAAAGTATATAACTACAATAGATATACAGCTAAGAATAACCATAATAATTAAGTCTGCTTTAGTAACGGTTAATATGCTTCCAAATAAATAGCTATTAACGTTCCCAGAAGCTTTTCCAGTGCTTATAAGGGTAATTCCTATACCAACACTAAAGGTCAGAACTATAGAAAGAATAAGTTCTGCGTATTTTTTGTAGTAGTCTCTAAGAAATTCTATGGATAAACCACATATAGTTGTAAATATAAATGCACATATTATTGGATTAAATCCCATTACTAGTCCTATAGCAACACCAGCAAAGGCTGAGTGAGCCAAGGTGTCACCCATCATAGAATGTCGTTTAAGCACTAAAAATACTCCTACCATAGGACATAGTATGGATATGAATATGGCTGCTAAAAAGGCATTTTGCATAAACTCATATTGAAACATTAGAAATCCTCCTTATGTACTCTTCAGATGTATATAGAGTTCCAAAGCCATTCTCCATGGTAAGGATATGGGTTGAATTTTGAAGAGCTGTTTCTAAGTTATGCTCTACAGATATAACGGTAACTCCATTCTTTTTATTTAAAGAGGCTATAAGCCCATAAATCTCTTTCATGCTTTTGCTATCAACTCCAGTGGAAGGTTCATCTAGAATTAATATATCTTCATTAGCTAATATAGCCCTTGCAATAAAAATCTTTTGTTTTTGACCTCCAGATAAGTTTCCAATAAGAGAATTTTTATACTCAAGCATATCCACTTTCTTTAGAGCTTCAGTGATTGACTCTTTATCTTTAATTTTAAGAACATTTCTATGGGCATTAAGCATTTCCCAAACAGTTATAGGAAAAGAACTATTAAAATTTTCGACTATTTGAGGAACATATCCAATTTTTTTAGAAGTTAAATTAATACTTCCCTTTTGAGGAGTAAGTAGATTTAAAATCAACTTTATTAAGGTACTTTTACAACTACCATTAGCACCAATTATGGATACATAACTTTCTTTAGCTATGTTTAGTGAAAGATTATCAATAATGTAGGGCTTAGAATTATTATATGAAAAACATAGGTCTTTAATTTTGATCATTAGTGTTGCTCCTTTCTACAATTATAAGTCTAGCCATAATTTTACATATTATAGCTATAATTTAAACAAATTAAAATAAAGATTATCTATAAGTGAATGATTTTTCATTAATATGACAATATTTAAAAGTGTAACATATGTAAATTATTAACACTGACCTAGTACATAATAGTGTAGGTCAGTGTTGATAATAAAATCTAATATGATATAATTATACTACTTATGAAAATCATTTTCAATTGAAGGAGAGAAAATTATGAAGAAATTAAAGGTTTTAGGAGCATTAACTTTGATAGTAGTTATGTTAACAGCATGTTCTAATATAGAGTCAAAGAATAGTGAAGAAAAGGTTAATACAATTAATATTGTTACGTCCTTTTATGGTATGAAGGCTTTAACTGAGGAGATAGGGGGAGATAAGGTTAGCATAGAAAGTGTTATACCAGAAGGTAGTGAACCCCATGACTTTGACATTAAGGCTAAGGATATGAAGGCTATAGAAGAGGCTGATATATTCATTTATAATGGAGCTGGCATGGAATCGTGGATTGAGGATGTAGAAGCAGCTATCGGTGGTAAAGAACTAATAGTTGTAGAAGCTAGCAAAGGTGTGGAACTTATAAATGCTGATGAAGAACATGAAGAAGATGAAGAAGATGAAGAGCATAATCATTCAGGAAAGGATCCTCATACTTGGCTTGGGTTAAGTGAAGCAAAGATTCAAGGTGAAAATATTAAAAATGCTTTGGTAGAAAAGGATGCTAAAAATAAAGAGTATTATGAAGAAAACCTTAAGAAATTTAATGAAAAAATAGATAATATAATTAAGGAGTATAATCCAAAGTTCAAAGAACTGGCTAATAAGAATTTTGTTACAGGTCATGCAACCTTTGGTTATTTATGTAGAGATTTTGGTCTTACACAAAAGAGCATAGAGGGGGTTTTTGCAGAAGGAGAACCATCACCAAAGGAATTACAAAATCTTATGGAATATTGTAAAGGGAATAATATAAAAACTATTTTTGTTGAAGAATTAATTAGTCCTCAGCTTTCAGATACTTTAGCTAAAGAAGTGGGAGCACAAACTAAACAAATATACACTCTACATAGTAGCGAGGACGGAAAATCTTTTTCTGATGTTATAAAATACAATGTAGAAACTATATACAGTGCTATGAATAATAAATAATTATATAATGTAAAATAAGGCGTGTACTTTATGGTATACGCCTATAATTTTCTGTGAAAAAAACTGTGATGATGGTTGTAAATAAAGGACTATAGTATATAATAATTATATAATTTACGAATAAAGGTTGAAAGGATTAAAAAAACATGGGAAAGAAGATTAGTACATGTAAATGTAATGAGGGACAAGAAAAATTAGTAGAGGAATTAAAAAAAGTTATTGGTGATGAGAATAAAATAACAGAAAATATGTGTATAGGTGCATGCAATTTATGCAGTCACAAATACATTGCCAGGGTAGATGGAGTACTTGTGGAGAATGAGAGTTTAGATGAGGTTTTAAATTCTATTAAGGAAGAAGTCCATAGAATTTAAATTTAAAAATAAATTATCAATAAAAAATAATTAAATTTAATAAAATTGCATATAATATTATCACTTCTGATATATCACTATTGATAATGTACTCATTACTGATATATAATAATAATAGAACAGATATAGGAGTGATAAATATGGAAAAAATAGCTTTAATTACTGACAGTGCTAGTGACATTACTAAGGATATAGTTGATAAGTATAATGTAAAGGTATTACCTTTTAAAATAATATATAGGGATAAGGAGTATAGTGATGGAGTAGATATTACATCTAAATATGTATATGATACTTTAGAAACTAATGCACCAACCACTTCATTACCATCCATGAGAGATATGGAGGAAATGTATGATGAATTAAAAAAAGAAGGATATACTCATGCAATAGTAGTAACAATTTCTTCAAAACTATCAGGGTTTAATAATGCAATTAAACTAATATCAGAAGATCATCCTGAGATTAAGACCTATGTTCATGATTCTAAGTCTATATCTAAGGGTGAAACTATACTTATTGAAGAGTCAGCCGAAATGATTAAACAAGGAAAAGGTTTTGATGAAATAGTATCAGAACTTCCTAAAATTACTGATAGAATAAATATATACTTTGTTATAGGAACCTTAGAATATCTTATAAGAGGGGGAAGAATTGGAAAGGTAGCTGGAACTATAGCTCAATTTTTAAATCTTAAACCAATTGTAAGTGTAGATAAGGAAGGTGAGTATTATACTTATGCAAAGGTTAGAGGAAGAAAACAATCTTTAAATAAAATTTATGATATTGTAGTATCAAAATTAAATGATAAAAAATATGATATTCATATAATGCATGGTGAAGCAGAGGCAGAGGCTATGACATTGCTAGATAAATTTAAAGTTCATAAAAATGCTAACTTCGTAAATTTCGGAGGTTATCTAAGTCCAGTATCAGGTGTTCATTCAGGACCAGGATTCATAGGAGTACTTATCTATGAAAAGGAGTAGGTTGATATGGTGGAGGATGAATTAGGGAGAGATATAAATGATATAAAAGCTGAAGAAAAGAAACTTTATGAAGAATATAAAAGAAAACTACAAGAGCTTAGAAAGGTAAAAACAGAAAATGAAGCAGTAGGTCAAGTGTTTACTAAAGGATTATTGCCAATATACACATTATATATATTGGTTCAGGGGCCTACTAATGGAAATGATATATCTCATCAAATAGGAAAGCGTACTAATGGATTTTGGATACCTAGTACAGGTGGAATATATCCATTGCTTAAAAAACTGGAGAAACAAGGATTTATTGAAGGTAGTTGGGATGAAGAAAAGAAGTCCCAGAAGATATATAGGATTACCAATAAAGGAATTGAAGAGTTTGAACATAAAAAAGAGTTATTAAAATCAAAGATAGAAGAGGCATTAGAAGTATTTAAGATAATAAAAAAAGATTTATATGATTAAAAAGTTCCATAAGCTTATTAGCTTATGGGACTTTTTCATTAGTATCACAGTGAAGCTATTTCAACATACAAAAGTTTCGTATTTCGAATTAAATATATTGAAATAAAAGGTAATTTCTTGTATTATATATGTGTAGTAGAAAATTAATTATTTCTAAAATTATAGGGGAGATTTATAATTTAGGGGGGGAAATATGGATAAAATTAAAGAACTATTAAAGTATGCAAAGAAATATAAGAAACGATATTTTATAGGGATATTTTTTCTTATACTAGTAGACTTTTTACAACTTGTTCCACCAAAAATTCTAGGTTTTTTAACAGATAGTTTTGCCTTAGGAAGTGCTAATAAAATTACTTTAGTTAAATCTATAGTATATATATTAGTTATAGCATCTGTTATAGCTATTGGAAGATTTATGTGGAGAATATATGTAAATGGTACTTCACGAAAAATAGAGTACGATATAAGAAGTAAATTTTTTAAGCATCTACAAGGGTTATCTTCTAATTTTTACAATGAAAGAAAAACTGGAGATTTAATGGCTTTAGCAACAAATGACTTGAATGCTGTAAGAATGGCACTAGGTCCCGGCGTTATTATGTTTTTTGATGCAGTAGTGTTGACTATTGCCACTATTGTTATTATGCTAACTATTAATGTACCACTTACCCTGTTATCATTAATCCCACTTCCTTTTGTAGCATTTGTATCTCAGAAATTTGGAAAAAGAATACACAGAAAATTCACAAAAGTACAAAGATGCTTTTCAAAACTTACAGATATAGTTCAAGAAAATTTTTCAGGGATTAGAATAGTTAAATCTTTTGTTCAAGAGGAAAGGGAATATGAAAAGTTCATAGAAGAGAATGATAAAAATTTTCAAGTAAATATGGAATTTATAAGAATTTGGGGAGTATTCTTTCCTTTGATAGAATTTATTTCATCCTTAAGCTTTGCATTACTAATAGTAGTGGGGGGAACTTTTGTAGTTTTGGGAAAAATATCTCTTGGGGACTTTGTGGCCTTTAACATGTATCTTGGAAACTTAGTTTGGCCAATGATGGCTATAGGACAAGTAATTAATAATTTACAAAGAGGATTTGCATCCCTTGAAAGAATAGAAGAAGTCTTAAATACAAAACCTGATATAGTAGATTGTTGTACATCATATGTGGATAAATTACAAGGTGATATAGTTATAAAGGATTTAACTTTTAGCTATAATAATACAACAACACCAGCTCTTAAGAATATAAATTTAAGAGTAAAGCAAGGAGAAACTCTTGGGATTCTGGGTAAGACTGGAAGCAGTAAAAGTACTCTTATAAGTTTATTGCTTAAACTCTATAATGTGGAAGACGGAAAGATTTTTATAGGGGATAAAGATATAAATAGAATATCTTTAAATAGTCTTAGAACTAATATTGGGTTTGTATCACAGGATCCTTTTTTGTTTTCCACTAGCTTAGCTGAAAATATAGGACTTGCATTTCATGAAGTAGGCATTGAAAAAATACATGATGCAACTAAAAAGGCAGATATTTATGATAATATAATAGACTTTCCAAAGCAGTTTGAAACTATGGTAGGAGAAAGAGGAACAACTCTTTCAGGAGGTCAAAAACAAAGATGTTCTATAGCTAGAGCTCTTATTAAAGATCCTGATATCCTAATTTTAGATGATTGTTTATCAGCAGTAGATGCAAAAACTGAGGCTATAATTCTTGAAAATTTAAAAGATGTAATGAAGAAGAAAACTTCTATTATAGTATCTCATAGAATTTCAGCAATTAAAGATGCTCATAATATCATAGTTCTAGAACAAGGAGAAATTGTTCAAGAAGGAACACATGAAGAGCTTAAAAATATGCCAGGAATTTATAAAGATATATATGAAAAACAACAGATTGAGCAAGAAATTATGGAAGAGGAGGAGATATAATTATGGAAAACTTTAATCAGGAAGATGAAGTATTAGATAAGCAATATGACTCCCTTTTGATGAAAAGGCTCTTAAAATTTGCATTGCCATACAAAGGCTTAATGGGAATAGTAGTAATTATAATGTTTTTAGTGGTGTGCTTAGATTTGTCTGTTCCCTTCATAATAAAAAATGTTATAGATAATAATATTAATCCTTTAAGTGGAAAATATTCTATTATAGAAGAAGCTGAAAATAGTTCCATAGCCATAGGAGATAAATATGTAGTAAGGGGAGAAAGAGATGGAGCAATAAGCGCTTCAATAGTATATGATGAGAATAATGAACCCTATGTTATAGAGGGTGAACCGAGGAAAAACACAGCCTATGAAATATCAGGTGAAAAATTTTTTCAAGATAACAATGAATTTAAAGCTCATGAAATAACTATAAAAGATATAAAAGTATTAAGAACTAATGATTTAGATTTGATAAAGTGGAGTGCTATTATAATATTGCTAATTTATATAGTAATATTTATACTAAACTATATTCAAATTTATTTGTTACAGTATACTGGTCAAAAGATTATATATAATATAAGAGCTGCAATATTTAAGCATGTAGAGAGTTTATCATTATCTTTCTTTGATAAGAGTCCAGTTGGAAGATTAGTAACTAGAATTACAAATGATGTAGAAACCTTAAATGAAATGTACACATCTGTTTTAGTATATTTAATCAAAGATTTATTTCTTGTTAGTGGCATTGTAATTGCTATGTTTCTATTAGATATAAAATTAGGAATAGTATCAATTATAACCCTTCCATTAGTAGTTGCTTTAACCTTTATATTTAGAAAATATGATAGAGAAGCTTATAGGAAAGTAAGAACTAGATTATCTAGAATTAACTCTAATTTATCTGAAAATATAAGTGGTATGAAGACTGTGCAGATATTTGGAGTTGAAAGTAAGAAGTATAGTGAATTTGATGAAATTAATACATCATATTCCATAGCTGCAATGGAACAAATTAAAGTATTTGCTATATTTAGACCACTTATTGATATGACTTATCAATTAGCTCTATGCATATTAATTTGGGTTGGTGGTACAGCAGTTCTAAATTTAACAATAGAATTTGGAGTGTTATATGCATTTGTAATATATATACAAAAACTATTTCAACCAATATTTGATTTATCTGAGAAATTTGATATACTTCAGTCTTCTATGGCTTCCTCAGAGCGTATATTTATGTTATTAGATAATGATTCTATAATTAAAAACCCAAAGGAGCCTAAACATATAGGACGTGCTCAAGGAGATATTGAATTTAAAAATGTTTGGTTTGCCTACAATGATGAAGATTGGGTATTAAAAGATGTAAGCTTTAGAATTAGAAAAGGTGAAACGGTAGCCTTTGTTGGAGCAACGGGAGCAGGAAAAACCTCAATAATAAGTCTCATAACTAGACTTTATGATATTCAAAAGGGCGAAATCCTGATAGATGGAGTTAGTATTAAAGAAATGTCTAAGGACGAACTTAGAAAAAATGTAGCTACAGTGCTTCAAGATGTATTTTTATTTGCTGGTGATATAAAAGGAAATGTAAGATTAAATAATGAGAATATAACAGATGAAGAGATTGTAAAAGCATGTAAATATGTAAATGCAAATATATTTATTGAAAAGTTACCAGATAAATATAATGCTGAGGTTAATGAGAGAGGAACAACCTTTTCTCAAGGTGAGAGACAACTGATTGCATTTGCTAGAGCATTAGCTTTTAATCCGCCAATTTTAGTTTTAGATGAAGCTACAGCTAACATAGATACTGAAACAGAAAGTTTAATTCAAGATGCTCTAAATAAATTAACTAAAGGACGAACTACTATAGTAGTAGCACATAGATTGTCAACTATTAAAAATGCAGATAAAATTATTGTAATGCACAGGGGTAGGATACGTGAAATTGGAAGTCATTCAGAACTATTAGAGAAAAAAGGGCTTTATAGCAATTTGTATAAATTACAATATGCAGGACAATAATTAAAGTAGGTAAATAAAAATTAAACGTAAAGGCTAGCTTGTGTGGGCTAGCTTTTACGTTAATGTGTAAAGATTAATTAATAAAGATTTAGGGACTAAAGAAACAAAATTTATATATTTAAATAACTTATTCCATCTAAAGGAATTAACATCTGTGGTGTTGGGAAATTAGTAACTAAACCAATCAAATAAAGAGTATAGTATTTATCTGATTTTAGATTTATATTGGGAACATATAACATATCAATATCTGTATTAGCTAATTTTAATAGCATAGTATATCTACCAATAGGTAGTTCAATATAATTTCTTATGTCCTTAAAGTTTACATTTTTATAAAGTACAGTACCATTAGAAAGAACTACATCTACAGGTGGAATGTTTTCAATAAACTGAGCAATTCTAATTTTAGATTTACCATCAGTTGTAGAGGTTAACGGAGTTTCATCCACAGGGTATAAGCTTAACATTCTTCTTTGCATGTAAGCTACAATAGTAGTTACACTTTTGGGTGCTATAAAAATATCAACATCTGCCAAGGGAAAATCAGTATTATTAGCTCTATACACCTTTATGTTATAAGTTCCAGAAGGGAGTTTAATATAGGTTGTAAAATCTCTATACTCAAGATCAGGTATTGTTAGTTTATCATTTACATAAATATCTATATCAGGGGCTCTAGCTGCAATGTGAGCAACCCTAACATAGGCTGACATATTATCTTCAGAATTCATCATGTCATCTACTCTTGTAGGAATATTAAAGGGAACATTAATATATTGCATTATATACCTCATATAAAAATATTATCAAATATAGTATATGAAATATAATTAGGGAATGTTACAAAAGGGGATTCAATATAAAATCTAGTATATAATTATCCATAAATACCTTCATAATTACATACTAGATTTCTATTGGTTTTTATTATTTAAAACATATCTTTTTTTCTAAGATAGTAGGTAACGGCTAAAGTTATTAATCCTACAATTATACACATATACAGAAATCCATCAGAGGCGTTGAAAAAAGGTATTCCACCTACATTCATACCTAAAAGACCTGATATTAAAGTTGGAATAGAAATAACTATAGTTACAGATGTTAAGTATTTCATAACTTGGTTTTGATTATTAGAAATTATAGAAGCAAATACATCCATAGTACCAGTGAGGACATCACTATATATACTACACATTTCTATAGCTTGACGATTTTCTATCATAACATCATCTAAAATATCTCTATCCTCATCATATTTTGTAAGGATTTCCTGCTTTAAAAGTTTTTCTAAGGTTAAATCATTAGATTTCAAAGATGTAGAGAAATATACTAAGGACTTTTGAAGAGCAAATAATTGAATTAATTCTCTGTTTTTTAAAGATTTATAAAGGGTTTTTTCAACCAAAAGACTCTTTCTATTTATTTGTCTTAGGTATAATAAATAGTAATTTGATGCTCTATATAATATTTGAAGCATAAATCTGACCTTCTTAAAAGTATAAAATGAAGAGATTTTTTCAATGGTAAAATCTGATAATACAGGACTATTTTTAAGACATACAGTTATAATTACGCTTTCGGTATATATTATTGCTAGTGGATATGTATCGTAAGTTAATGAATTATCATCCATTTCAGTGAATGGAATATCTATAATTACAAGAGTAGTATTATTCTCAAATTCTATTCTTGAACCTTCTTCTTCATCTAATGCAGCTCTTATAAAATCTTGAGGAATATTAAGTTTTTGTGTAATTAAAAGAACTTCTTCATCGGATGGATTAATCATACTAATCCAAGAGCCATGTTCTATAGAATCGATTTCTGTGAGACGGCCCGAGGTATCACTTTTAAATATTGTAATCAATGTTATCACCTCATATAATAAAACTCATGAATATATTTTAACACTATATTTCTAATTGACAACTGTATATTTAAAAGTAATAATTATTATAGTACAAATAATTTAATTTATAATCATAATTTTGAAAAGTTAGAATTATAATATTAATATTAATGTTGTTATTGAAAATATAAATTTATGATAATATTAAATTATTGTATTTGTAGGAGGTCTTTTATGGCAATAGAAGAATTGCTATTCATAGCCTTAGCAGTTTCATTAGATGCTTTTGGTATTGCAATAGCTATTGGCTTAAATAGAGGTGCTAAGGCAAGACAAAAGTTTTCTTTTGCAATTTCTTTTGGATTTTTCCAATTTTTGTTTTCTATTTTAGGAGGATTTGGTGGTAAAATATTTACAGAGAATATTGCTTCCGTCCCTGCAGTTATGGGGGGAATAGTTATTGCAATAGTTGGTATACTTATGATAAAGGAAGGTATGATAGAAAAAGAAGAAAGTATTGTCATAACCTTTAAAATGTACTTCATTTTAGGGATATCTGTGAGCATTGATGCAATAGTAATTGGATTTATTGCTTTCTCAAGGATAGAAAGTATGGTAACCTTAACACTCTTTACTGCTATTGTTGGTATGATAACATTTTTTATGAGCATATTAGCATTTATAATAGCAAAGTATCTAAGAAAAATCCATATATTAAGAAAATATGCTGATTATATAGGAGGCATAATTTTGATATTATTTGGATTAAAGATGATTTTCTTTTAAGGAAAGGATGATTAAAATGATAGAAACATTAAAAAACTTAAAAAGCTTTGAGGCAATCAAATTTTTTAAAGAGATGAATGAAATACCAAGAGGTTCAGGAAATGAAAAGGCTGTTAGCGATTGGTTAGTTAAGTTTGCCAAGGACAGAAATTTAGAAGTTATACAAGATGAAGCACTAAATGTTATTATTAAGAAGCCAGCTACTAGTGGTTATGAAAATGCTCCAACAGTGATTTTACAAGGGCATATGGATATGGTTTGTGAAAAAAATCAAGGAACTGAACATGACTTTGAAAAAGATCCAATAGAATTTATTATAGACGGTGATTTTATAAAGGCTAATGGAACTACATTAGGAGCGGATAATGGTATTGCAGTAGCTTATGCTCTTGCAATTCTTGATAATAAAACAACAGCTCACCCTCCTATAGAAGTATTGATTACTACTGAAGAAGAAACAGGAATGGGTGGAGCTACAAATTTAAATCCAGAACATTTAAATGGAAGAATACTAATAAATATAGACTCTGAAGAAGAAGGAGTACTATTAGTAAGTTGTGCAGGAGGAGTTAGACTTAAGTTCTCTGTGCCAACAAATTATGAAAATATAGAAGGAAACTATAGTTCATTAGCTATTAAAATAAGAGGACTTAAAGGCGGACACTCTGGTATGGAAATTAAGAAAGAAAGAGGAAATGCCAATAAAATGATGGGTAGATTCTTAATGGATCTTAATTCAGTTGTAGACTTTAAACTAGCATCTTTAAATGGAGGAGCTAAAATGAATGCTATTCCAAGAGAAGCAGATGCTATTATAGCTGTAAGACTAGAAGATATAGTTAAAGTTGAAGGAAAAGTAAAAGAATGGTCATCTATATTTATAAATGAATTACAAGGTATAGATGATGATTTGAAATTAACCTATGAAATTACTAAGTCTGTAGATAAAGTATTCTGCGATGATACTAGACAGAAAGTAATAAGAACATTATTCTTATTACCAAATGGAGTTCAAACTATGAGTATGGCAATACCAGGGTTAGTACAGAGTTCTACCAATGTAGGTGTGGTAACTACTACTAGTGAAGCTGTAGAATTTGACAATGCAGTTAGAAGTTCAGTAGCTTCTTTAAAAAAATCAATTGTAGATCGAATGACAGTACTTGCAGAAATAATGAATTGTGTTATAGAACTTGAATCAGATTATCCTGAGTGGCAGTATAATCCAGATTCTAAAGTTAGAACTGTATTTGAACAAGTTTACGAAAATAAATTTGGTAATAAAGCAGAGATATCTGCAATTCATGCAGGACTTGAATGTGGATTAATTGGAGATAAATTTAATGGGAATATAGATCAGATTTCCTTTGGGCCAAATATTTTTGATGTTCACACACCGGATGAGCATGTAAGTATTTCTTCACTAGATAGAATGTATGATTACTTATTAAGTGTATTAGCAGAAATAAGATAGGAAGAACAAATGCTCCCCTTAAGGTAACGATAAATATTATCTTAAGGGGAGTTGTTTATTGTTGTATATTTATGGTTACTAAGGTATACTAAAATAGTTGTGTTTATGGGAAAAATCAATTGTTATTAGGAGAAATTTCAGATAGTTTCCATTTGCCAGACTTATGTTTTACCAAGTGAAGATTATAAGTCGTGGTTTTATATGGGCTTTTTCCTTCTATACCATTTACTTCTGCAATACATATATTACCATCTGAAAACTTAATGTTAAAGTCTTCTAAGGAATATAATTTATATTTATTAAAAATACCAGAAGTGGAATATTTTTTTATAGCATAATCTAAATTTTTACATTTAAAGTTAGTGTAACTAAAAATAATTATATAAATAGTAATTATAATAATTAAAGATATGAGGGAAAGAGTTTTGAATTTTTTAAGATTTTTTACAAGATTCATAATTCACACTCCTTTAAGGATATAATCAATTATAGCATTTAAAGTAATTTATGTAAATAAATTACAGAATATTAGGAGGGTATGATAATGGAATTTTCTGCTATTGTATTAATGGAAAAGGATAAAGAGACAAAATTTTTTACAAGAGAGCTTGGAAGCTATGAGGTTAATGAAGGTGCAGAATATATTACTAAACTATTTTATGATGGCAAAAAGGTAAATTTATATTTTGATACCAATAAAGATGTAGAGGAATGGGAATTTTCAGCCATATATGATTTGTTCGATGATGAAAGTTTAACTGATTTGGTTGACTCTATAGAAATTTATGATGAGGAATTTAATCCCACATGGATTGTTACCTTTGATTATGATGAAGATCATAATGTGCTAAATAATAGATTAAACAATGTATGTACAAGAATTAAGGAAGCTTTAGAAAAAGTTTTTATTGATATAGAAGGAAAATGTGAGGAATATCAATAGTACATAATTGGGGGAGAATCATGAGATTAGAACATATATGTAGAGTTAATGAATCAGATATACTTGGTAAACATGTATATGGTGATGATGGAAGAATATTGTTAAAAGCTGGTATGAGTCTTAACAGTGTATACATAAAAAGACTTGAAGAGCTAGGAGTATATTATGTTTATCTTGAGGATGAACGATTAGAAGATATCGACGTAGTAGATGAGAAGCTAATAATACTAAAACAAGCCACTATTAAAAGTTTAAAGAACATATCAAGGGGTATAGGAAGTATAGTCGGTTCATGTGGAGATGAATATTTAGAAAATATGGATCAGTTATTGAATTATATAATGGAAATTGAAGATGTGAATAAGTGTTTAAATGATGTAAAAACTCATGATAACTACACATTTTTGCATAGTATAAATACTGGAATCATGTCAGTGTTTTTAGGAATGAGCCTTGGAATGAAAAAGTGGGCAGTGCGAGATTTGGGTATATGTGGAATGTTGCATGATGTAGGAAAAATAAAAGTGCCTGCAGGTATAATTAATAAAAATGGGAAGCTTTCTGATGAGGAGTTTGAAATCATGAAGAAACACCCAATTTATGGTGGAGAAATATTGAGTAAAAATTATAAAATTCCAGCTAGTGCAATTGAAGGAGTGGAGCAGCATCATGAAAAAATTAATGGAAAAGGATATCCCTATGGATTGCAAGGGGATCAAATTTCAAGATTTGGTAAGATCGTAGGAATATGCGATGTATATGATGCGGTAACTAGTAATAGAAGCTATAGAAAAAAATTTGAGCCTAATCAAGCTTATGAGCTTATACTTTCTGGATCAGGAAGTCAGTTTGATGAAAAATTAGTACGCACATTTAAAGAAACATTTTCAGTATATCCATTAGGATGTTGTGTTAAACTTTCTAATGGAGTAGAAGGGTATGTTATAAGTCAGAACAAAGGGTTCCCCGATAGGCCTATAATAAGAGTACTATATGATCATGAAACTAGAAAACCAGTAAAATTTTATGAAATTAATTTGTTGGAAAAAATTAATTTAATTATCCAATGTGTAATTTAATAAATATATAGATTGAGGGATGTACTGTTTTTAATTATGCTGTATAATTGAGGTATGTCCTTTTGGTTTTGATATAGAAATTTGGCGTATATATATTTTACCCGATGACTACCAGCTCTAATACTTTCATCTTCTTCAAGGTGGGGGTAAGGAGTTGCTACGTCCTTGGATAAGGATGTCTATTCAGAGGGAGTAAAAACCCCATCTGAAACAAGAAACTCTGTTTCTATTATGATTAAAGTACAGTTGGAGGTAAAGTAAAATGAAGATATCTAATATAAAGATTTCAATAACAGAAAAAGATTTATACAGTATTGTTGTAGATGTATTAAGAGACTATGTACCCGTTGAAGGACTTAAAATTGACAAAATATTAGTAGATAAAAATATTAATGTAGTTGGAAGTTATAAGCATAAAGTATCTATTCCTTTTTCTGTTGATATATCTATAAACAAAGTTGAGAATAATAAACTATATTTAAGTATAGATAAAATTAATGTAAAAAGTCTTAAAATATTTAAAGGCATTGTAAATGTGGCATTAAAAGTAATTAGCTCAAAAGTAGCTAATTTTGGCATAGAGTTTACTGATGATACGATAATTATAGATTTATACAAGTTATGTAAAGTTATACCGATGGTTGATTTTAAATTAGAAGATTTATCTATAATCCCATATGGTCTTGAAGCAGAGGTTAGTAATTTTAATTTTAAAAATGAAAATGATAAATCTAATGATAAAAATGAAGAAAAAAAAGAAGAAGTGCCAATTTCCAGTGTAGAATCTAATAAAAAAAATTTAGATAATCATAAAGAGTATACTTATAGAAGGTTTAGAAAAGAATTTAAAGAAAGATTTTCTGCAAAATATGAAAAGATGTATCCCTATGTAGTGATGATACCAGATATAATTGCTTTATTTATGAGGTTATATAAGGACAAAAGAGTAGTAAAAGAGGTAAAGTTTAATATATCTATTGCTTTAGGATATCTTTTGTTTCCTTTAGATATATTACCAGATACATTACCTATTATAGGTAAGATTGATGATTTAGCAGTTACATTCTTTATACTTCAAAAGGTGCTTTGTGATATTCCAGAAGAAATAATTCTTGATAATTGGGAAGGCCAGAGCAATATTATAGAGGTTTCTAGAGAAGCTATGACTTTACTAAATGACAAGTTTGGAGCAAAAGAAATAAGAAAAATGGTAGATGTAGTAAGAATATCTATAAAAAAGTCTATAGTATTTTTTACTAAATAAATCTACGTTTAAGGTAGGGGTTATTATGGCAACTAAATATTATGCGATAAAAAAAGGAAGAGATTTTAATAATAATGTAGACGTTAATAATATTATTGTTAAAAGTTGGAGTGAGTGTCTTTCCTATGTAAAAGGAGCGAAAGGTGCTATATATAAGAGTTTTTTAACAGAAAAAGAGGCAAAAGATTATTTAGATAATAGTTCAGAATTAAAGAAAGGTGTGGACAACTATCCTTTAGATGTGCCTCATATATATGTTGATGGAAGCTATAACATATCTACAGAAGAGTTTGGATATGGGGTACTTGTGGTTGAAAAGGATATAATTACATATGTCAACTATGGTGGAGGCAAGAATAATCAGTGCAATCAAAGGCAAGTAAATGGAGAGCTGAAGGCTGCTATAAATGGTGTAAAATATGCATTAGATAATAACTATAGAGAAATAGTATTATTTTATGATTATGCTGGAGTCTGTCAACATGCAACAGGCGCATGGGAGAGAAATACAGTTTTATCAAAGGAATACTATGAAGTTATTAACAAGTTAAAAAAAGAAGGTAATATAAACATTATATTTGTTAAGGTAGATAGTCATACTAATGATTTATATAATGATATTGCAGATGAGTTGGCAAAAAGTGGTGCTGGGGTAGAATTTGATTCTGTAGTAGATAAAGCTGTTGAAAATAATACTTTAAGGGTTGCTACTAGTGACGTTAAAAATAAACTTTCTAAAATTATTAAGAAAAATATTAGTAACGTTATGTCTCTAGATGTTCATAGTAATATAGGAATTGAAGATAAATATCACATTACCAGAATAATAGAACACTTAAATAGTATAGATATAAATGAGAGAGAAAAATATTTAAAATGTGTACCTATAGAGGTTAAGGATAAAATTATATTAGAATTAATTCAAAACTTAAAATAAATTAATTATAGGCATATAAATTAGAAATATGTGCATCCTATAAACATACTTAAGATCTACTAATTATGAATAAGTAAATATTATTGTAACCTAAAATATTTATTTATATGGAAAATTCTATGGAATTCCAGGTGGATAAGTATACAATGAGAAGGGATGTGTATTTTATGAAAATGTTATTAAAGATTATGGTGTTGATAGCAAGTTTAGCCTTAGCTGTTAATTACGTAATGCCTTCAATGGATGGAAGAACTAAAAGAAAATTAAGGAAAAAGGCTAAGAGATTTCAACATAGAGCTGAAGATATGTTTAATAAAGCAATGGTTCCTTTAAGATAGCTAGAGCAGATTTTCTGCTCTAGTTATCTTTATTTTAAATAAAGTTTAATATAATACAATAAAAATGATTAAATTAACGCACATTTAATAAAAATTTAAGACATTTATTTTTGTGTATTTTGTTTGTTTATGATACAATATAGGGGTATAATTATCTGAAGTAATTAGGAAGCATTTGCTAAGAGAAGAGGATGAATTTATGGAAATTTTATCTTTAGGAGAAAAAATAAAAAAAAGGAGAAAGGAGCTTGATTTAACTCTAAAAAATCTGGCTGGAGATAGAATAACTGCTGGTCAAATAAGTTTAATTGAATCAGGTAAATCTAATCCTAGCATGGACTTGTTAGAATATTTAGCAGGTGCATTAAAAGTTTCGGTAGAACACCTTATGGAGACTGAAGAAACGCAAGCAGGCAAGATTTGTATATACTATCAAAATATCGCGGAATCTAATATATTAAATAATAATTTGGAGATAGCTTGGAAGGCATTAGAAGATTCATTTTTATATATTGAAAAATATGATCTTGAATTAAATATGGCAACTAATTTGTATTTAAAAGCCTTAATACATGAAAAGAAAAAAGAATATGATGAAGCTCAGGAGTTACTACTTTCAGCTAATAATATATATATTAAATATAATTGTAGTGACGAAATTATTAAAGTATTTATGCTTCTAGGCAAAATTACTCTTGAACTTGATGCATATCATTCTGCATATAGCTATTTTCAACAAGCAGAGAAGGTGTTTGAAGAAAGTGATGTATATAATGAAGTTGCTATGGGTAAGGTTTATTATTACATAAGCAAAACTCTTAATAAAATGGGAATTGATAAAGAAGCAATAGAGTATATGAAATATGCTGAAGAAAAACTTTTAAAACTAAAGGATTCGAGGAACTATGGAGAATCATTTATGAAGATTGGACAAGTAAGGTTTAAAGAGGGTAACTTAAACCAGGCTATTGCATACACTGAAAAAAGTTTGAATCTCTTTAGAACTAGACAACAAAGTATTTTAATTACAGATTTAATGTCAGGGTTAGGAGAAATGTTTTCAGAATATGGATATGTAGACAGGTCCTTTGAATATCTTTTAGATGCTAAAGCTATTAAAGAAAGGCTTTCTGAGGAATCTACTGTTAATACTTTAATGTTGATTTGTAATAACTATATAAAATTAAAAGATGAAATAAATGCAAAAAAGGTACTAGAACAGATAGTATCTAATATGCAAAATTTAAGTGTAACAGATTGTACTTTAATGTACAAGTACCATATTCTTAAATATAAAATTGAGTTACTAGAGAAGAAGTATGAAGAAGCAGAAAGAACTTTAATAGATGCTTTAAACTATACAGAAAAAATGAATTATCATAAGGAAAGTGCTGAAATTGCTATTGCCTTAGGAAAATTCTACATGGACTTAGGAAGAGAAGAAGAAGCTGGAAAATATTTAGATGAAGGGGTTAAGATTCTTGAAGAAACAAAATGCTTAACGGATTTTTAAAAATGGGGGATAACTATGGAAATATTATCGGCTGGAGAAAAAATAAAGAGGACCAGAATATATAAAGGTCTAACTTTAAAAGATATATGTGAAGATAAAATTTCCGTTTCTAAAATGAGTTGTATAGAAAACAATAAGGTTGATCCAGAAGATTGGATTCTAGAAATTATTGTAGATAAGCTTGGATTAGATATGGAGTATTTAAAACATGGTGTAAGAGAACAGATAGAAGCAAATATTGAAAAATTTAATTCTATGACGCCATTAATTTCTTTAGAAGATGTACTATACAATGTAGATTATGCAGAAAAGTATCACTATTACGATTTGAGTTGTAAACTATTTCAAATACTATTTGAATACTATTTGAATCACGGTATGTCAGCAGAATTAAGTACTACTATACCTAGATATTATAATTCTTGTCAAAAGTCTAAAGATGAAATTTTACATATTAATTATTATATGTATATAGCAAAATATTTATATACTAATGGTGAATGCTCTCAAGCGGGTAGTTATATATCAACAGTAAGGAAGAAACTTATTGAATTAGATAAAAAAGACTCAGTAGAATATATAAAGGCAACTTATAATCAAGTAGTAATTTATATAATGTGTAATAATATAATTAAAGCAAAAAAAGTTAGTGAAGATTTAAAGGAAATACTTTCATTTAATAAAAATGAGTATGTAAATGCAGAAATATATAAAGTGCTAGCTATTATAGAAATTTATTTAGGTGGCGATGAAGTTAAATACTATGAAGAGCAAGCTTTAAAAAGATATGATAACTTGCTAGATAAAAAAGCAAGAGCGTATTATGATCTTGCAAAAGCTATGTTTGAAAATGGAATTAAAGACGAGGCTTTAGACTATGTAGAAAGGGCATTGAGTGAATATCCAAGAAGTGATAAAGAGCAGTTATGTGAATTTTTAATTGATGGGGTTAAAAGTTTGATAGAGTATGGTTACTACGATTTAGTGTTAAACTATATAGAAGAAGTCCTAGATTTATCTATTGAACTAGAGCTTGTTCCCATAATGGAAAAAGCATACTACTATAAAGCCATGATATTCGAAAGGAAGAAGAATTATATAATGGCTGAGACGTATATGATGCTTTCTTTAGATGCTCTGATGAAATATGGAACTAAGAGTGAAATATGTAAAAGGTATATGAAGATAGGTACCATGTATCATGATATGGGAAATGTTAATGATTCAATAAAATATTTTAGTTTGGCCTTTAAGATGGATAAAAGTTTTTATTAGTTAGTAATTTTATTTATCAGGATTTAATATGAAAATAGGTTGTTGCAAAATGATTTTTAATCACTTTGAAACAACCTATTTTTATTTTATAAATCTTTTTATAATATGATCTTTAGCTTTAATTTCGAAGGAATCATTTAAAGGGGAAAGTTCAACTTCATCATACTTATTTTTTATGGCTAAAGATAAAAGTCTATCTGTAAGCTCGGGGTTTTTAGATAGTAGGCTTCCATGAAAATAAGTGCAGAAAGTATTTTTATAAACACAACCTTCTTTTTTATCTTCACCATTGTTACCGAATCCGTATTTCACTATACCAAGAGGTTTTAAATCACCAATGTAAGTTTTACCTGAATGATTTTCAAATCCTACGTAGGTTTCATTAAAGAATTCATTATATATAATTGAATTGCCTATTAATCTTTCATTAGAAGCTTTGGTATAAATATCTAATATACCCAATCCTTCTAAAATCTCACCTGTAGAAGTTTCGTAGGTTTTTCCTAAAAGTTGATATCCTCCACATATGCATATAAATACTTTTCCAGATTCTATATAATCGGTAATCCCTTGTTTCTTAGTTTCTACTAAGTCTTTAGAAACTATGGACTGTTCATAATCTTGACCACCTCCGAAGAACACTATATCAAAATCTTCAGGGTTAAATGCATCACCTATTGATACGTTTCTTATTATAACATTTATTCCTCTTTTCTCAGCCCTATGTTTAAGAATTAGAATATTTCCAATATCACCATAAACATTCAATAAATCAGGATATAAATGACATATATTAATTTCCATAAACTCACCTTAACCTTACCAAATTTTATTTATATAGCCTTTACTGTGCAATAACTTTCTAAGATGTAACATAGCAGTATATGTAACAAGTACATATGTGGTTTCTGCTTCAGCACTTATTATATTATTTATAAGCTCATCATCGGATTCGCAGATTTTAAAGTTTTCTTCTTTAAGATTAGCAATCTTTAGTCTTACAGCCATATCATAAAGACGTATACCAGAGATTATAATATCATTTATTTCTAGTGAATTTAATTTTTCAAAATCTACATCCCATATCCATGAAACATCTGTACCATCGGCATAATTATCATTTAACATCAATACTAAATTTATAGGTTTATTATTAAGAAGCAAAGTGTTTATAGCTTGGTTATAACCAGCAGGATTTTTTACAAGAATTATTTTTACTTCTCTTCCATTTATATTTAGACTCTCTTGCCTTCCAAAAGTGCTCTTTTGGTTTTGTAAAGATGCTTTAATTGAAGTTGATTCTATACCCAATTCTAGTGTTACAGATAATGCGCAAATAGCATTATATATGTTATATTCTCCAGATTGATTTATAAAGTAACTTTCTTCATTAACAACAACTTCTGAGCCTTCGGTAGTTAAAGCTGCTACTTCATCAATATGATATTTAAGTTCAGGTCTTTCATACCCACAATTTGCACAAAAGTATTTTCCTAGATGATTGTAAGTAATAAATTCGTAACTATAAGGAGTCTTACAGAATTTACAGAACTTGCTGTCTGCATTTACATTTAAAACTGTATTTTCTTTAATAGGAACATTAAAGCCATAGTAAACTACAGGATTATTGGCATCAATTTTACCTAGTAGAGATTCATCGCCATTTAGAACAAGTAGAGATTGAGGAGATTTATGTATTCCTTCTAAAATTTTATTATAAGTAGTATGTACCTCTCCATATCTATCTAACTGATCTCTAAATAGATTAGTTACAGTAATTATTTCAGGTTTTATATATTCTGTTATGAATTTAAGGTAAGCCTCATCTACTTCGATAACTGCGTACATATCTTTATTCTTATTAGAAAATTTGAAATTAGAAATGAAAGACGCAACTATTCCAGTATTCATATTAGCTCCAGTATTATTTGTTATAGCATTTTTACCGGCTTTATTAAGAATATTATAAATCATGCTAGTGGTTGTAGTTTTACCGTTAGTACCTGTGATTAAAATTACTTTATAACCTTTAGCAACTGTTGATAATATACTTCTGTCTAAGGCTAAAGCGACTTTGCCGGGAAAGTTTGAACCCCCTTTGAATAATTTGGTACTTAATTTTAATATAATTTTTGAAGTGACTATAGCTATAAATGAATTTATCTTAATTTTTCACACATCCTTTAAATATTTCTCAGAGTTATTTTAATAAATTAATTTAAGTATTTATAAGTATATCAATTTTATATTATAACATATATCTACATTAATGACATCATTCTAAATTGAAAATGAAAGGATGATTTTAAATATTAATTTAGATTTAAAAAAATATTAAAAGTTAGCAAAATTCGATAAAAGTGATGTACTATATACCGTTACAATATTTAAAATGCAGTATAATGAAGTTCGACTTGCAATAATTCTGAATAAAATATGATTTAATAAAGAAAAATAAAATATTTGTTGCATTTTTATAAAAAAGTAGTATTATAATATTAGGAAATTAAAAAAATGTGTTACATTAATTCCTAGAAGATATTTGGGGGTAGTAAAATGGATTTTAACTTAAATAATTTAAAAATTAATACTAATAAGGAAATTTATAGAAATTTAAGCTATGCTGAGTTAGTTTCTCATGCTATTAAAAATGAAGAAGGAATTCTTGCTAATAGTGGAGCTTTTGTTGTAAAAACAGGAAAGTATACAGGAAGATCTCCTAAAGATAGATTTATCGTAAGACAAGAAAGTGTAAATGATTTAATTAACTGGGGAGAGGTTAACTTACCCATAGAAGAAGAAATTTTCAATAATTTATATTCACAAGTTATAGATTATTTATCTACTAAGAATTTATATGTATTTGATGGTTATGTTGGAGCAATGAAAGAGTATAGCATGAATATAAGAGTTGTCAATGAATTGGCATCACAAGCTCTAATGTCTAATCAATTATTTAGAAGATATGAAAAAGAACAATTAGAAAGTTTTAAACCTGAGTTTAATGTAATTGTAGCACCAGGTTTTAAAGCTAAAGGAAAAGAGGATGGAGTAAACTCTGAAGCCTTTATAATAATTAATTTTGAAAAGAAGATTGTTTTAATAGGTGGAAGTCAATATTCTGGAGAGATTAAGAAATCAATATTCTCTATAATGAACTTCTTATTACCTAAAAAGGGTGTATTCCCTATGCACTGTTCAGCTAATATCGGAGAAGATGGCGATACTGCTGTATTCTTTGGACTTTCTGGAACTGGAAAGACGACTTTATCTGCAGATCCGGATAGAAAATTAATTGGTGATGATGAACATGGTTGGTGTAATGAAGGTGTATTTAACTTTGAGGGTGGGTGCTATGCAAAAACTATCAAGTTAGATAAAGAAAAGGAAAGAGAAATTTATAACGCTTTAAAATTTGGTGCATTACTAGAAAATGTAGTTTTAGATGAGAGTAATAGACCAATGTTTGATGATGATTCATTAACTGAAAATACAAGAGGAGCATATCCTATAGATTTTATCGAAAATGTTGAAATAAGTGGAGTTGGTGGAAATCCTAATACAGTAGTATTCTTAACTGCAGATGCTTTTGGTGTAATACCACCAATATCTAAATTATCTAAAGAAGCTGCTATGTATCACTTTATGTCTGGATATACTAGTAAGCTAGCTGGTACAGAAAGAGGAATAACTAAACCAAAAGCTACATTCTCTGCTTGTTTTGGTGAACCTTTTATGCTTATGAAACCAGAAGTATATGCTAAACTATTAGGAGAAAGAATTATAAAAAATAATACAGAAGTATATCTTGTTAACACTGGATGGTCTGGTGGAGAATATGGTGTAGGTAAAAGAATGAATTTATCTTATACTAGAGCTATGGTTAAGGCTGCTATAGAAGGCAATTTAAGAAATGCTGAATTCGAAAAGGATGAAAACTTTAATGTTCTTATACCTAAAGAGGTTCCAAATGTACCATCTGAAATATTAAAACCTAAAAATACTTGGGAAGACAAAAAAGAGTATGATAAGAAAGTGTACGAGCTTGTTAAACAATTCCGTGAAAACTTTAAAAAATTTGATAGCGTAAGTGAAGATATATTGAAGGCAGCACCTGGATGTAATAAATAGTGATTATAAAGAAGAGAAACTCAGATTAAAATGAGTTTCTTTTCTTTATATAGAGATAGAATAATTTAAAGAATGAAAATTTGTCATGAAGTATAGAAAACTTTTATTTTATTGGAAAAAAGTTTATAATAGAATATAAATATAACAATATGCAGATGTAAAGGGGAGTAATGGGTTGAAAGCTAGAAAAAGAAAAAATATAGGATTAGGTGTTTTAGTTATAATATTAAGTGTTGTAGGATTTTGGATGTTTAGTCAAAGAGACAAAGAACATGATTATACTGCTAAAGTAGAAAAATGGGATAATTTATATTCAGGAAATAATATAAAGTTTTATTACATTGATAGTACTGTAGCGGAAATAGCTACCCTAAAAAGTAAATATAAAGTAGAGACTTTAGTTAGTGAAAATACTAGTGAAATTATGAAATGTGTAGATATAAACAAATGGTTAGATGAAAAAGGGGAAATAACCCTTTCAGATATGGATACTAACAAAGATGGAGAAGAGCTTTTAAAAATTCTAATGTCGGGTAAAAAAGTTTCACAAAAGGATTATAATACAGTGCTTCAAGAATTGTTATCTTCAATAGGTATAAAGGTTAGAGTTGGAGAATATAGATTAAATGGAAACTACTCTGTATTAGAAGTATGGGATTCTAATTTTAATAAGTGGATAATGTTTGATGTGGTTACAGGTGGATATTTTAAAGAGGGTGATGAACCTTTAAGTGCCATTGAGGTTTTAAAGAAAGATTTATCCCAGCTTAAGGTTAGCGGTAGTGAAGATGGAGTTTTAGATAAAAAGTCTATAAAGCTATTAAATAACCATCTAGGTACTTACAGTATAAGAATTGATAACAGTAAATATGAGGGATCTATAATAAACTCATATATAACATATGTAAAAGATGTTATGGATGCTCAATTAGAAACTTCTAAAGGTTATATTCCACCAACTATATTTGTAGATAATGAATCTTTATTTAATATTAATCCTTATGAAGAAAAAGTGAATAATGAGTTAGATAAAATTCCTACTATTATATTTGCGAAAACTAATGTAAAGGAAGATGATGATAACTATATAAAATTTACCTTAGGAGCATTTATGAATAGTTTAATGGTTGAGGAGTTTTATGTTAGAGTAAATAATGGAGATTTTATTAAGGTTGACACCTATTATAATTTATCTATAGAAAAAGGTGTTACAACTATAGAAATTTCATTAGACGGTACTAATCCCTTACGACAGGTGGTTATAAAGAAATAGAAGAAAGGGGAAAAGAGAAAACTAGGGACGTAGATTACATTACCTTTCCACAAGCTTTGTGTGCAGGAATATAATTGTTGATTTTTACAATTTTGAGGTAATAGTTACTTAACTTATATATAATATAAAAATAAAATAAATAAGTTAAGTATTTGTAAATATAAGACGTTTAAATGAATAATATAGGGATTATATAAATGTGTAATAAGCATTTATGTATTACAATTAAAATACTACACCATAAAAGTGCTGTATATTAACTTATTTGGTATGAATAATAAAGTGATATAATCTAAAAAGTATATCACTTTATTGATTTTTTACAATAGTCAGAAATTTGACATAATATATAAAGAAAATTATAATATAGCTAGTTATAAATTGATATTACCATTTGGCATGTGGAGGGTATGTATGAAAGAAATCAAACGTTATTTAGAGACAAGAGAAGGGGAATATAGTTTTTATTTTGCAGATTTAAAAAGCGATTATACTTATGGGTTTAATGAAGATCTTAAAATGGTAGCTGCTGGTTGTATTAAACTTCCTATTGCTATGGCAGTAATGAAAGAAGTGGAATCTACTAATATATTTTTAGATCAATTAGTAACAATAACAAATGATGATAAGGTTTCGGGATCTTTTGGTATTATACATGAATTAGAAGGTAGACAATATAGTATTAAAGAGTTAATAGTTGCAATGCTTATCCAAAGTGATAATACAGCAGCGTGTAAACTTATAAACACTATAGGCAAAGATAGGATAAACAGTATCATTCATGATATGGGGTTAACATCTACATTTATAAAAAAATATCCATCAGGTGAAAAAGAAGACTTCGATAATGAAAATATAACTACAAGCTATGATCTATGTAAAGGTTTAGCACTATTAAGCAAGGGGA
This sequence comes from Clostridium sp. UBA7339, assembly GCF_002470865.1. Lineage (NCBI taxonomy): Bacteria > Bacillati > Bacillota > Clostridia > Eubacteriales > Clostridiaceae > Clostridium > Clostridium sp. UBA7339. The sequence continues at coordinate 60,159 of NZ_DKPI01000005.1, forward strand.
AAGTGTTAAATGGAGAACATAGTAAATTTATCTTAGAAGTTATTAGGAGGAATCAATTAACCACAGGGATATCATTTTATTGGCCTAAAGATTTTAAAGTTAAAACGGCACATAAAGCAGGAAGTTTAGAAAAAATAGAAAATGATATTGTGTTATTAAATTTAGAAAAAGGTGATTTTGTATTTGTTGTTATGTCAAGAAATTTACCATCTAATGTTTATGGAGTTAGTTCTTTAGCAAGAGTTGGGAAAATGATGTTTGATATTATTGATAAGGATTGGAATTAATATAATATCTCTAAGTTGAAGAGCGTGGATTTTGTCCACGCTCTTCAACTTGATATTAAATTATTAAAATTTCGCAATGTAATTTTAAAGAAAAAGGCAAAGTTAAGTTTGATTTTTAAACTTATAATCATTAGAAATCAAGGAACACTGAAATCGTTGGTAACAATATTGCCTGGTGTATCAGTAATAGAATTATATAGCTATTATAAGGAAATAAAAGAAATATGTATTTCTTTTAACATAATGCGGTTATTATAAAAAAACAAGCTATCATATCATGATAAGATAAGTCTTGTCGCTGAGAGATGCGGCAGAAAACAACAAGAAATTAAGAGGAAAACTTCTTAAACAAATGTTGACAGATAAGAGATTATCTAGTAAAATAGTAAGAGTCGTCGGAAGT
>NZ_DKPI01000010.1:0-253698 GCF_002470865.1 Clostridium sp. UBA7339
TCAAAGACCATTTGGTTTTCATCAATCTGCTGACTGACTACTTTTTAAATTTTATCACCATCATTTTGTTATGTCAATAACTTTTTAAACTTTTTTAAAACTTTTTTTCTTTAAATCCATCTTTAAAGTTATCTAGATTTGAACTTTGAAGTTCGCATCACTTAGTGACGAGATTTATAATATCATAGGGTTGGCTTTCACTTCTTAGCCTATGTGATTATATATATAAATTATCCTTTATTTTCTCTAAATTTCTTATTTTTTCTCTAATTTACATGCATTGATACACTTGGTTAAGTTTTTTAATTTATTTATGATATGGCCTATTTTACTAATTAATTATATGTTTTTCATCAGTAAAATCTTATAAACCACTCCGAGTATATAGATTTAGAATAAATAGTTACCTATATAAATTGAAAACTAGTTATATATATAACTAGTTAAATAGTTGTTCTATCCATGCGGGTTTCAAGGAAATTTCCTATTTGTATAACCAGATTACAATAGATATTAAAATGTGAAGTACAATAGTGTGTCATTATTACTTATAACTAACCTAACAAGCTAATATAATCTTCTTATAGTAAGCTTTACAAATCAATTGACATTATGATTTAAAAAGTAAATTCCTAGAAAACAGTAAATCAAAACTGCGTTCTAGGAATATATCTTTCTATTATTAGGTTAATATAAAGTATTATAGATATATATTTTTTTTAATAATGTTCTATTACTTTAAATTCTTAACCACTTCTTTAAACCTATTTCCTCTAATCTCAAAGTTTTCAAACATATCAAAACTTGTGCATGCCGGAGCTAATGCAACTATGTCTCCACTTACTGATATTTCTACTGCTTTATTTACAGCTTCTTCTAACGTATCAACCATATGAATATCAACATGGATACCTTTTTCATTTTTTAATTTGTCAAAAACTTTTTTAATTTGTTCCTTAGCTTCCCCAAGCAGGATCAATGATTTTATATATGGATATCCTTCATATGCTAATGGATCAAAAGGAACTTTTTTATCACGTCCTCCAGCAATTAATACTACCGGTTTTTCAAAAGCTTTTATACCTGCTAATGTTCTAGTAGGACTTGACGCTATAGAATTATTATAATATTCTACATCTCTATAGCTTCTTACAAATTCATTTCTATGTTCTACACCTTTAAAAGTAATTGCGACTTCTCTCATATACTTTACATCCACATCATCCACTATCAGAGCGAAGGCTGCCAATAAATTTTCTATATTATACATACCTTTAAGCAATACTTCACTTTTATTACATACCTTTTTACCTCTAGCAAAAAGAACTCCATCTTTATAATACGCTCCATTTTCTATAACACTATTCCTACTAAAAGTATAAAGACGCCCATTTTCTTCCCCTTTAATATTTCTTGTAACATCATTATCTTCATTTAACACCAACAGGTTATCTTTATTTTGATATTTAAATATATTCTTTTTGGAATCTATATATTCTTGTAAATCTATATGCATATCTAAATGATTAGGTGATAAATTTGTAATTAAAGCTACTTCTGGAGATGTATCCATAGTCATAAGTTGAAAACTTGATAACTCAAGAACAACCTTATCATCTGGTGATATTTCTTCTATTTTTGTGAATAATGGGGTACCTATATTCCCTCCAACCCAAGTTTTGAAACCAGCCGCACTTAAAATACTATATACTAAAGATGTAGTTGTTGTTTTTCCGTCGCTTCCTGTTATACCGTATATTTTAGCAGGACAATATCTTAAAAACTCCTCCATCTCGGATGTTATATATGCACCTTCATTTTTGGCTATAGTTAATTCTTTACTATCAATTCTCATAGATGGGGTTTTAAAGATAACATCAAAACCATGCAAATTAGATAGATATCCTTCTCCCAATTCAAATTTAACTCCTTTGCATTGATACTTGTCTACAACTTCTTTAAATTTTTCTATATTCTTTTTATCAAATGCAGTTACTTTAGCTCCTAAACCAACAAGGAAATCTATAAGTGGTATATTGCTTACCCCTATTCCTACTACTGCTACATTTTTATCCTTAATAAACTTCTTAAACTCACTAAAATTTCTTTTCATTCTTATTCCTCCAGTACCGCCATATATTAGCTTACTTCTATACTATAATTATATCACTACATCAGACTTAAAAAAACTCTATGAAAAATACTTATTCTATTTATTGCAAAAGTTCCCCTATTTTCTTTATTTTCGCCTATTTTCCCCTTCAATTCACTAACTTTCCAATGTTTTTTCAATTTAATTTATTATTTTTTTAAAAAAGCTATTGCTATGAGTTTTTTAATATGATATAATCTGTCTGTGCCGTAAGTAAAGGTGTTAAAACTTTTCCCCAAAGGTTTAACATTGCACATAACATATCCCCATGATTAAACCCTATTTTTTACCGGATGCAAATCCGGTTATTTTTTTATCCATTTATATAAATCTCCATTAATAAACCTTTAAATACAATATTCATTTAAATTTTAGACTACAATACATTTTTTAAACACCCTTAATTTATCATACCAATATATTTTTACTTTACATATTCAACTTGCTATATTCTTTACTATAAAATAACTCCAAGCAAATTAATGCCTAGAGCTATTTTAAATCTATATAGACTTCTATTAAAATTCCATTTTTTCTTCTATATAAGACACTAGATTACTTATTGGCATTCTTACTTGTTCCATAGTATCTCTATCCCTTACTGTAACACTCTCATCTTCTATAGTATCAAAGTCAATAGTAATACAGAATGGTGTTCCTATTTCATCTTCTCTTCTATATCTCTTTCCTATACTTCCAGCCTCATCATAATCCACATTAAACTTTTTAGATAATATTCCATATACATCAAGAGCCTTTTCACTTAATTTCTTACTAAGTGGAAGTACCGCAGCCTTAAATGGTGCTAATGCTGGATGAAGATGCATCACTGTTCTAACATCTCCACCTTCTAGTTCTTCTTCATCATAAGCTTCACACAAGAATGCTAATGCAACTCTATCAGCTCCTAATGATGGTTCTATACAGTATGGTACATATTTCTCATTAGTAGTTGGATCTAGATAAGATAGCTCTTCTCCTGAATGTTCCATGTGTCTTTTTAAGTCATAGTCTGTTCTATCAGCTATTCCCCAAAGTTCACCCCATCCAAATGGGAATAAAAACTCTATGTCACAAGTAGCATTACTGTAGAATGATAGTTCTTCTTTTTCATGATCTCTAAACCTTAGATTTTCCTTACCCATTCCTAAGTTAAATAAGAAATTCTTACAATATTCCTTCCAATATTCAAACCACTCTAAGTCAGTTCCTGGCTTACAGAAAAATTCAAGTTCCATTTGCTCAAACTCCCTTGTTCTAAAGGTAAAGTTACCTGGAGTAATTTCATTCCTGAAAGATTTACCTATTTGAGCTATTCCAAAAGGTACTTTCTTTCTTGATGTTCTTTGAGCATTTTTAAAGTTTACAAAAATACCTTGAGCTGTTTCTGGTCTTAAATATATTTCATTTTTACTGTCTTCAGTTATGCCTTGGAAAGTTTTAAACATAAGATTAAACTTTCTTATATCTGTATAATTCATTTTCCCACACTTTGGACAAACCACATTATGTTTTTCAATATATTCTTTATACTCTTCATTAGTCCATCCATCAGCTACAGCTACTTCTGCGCCTTCTGAAACCATATGATCTTCAACTAACTTATCAGCTCTAAATCTAGCCTTACATTCTTTGCAATCCATTAATGGATCAGAGAATCCACCTACATGACCTGTTGCTACCCAAACTTCTGGATTCATCAATATTGCACAATCCAAACCTATATTGTAAGGATTTTCTTGAACAAACTTTTTCCACCATGCTTTTTTAACGTTATTTTTAAATTCCACACCTAAAGGACCATAATCCCATGAATTCGCAAGTCCTCCATAAATTTCAGACCCAGAAAATATAAATCCTCTATTTTTACATAAAGCTACCATTTTATCCATAGTTAATTGTTTTGCCATGTTCATTACCTCCATCAATGTTTTTATTATTAATTGCAATTTACAAATTAATATTTGTAAATAAAAAAACTTTAACCAATTAAGGGACGAAATTAATCCGCGGTTCCACCCTTATTAGCTAAAGCTCATCTTTAAAATTTATCACTAACTCAAAAGCTCCCTTCATAATATTGATTTAATGATTTACACCCGCCATCATCTCTCTTTAAAATCTTTATTACTACTTTTCTTTATCATCGTTATTATTCAGTTTTTAATATTATTATCCTCACATCATATTATAATTCAAAATAAAATTAAAATATTATTTTGTTATATTGTTTACTATAACAAAATAAGCCGACTTAAAAGCCCGCCGTAAGTTATCTTATAAAAAATGGCTCCGCGAAGAGGATTCGAACCTCCAACCTATCGGTTAACAGCCGAGTGCTCCACCGTTGAGCTATCGCGGAATATTTAATTCATATCTAGATTATAGCATATTTAATGTAAATTTCAACACTATTTTATAAAATTAAAAAAATAATTTCTTTTGCTTACATTATATGAATACTTTAATATTTTATCCAAAAATCTTTTTAATATGCAATAATTATTTAATATCTCTTTAATTATATTATATATTAAATTAGCACCTTAACATTTTACCCAAAAATTATTTTAATATGTAATAATTTTTGGGTAAAATTAATTTTAAAATTATATATTATTGTAGAGGTTTCATTGTTGGGAATAGTATAACATCCCTGATGGATACTGAATCAGTTAAGAACATTACTATTCTATCTATACCAATTCCAAGTCCACCTGTTGGAGGCATTCCTACCTCAAGAGCACTCATGAATTCCTCATCAATTAGATAAGCCTCATCATCTCCAAGCTCTCTTTCTTTTGCTTGTTGTTCAAATCTTTGTCTTTGAACTATAGGATCATTTAGTTCTGAATAAGCATTACAAACTTCTCTACCATAAACAAATCCTTCAAATCTCTCAGTAAATGCTTCATTTCCACGTTTTTTCTTAGTTAATGGTGATATTTCTACTGGATAATCACAAAGGAATGTTGGTTGAATTAAATGTTCTTCGGCATATTCTTCAAATAAACCATTTAATATATCTGCCTTTGTACAATCTTTTAATTCCTTTATAAATTCTAAATGTTTTTCTTTTGCAATTTGTCTAGCTTCTTCATCTGTCTTAATTTCATTGAAGTCTACACCTGCATATTCCTTTACAGCATCAATCATAGTAATTCTTCTCCATGGTGGTGTAAAGTCTATTTCAGTTCCTTGATAATTTACTTTAGTGCTACCATGAACCTTCTCACAAGCATATGCAACTAATTCTTCTGTTATTTTCATCATATCGTTATAATCAGCATAAGCTTCATATAATTCTATCATTGTAAATTCCGGATTGTGTCTTATACTCATTCCTTCATTTCTGAAGTTTTTACCCATATCATATACTTTTTCAAGTCCACCAACTATACATCTTTTTAAGTATAACTCGGTAGCAATTCTTAAATACATATCTATATCTAAGGTATTATGATGAGTTACGAATGGTCTTGCAGCTGCTCCTCCAGCTATAGGAGATAAAATAGGAGTCTCCACTTCTAAGTATCCTCTATTATCTAAGAATTCTCTTACAGCTTTTATAATTTTTATTCTATTAATAAAAGTATCCCTTACATCTTTATTCATTACTAGGTCTACTTCTCTTTGTCTATATTTTAAATCTGGATTTTTAAGTCCATGCCATTTTTCTGGAAGTGGTTTTAATGATTTAGAAATTAAAGTTACTTTGCTAGCTTTAACAGAAGTTTCTCCTGTCTTTGTTACAAATGGTATACCCGTAACTTCTAAAAAATCACCTATATCAAAAGTTTTTGCATCTTTAAACTGTTCTTCTCCAACCCTATCAAGTCTTATATATACTTGCATTTTACCAGATCTATCATGAATATCGCAGAATCCAGCTTTTCCTTGAATTCTTTTAGACATAAGTCTTCCTGCAATTGTAACTTCTGTTTCTTGAAGTTCTTCATAGCTATCCTTTATTTCTTGAGCCTCATGAGTTCTTTCAACCTTATATACGTCAAAAGGGTCTTTTCCTTGGGCTTGAAGATCAGCTAGTTTTTGTCTTCTTATCATTACTTGTTCATTATATTCAGCTTCTTGAGCTTGTAATTGTTCATTATCTACTACAATTTCTTGTGAATTATCATTGTTAACTTCTGTAGCCATAGACCATTCCTCCTAGTTTTTCATTTATGATTATCTATTAATTTCCAATACTTTATACTTGTTAATTCCATCTGGAGTTGATACTTCTATAATGTCTCCTGTTCTTTTCCCCATAAGCGCATTTCCAACAGGGGACTCATCTGAAATTTTATTTTCATAAGGATCTACTTCAGCAGAGCCAACAAGATAAAATTCTATTTCTTCATCAAATTCATAATCAAACACTTTTACACTTGTTCCTATACTAACCATATCTTTAGGAATTTCACTTTCATCTACCACAGATGCATTTCTTAGCATATTTTCAAGTTGAATAATTCTTCCTTCAACAAATGCTTGCTCATTCTTTGCTTCGTCATACTCTGAATTTTCACTTAAATCTCCATATCCTAAAGCAACCTTTATCTTTTCTGTTATTTCCTTTCTCTTAACTGTTTTTAAGTACTCTAGCTCATCTTCAAGCTTCTTTATTCCTTCGTAAGTCATCACGTATTTTTTAGCTTCGCTCATTTTTCTCTCCCCTTCAATCTTACTAAATAATTCTATATCATTATAAATACTCAATTGTATCATATATAGTCTCTATAATCTTTGATTAATTATAAAACAGCTGCAATCCCTTGTCAATGAAGGTATATTTATATTAAAAATACCACTTTTCATAATTTAATTTATATTTTTCTAATAAATCATACATTTCATCATAGGATATAGCAGAGTTGATTTTATCTTTAATTTCGGTACAATTCCTTAATCCCTTAATATACCATGCTATATGTTTTCTCATTTCTCTTACAGCCTTATTTTCATCAAAGAACTTTACGGCTCTATTCAAATGAGTCATGCACATATCTATTCTTTCTACATCAGTAGGCCTCACTATATCATTTCCATCAATTCCTTGTTTTATCTCTTTAAATATCCAAGGATTTCCCATAGCACCTCTCGCTACCATTATACCATCACAATTAGTTTGTTTCCTCATATTTATAGCATCTTCTGCCTCGAAAATATCACCATTTCCAATGACAGGTATAGAAACAGCTTCCTTTACTTGCTTTATTATATCCCAATCCGCCTTACCTTCATACATTTGCTCTCTAGTTCTTCCATGCACCGTTATAGCATCTACTCCTGCATCTTCTAAATATTTAGCAAACTCCACAGCATTTATGTTATTTGAATCAAAACCCTTTCTAAACTTTACTGTAATAGGCTTATTTGTAGACTTCTTCATTTCTTTAACAATTTCGCCAGCAAGCTTAGGATTTTTCATCAAAGCAGAACCTTCTCCATTTTTAACTATCTTTGGTACTGGACATCCCATGTTTACATCTATAATAGCAACTCCATCCATACCTTGAATAGACTCACAAGCAAATGACATTATCTTTGGCTCACTTCCAAATATCTGTAATGCAACCGGCTTTTCTTCATCACTTATTCTCATAAGGGTTCCGGTATTTTTACTATTATAATATAACCCTTTTGCACTAACCATTTCTGTATAAACTAGTCCACATCCCATTTCTTTACATATACCTCTATATGCTATATCAGTAACTCCTGCCATAGGAGCTAGAAATACAGGATTTTCGAAGCTTATATTTGAAATTTTCATTCTATCACCTATTCTCTGTTCTTCTCGTATATAATTCTAAGTCCTTCTAAAGTTAAGAATGGTTCAACTTTATCTATAGATTTTGATCCCTCAGCTATAAGATTAGCAAGACCTCCTGTAGCTATTACCATAGGATTTTCCTCACCTAATGCTATCATTTCCTCTTTAATTTTACTTACGATAAAATCAACTTGACCTATATAACCATATACAATACCTGCTTGCATACTAGCTACTGTATTTTTGCAAATAACTGTTTCTGGTTTTATAAGCTCTACTCTTGGAAGTTTAGCAGCTCTTTGGAATAAAGCATCTGAGGATATTTTTATACCTGGCGATATAGTTCCGCCTATATAATCTCCATTAGCAGCTACTGCACAAAAAGTAGTCGCAGTACCAAAATCTATAATAACTAATGGTTTTTTATACATTTCATGAGCTGCTACTGCATTAACTATTCTATCTGCTCCTACTTCTTTAGGATTGTCATATTTTATATTTATTCCAGTTTTTATTCCCGGCCCTACTACTAGAGGTTTTTTGTTAAAAAACTTTCTAACCATATGTTCTAGGGAATACATTATATTGGGAACTACTGATGAAATAATAACTCCTGATATATCACTAACCTCTAGCTTGTTGTAAGCAAAAAGCTGTGCTACTTCTATCATATATTCATCAGAAGTTTTTCTATTATCTGTAGATAATCTCCACTCAACTATTAATTCCTCATTCTTATAAATACCTAATACTATATTAGTATTTCCTACGTCTAATACGAATATCATAATCATGTCACCTCTATATAATTAAAAGCAGCTTTTAAGCTGCTTTTTAAATGTTCCTAATTATTATAACACATTTAACACTTTAACTATATAATTTAATTAACTTTTTTAAGTTAATACTACTTAATGTGTTAATGAATTTTATGTAATACCACTCTAGACTACTCTATTATGTTTTATATTAGATTATTACTATTTATTATATCCAACTCATCTTTAAAAATCTCATATAATTCTTCTTTTAATGTTCCATCATCAGAATTATTCAAAATATTAAGATATAACTTTTTTAAATTTTCCTCTTTCTTGTTTATATAATTTCTTCTAATATTTTTTTCCTTATCCTCACCATTGAACATTGGCCCCTACCTCCCTATAATATTTTTTAAAGTCTTTACATGATTATTATGTCTTACAATAGAGTCCTGTGCCTTGTTGTCAATTTCTTGAACAGTTATGTTTGTCAGATAACTTTTATAACTTTTAATAATCTCATTTTCTTTTTCAATTAGAGATTGAATCATTATATCCTTCATAATAATCGCCTCCTTTTTTTTATTATTATCAAATAAAAAAGGGTATATACCTTTATTTTAAAAGTACATACCTTTTTTATAAACTATTTACAATTTAACTTAATATTAAGATCCGAATAAGGTTAATAATACACCCGCTGCAACTGCACTTCCTATAACTCCAGATACATTTGCTCCCATAGCATTCATAAGTAAGAAGTTAGTAGGATCTTCCTTTTGACCTACAACTTGAGAAACTCTAGCTGCCATAGGTACTGCTGACACTCCAGCAGATCCAATTAATGGGTTTATCTTACCTTTAGTTAATTTACACATGATTTTACCTACAAGTACTCCTCCTGCTGTAGCTACAGCAAAGGAAGCCACTCCAATTATAACTATTCCTATGGTTTTAGGATTTATAAAGGCCTCTGCTGTTGCAGTTGCTCCAACAGAAAGTCCAAGAAATATAGTAACTATATTTACTAGGGCATTTTGTGCAGTATCTGAAAGTCTTCCAACTACTCCAGACTCCTTAAATAAGTTGCCAAGCATTAACATTCCTATTAATGGCAATAAGGATGGTAATAATAAAGTTACCATTATAGTTACAACTATAGGAAATACAATCTTTTCTATTTGCTTAACTTGTCTAAGTTGTCCCATTTTTATTCTACGCTCTTCTTTAGTTGTAAGAGCCTTCATTATTGGTGGTTGTATAAGTGGCACTAGTGCCATATATGAATATGCTGCCACTGCAATAGGTCCTAGTAAATGTCCTGCTAGCTTATTAGTTAAGAATATAGCTGTAGGACCATCTGCTCCTCCTATAATTCCTATAGATGCAGCTTCTTGTGGTGTAAATCCAAAAAGAATAGCTACTCCAAAAGCAAAGAAAATACCAAATTGTGCCCCCGCTCCCATAAGTACACTAGATGGATTAGCAAGTAATGGGCCAAAATCCGTCATTGCTCCTACCCCTAAGAATATAAGCGGAGGGAATATTTCCCACTTAACTCCTCTTGATAAATAATATAACAATCCTCCTACTTCCTTACCTACTGGCTCAGCCATGATATTACCTAATGGTATGTTAGTAAGTAACATACCAAAGGCTATAGGTAATAACAAAAGAGGTTCAAATTTTTTACCAATTGCTAACCATATGAAAACTAAAGATACTCCTATCATCACTGCTTGCTGCCATGTTAAGGCCGCAAACCCAGAAGAGGCAAGCAAATCCTTAATTACTTCAAAAACATTCATTTAAGTTGACCTCCTATTATCCAATAACAGCTAATATATCTCCAGTATTAACTGCGGCTCCTTGTGTTACATTTATCTCTACTACAATTCCATCTGCTGGAGCCATTATTTCATTCTCCATCTTCATAGCTTCAAGTACAAAGAGAACCTCTCCTTGTTTAACTGTTGCCCCTTTAGTTGCAAGTACCTTAACTATTGTTCCCGGCATTGGTGCTTCTACCTTTGCACCATCTGCTGTTGATGCAACTGGTGATGCAGCTGGAGCTTGTGCTGGAGTTGATGATGCCACTGGAGCTACTGGTTGTGTTGGTTGTACCGGTTTTGCTGATGCTATTGGTTCTACTGCTGCTACTGGTGTAGCAAATTCACCCTTTACCTCTTCTACTTCTACTTGATATAAACTTCCATTAACTGTAACATTATACTTTTTCATACGAAATATCCTCCTAACAATGCTTCTATTTAATAGAAGCACTTCTCCAACTTGAATTATTATTAATCCTTTTTATACTCTTTATATTTAGTTCATCTAGTGGTTTACCAGTATGAGCAGATAGTGATGCCATTATAGCTGCTACTAACTCATATTCTTTATTAATATCTACTGCTTGCACAGTGTTATCAACTTCACTTACCGTAATTGATTCTTCTTTAGGCTCATCATTAGTATTGGATTTCTTTTTATAATCTCTTCCTAATAAAAAGCTCTGTAACTTAATTATTAGCATAAGTGCTATTAATACTCCAAACACTATTATCATAGCAATGGCAGATACACCTAATGCAAAGGATAAATTATCTAGAGTGAAGTTTCTGAATAATGTTTCTTTCATATCTTATTCCTCCTAAACTAGTGTACTACCATGTGTTTTAGGATATTTTAATTCTCTTTTACTTTGTAACATATCTAGCATAGCAAATATCCTTTGCTTGCTTTCGCTTGGTTTTATTACATCATCTATAATTCCCATTTTAGCTAAATTATATGGAGTTGTTACTTCATCATAATATTTAGCAATTACATCTTTTTCCCCTTGTTTATGATCCTCTGAGTTAAATATCTCATCTCTGTGTAATCCTTTTATATATTCTTCTGGATTTGTTAAACATACCTTTGCTGTTGGCCAAGCCATTGTAACATCAAAAGCTGATTCTCTTGAAGCCAATACTTCATATCCAAGGCCATATGCTTCCCCAATAACTAAAGAAACCTTTGGAACTGAAGCATCAATTAACGAATACATAAGCTTTCCTATATTTTTAGCAAGTCCATTATTTTCTTCTTCTAAAGAAACTGATGCTCCTTTGGTATCTACTAAACTTAAAATTGATATGTTGAAACTGTCACATAATTTTACAAAACTTGCAACTTTATTTGCTCCTAAATTATCAATTTCTTTATTGCTAGAGTTTAATATAACTCCAACTGTCAAACCGTTGATTTTTCCCAGTACAGTTCTAAAGTTTGCAGCAAATCCTCCATATATCTCTATAATACTATCTACATCAGTTATAGTATTTAATATTTCATCTAAGGAATAACTGTCCTTTTCAACCATTTCATCAAGATTTAGCTTACTTAAATTTAAATTTAAATCTTCATTACTAACAGTAGGTAATTCTAAATTATTTGATGGCATATAAGAAATTATATTTCTCACAACTTGGAATGCTTCTTCTTCAGTAGCAGTATTTATGTGCGCATTACTATTTTTATTAGCACTTACTCCATTGCTCACCATTGATTTATCCACATATTTACCTTCTTTTTCAGTAAGCTTCCCTAAAGAAGATACACTTAAATCGCTTATTTCATCTACAGCAACCACTATATCACTCATTGTACCAATTAATGATGTTATCCCATTACAAGGACCACAAATAATTGATATTCTTGGAACTACACCACTTAACTTAGCATACTTATTTAAAACTAATCCATAGGAACCAAGTAATTCTATTCCTTCATTTAATTTTCCACCTATGGAATCAATAACTTGAACTACAGGAGCACCTATTTTAGCAGCATTATCAAGAATATTTATTATTTTTCTTCCCATAGCTTTTGTAAAAGTTCCACCTTCAACTGTATAGTCACAACTATATATAAATACTAGTCTACCATTTACAGTTCCGTGACCAGTAATTACACCGGCTCCATTGTCTAAAACAAGAGCACCAATTTCTACAAATGTTCCTTCATCTAATAATGCAAGAACTCTTTCTCTCGCTGTAAGTTTATTTAGGTTGTGTTGCATTTGCAATTGACTATCTCCACCACCTAAATGTGATGTCTCTTTAAGCGAATTAAACACTTCAAGTTTATTCATTTTACTGCCTCCTGACATATTAACTTTACCGTATATAATAATAACACATTTAACACCATTTGTATATATTCATTGCAAGTTTTAATTCATTTTTCTGTGAATTTCTTATTTAAAAATTTCTACAATTTAGATAATCTTAGTTATAGTATTCTGTTTAAATAAATTTTAATTCCTCTCTATTAAAATTTATAAAAAAAACTAATCCTATTAAAATCATAGGATTAGTAAATAAATTTTAATTTTTAATTATATCTGATTAATTATTAAACTAATTAATATATAATCTAATTTAAATTTAAAGAATTTAGAATAGACCTTCTATAGTTCCATCTTCATGAATATCTATTTTATTTGCAGCAGGAACCTTTGGAAGCCCCGGCATAGTCATTATAGTTCCTGTTAAAGCAACTATAAAACCTGCTCCATTTGATAATTTAACTTCTTTTACAGATATATTAAATCCTGTTGGTCTTCCTAATAAAGCAGGATTGTCTGAAAGAGAATTTTGAGTTTTAGCTACACAGATAGGTACTTTATGAAGTCCTAATTTTTTGATTTCACTAATCTGTTTTTTAGCCGATGCTGTAAACTCAACATCATCTGCTCCATAGATTTCCCTTGCAATAACTTTTATTTTTTCTTTAATGTCGAGTTCTTCATTATATAATACTTGGAATTTACTTTCTTTATTTTTAATAGTTGAAACAACTTTATTAGCTAAGTCTTTTCCACCTTCTGCTCCTTTTTCCCAAACTTCGGTCAAAGATACTTCTACACCCTTAGCTTTACAGAACTCTTCTATGAACTTAACTTCTTCATCACTATCTGATATGAATTTGTTTATAGCCACAACTACTGGAACATTAAATTTTTGTATGTTTTCTATTTGTTTCTCTAAATTCACAACACCTCTAGATAATGCTTCTACATTTGGAATATTTAATTCATCTTTTTTAACTCCACCATGATGTTTTAATGCACGAATTGTTGCAACTATAACTACGCAGTTTGGTTTTAATCCTCCATACCTACATTTAATATCAAAGAATTTCTCTGCTCCTAAATCTGCGCCAAATCCTGCTTCAGTAATAGCATAATCTCCTAGCTTTAACGCCATTTTAGTTGCAAGTATACTGTTACAACCATGAGCAATATTTGCAAACGGCCCTCCATGAATTATTGCTGGCGTATTATCTAATGTTTGTACTAGATTAGGTTTTATAGCATCTTTCATTAGCATAGCCATTGCACCTTGAACTTTTAAATCTTTACAATATATTGGATTTCCATCAAGGTCATATGCCACAAGTATTTTCCCAAATTTCTCCTTAAGATCCATAAGATTGTTAGATAAACATAGTATTGCCATAATTTCAGATGCAACAGTAATTGTGAATCCATCTTCTCTTAAAAATCCATTAGGTTTACCACCCATACCAACTACTATATCTCTAAGAGCTCTATCATTCATATCTAAAACTCTTTTAAATATAATTCTTCTTGAATCTATTCGAAGTTCATTTCCTTGATGAATATGATTATCTATAGCTGCTGATAACAAATTGTTTGTTGTTGTAATAGCATGCATATCTCCTGTGAAATGAAGATTTATATCTTCCATTGGTACTACTTGAGCGTATCCGCCACCAGCAGCACCTCCCTTAACTCCGAAAACTGGCCCTAATGAAGGTTCTCTTAATGCTATAACAGCATTTTGGCCTAAACTGCAAAGTGCTTGACCAAGTCCTATAGTTACTGTAGATTTTCCTTCTCCTGCTGGAGTTGGATTAATTGCTGTAACTAATATAAGTTTCCCATCACCCTTATCTTTTCTATTTGCAAGAACATCTAGGGATATCTTTGCTTTATACTTTCCATAAAGATCTAAATCATTTTCAGTTAAACCTAATGTTTTTCCTACCTCTAAAATTGGTATCATCTTTGAACTTTGAGCAATTTCAATATCAGTTTTCATAAATTAACCTCCCAAGTATTATATTTATTTGTTTTATTTTTTTCAAAATTCAGAAATAAATTAAGCTATGATAACTATAAATATAGTTGTCTCAATAGTTTCTTCAATACGCTTCTATTTTCAAGTTCATTATAACATAATTACTTTTATAAAAAAAGCACAGCAATAGCTGTGCTTTTAAAACAATGTATTAACTTTCTTTATATGTGTTACTCTCATTATTTGAAATTTCTTCTATCTGATTTTCATCTGTTGACACTTCATCATTAAGAGCTTCTACATTCCAATCCTTAAACTTATCATTAGAACTAATACTATTTTCTTCTACAGGAATATCATTTTCCTCTTTCGGAGAATCTACCACTACTTTTTCCGCATCAAATTCTGCAAGAGTTTTTCCTTCCATTATTGCATTAAATTCTTCCGCAGTAAGCTTTTCTCTTTCAAGTAGAGCTTTTGCAACATCATGAAGTTTATCTATATTCTCTTTAAGAATAGTTTCTGTTCTCTCATAAGCCTCATCAATTAAAGCTTTAATTTCTCTATCTATCTTAGATGCAACCTCTTCAGAGAAATCTCTTGTTCTTCCAAAGTCTCTTCCCATGAATACTTCACCATCATCTTTTCCAAAAGATATAGGTCCTAGAGCATCTGTCATACCATATTCCATAACCATCTTCTTAGCTATTGATGTAGTTCTATCTATATCATTTTTAGCTCCTGTACTTATGTCTCCAAGAATTAACGCTTCAGCAACTCTTCCACCTAAAAGACCAACCATATCATCTCTAAGCTTAGACTTAGATGTATATGCAGTATCTTCATTAGGTAGATGTAAAGTATATCCTCCTGCCATACCTCTTGGAATAATACTAATTTCATGTACAGCATAAGAATTAGGTAAGTATTTAGATACTACTGCGTGACCCGCTTCATGATATGCAGTTAAATTCTTATCTTTCTCACTAATAACTCTAGACTTCTTTTCTGGTCCAGCCATTACTCTAGTTATAGACTCTTCTAACTCTTCCATAGTAATAACTTTTCTTCTAGCTCTAACAGTTAATAAAGCAGCTTCATTCATTAGATTTTCAAGGTCTGCCCCAGTAAATCCTGGTGTTCGCTTTGCAAGTATTTTTAATTCTACATCTTCATTCAAAGGTTTATTCTTAGAGTGAACTTTTAATATTTCTTCTCTTCCTTTAACATCAGGCACACCAACAACTATCTGTCTATCAAATCTACCTGGTCTTAAAAGAGCTGGGTCTAAAATATCTGGTCTATTTGTAGCAGCTACCATTATTATGCCTTCATTTACACCAAATCCATCCATTTCAACAAGAAGTTGGTTTAATGTTTGCTCTCTTTCATCATGGCCTCCACCCATACCAGCACCTCTTTGTCTACCTACAGCATCAATTTCATCTATAAAAATTATACAAGGAGAGTTCTTTTTCGCTTGTTCAAATAAATCTCTAACTCTTGAAGCTCCAACTCCCACAAACATTTCAACGAAATCTGACCCTGATATACTGAAAAACGGAACTCCAGCTTCTCCAGCTACTGCTTTTGCTAAAAGAGTTTTTCCTGTTCCCGGAGGACCAACTAATAGTACTCCTTTTGGAATTCTAGCTCCTACTTCCATATATCTCTTAGGATTTTTAAGAAAATCTACTATTTCTTCGAGCTCTTGCTTTTCTTCATCAGCTCCAGCTACATTTTTAAAGGTAACCTTTTTATCACCTTCTAAAGGTACAGCCATCTTAGCTTTACTTTTACCAAAGCTCATAACCCCACGGCCGCCTCCGCCACCGCTTCCATTAGATTGATTCATAAACATTACCCAAAATAGCACTACCATTCCTATCACAAGAAGCGTAGGTAAAATTCTCATCCAAACTGGAACTGTAGCAGGTGGATCATATTTTTCATTCATATTAGGGTTTGGATTTTCTTTAAGTATTTGAGAATACCTGGATTGTAAAATATTTACACTGAATTCAGTACCATCACTTAATTTACCCCTTACTGATGTACCATCAGATGATGTTTGTATGGCTGATACTTGTTTTTGTTGCATATATTTTTCAAATTCTGTTACACTTATTTCTTTTAAAGTTCCTGTACTATCGAATAATGATAGTGCAGAAAATATAACTAGTATTAATACTAAAAACCAAATTGTTGCACTAGAAATTTTTTTCATTTAAAGCCCCCCTCTCTCTACGGTTCAATATCACTAAAAATTCTATCATATGAGTTTTTCCTTTACAACATCAATAATATTAATTATTAATGAACTACTATTCTATTCTATTTTAAAAATAAATAAGATTATATCTATATAGTATAAAACTTTACTACTTCATATATACGTGTTCATCTAATATTCCTATATAAGGAAGATTCCTATAAATTTCAGCATAGTCAAGACCATATCCTACTAAGAAATAATCCGGAACATCAAAACCAAGATACTTAACATCTAGTTCTTCCTTTCTTCTTTCAGGTTTATTAAGTAAACAAGCTATTTCAAGACTCCTTGGATTTCTAGCACCTAAGTATTTCATAAGATATTTAAGAGTTACTCCACTATCTATAATATCTTCTACTATCAACACATCCTTACCTTTTATTTCAAAATCTAAATCCTTTATTATTTTTACTATTCCTGAAGATTGTGTAGCGTCTCCATAGCTAGATACAGCCATAAAATCCATCTTACATGGTATAGTTATGTTTTTCATTAAATCAGACATAAACATTACTGAACCCTTTAGAATACCAAGTACAATTAAATCTCTCCCTGCATATTCCTTTGATATTTCAGCCCCTATTTCTTTAATTTTTTCTGTCAAAACCTCTTCAGTTAATAAAACTTCTTTAATGTCCTTATTCATGTTTTTCCTGCCTTTCCACACTTACTTCTATAATTTTTTTTATTCCTTCATGGATTTTAAATTTATCACTTATTTTATATCCTATTATCCATGAAATATCTTCATCAAAACAAAGCAGAGGCACAAAATCTCTTTCTTCTCTTGGAATCTTTAAGTCTATAAATATGTCCTTTAACTTCTTACTACCTTTCAGCCCAAGAGGAGAAAATCTATCCCCATTTCTTCTAAATCTTAATGTTATATGTTTTATATTAGTACCATTAAAATATTTTATGTTATCATTAGATTTAAAATTCATTTTTTTGTCACTATCTATATATCTTATATATACTTTAAGTCCTAGCTCTTCAATATAATTATTACCCATATTAAGATTTATAATAGTATCTATATCAACTTTACATTGTTTTTTTTGCCTTGTTATTTCAATATTGCCGTATACATTCTTGATTAATATTTCTTTTGGAACAATTGTAAACTTTCCTGTACCAGATTTTTGTAAGTTTATAATATTATCGATATGTATGCTTTGAATATTATTTATATCCCCTTTGACTTCTAATAGAGCTTTTCTTATCACTCTACTTACTAAAGATGGATGAAGATAAAATACATCTTTATATATTATAACCTTATCTTCTCCTATATCACAATATTTTTGAAAAACTTTGATTGCATTTTCTTGAATATAATCCTCATCACGTTTGATAAGTTCACACATTCTATTTAAGGTTGTAATTATATCCGCGTTAAAGTTTTGTTGTATATAAGGTATCAACTCTAATCGGATCTTGTTTCTTGAATATATAGGCTCATAATTTGTTTGATCTATTCTAGCCGGAAGATTGTTTTCTTTACAGTAACCCTCGATTTCTTGTCTGCTCACATTTATTATCGGTCTTATATATACTTTATCTCTTACAGGTTTAATTCCTATAAGCCCTTCTATTCCAGTTCCTCTCATTAACCTCATAAGTACTGTTTCTGCTTGATCATTAACATTATGAGCTAATGCAACTTTATTTGCATTAAGCTTTTTTAGAAGCTCTTCAAAAAATTCATATCTAGCATCCCTACCAGCCATCTCTGTGGAGATGTTGTTTTCACAAGCTATTAAATTTATATCTACAGACTTGCTAAAGAATTCAATTTGATTTTCTTTGCAAAACCTTCTACAAGTAGCTTCATCCTCATCTGATTCACTACCTCTTAACATATGATTCACGTGAGCTGCATATAGTTTTATATTATAATCATTCATTAATGTAGACAAAACATGCAATAAACTTATAGAGTCAGGACCTCCAGATAATGCAACTATAACTTTGTCTCCTTTATTTAACATTCCATTTTCTTCAATAGTTTTGATAACTTGATTTCTCATACTATTATTATGTACTTTCGGCCACTCTTTATCTCCCATAAAAACACTTCCTAAAAATATAGTTTTAAGTCATAATATCATAAATGTAAGAATTTTAAAACAAATATAATAAAAAAATGAAGAAATGTTTACACACCTCTTCACTTTTTTATTATAACCATTATAAATTAGCTATAATTAACTTTCCAATTTACTTAATCCAAATTAAGCTGTGTGAACTCTAGAAACCATAACTGTCATATCATCCTTAACCTTATTTTTTCCTATTCTCTTCGCTTCATTAATTATACCCTTAGATAGTTCCTCTGGACTCACATTATCATTTCTACATAAATAATCCAATATCCAATCTATCTTTCCACTAGATTCTTCATCACAGTCTGTAACTCCATCTGTTAACATAACAATCAAATCACCATTTTTTACTTTCTTACTATGAATTTCTATATCTGCTTCATCTAGTATTCCAATAGGTAAACTTCTAGATTTAATAATATCTATGGTATCACCACTCTTTACAATACTAGCTACTGCTCCCACCTTCATAAAATCTACTTCTCCACTATACAAGTCAATTGCACTTAAGTCTACTGTAGAGAATTTTTCATCCTCTGAAAATTTAAGGCTCATTATAGAATTAACTGTATTTATAGCTGTAGTTCTGCTAAAGCCCGCACTTGTAAATTTCTCAATTAATTCAACTACAGCCTTACTTTCTCTTCCTGCCTGTGGACCTGAGCCCATTCCATCACTAATAACCATCATGTAACTACCATCATATCCTTCTCCAAAGTTAAAATTATCTCCAAAGATAGTTTGTCCATCTTTGCATGCCCTAGATACGCTAGTAGTTACTCCAAACTTAGGTACTTCTTCAAACATAGCTGTACACTTATTAGTAATAGGATTAATCTTACAACCGTCGGCTTTTAATTTCATTTTATAATCTACACAGTCATTAATTAAAGGTAGTATTTTTTTTATACATAAATTTCTTCCATTGCAAGAATTACAGGTTATCTGTATATTCAATCTTTCATTCTTGTCTTTTATTGCAAATACATCATCAGCTTCTATATCGTACTTTTCAAGAATTCTCATAATCTTTTTTTCTGAATCTTTATCTTCATTAAAGTCTGCTGAAAACTCTTCCATAATCTCATCTACAGACTTAGCCATGTTATTGAATTGATTTGCAATTAGCTCTCTGCCCTCCGCTAATCTACTTCTCCACATTTCACTTATAATAAATTTATTTATTATATCTTCTGTATTTCTTATTAGCGAAGCCTTCCTTATACATTTCTTTTCTAATAACTGTGGAAAAATGTTAGTTTTATTCTGAGCACTTTCTAAAAGTTCTCCAAAAGCCTTATAGGTATTTATCATTTCTCTTCCCCAACATATTCCACATGTATCACAGCTATTACATACTCTATTAGCTAAATTCTCTATAAGCCCACTACTTTTAGTACTCATATCTAACTTATCATTATCAGCTAAATTATTCAACGTACCAGCCATATTTAGAAGCACTTCAGAAAATTTATCTAACCTATCTGTGAAAATTCCTTTTACTTTATTAGCATATCCTTCTTCGTATCTTTTGCTTTTTTTCTCTACATCTAACTCCCCAGATATAGTTTCATATATACAATTAGGTATAACTATAAATAACGCTGTAGATAAAATCCCTTCTGCCAATATAAATTGTGAAATTCCTTCAGGTATATAAGTAGCTATATAAATCTTCATTATGCAAAATACGATAAATGATGCTAAAGACGAAATCAACTTTCCACCTTCTCTAAATATCCCTGAAGTCAAGGCGCATACTCCCAATACTGTTGCATAACCAAAAATATTCTGACTAGACATTCCCACAATTACACCCATCGCAATTCCTGCTGTAGCACCTATGCTTGTACCACAAACATAACCTATAATAGATACAACGGCAATGCTTAATACACTTAAAATTGATATATTGAAAACTTTAATACCCCAAGTACCTGCAATTATTAAAGCTATTAATATACTCATAGAAACTATTTCTTCATTTGAAAATAAATGCTTTGTTCTTATGTTTTTAAAACTATTAATACTATACTCCAGTATTAAGTAAACAGGTATTATGCTTACTCCTTCTAATGCAGTATTTCCAAGTGCCAACAGTAGTGTATACTGATTCACTAACATAGTATATGCAAAAATCATTATTAAAGTTGCTCCTATAATAACAAACTTTTTAATATTCCTTTTTATAAAACTATTTAAAATTAAACATATTATAACCAAAGTTGGAACTATAGTTATATACATTAAGGAATTCTCTACTACACCTATTGTAGTTATGTAGCCCAATATAGATCCCAGTCCAACAAATAAAGATAATTTGTTATCCTCTAAGAATAGTATTGTAAGTAAAAATGCAATCCCAAAAGGTGCAGATTTGTTTATCATTATTACTCTACTAACTAATATAGCAACACAGAAAAACACAATACTCTTCGCTACTATTTTTGCTCCGTCACCATCCCTATCATTACTAATAACCATACTGCTCTTTACTCTTTTATACGTCCTAATATTTTCTCCATATTGCATAATAATTTCACCCACCTGTATTTTTTTTACAGGTTAATTATATCAATACCCATTGGAAATAAATGTAATTTAATGGAGGCTCGCATAAGGAAATTTATTACAATAAACTCCATTTTACCTCTGTTTTCATTTTTAGTTTATGGTTCTAAATTATTAAGTTATTCCGCTCATAGTATGACTTTAGTAAATTTATACCTCTTAATTTTCTTATCTTCGTATATTATATTTTTATGTCATGAATAATAATTATAAAAGGTTTCATGGGGAAAATATTTTTCATATAAATATAATTAATTAATATACTTATATTTATATTCATTTTTGAAATCTATTTATAAATTCAATTCATTAAACTTTATTATAAATTAAATAATCTTATTTAAAAGAAAAAAGTGGATTGAATATATATTCAATCCACTTTTATGGTTGCGGGGGCAGGACTTGAACCTACGACCTTCGGGTTATGAGCCCGACGAGCTGCCAACTGCTCCACCCCGCGTTATTTGGTGCTGAAGACCGGAATCGAACCGGTACGGTGTTTAACCACCGCAGGATTTTAAGTCCTGTGCGTCTGCCAGTTCCGCCACTCCAGCATTTGTGTCATCACCTTTCAGCGACAATATTTATTATATGGTATATTATTAACTATGTCAACAGTATTTATATAGTTTTTTATATTTTTTATTTATTTCTTCTTCACTTATTATAACTAAATGTTAAAAAAGCTAGGGTTTAATTTAACTGACATTAAAATAAATAAGAGTGCTTAAAAAGCACTCTTTAATCCTTTCGGTATAAAGCTTAATTATATCCTTTTCTGCTATATCCTCTACCTTTTCCACCATCTTGGTGTTTTTTAAGATCTTGAAATCTTTCTTCACTATCTTTTAAGAATTTTGACATCCTGTCTTCAAAACTTCCTGAACTTGTAGTTTTAGATTTTTCCTTTTCCCAATCTATATCTACGGGTTTAAAAGATTTTTTTGGTGTACCAGCTTGCTTTATGGATAAGCTCATCTTACCATTATCATCTACAGAAATGACTTTAACTTTAACCACATCATTTTCTTTTAAATGATCATGTACATTCTTAACAAATACATCAGATACTTCCGATATATGAACTAAGCCTGTTTTCCCTTCCACTTCAACAAATGCACCAAAGTTTGTGATATTAACTACTTTACCTTCTATAATGCTTCCAGCCTTTAAGGTCATATTGAAAAGACCCTCCTTAAATTTATAATTTAAATTTATATATACTATAACTAATAATAATTAGTCATAGTAACTTTCACTTTATTTACTGTCTATTACAGGAGATTCTCCTTCTTTAATTAACCCAAGCTTTTCCCTTGCAAGTTTTTCTATATACCGACTATCTTGTGATAGTTTAATCTCATCCTGTAACTTTTGATTCTTTTCTTGTGCTGCTTGTAACTCCGAAGTATAGTTATCAATATCTTTATGTTGTCTAAACATTATTATTTGTTGATTTATAAATGTAAAGCCTACGTAAAGAGCTATAAGTAAAAGACCTATCTTTTTTATGCTGAATTTCTTCATATCGATTTTCCTTCCTTATTACAAATAGTAACATGTCATAGGTTTTATTTTCAAGTAGTCAAATTAACCTATAGCTATATTGTAATTTGAATTTTTATTTTCTTCAACCCTTAATATTATAAATTTTATATTTTTTTTGTTATTTTGCTGAAAATAATTCTTATAGGATAGAATATATAATAAAATATTACTCTAAAAAACGTTAATATGGCATTTAATATGCTTCCGTATGCTAATATAAATATATTACTAAATAGTTTAAAGTATATAAATAATCCAATTAAATTATATACAAACACATTAAAGCTCATGTAAGCATAGTTTGTATACATCATAAAAATAAATACTATAATGCCAGTTAATATCCAGAATAGCATATCCTGTATTGCTGTTATGATGGTTCCTGGCTCTTCAAAACCTCTTATTACTCTATATACATCAAAGAAAATACCAACTAGCATTCCACTAAGTAAGGAGAATATAAACAATGCTATTTGCCTACCCATATCAAATATCATAACTCAATCACCTAAATATTTTAGAAACAATGCTATTTCGCTTCTTTGGTCTCTTTTCTTCACTTGTATATACTACATAAGATATTTTCCCCGTTATTACCACATCTCCATTTTGAACATCTAGCTTGGTCATCTTTAACTCTTCACCTCTGATATCCATATCTCCCAACACAGTTATTATAAGTATCTGTTCATCATTGAAGCTTAATATTTCTAAAACTCCATCTAAAGTCATCTTTTTTCTATTTTCTAACGCAATAAAACTCTTTTTATTTTCTAATGACATATCTTTATTTGGTTCCATAATATCCCCCTTAAACCTAAAAATATATTAGCTTTCTATAAAGATATATTCATTAAAAAATATTTTATGCTTCTATTTATTCCTTATCCTCTTCCCCACTGATTATTTCATACATATTCTTAGCCTCTTCTTTATTAACATGATTAGCAATATTTATAATTCTCGCTTTTAATAATTGATTAGCAAATTGAATTTCTATTATATCATCTTCTTTTATAGTAGTACTTGGTTTTGCTACTTTTCCATTTATGGATACTCTACCATTTTCACATACATCTTTAGCAACAGTTCTTCTTTTAATTATTCTAGAAACCTTTAAATATTTATCTAATCTCATAGTTGCCTCCTTAAACTATATAAAAATTTTAATGAAATTATACTTTATCCTGTATCCCTTTGAATAGAAGAAAAAACCCAGAACATTTCTAGGCTTTTTCAAGTAATTATTTATTTACTATGTCTTTAAATTCTTTTCCAACTTTGAAAACAGGAACTTTAGATGCTGGTATTTGTATTTCTTCTTTTGTTCTTGGATTTCTTCCTACTCTAGCAGCTCTTTCTCTAGTTTCAAAAGTACCAAATCCAACTAGTTGAACTTTCTCTCCACCTTCAAGAGCCTCTTCAACACTCTCTATAAATGCTTTTAATACCGCCTCGTTATCTTTTTTTGTTAGTCCTGACTTTTCAGCCATTTTTGCTATTAATTCTGATTTGTTCACAATAGTACCTCCTTAATGTTAATTTTACGTAATTTATATTTTAATTACATAAAATAATACTTACAATATTCTTACAAGTTACCTAGAATCCTTCTTTTTTTTGAAAAAAATTTATCTTTTTGTTGATAAATTATACTTTTTAGATTCACTCCAAAGGGTTTCCATTTCTTCTAATGTCATTTCTTTCATGTCAATACCCTTTTTAATGCCAGATTCCTCAATAAATTGGAAGCGTTTTATAAATTTATCTATAGTATAATTTACTGCAAATTCTGGGTCAATGTCAAGAAGTCTTGCAATATTTACTGTGGCAAAGATTAAATCTCCTACCTCTTCCTGTATTTTTGACACATCTGAATTTTTATATACATCTTTTATCTCTTGTAATTCTTCTATAACTTTCTCCATAGCTAGTTCTACGTCATCCCAGTCAAACCCTACCTTACCAGCCTTTTTTTGAACCTTTTCTGCTCTAATAAGTCCGGGCATACAACGTGGAACATGTTTTAATTCATCGGTATAGCTAGTAAATTTCTTTTCTTTAACTTTAATTTCATCCCAATTCTCCAATATTTCATCTGTATTTTTAACTCTTACATCTGAAAATATATGTGGATGCCTACGTATCATTTTTTCAGTTATAGCTGCTACTACATCATTTATGTTGAAATAACCCTCCTCCTTACCAATTTGAGCGTGGAATATTACTTGAAAAAGTACATCTCCTAACTCCTCAATAAGTTTATTATCGTCCATTTCGTCTATAGCTTCAATAACTTCATAACATTCCTCAACTAAACCTCTTTTTAAAGATTCATGAGTTTGTTCTAAGTCCCACATACATCCATTTTCACTCCTAAGAGTAGACATCACATTAATTAAATCCTTAAAATCTTTAGGACCTTTAAGATCTTTAGGAATATATATGGAAGTTAAGTAATCAATATCCTCTTGTCTATCTAAATCATATAGTTTAATTTTTCTTATACTTTCTTCTCCTTGTATGCCTGCTGCTCTTACAAAGTATATATCACTATCATCACTATAATATTCACATAGAGCTAACTTCACTTCAGAAGCAATAAATTTGTTATACACCTGGGTTATTATTACTCCTAATCTCTTATCCATAACCTGTTCCCTTATATCAAAGGCATCTATTATTTTTACCCCTTCTATTGGATCAATCCTTAAGCTCTCTATAACTGCATCTACAAAGCTTACTGATGGCATTAATCTAGCTTCTATTCCATTCTCCTTGCAGAGTTCTAATAATATAGTTACAGATTTTTCTGCAACTAAGGGATGACCTGGAACTGCATATACTAAGTCTCCTTCTTGCTGATAAATTTTTATAAGATCCTCTGCAATTGCCTTGTATATATGATCAAAATTATTATATTCTTCATAAAAATTATCATAGGTATTAAACTTTACACCCATAGATTCTAAGTATTTAACATTAGGATGTTTTTCTGTTCTAAAGTATATATTTTTATTACTTTTCAAAATTTCTAGTACACCTATGGTTAAAGCATCTTTAGAACCAGGTCCTAAACCAACCACTGTAATCATTTGAATCTACTCCTCTTTTAGTTTTTAATGAGCTTTCCCTTTATATCTTCAATGGTAAATATTTTAAATACAATCGATAGTATTCCAAATATTACTACACCAAGGAAAATAGCTATTAAGCAAGATATTCCATTACTCTGTGTATAATTATAGACATTATTATATATAAAAACAACAGATATTATCATAATTAATGACACAAATAAAGGTTTTATAACTACTTCATATAGGTTTATCTTTACTTTGAGCAATTTTTTAACCTCTTTCAAGTTTAAAATGCTAGTTACTGCATATCCAACTATACTTCCAATTATTGCACCATATATATTAAATCTAGAGTTACTTACTAAAACATAGGTAATGACTACCTTAAATAGACACCCTATAGCAAGATAATATACCGGTTTCATATATCTACCACAACTTTGTAAAAGCGATGTAGTAGTCTGTGTTATTATAATTAATGGTATTGATAAAGATAATAATTTAAGTATTTCATGCCCTGCTACATCCCCCATAAACACTAATCCCATAATAGGTTTTGAAAGATAAAATAACCCTAATGCACTTGGAATACCTATAACAAAAGATAACTTAAATACCATGTTTACCCTTCTGTATAATTCATTTTGATTATGCATAGAATATACCTCTGATATTATAGGTACTAAAGCTGAACATAGAGCAATAGAAAGTGCCAGTGGGATATTTTGAAGAGTCATAGCCTTACCTGTAAATTGACCATATAATATGGCACTTTCTTGAATAGTATAACCTGCTAACAAGAGTCTTTGAGGTACTATTATAGAATCAATTAAAGCCATAATAGTTCCAACTGCAGCTCCTACGGATATAGGAAATGCTGCTTGTACTAAGTTTGATAGTATTTTATTACTCCTTTTCACTTTTAATTTATAAGACTTTGATCTAACAAATAAATATTTTATTACCAAGTAAATGCTTCCCAGCAATCCTCCAGCTACCGTTCCAAATGCGGCTCCTGCTGCTGCATATTCAATTCCTTTAGGAAGTAATAAATATGCACATATAACGCCAAAAACTACCCTACCTATCTGTTCTATAATTTGAGATATTGCAGTATTATTCATATTCTGAAGTCCCTGGAAATATCCTTTAAATGTACACATAATACATACAAATATAGGTGCTGAAGATATAATCATAAAGGATTGATATGATTTATTATCCCACCTTAAGATATTTATAATATTATCTCCAAAGTACAACATTAAAAATGATATTATTATCCCAAGTGGAATCATTATTTTAAGAGTATCCTTAAGTACCTGTTTAACAGCATTGGTATCGTTGCGTGCATTATACTCTGATATTAATTTTGACATAGCAATAGGTACTCCTGATGCTATTGCTACAAAAGTCATATATATAGGGTATGACATCTGATAATATCCCATCCCTTGGTCACCAATTAATCCTTGTATTGGTATTCTAAAAAACAAACCTAAAAATCGTGCAAAAATAGTAGCTATTCCTAAAATCATAGTTCCTTTTAAAAGCGATTGTTTTTTCATACTTCCTCCTAAAATACTTTGTATAGTTAATAAGTATTTTGATGAGAAACATTTTATTACTTAATGCATATAATATATACCTAATATCAATTAACTTTAACTTCTTTAACAATGAAAAATCTGCCATAAGATGTGATCAATATCAATCCTATGGCAATAATTACATATTATACTCTTTATTTAATTTTATCTTATAGATATTTATGCTTTTTAACATTTACTGTTCCATTTGTTTTCCTAAGAATGAAGCTGCTGTTTCCGCAAGCTTTAACTCTAGTTCTCCAAACTTTACATTTTCTTTTGAAACTATAATTACTGTACCTACAGTATCTCCCTCTGCAATTATTGGTGCTACAACTTGTGTTGTATATTCATCTGCTGTCTCTCCATCACATATAGGTATTAGTCCCTGAGAGTTTTTATCTAGAAGAGTAGCCTTACGCATTTCCATAATTTTATCTACTTCATTACTAATCTTTTTATCTAAATAATCTTTCTTTGTCCCACCACTTACAGATATGATTGAGTCTTTATCACAGATTATCACTATATTACCAATAGTTTGATGTAGCGCTTCACTATATTCCTTAGAAAACTCACTCAATTCTTCTATTGGTGAATATTTTTTTAATATAACTCCCCCTTCTCTATCTGTAAATATTTCCAGCGGATCTCCTTCTCTAATTCTTAATGTCCTTCTAATTTCTTTTGGTATTACAACACGACCTAAGTCATCTATTCTTCTTACTATTCCTGTAGCTTTCATTAAATATCCTCCTTATTTATGTAAATAGTATTAATGCTATTATTATCCTTCTTAACTCAAATTTTATACATCCTAGAAATTTTTTCATTAATAAAAAATAAAAAAAGATTAATGCCAAATATGACATCAATCTCTTTCTACCAATTATTAACTTAGTTTATCTTCATATAATTTTATTTTAGCTTCTTCTTGCCAAGCAGTTACTTTTTCTACCCACACATTATATTTATTTTGTTCTAATAGAACATCCTTAATCGCTCCTTTAACATCTTCTAAAGGCTTAACAGGATACTCTTCTTTATCTAAGCACTTTATAACATGAAATCCAAATTGAGTTGATATAGGAGCCTTAGTATATTCCCCTTTCTTAAGACTTATAGCTGCCATTAAGAAAGTTTTATCATACTGATTGCTAGTATATTCAATCCAATCTAAGTCTCCACCTTTGTCCTTTGTAGCATCTGTACCTTTTTCAGTAGCAAGCTTAGCAAAATCTTCACCTTTATCTAATCTTGCAATTACGTCTTTAGCTTCTTCTTCTGTCTTAACTAGTATGTGTGCTGGCCTAACTTTATTAGGACTTTCAGTATATGAATTTGGATTACTATCATAATAAGTCTTTATTTCATCATCTGTAACAGTAACATCTTTAACTACCTCTTCATATACAGCATTAGATATTACTGCTGGTTTTAATTCTTCTAAGAAGCTCTCTTCTGTAACTCCAGCTGTTTTAAGAGCACTTTTATACTCTTCATCAGTTTTAAAGGATTTCTTTATCTCATCAAGTTTCTCTTTAGCCTTAGTCTGAACTTCTTCATCAGAAGGCACTACTCCAAGCTTTTCACCATTATTTTTTATGACAATATCATTAACCATAGTATCTAGTATACTTAATCTTTGCTTCTTTATATATTCCATAGCCTCTGAATTTTCTTTATAATTTTCTCCGTACTGAGCCTTTACTTGCTCATAAACCGTACTTAACCTACTGTCCACTTCTCCTAAGGTTATCTTTTCTTTATAAACCTTAGCAACTACTGTCTTATTAATACCTGCCTCTGTTTTTTCTATCATTCCACACCCCACTGCTGAAAGCATTAGTGTAGACGCCATTAGACCAGCTAAAATCTTCTTTAATTTTATCAATTTATTATCCTCCATTCGGTTTTTTTAGTTATTATTGCTATTCAATTTTACCATAAAAATACTATTAAATAAATAGTAGCTAAATCTATTTACTCATTGTTGATAAATCCTTAATAATATTTATAAGTATATCTAATAGCTCCTTTTTATTAATATCCTTACTCTTATACACTAGAACTGGAACATCTCCCATTTTAAATGTGATTTGTCTCTTATAATTGTCTAGTATATATTTTACCATTTCAGAAGTTAAGTATGACTTGTCTTTAAAGGTTATCTGTACTTGAATTCCAGTATCCTTTATCTCTAAAACCCCAATTTCTCTAGCAATTGCCTTTAAATAAGCTATATTCATTAAATTATAAACACTTTCTGGAATATTAGAGTATCTATCTTCAATCTCCTCAATAACCTCTAACATATGCTCATAGGATTCAATAGATGCAATCTTTTTATATACTTGAATTTTTTGAGTTTCATCCTGTATATAGTTACTAGGAATATATGCATCAATTTTCATATCTACTGTAGTTTCAATAGGTTCCTTATCTACTTCACCTTTTACAATGCTTACTGCATCTTCAAGCATTCTGCAATATAAGTCATATCCAACAGCAGACATATGACCACATTGAGCTGCTCCCATTATATTCCCTGCACCTCTTATTTCTAAATCTCTCATAGCTATCTTTAATCCTGAGCCTAATTCTGTAAAGTCTTTTATTGCCTTTAATCTTTTTTCTGCAACCTCTGTTAAAACCTTATCCTTAGTATAAGTAAAGTAAGCATATGCTATTCTATTGGTTCTCCCTACTCTTCCCCTTAATTGATATAGTTGAGATAATCCCATCTTATCTGCATTTGCTATTATCATAGTATTTGCATTCTGAATGTCTATACCAGTCTCTACTATAGTTGTACTTAAAAGTATATCGTATTTTTTATCTACAAAATCTATAATTACCTTTTCCAATTCTCTTTCGGTCATCTGACCATGACCTATAGCAACTCTAGCTTCTGGGACCAACTTTTGCAAATATGTTGCCATATCACTTATAGTTTCAACCCTATTATATACAAAAAATACTTGTCCTCCCCTGTTCATTTCCCTAATTATTGCATCTCTTATAAGTTGATCATTAAATTCTACAACGTAAGTTTGAATAGGATATCTTTCTTCAGGAGGAGTTTCTATTATACTTATATCCCTAACTCCTGTTAAAGACATGTGTAGGGTTCTAGGAATAGGAGTAGCACTTAAAGTTAATACATCTATGTTTTTCTTTATTTCCTTAATCTTCTCCTTGTGACTAACCCCAAATCTTTGCTCTTCGTCTACAATTAATAAACCTAGATCCTTAAATACCACACTCTTTTGAAGCAACTTATGAGTACCTACTATAATATCTAAATTTCCTTCTCTTAGAGCATTTAAAGTTTCTTTAACTTGAGACGCAGTTCTAAATCTGCTAATCATTCCTATTTTAATAGGAAAATCTGAAAACCTTTTTAACATATTTTTATAGTGTTGCTCTGCTAGTATTGTAGTAGGTACTAATATAGCTACCTGTTTTCCATCCATAACACACTTAAAGGCAGCTCTAAGCGCAACCTCGGTTTTCCCATATCCAACATCCCCACAAAGAAGCCTATCCATAGGTTTATCGCTTTCCATATCTTTTTTAATATCTTCAATTGCAGTTAACTGATCCGGGGTTTCCTCATATGGAAATTCTCCTTCAAACTGACTTTGCCAAGGGGTGTCCTTGGCATATTTATGCCCCTTTAAAGTATTTCTGATAGCATAAAGCTTAACCAAATCTTCAGCAATATCTTCAACAGATTTTTTTACTTTACTTCTAGCCTTTGCCCATTCACTTCCACCTAATTTATTTATTTTGGGTGATTTGCCTTCACTGCCAATATATTTTTGTACTAAATCTAATTGCTCTACAGGGACATATAAAGTATCTCCTGAATTATATTCTAAAACCAAATAATCTTTTTTATTTCCCTGTACATCTAATTGATTAATACCCTTATATACACCAACTCCATGGTTCACATGTACCACATAATCACCAAGCTTTAAATCAGTAAAGCTTTTTATTTTTCCTGCACCTTTTTTAGTAGTTCTTCTTGTGGCTTTCCTCTTAGATTGACCGAAAACTTCGGAGTCTGATATAACACATACCTTTAAATCAGGATACTCAAATCCTTTAATAGAACTTCCAAAGGTCACCACTACTTCCCCTTGCTGAATGCTAGAAACTAGGTCTTTATAAGTAGCTTCTATCCCTCTATCTCTTAAAGTGTCAATTAATCTTTCTCCCCTTGTTCTTGTACCAGATAAAATTAAAGTTCTATATCCTTTTTTCTTTTTCTCTATTATATCTTCAATAAGCATGTCTAACTGTCCATGATAATCATGAATTGTAATCTGAGAAAATGCTATTAAATTTCTTGGTTTTAATGCATTAGAAGCAGTTCCTAAACTCTGTAAAGTTATAGTTTTACTCACTTCTAAAATTTCTCCAATCATTTCTTTAGGTATTAGTAGTTCTCCTTGTTTCGGTAAAATGTTACCTCTACTTAGAAAATTTTCATAATTCTCTTCAAATTCAAAGTATACACTATCCAACTTACCCATAGCCCTATTTACATCATCCACTACAACTAAACTATCCTTAAAGTAGTCTAAAAATGTAGTTTTATTTTTATAAAAATAAGGAATATAGCTATCAATAGTTTCAAAGGTCCAAGTTTCTTCAAGACTCTCCAAATTTGTCTTAACCGTAGAATTTATTCTTTCTAAAGCATCCTTATCTTTAGATTTATTAAATCTTGATATAGCTCCATCTAATTCCTTTCTAATTTCTTCTTTTGCAAGATTTATAACCCCTTCTGTAAGAATTATCTCTTTAGCTGGAAATATTTCTACTTTATCTACTTTATCTATACTTCTTTGATTGTCTTTATTAAAAGTTCTTATGGAATCAACTTCATCATCAAAAAGCTCAATCCTAAATGGCATGCTACTAATAGGAGGATAAACATCTATAATCCCCCCTCTAACTGAAAATTGACCTATGTTTTCTACAACACTACACCTTTCGTAACCACATTGTACAAGTTTTTCGCTCAACTCTCTTATGTCTATGGTACTTTCTAAAGAAATTTCAAATGAAAATTTCTTGAATAGCTCTACAGGAGCATAGGATGCTGCTAAAGCCTCGATAGAAGTTACAACAATACATTTTCCCTCATGAAGAATCTTATTTAATACTTTCAGCCTCTCCCATCTCAAGTCCCCTGATACAGCTTCTACATTGTAAAAAGTTACCTCCCTCGTAGGAAAATAATATACATCATTACAATAAAAGCTAAGATCTTCATATATGTTTTTAGCTTCCATGTCATTATGAGTTAGCACTAGCATACTTTTTTCTATATCTTCATAAACACCATATAGTAAGTAGCTCTTACCAGATTCCGAAAGACCATGTATGCCTAATGGATACTTTTCCTCATTTATATATCTCTTTATATCTCTATATTCACTACTTAACTTTAAAGGTGTCATTACTCCTTTTAGTCTCAAAATATCACCTCTTAAACTATTTACTACTTTCCTGCATTAAAAGAATTAAATTTATTCATTGCTTGATTAATTCCTTCATTTATGATCACTGATACTGCATCCACTGCTGCCTCAAAAGATTTTTCAATAATCTCTCTATCTTCATTAGAGAATCTTCCTGTAACAAACTCAACTAAATCATAGGCTGGCTCTCCAATTCCAACTTTAATCCTTGAAAAACTATCAGTACCTAAATGAGAAATTATATTCTTAATACCATTGTGACCGCCTGCACTTCCTTTTCCCTTTATTCTAAGTCTTCCAACTTCTAGACTAATATCATCGTATATAACTATAATATTTTCTACTGGTATTTTATAAAAGTCTATTATACTTCTAACGCTTTCTCCACTTAAATTCATATAAGTTTGAGGTTTTAAAAATATAACCTTTTCATTGGCTATACTACTCTCACCGTATACTCCTTTAAATTTTGTCCTATTTATACTAAAGTTATACTTTTTTTCACACATATCAACTACATCAAACCCTACATTATGTCTTGTTTTATCATATCTATCTCCCGGATTTCCTAATCCCACAACTAAATACATAATTACCTCCAATATATTCTATAACATAATATCTCTTAACATAAAAATAATCTTCTTTGACTATTATACTAGAAGTTTTACCTAAAATAAAATAAAAGTAGCATCCCTAAATGCTACTTTTTATATATTACTCTGAAATCTTTATTTTAAAGTCAACATAATCACCATTTTTGAATACTTTATATTTTATTGTCTCTCCACTTTTAAATTTACTCATTATAGAATTTATGTCACTGACAGTATTAACTTTCATACCATTCACTTCAACAATTATATCTGTTGGCCTAATTCCAGCTTCATAAGCTAAACCATTTCTTGTAACTTCCTTTGCATATACTCCATCAATACCATTTTCACTTTGGGAAATAGCCTCTTCCCCATAAACTCCCATATGGTTAATAAGAGAATCTTGCTTATCTAAAATTCCATAGGTAATAGGCTCTAGATCCTCTGCGGAAATATAAAAACTATTTTTTAAAAATTCATTGTGATATGTCATAGTAGTATTATTTACTCCTATAAGTTCTCCATCCAAATTACATAAAGCTGCTCCAGTATTGATAAACTTAGGAATAACTGAAGTCTTTATCATTCTTAAAGACTCAGCTACTTTAGTTTCTCTATTTTTAAATACTATATTTTCTCTAGTATTTAACACCGTACTTACCTCTATATTTTCATTAAAAGATTTACCCAGAGGATTTCCTACACTAATAACTCTATCTCCCTTTTCAATCTTAGTAGAATTCTTAGCTATAGTCATAGGTTGTAATGCATCTCCATTTATTTTAATCATAGCAATATCATAAATACTATCAAATCCTATTATAGATGCATTATATACAATGTCATTGTGTAACTTCACTTTAACACTGGTTGCATCCTCAATACCTAAATAGCTAGTTATAACATATTGTCCATTTTCTATGACAACGCCTACTCCTACATTAGTTTCTTTTATACACTTATCATCTGCAATAACCTTAATAATTGAAACAACAGATTGGGCTGCTTTGTGAGCAGCTGATTGAAGCTTTGAATTAGTGGTATTAACTTCTTCGTCTTTATTATTACCTTGAACATAATAATTTTCGTTTTCAGTGTTTACCACTAAAGCTGTAACAGCCCCACCTAAGGAGGCTACAAATAAGCAAAATATAGTAATTGCAACAATTTTACCTTTACGTCTTTTCTTAATTTTGTTAAAGGTTATTTTTGCTTTAACATCCTTATAATCATCATTAAAATTGCTCATAATAGCCTCCTTCCTCTTAGCTTCTTAAGATTATTACATACTCTTCTTTGCTAATTGTAAAGTAAATATAAATTCAACTCCATTTTCTTTATTACACGCCCATATTTCTTCATCATGTAAGCTAACAATCTTTTTAACTATAGAGAGCCCTAATCCTGTACTCACTTTTTGTGTTCTTGATTTATCAACTTTATAGAATCTTTCCCAGATATGTTTAATATCTTCTTCATCTATATTAGATCCCTCATTAAAAATTGATATATTAGCCTTCTTACCTTTTTTTCTACAGGATATTTGTATCAATCCATCTTCTTTTCCATATTTAATAGCATTATCTAAAAGATTAGTTATAACTTGTGTTATTTTATCTCCATCTGTAAGTACCCAGAGTTCACTTCCTTCAAAAAATACCTGTACATCCAAATTTTTATTTCTTATTCTATTTTCATTTCTCAATATGCATATTCTCACTATTTCATTAATGTCCACAGGTACCTTCTCCAGCTTATAAGTACCCGATTCCACTGCTGATAAATCAAGTAAATCATTAATAAGTCTTGTTAATCTTTGTATTTCTTCATAGGCTATATTTAGATAATACTTATGCTTTTCATCAGGAACTACTCCATCTAAAATTCCACCTATAAATCCTTTTATAGATGTCATTGGAGATCTTAACTCATGAGAAACATTTGAAATAAACTCTTTTCTATTTTGTTCTACCTTTTGTAGCGAGTCTGCCATCACATTAAATGCATTTGCAAACTCCTCCATTTCATCATCAGAATGAATTTCAACTCTTTTATCTACATCTCCTTGAGCTATTTTTCTTGCAACCCCACTCATTTCTGATAACGGATTAACTATCATCTTTTGAGAAAAATAATAAATTACGATACAAGAAGCAATTACAGCGAAAACTGCAGATAACCAAATAATTTGATAAACATTAGAAAGTGATTTATCTAAAATATCTGTTGATACACTAAATAAAGTGGCTCCCATAGATTGCCCTTTAGCATCTTTTACAACTTTCATCATAACGTATACTTTCTCATCCATATAAACTCCATACTCATTAAAAGCATCTATATAATCACTATTGTTTATATTTTCCAAATCATCATGAAAAATCTGTTTCCCTATGAGTGGAGTATATTTAATGTTAGTAACTGAATAAACATATCCATTACTATCTACGAGAACTATATCATCATTTATATATGTTGATATAAACTTTATATTTGTAGTTAATTCTTCATATGATGATGCCCCAGTTAAATATTTTGTTGCAATACCTTCAATTATATCTGCCTGTCTAGTAAGATCACTTTGTCTCGTCTTTATAAAATAATCTTGAAACCAAAAGGAAAGAAATGCAGCTAAAATAGTAAAACTTACTGTAATTATAATGGTGTAAGTAACAACCATTTTAGAAAATAAGCTATTTTTCACCATCTATTTCACCTCAAATTTATATCCAACTCCCCAAACAGTTTCTAACTGCCAATTATCTCCTCCTGATACTTTTTCTCTTAATCTCTTCACATGAACATCTACAGTTCTTGAATCTCCTGGATAATCATATCCCCACACTTCACAAAGCAGTTGTTCTCTTGTAAATACTCTGTTTTTATTACTTGCTAAGAAGTGTAATAATTCAAACTCTTTAGGTGGCATTTTAATTTCATGTCCCATGTATGTTACATTATATGAATTTATATCTATAACTAAATTATCAAAGGTTAATGTTTCTTTACTATCACCCTCTGCAGTATATCTTCTTAGAACAGCCTTAACTCTAGCCATAAGTTCCTTAGGTTCAAAGGGTTTTACTATATAATCATCTGCTCCAAGCTCAAGTCCTAAAACTTTATCAAAAGTTTCTCCTTTTGCAGTTATCATTATAACTGGTGTTTCATTATCCCTTCTTATCCACTTTAGCACATCTATGCCATCCAGGTATGGTAACATAACATCTAAAAGCACTAAATCAGGTTTATAACTAGTAAATGCTTCTTGAGCCTCTCTTCCGTCATTGGCCACCTTAACATGGTATCCTGAATTCTCCAAATACATCTTTATTACTTCACA
The DNA here is from genome assembly GCF_002470865.1 of Clostridium sp. UBA7339. Lineage (NCBI taxonomy): Bacteria > Bacillati > Bacillota > Clostridia > Eubacteriales > Clostridiaceae > Clostridium > Clostridium sp. UBA7339. Next base: position 37,390 of record NZ_DKPI01000010.1, read on the forward strand.
TATATTTTTATCATCATCAACAACTAATATCTTTCCTAAATTACCTTCCATTGATATCCCTCCTAAATACTTAAGATATTTTATTTAATTTACGAATATAATTTCTACATAATATCTTTTATAATATTATATAACAATAACTTTAAGTCCAAGTATTTTCTCATTAAAATTAATATTTTTAACAAAATATTTATAAAGTTATGGTGAAAACATTCCTTTTTATACTAAAAATAGGGGAAGAAAAACTTCCTCCCCTAAATAAAACCAAATTACTGTCCAAACTTATTATGAATACATATAATATTTAATATTATTCATCAAAAAGCTTGCTTACAGAAACTTCTTCATATATTCTTCTAATAGCTTCTGCAAATAACGGTGCTATAGATAATATTTTTATCTTATCAAGCATTTTTTCTTGTGGTAGATGAATACTATCAAGCATAACTAGCTCTTTTATCACCGATGCTTCTAGTCTTTCTATGGCTGGACCAGAAAGTACAGCATGTGAACAACAAGCATATACTTCAGTAGCACCCATTTTAACTAAAGCATTAGCACCATTACAAATAGTTCCAGCTGTGTCTATCATATCATCTATTAGTATAACCTTTTTACCTTTTACTTCACCGATTATATTCATAACTTCAGCTACATTAGCCTTTGGTCTTCTCTTATCTATAATAGCTATTGGAGCGTTTAGTTTATCAGCAAACTTTCTTGCTCTTGTAACACTACCAAGATCTGGTGAAACTACAACTACATCATCACAATCTTTAAATCCTTTTTCTATAAAGTAATCACTTAGTATTGGTGAACCCACTAAATTATCAACTGGAATATTGAAATATCCTTGTATTTGAGCTGCATGTAAGTCCATAGTTAAAACTCTATCTGCTCCTGCTGCTGTAATTAAATCAGCAACTAATTTTGCTGTAATTGGATCTCTTGCCTTTGCCTTTCTGTCTTGACGTGCATATCCATAGTAAGGAATAACCGCCGTTATTCTTCCTGCTGATGCTCTCTTAAGTGCATCAATCATAATTAAAAGTTCCATTAAATTATTGTTTACTGGGGCACTAGTTGGCTGTATAACAAATACGTCCAGTCCTCTAACAGTTTCTCCAATATTTACCGCAATCTCACCATCACTAAAAGTAGTAACTTGACTTTCTCCAACAGAAAGCCCTAAGCGGTTTGCAATATCAGCAGCTAATTCTGGATATGAGTTTCCTGCAAAGATTTTAATGTTTCTTCCATGGCTTATCATTTATGTAGTCCTCCTAAAATTTTATTTGTTTTTATTTTTATCATATACCCAGTTCTCTTTATTTATTTGCCTAGCTCTTGCTATAGCTAAGGAGCCCTCTGGTATTTTCTCGGTTATTGTTGATCCAGCTGCAATATAAGTATTATCTTCTACCTCAACTGGTGATACTAAGTTAGTATTACATCCTATAAATACATTGTTTCCAATTGTAGTTTTATATTTTGCTTTTCCATCATAATTTACTACAACAGTTCCACACCCAAAATTACATTTTTCTCCCACTTCTGCATCTCCTATGTAAGTTAAGTGAGATACCTTAGTTCCGTCACCTATTGATGATTTTTTAATTTCAACAAAATCGCCTATCCTTGCATTTTCACCTATAGTTGTTTCTGGTCTTATATACGCAAAAGGTCCAACTGTAGTATTATTTCCAATCTTACTGTTTAATACTACAGAATTTTCTACAGTTACATCATCACCAATTATACTATTAGTTATTCTGTTATTTGAGTATAATACGCAATTTTCACCAACTACCGTAGTTCCTTCTATGATATTCCCTGGATATACAACCGTATCTTGACCTATAATTACATCACATTCTATATAGGTGCTTCTAGGGTCCATAATTATAACACCATTATCCATATGGTTTCTATTTATTCTACTTCTCATTATATCATTAGCAACAGAAAGCTCTACCTTTGAATTTACTGCTGTAATTTCTTCTACATCAACAGCAATAGCTCCAACTTTCTTACCTTCATTTTTTAATATTTCTATTACATCTGTTAAATAGTACTCACCTTGATTATTATTATTATTAAGTTTACCTAAGGTATTTAATAATATGTCTATATCAAAACAATACATCCCTGAGTTAATTTCATTAACTTTTACTTCTTCTTCATTACAATCCTTAAACTCTACAATTTTCTCTACTTCTCCTTGAGAATTTCTAATTATTCTTCCATACTTTAGAGGGTCACTCATTATAGATGTCAATATTGTAGCACTACATTTTTGTTCTTCATGATATTTAGTAAGCTTTGTAACTGTTTCTTCTGTTATTAGAGGCCCATCTCCAACAAATATAGATACTGAACCTTTTTTACCTTTTAAAAATTCTTCTGCACACATTACTGCATGCCCAGTACCTAATTGTTCTTCTTGAACTGAGTAGAAAATATTTCTACTTTCAGTGCCTTTTCTAACTTTATCAGCACCTTTTCCAATAACCACACTTACTTCTTCTACTCCGGACTTTCTTATATTATCTATAACATGGTTTATCATTTCTTTTCCACAAACTTTGTGTAGAACCTTAGGAGTATTAGATTTCATTCTTTTACCTTCGCCAGCAGCAAGGATTATAGCACATTTATACAATTCATACACCTCTTCATTTAAAATGTAATTAGTCTTTCCTGATAAATTATTCTATAATAATTTAAAACTAATATTTATTAAATTTTCAATATTAATCTATCATATTTATTATTTTTATATACTACTTCTATACTATTATATTGAAACTGTTACACTTTTTCAACCAAAGTATATTTTTTACATGAAAATATATATTAACGATATACTATTAACGATACACAAAATAAAAAGGAGTGCTACGCTCCTTTTTATAATTAGACTATTTCATCTTCTACTTGCTCTTCATTTTTTACTTTTTCATACTCGTCAAGTATAGATTTTTGAATTTTCTCTCTTGTTTCTGTATTAATTGGGTGAGCTATATCCTTAAATTCTCCATCAGGAGTTCTTCTACTAGGCATAGCTATAAAATTACCACTTTGACCCTCAATTATCTTGATGTCATGAACCACGAATTCATTATCTAAAGTTATAGATACTATAGCTTTCATTTTTCCTTCTGTGGTAATTTTTCTAATTCTAACGTCTGTAATTATCATGAAATTCCACCTCCAAGATGTGCTTTCATGTATTATTCTACTAATGCATTGTAAATCCTTCTATTTGTCGAAACATTTTCCATATTTTTTTGTAACTTATTCGTTTTTTTCACTAGATGGACTAACAATCGCAATTCCATCTTCTCCAATACCATAAAAATTTACTAATGAAATATAATCATCTACCAGCTTATCCTTAACTTCTACATTATCTATTAAAAAACCACTACCTAATAATTCACTATCAAATTCACTTAAAAGCTCTTTAATTCCCTTTGCAGTTCCTCCACCTCTCATAAAGTCATCTACAAATACACATCTGCTACTTCTCTTCATAGACTTTGTTGATAATGTCATAGTTTGAAGTCTATTGCTTGAACCAGAAGCATAATTTATGCTTACTGTAGTACCTTCTGTATACTTAGTATCATGACGTACTGTAACAAGCTGAACTCCTAATTGTTTTGCAACCTCATAACCTAATGGAATACCTTTAGTTTCTATTGTAACTACATAATCCACGTTCATATCTTTAAATTTACTAGCTAATATTATTGCTGAATTTTGAATAATACTTGGATTATATGCTATATCTGTTATATATAGAAAATTACCCGGAACAACTCTAGATTGCTGTCTTAGTGCTTCACACAAATCTTCTAAAAACTGTTTTCTATCTTCATTTGATTTTTCATTTATAAATCTTATTCCACCTGCAGCACCTGCTACTGTTTCTATCTTTCCCATGGATAAACCTTCTATTACTTCTCTAACTATAACAATATCTTCACTAATAGTAGATTTTGCTGCATTGAATTTCTCTGTAAATAAATTTAAAGTTATAACCTTATTAGGATTTTCTGTTAAAACTTTTGTTATACCAATAACCCTTTGGTTTCTATTAAATTTATGCTTAATTTTCTCCATACAAACTATACCTTTCCGAATTTTATCTTTATTTTTGCCTTTATTATTCACCTTTATTCTATCTGTTTTATTACTATATTACAATTACTTTTTTTATTTTCTTTAATATACTATTTAAAACAATATAAATTCATCTTTTATGTTAATCACAGATTAATTAGCAAAAAAATATCCTCATTGTAAATAAAAAGAGCTACTTCAAAATAAAGATTAAATAAATCTTCATTTTGAAATAGCCTTTAATTTCAATATTATTTTATAATATCTATCAACTACATGCCACCATTTTCGAAGTCAAAGGATTCCTTTTTGTAAATTCATTAGCTTCTTGTATATTTCTAGCTTTAAATAAAAGTTTTCCTCCATTCTTATTTAAAACTCCACCACAAAGCATGTATTTCTGACCACCTATTTCTTTATCATCTTCTAAAAAATTTATACCTTCAAGTCCTTGCCCATCTGCCTTATACTTTAACTCAATGAATAAATCTTTGTTTCCCATTCTTTAACCCCCATATCTGTTCTCATATTTACATGATATCGAACATACGTTCAATTGTCAATATTATTTTATTTCATTACTAAAAATTATTATCAATACCTTTTAATTCACTGCATATCTCTTTATCTTTAAATATGTATATTCAAAAACAAATAAAATATAACTACTATTTTACATATAACATTGATAATATCTCTCCTTTGACTTATACTGAAAACGTATAATACTACTAAGAAGTTACTTGTGGGGTGATTTTATGTTTATTAAAAACTATGAACCTATGAACGAAAACTTATGGCAAGGAAGAATAGACAGTGACGATAATTTTGATGCTTTTAGATGGCATCAATGGATAACACCTCTTGATCTTCGAAGAGATGATCTTGAGCCTCTTGATGGACTAAATTTTGCACTTTTAGGCTTTTGTTGCCATGAAGGTGTAAAAAAAAATAAAGGTCGTATAGGTGCCATGAATGGTCCTATATCCATCAGAAAAGAGCTTTCAAATCTACCTTGTACTTTTAATCAATCGGTAAAAATTTTTGATGCCGGAGATATCATAGTTGAGGACATTTCTCTTGCTGAAGGGCAAAAGCTTTTAAGCGACTGCGTGTCTAAGTTACTAGATCTGAATATTTTTCCTATAGTTCTAGGAGGAGGACATGAGACAGCCTTTGGGAACTATAATGGGGCTCTATCTCATCTGGATAAAATATCTTGTAAACCTCGAATCGGAATTATAAATTTTGATGCTCACTTCGATCTTAGACCATATAATAACGAGGGAAGTTCTGGAACTATGTTTAAACAAATCTCTGATATTTGTCATGATAAAAACATGGATTTCTCCTATTTCTGTATTGGGATACAACAGCACAGCAATACAGTGGATCTATTTAAAACCGCTAAAAAACTAGGTGTTCAATACACCCTTGCGAAAGACATCCTATATAGTGATGGTTGGCAACTTTTAAGAGAGCTAAATACCTTTATGAGAAACCAAGATTATATATATGTAACTATTTGCTCAGATGTATTTTCTGCCTCTTTTGCACCAGGGGTTAGTTCTACGCAAACCTTAGGTCTAAACCCAGAAATAGTTATAAAACTACTTAAACATATTTTAAAGTCAAATAGGGTTATAACCTTTGATATATGTGAAGTGGCACCTAGATTTGATAAAGATAATATCACTTCTAACTTAGCTGGAGTAATCATCTTCTCCATTGTTAATACTCTTTGCAAATTACAAAACTTACAGCACAACTTTTTAACATAATTACATAATAAAAAAGTCCTTAGTCTAAACTAAGGACTTTTTCACGATTATTATAGGGACTTTAAAATAGATTTGGCAATTTACAAGCTAAATTGCCACAATAAATATTCAAACTCCATACCCATGATATCATTCTCTTCACAAGTATTGAGCATTTTATCCTCTTCTTCACCATTAATATTCAGTTGCCAATTTACATATTCTCTCAGACCAATTGTTAACATTTTAACACACTCCTCCAGAAAATTTCTACTAGCCTTATGGCCTAGTAGTTATTGTAATTGATATTAAATATACATACACTTAGAAAACATCTATTATTTCCACTTAGATACTTAATAAATATAATTAGTTATTATACTTAAAAACCATCTCTAACTTTGTTTTTATTTTAACATATTTATTTCTATCCGAAAAGCCTTTTTCTGAATTTTCTTTTAAATTTTTTGGATATTTTCATTCATTTTTCCTATAGATATATAATTTACGAAGCTTTCTAAAATATATGTGTTTTTTATATAGATTTTTGTATATAATTTATATTAGGTATTCATTTATTTTTATACACATACAATGGTTATTAGGTTGATCTATAACTATGTTTTAATATACAAATTCATGAATGTAGTATTATATTTTATATAGGAGTTGTTATTATATGAGTTTTGATTTTTTACAAGATAAAAATAAAAAAGTTCACTTTATTGGTATTGGTGGCATTAGTATGAGTGGTCTTGCTGAGATTCTACTTAAAAACGGATATACTGTATCTGGTTCAGATATGAAAAATTCAAATATGGTTGAAAAACTTAGAAATAAAGGTGCATATATATATATAGGACACAGTGCAGATAACATACAGGATTCAGATTTAGTAGTATACACTGCTGCTATCAGTGATGATAATCCTGAGTTTCAAAAGGCAATTGAACTAAACCTTCCTATGATGGATAGAGCTGAATTCTTAGGCAGAATTATGCTTGGCCATAAATATAATGTAGCTGTTGCTGGTACTCATGGCAAAACAACCACAACTTCAATGCTTGCCCACATTGTAATTGAAGAACAAGTGGATCCTACCATATTAGTAGGTGGAGAATTAGATGTTATAGAGGGTAATGTTCTTGCTGGAAATAGTGATTACTTTGTTACTGAAGCTTGTGAGTATAAAGGATCTTTCTTAAAATTTCATCCTTATATAGGAATTATATTAAATGTAGATGCAGACCATTTAGATTTTTATAAGGATATAAATCACATAAAAGATACTTTTAATAAATTTATAGATATCATACCAGATGATGGTTTCCTTGTATGCAATAGTGATGATAGTAACGTTTCTGATATATTAAATAATCATAAATGTACTATAATGACTTACGGAATAAATAATGGTGAGTATAAAGCTAAAAATATAACTTATAATTCTCTTGGTTGTGGTTCTTATGATTTATATAAAAATGACCATATGTTATTTCCTATAGCCTTAAATGTGCCTGGAGAACATAATGTGCTTAACTCTTTAGCTGCTATATGTACATCCTTAGCTCTTAACATTTCTAATGAATCTATAATTAAAGGATTATCTAATTTTGGAGGAACTCATAGAAGATTTGAATTTAAGGGTTCTAAAAATGGTGTTACTGTAATAGATGATTATGCTCATCATCCAACAGAAATTCAAGCTACTCTTAGTGCTTGTAAAAATTATCCTCATAAAGATTTATATGTGGTATTTCAACCTCATACCTACACTCGAACTATAACTCTTTTTGATGACTTTGTAAGAACCTTCAATGGAGTAAAGCATTTATTATTAGCAGATATATACGCTGCTCGTGAAAAAGATACTGGAATTGTTAACTCAGTAAAGTTAGGCGATGCTATAAGACTTACAGGAGTTGATGCAATAAACTATCATAGCTTTGAAGAAATAGTTAATCACTTAAAATCAAAGGCCAAGGATGGTGATCTTATTATTACCGTAGGTGCTGGAGATATAAATGTTGTTGGTGAAATGTATCTAGCTAATTAATTTTATCTTATACCAATTAATATAGCTATCCTTTAATTAAGATAGCTATATTTTTAATATATAAACGAGGTGACAAAATGAAATCAAACTTTAATAAAACTGTGTACATAGTTAATGCCTTTACTCACAATGATATGGGTGGAAACAAGGCTGGTGTAGTTATTGATTGTGATGACTTATCCTCTAATGACATGGCAGCTATCGCAAAAGAAGTAAAACTTTCCGAAACTGCCTTTGTGATAAAATCAAAATGTGACGATTATGACTATGAGGTTAGATTTTTTACCCCTTCAACAGAAGTTGATTTATGTGGTCATGCTACCATCGCCACTTTCTATACCTTAGCTAAATTAGGCTTTATCAAACCAAGTACAAGTCCAGTAAAATTAAAACAAAAAACTCTTGCCGGTATTTTAGACATAGAAATTTATTTTGATAATGAAAAAATTGCCTATGTGCTTATGACTCAAACTAATCCTAAGTTCTATTCATATATTGATGATGTAAAAGAACTTTGTGATATATTAGGAATAACCTTAGAAGATGCTGGAATCCAAGGTCATGCATTAAGACCTATGATAATTTCTACAGGGCTTAAAGATATAATGTTCCCAGTTAAATCTCTAAATGCTCTAAAAAGAATAAATCCAGATTTTCAAGGCCTAAAAGAATACACAGATAACTTAAATTTAGTAGGTCTTCATGCCTTCTCTTTAGAAACTGAAAATTCTAAAAGCACTGTTGCAACTAGAAATTTCGGTCCTAGTGTAGGTATCGATGAAGAAAGTGCTACTGGCACATCTAATGGCGCATTATGTGCATACATAATGAAACATAACATACTTGATTTTAAAGATAAACTAACCATATGTTGCGAACAAGGTTATTACATGAATAATCCAAGTGAAATCATCTGCACGGGTGAAGCTATTAATAATGACTATTTAATAAAAGTTGGTGGCATAGGAAGTATAGAAAAAACTATAGAGGTGACTTATAAATAGTCACCCCTTTCTTTTTTTACTTAAATAAAGATTTTAAATTTGATCTCTCCTGTTGTATCTGACTTTTTACATTTGATGATGGATTAAACAAAGAGTCATACCTAAATAGTAATATTCCTTTGTACTTCTTTAACTTTCTTGAAGCTTCCACCTGTCTTTTTAATATATCTGTACTATTTCTCCACTCATCCTTTCCATTACCTGCCCAAGTATCTTCACTACCAACTTTATATACAGATAAACCTATATATAAATTTACTGTAGATTCAGCAACAAGACTATCAAACTCTTCAATAACTTGTTGAAAATTGCTATTATCATTTAAAAAGCCATAATATATTTGTGGACAAATATAATCAATATATCCAGGGTTTTGAATCCACTTCTTCACATCAATAAATTGGCTATTATAGTTATTATCCATAGAGCCTTGTGGACTTATTCCAAAGACTACCTCTGGGCTTATCTCTTTAACAATTGAATAAACCTGCCTTACGAGAATATTAACATTTTCACGTCTCCAACTCTCTAAATCTAAATCTCCTCCTGAACTTGTATACTCGCCATAAGCTTTACTATCTATAGACACATCACTAGATGGATAAAAATAATCATCAAAATGTATTCCATCAACTTCATAGTTCTCCACTATTTCTTTTACTCCATTCACTATAAGTTGCCTAACTTCTTCTTTGGCAGGATTATAATATATTCCACCATTACATTTTATTATATTATCACTACCATCTTTTATCCATTTGCTAGCAGGATTCTCCAAAGACAGTGGCAACTTAACACTATCACTTCTAACTCTATAGGGATTAATCCAAGCCTCTACTCTTATATTTCTTAAATGAGCTTCCTCTATAATAACTTGAAGAGGATCATATCCCGGAGCATTACCTTCTATGCCCGAACAATATATAGACCATGGATAATATTTAGATTGATATAAGGCATCAGAAAAAGGTCTTACATGTACAATTAAAGTATTCAACCCCATAGATTCTACATTATCTATTGCTTGTGATATATTTTTTCTAAATTCATTTTCATTTTTCCCCTTAAGCATAGCTGATAAATCTAAATAAGATAACCAAATTCCCTTTATCTCATCATAATTTATAATTTCTCTTTCTTTATTAATTATTTCATGGCTACTATTATCAATATTATCAAAGCATATAATCCACACTAATCCCAAAATAACTAATATAATTACTCCTAAAGTAGCAAGATTCATTTTATTCATTTATGCTCCCCCTTAATTTAAGAATAATATATACCTATGCTCATAATCTAATCTATAGAATTTAATTATAGTAAATATATCTATTTATACCTGGAAAACTTCTTCCAAAGTTCATCAACTTCACTTTGCTCTAAAAAACTAGATAATATTCTATAATCCCTTTTCCCCACGTAAAATATAATCCCTTTATTATCCCTCATTGCTTTATTTACATCTCTAAAATAAAGAGTTTTTGGTTTTTCATTCATATTGTTATTTATACAAAATTTATCTTTATATACTTTTATATATTTAAGCTCATCAATGCTTCTTACTTTTTTAGTAACAAGACCTGTAACTATTAATCCTACTATAAAAAACACTAATAAAAATCTCCCATAAAAAAGATTGTTCCTTATAAATAATCCTATTGTAATTATGAGTAAAAGACTCGATAAAAGTATACTATTAGACAATTGCTTTCTCATATATCTTTTAGAAGCCTTACTAAACCTATATTCCTTCATCTTTTGTACTCCTCCTTTTTTTAATGACAATAATATTATGTAAATATATATTAAACTTTTTGTATTCAGTAACATCTTTTATTATTTACAATATACTGATTTTATAATACCTTTTATTGGCCTTTTAAAAATAATATATAATATCGCAAAACTTTTTGCATAAAATATGTTGACAACCTATTAAATATATCATATAATAATTTTTGTCGGCGGGGTGTGGCGCAGATGGGAGCGCGCGTGGTTTGGGACCATGAGGTCGCAGGTTCAATCCCTGTCACCCCGACCAAAAGGAACATGAATGTCATGTTCCTTTTTATTTTACTATATATGTTTTTATTTACTATAGGAAGATAGTGTTTTGTAACTAGACCTTAAATCTGCTATAAGAACAATGTCTTTTTTTAATAATATATCATTTGGTGAAAATTATATGCATTACTAAAGAAACAATATATATTAATATTATAGTTGTATGAAACTTTCTTATTTGGCCCCTCTTATCTCTATAAATAAATTTATTTATAATTCCAGTAGCTACCATTATTAAAACACACACAAAGGTTGCAATTCCCCAAAAAGAAAAACTTTCCTTATAATTCATTATTAACATATGAATTATTGAAGAAATAAATGCACCCACTCCAAACACCCCATGGTTTTCTTCTAAAACATTATTTATGTTAATAGTTTTATTTATTATGCCTCTATGTTTTTTCTTTGACAAACCTTTAATAAACTTATTATAAAACCCTAAAGATACTACTCTTGACAATGCTCCTAAAGTAAATATAACCGAAATAACCCCCCAAAACTTACCTAAAAGATCCATAGTTTCCCCCCTTTATTTTACTAATACATTATATGTTTTTAATTTTATTACATTCTTTCTTATTACTTTTTTATTAGTAGTAAAAGGTAGTTTCCACATTATATTCATTACTCTTTACATTAAAAGTTTTATTTGTTATGTTAATATGCGGGGGTGATAATATATGTTTAAAAATATAGACGCTGCAATTTTTGATATGGATGGTACTATAGTTGATTCTATGTGGGTATGGAATAAAATCGATACGGAATACCTAGCTAAACATAATTTAGATGTTCCTCCATCATTAAATAATGACATTGCTCATCTTAGCTTTAATGAAGTAGCTATTTACTTTAAGAATTCCTTTAATTTACCCTATACCTTAGAAGAAATTAAAGAGCATTGGAATGACATGGCTTATGAAGCTTACTGTAATAAAGTGAAACTAAAGCCTGGTGTTAAAGAATTTTTTAACCTACTTAAAGAAAATAATATAAAAATTGCATTGGCTACTAGCAATAACACTTTACTTTTAGAAGCTTGCTTAAAAGCTAATGGAATATATGAATATTTTGATACAATAGCCTTAACTAATGAGGTAAAAAGGGGAAAAGATTTTCCAGATGTATATCTTCTAGCAGCAAATAAATTAGGTGTTTCTCCTGATAAGTGCATGGTTTTTGAAGACTTACTTCCAGCCATTCAAGGTGCTAAAAAAGCTGGTATGAAGGTTATAGGCGTATATGATGAACATTCCCTAGAGCAGCACAATGACATGAAAGCTTTAGCTGATGATTTTATATTAGATTATGTTAGTTTTTCTTTAGCTATGTAATAATTAAAGGTAGTCTTAGTAAGAATTAAATTATCTTCTAGGACAACCTTTATTTCTTTTATGTATATTTTAATTCACAATAGGACTGGTTTCAGCATTTATCAGCTGAATTAAATCCCTTGGTGCTATTTCTACTTGAAATCCAATTTTACCACCACTTACAATGATTTTATCTAGATTCAGGGATGAATCATCAATTACAGTATTATAATTTTTCTTCATACCTATAGGCGAGCATCCACCTCTAATATATCCCGTTATCTTAAGCATATCACTAACTTTTATCATTTCTACTGACTTTTCTCCTACACGCTTTGCCGCCGCCTTAAGATTCAGTTCCTTTGCCACAGGAACTACGAATACATAAAAATCTCCACTATGGCCTTTTGTAACAAGAGTCTTAAATACATTCTCTACTGCTACTCCAAGTTTATTGGCTACTGATATTCCATCTACAGCACTATCCTTAACCTCATATGTATATATATTATAATTTATATTACTATTATCTAGTATCCTCATCACATTAGTTTTAGTATTAGCCATTTATTCATCAACTCCTCACATAGAATTATATCACTAAACTTTTACTAGTTTTATTAATATTACTTATTAATTTTACTAAGTCTATTTCATAAATAAAAGGAATATATTTATACTACCAAACTCTTTTATGGAGGTACATTCGTGATAAAAACTTTTTTCATTTATGTCCTACTTCTTACCTCTGGTGGATTAGGAATTTTATATTATCTTTTAAATGATAAATATAACAAACAAAATATTCAAGTAAGAGTTCTAACAAAACAAAATAATAGTTTAACATCTCAATTAAACACTATTAATAAGCCAAATGAAACTTTAAAAGTTTACTCTAGACCTATTAGATTTAATACTGGTGAAACAATAAAACGGTGCTCTCTTTATATCTCACCTCTCAGTAATAGTCCTATACTCCGCTCCATCCCATCTAACTCAAGGGTAGCAATTCTTGATGGAGTTGAAGCTTTAGAAACCTTATGGTACGAGGTACGCCTTATAACCTCTGACACAGTAAATACAAAGGGTTTTGTTAGACAAGAATTGATTAAAGAACTTCAAATTATAGAAACTCACATTATAAAAAATTAAATCTTTCTCTAAAAGAAATCAAATTATTCATAGTATTATTAAAATTTTTAAAAACAAAACGACCAGGATATACTTGGCCGTTTTATTCTTTAAAATTATTTATCCATATATTCTCTTGTAGGTGGTAGATCGTTTTTAGCTCCTTTAGTAAATAGCATTTGATGTAAATCTACAACTCCATTATTAAATGAAGCCGCACAAGAACATAAATATATTTCCCACATTCTTATAAATCTTTCATCTACCAATTTTTTAATTTCATCTATATTATCTTGAAAATTTTTATACCAATAAAGCAATGTTTTCTTGTAATGAAGTCTTAAACTTTCTACATCTATAGTACAAAACTTATGCTCACAAGCAGTATCCATTATTTCTCTTATACTAGGAATTACACCGCCTGGAAAGATGTATTTTTTAATCCATGGGTCTCCTTGAGATTCATGGATACTACTTATATAGTGTAATAAAAACTCACCTTTAGGATTTAATACTTTACTTACATTATCAAAGAATAAACTGTAATTTTCTCTTCCAACATGCTCAATCATACCAACACTAACTACTCTATCAAAGGTCATACCTGAATCCTTTAATTTTCTATAGTCTAAAAGCTTAACTTGTAGATACTCCCTTAGGTTTTCCTTCTCAATTAGCTCTGAAAACCCCTTATATTGTTCTTCACTAAGGGTTATACCAACGCCATGGATTTTATATTTTTTAGCAGCTTCTACTAATAAATACCCCCAACCACATCCAATATCTAATAAGCTCATACCTTCCTTTAAATTAAGCTTATTAAGTATATGATATATTTTATTCATCTGAGCTTCTTCTAATGTATCATTATCATTTTTAAAGTAAGCGCAAGAGTAACTCATGGTTTTATCAAGCCATAACTTATAAAAATCGTTTCCTATATCATAATGAGAACATACCTCCTCCTTTTGATGCTTTAAAGAAGTAGAAGTATGCAGTAGCTTTTTAAGACCTTTTATATCTAAGGTAAACTTATCTATGTTACTTAATAGCGTATCAAGAGCATAGTATAGATCTCCTTCTATTAAATCTATATCTCCATTCATATAAGCTTCTCCTAAAGCGAGAGAAGTACTTTTTAGCAAATCAGTTTTATTAGGTAATTTTCTTATAACTATCTTAAACTTAGGTTCACCTTCACCTATAATAAATTTCCCTTCGTCCTTATATTTTACCGAAAAAGGAACTGTATCAAACTGTTTTAAAAATCCTTCAATTAAACTTTTTTCTATTGCCATAATTTCCTCCACTAATTAACAAAATCTTTTTATATTATGGACAATATTTTCTATAAGAATACAAAGGTTACTTATTGTTCACAAATTCCCTTTTGGGATTCCTTTTTAATTTTTTTAAGTGCTTTTTTAGAACCTCTTTCTATATCATGTTCTAACTTTCTTTCCTTATAAGCTATAAAAATCTGATTTAAGTCATAACCTTCAGGATATAACTCTGTAGCACTAACCTCTAGCTTTAACCTCTTATAATTCACTTCAATAAAATCACCATCTAAAAATACAATTATATTATTAAATTCATCTTTTTCTTTATATACAACCCCTGGTAACTTCTTATCTAGAACAATAACCCTATCACCTTTTTCATAGTTATAGGATTCTTCACTATAATTATCAACTTCTTTATTTCTATTAATCTTGCTATCTCTTAACAATTCATAGTTATAACTTTTAGTTTCAATATATTTTCTTGTTCTATCTATTATTTTGTCAGCTATACCCATTTTTTTTGAAATATAAAGGGCATTACTATTTCCACTCTTCCCAATAGAAAGCTTATATAGTGGATCTAAGGTCTCTCTTTGGAATTCCATGGCTGCATTTTCAAAATCAGGATGATTCTGAGAAAAGTTCTTAATCTCTCCATAATGAGTAGATGCTATGGTAATGCATCCTTTATGATAAAACTCCTCTAGTATCGCAATAGCAAGTGCTGCTCCTTCATTAGGTTCTGTACCACTTCCTATCTCATCCAAAAGAAGAAGGGTATTTTTATTACTCTCCTTTAAAATTCCACTAAGATTCTTAACATGAGATGAAAATGTACTTAAAGCGTTTTCCACACTTTGATCGTCTCCAATATCCACAAATATTTTCTCAAATATGGCTATTTGGCTTCCTGATTCAGCACCTATATGAAATCCACTTTGCGTAGCTAATGTAAGAAGTCCCACTGTCTTTAACACCACTGTCTTCCCCCCTGCATTAGGTCCAGTTATAATCAAGGTTCTATAATCATCCCCTATATTAAAATCTAGCGGAACGGCATTTTTAATTAATGGATATCTACCCTTAATTATATTTATATATCCATGATTATTTAGAATTGGCTGTATTCCATCTATATCTTTACTATATTTTGCTTTTGCTATAATCATATCATATTCTGCAATGACTTCTATATTTATCTTTAACTCTTTAATCCTCTCAAATATCATATCAGTTAATGTTGCAAGTATTCTATACTCTTCCATGGCCTCTTCTGATTTTAGTGTAGTTAACTCCGTAGTATACTTTGATACAGAACTTGGCTCTATAAATACAGTAGTCCCTTTAGAAGACACTTCTACAATAGATCCTTGAACTTGATTCTTATAGGAAGCTTTTATAGGAATTGTATATCTACCATTCCTTTGACTTATAAAAAATTCTTGAATATATTCTTTATTGGCACTACTTCTTATAAACTTATCTAACCTTTCTTTTATCTTTTCTTCACAACTTTCTATATGTCGTCTAATTCTCTTAAGTTCTTTACTAGCATTAGAATCCACTATGCTTCCTTTAATTGAAGTCTCTATTTCCTCTTCAATATATTTTAATTCTGTGATACTTTTACCATAAGCACTTAAAGTTGGCGCATATCCTTCTTTATCTTCTATAAAAATTTTAACCTTTCTGCATCCACGCAAAAAATTATCTATTGTTGTTAGCTCTGATGGTTCAAGCACTGAGCCTTTTTCAATCTTATCTATCAAAGGAGCAATATTAAATATTCCCTTTAATGGCATGTGATAAGAAGCATCAATAAGGTTTCTACCTTCAGATGTTTCCTCTAACATTCTTTTCACTTGCTTAATATTATTACTAGGTTGAAGTTTATCTAGTAACTCTCTTCCTAATCCACTTACACAATAAGATTTAATAATTTCTTTTATTTTATTATAATGTAATTTTTCCAATGTACTAATATTCATTTTCACGATTCCTTTACTTATTATTAAGTCCATGAAATCCTTCATAGATTTCCAAAATAAAAAAAGCCATGGATACTCCCACAGCTTTAAACTTGCCATTAACAGAGATAGCTATAGCTATCCTAAGGTAAATTTCGTGGACTTGTATCTTTAATAGTTTTAATTAATCCCACAACAAATAAAGGTATATACTACCCAAATTTTTAAGATTAATATTTAATTACTATTTTAAATACTAGACACTCACAAAAATACCTCTCTCTCATTTTCGAAATCTATGTAACTTAATGTTAAAGCATTATTTATAAAAAATCAATACATTTTTTAAATCAAATATATCCATTAATAAAATATTTTCTTTTCCATTGTTTTACTTATATGTAACATATGCTATAATAATTTTATTACTTGTATTTTATTGAAGGAGGGTTAAGTATGTTATCACTTACATTTTTTATATTTATGCTAATATCACTAGGATTTCTAATATACTTTAATTATCATCCTCATGGCTATAAAATGCCTATAGTTAAGACTATTACTAGTCTATTATTTATTGCTATATGCGTATCTAGCTATAAAATTCTTTACTTCAATACCCAATACTTCATATTTATACTTTTTGCATTAATAACATCTTTAATTGGAGATGTATTCCTTGCCTTTAATACTAATAAAGATGATGAAGTAAGCAAAATGTTTGTATATGGATTAATTAGTTTTTCTATTGCTCATATATTCTTTTCTTTAGCCTTTGCTACTCTTACCCCTGTGCTAATTTGGCATGTTCTATTATTTATTCTAATTTCAATAATCTCTATTCTATTTTTAAATCTAATAAAAGGCTTTGATTTTAAGGGAGCCTATAAACTAGTTGTTACTTATTCAATTATAATTAGTTTTATGGTTACAAGGGCATTATCATTAACTCCCTTAATCCATGAAAACTTTTTAAGTACTATACTTATAATTATAGGTGCATGTCTCTTCTTTTTATCTGATTTAATTTTGTGTTTTATATACTTTCATAAAAAATCACCATCTTACATGACAGCATTGAACTTGTTATGTTACTATGTAGGACAAGGTCTTATAGCTCTTAGTTTAGCTCTATAACAGCTTTACAACATAAGCAGTATAAATTCTATAAATAAAAAATAGATATTAGTATAGTTTTATTAATATCTATTCTTTATTTGCTCCAACCTATGTATATATTCTAATTTTCTTTATCCTATTCCTATCTATATCTTCAATTATAAATCTATAATTACTATAAATTATTTCTTCGCTTATATTAGGGAATCTTCCTAGCACACCTATTATAAATCCACCTATGGAATCAAATTCCTCGGACTCAATTTTTGTTCCTATAAGTTCATTTATATCCTCTATTCTAACACTTCCTTCAACTATATACTCATCTTCCTTTACCACATATATTTCTGGTTCTTCATCATCATATTCATCACTTATATCCCCAACTATCTCCTCTATTAAATCTTCAATAGTTACAATTCCAACGGTTCCACCATATTCATCAAGGACTACTACCATATGCTGCCTATTTTTATTCATATCTTTAAATAGCTCTGTAACCTTTCTAAACTCATAGGTATAGGTTATTTCCCTCATATAGTTTTTCAAACTAAATCCCTTAGTATCTTCCATAAATATAATATCCTTAACATTTAATATCCCCACTATATTATCTATAGTATTTGAATATATCGGTATTCTTGAAAACCCTTCTTCCTTTATAACTGAAATAATCTTATCCAAACTTTCCTCTATATCTAAAGCTATTATGTCTACCCTTTGAACCATAACATCCTTTGCATAAAGGTCTCCAAATTGAAATACATTATGAATCATATCCTTTTCCTCTGACTTTAGTATACCTTCCTCTTCACTAACGTCCACCATAGTTTTTAATTCATCTTCTGTTATAAATGGTTTATTACTATCACTTTTCCCTCCAAGTAATTTTATAAAGAACTTTGATATTGTAGTAGTTATGATAACTACTGGTTTAAGCATCTTACTTACAATAAATATTGGATTTGCAACTCTTAGTGATATTTGCTCAGAATTTTGTGAAGCTAAAGTTTTTGGGGTAATCTCACCAAAAATAAGTACTACTATAGTCATTATTATAGTACTTATAGCCACACCTCTACTTCCAATAAGATTAATAGCTAAAACCGTTGCTAAAGAAGATGATGCTATATTCACAACATTATTCCCAACTAAAATTGATGCTAATAAGCTACTAGGATTATCAGTTAATTCCTTAACTCTATTAGATCCCTTTATGTTTTCCTCTACCATATGTCTAACCCTTATCTTGCTAATAGACATTAAGGCAGTTTCTGATGCAGAGAAAAAGCTAGATAGTATTATTAATATTATTAATCCTATAATCTGTATATATATTATTGAACTCAAACCTACTCCTCCTCTCACTTAACTAATATCTACTTCAATTGATATTAAACAAAACTTTAAAAGTAGTAATGAAATAAAATATATATCTTAATTATGCTACATTTCACTCTAAAATATTATCTAAAAGGTTTTATAAGAAAAATATATCTTTTAATAAAATATATTTTTAAAAATCATAATAAAGGTGTCACCAATATATTAGAATAATCATAATATGTAGTATGCCTCTAAGGTATTGGAGGGAAATAAATGAGTAATATGTATAGTAACTATAATAATTATAATGATGCTTATGAAGACTATGAGAATTATGAATGTTATCCTAACTATTCTAATTATGAATATGATGCCAATGATAACTATATGAACCACAATAACTGTAGTAATAATTCTAATGACTCTTGTAGACACAAAGAGCAAACCCATGTTCATGAATATACTGGTAGTACAATAATAGCTTCTGAAGATTGTTCAGTTCATAACCATCGATTTGCTGGGGTAACTGGTGAAGCTATTCCTTACCGTAACTCACACGTCCATAAGCTTCAAACAAATACTGATTTCTATGATCACTTTCATGAAATTTGTGATACAACTGGACCAGCTATTCCGGTTGGCAATGGAAGACATGTTCACTTTGTAAAAGGAAGAACTTCTGATGAAGATGACCATACTCATAAATATATGTTTGCGACTTTAATTGAATCACCAACTCTTTGTAACCACAAAAGATAATATATAAAGTTATTTAACTTAAAATAGAATAACTACAACCTAGTAAATTCCAGGTTGTAGTTTAAATAATATTCTCTATACATACTCTAGCTTCATAAGATTCCCTTTTACAATTTGTCCCCCCCAGGTACTTTTAAAGGAATGAAACTAGAGTTTATACAACCCAAAACTTATTAAAATCCCTGTAATATAGTATTGCAGGGATTTTATTATACAGACTATTCATCAATAATCTTTGTACTACATAGGATTTGGGGACTTTATTTATAGCTTCTCTTTATTAATTAACTTATTTATCGAATCCTCTACTCGTTTTTTTCGTGTTTCTTCCTTTTTAGCAGAATCTATATAATCCACATATTTCTTCTGATTAGAGTAAGATAAACTATTCCAAAAATCATATACTTCATTAGATTCTTCAATTCTTATTTTAAAATCTTCAGGAAGATTAATTTTTCTTTCTTCCTCATCCTTTTCAACTGTAACTTTAACATAATCTCCAATATCTTTATTTATCTTTTTTCTTATATCTTTAGTTACACCTATTATGTGGCACTCTGTTCCCATTTTAACAATAGATCCCCTATATGGCACCCCATCAAAAGTAGCTTTAACTTTAACCCTCTTAGCTCCAAAAATTTCTTCTACATTAAAAGGTATCTCTATATATGCTCCACCTTTTCCCATTGCTTCTTTAAGTTGTCCTTCAAACTTCTCCATTATATTATTCTCCTTTATATATGAAATAAAATATTCACTATAACTTCGATATGTTATAACATAATATCATATACTAATTATAATAAAATCTCACTTAGGAAACTATACAAATATTCATATAGGAAACTATTTACATATAAGCCTATTTAACTATATAACTAGTTAAATAGTTGTTTTATTCATGCGGGTTTCTGGGATTTTGCTGTTTTATAACATGGTTAAATCCATGTTATAATAGGGATAATATTTAATACTCTTGTTACCTATTTAACTACTATAAAATAGCCTAGCTAAGATAAATGAAATTATTATTCTACTTATCCTAACTAGGCTTATTAAATTAAAATATTATTTACATAGATCAATAATTACTTGAGTAAATATTTTAGCACTAAGTAGAAGTTCATCTACTACTGCAAACTCATCATCCCCATGTAAATTATTATCAGTACCTGGCATTGTACATCCAAAAGCTACTCCATTATTAATATGGTGAACATAGGTACCTCCTCCTATGGCTATACATTCTCCCTTTTGTCCACTATATTCTTCATAACATTTCAAAAGAGTTTGTATAAACTCGGAGTTTTCATCAACATGATGAGCTGGGAACATATCATCCCTAGATAAGATTATATTATCCTTTGCCATATTGTCTCTTAAAACATCACGCACATTTTCATTAGTTGCACAAAGTGGCGCTCTACAATCAAAGGTTCCGCTTAACTCTGAAGTAGTATATTTAAATATATTTAAAGTTATAGTTAATTCACCAGATAAATCATCACTCATCTTAACACCACAAGCTTCCCCCTTGAAATCTCCATGTGGGAATAACTTACTAACAGCACATAGCTTCTTAAATCCTTCACTATTAGCACATGGCATAGATGTAAGTAACTGTAACATTCCTGTAAGAGCATTATTTCCATTTTCAGGAGTAGACGCATGTGCTCCTGCTCCCTTGGCCTTAATAACCCAGCTTTCACCGTCTTTATCAAAGGTAAATTTTAAATTTGTGCTTTTTGCTGCATCTATACAATATTTATTTATTTCTTCCTCTGAGAAGCCTTCCACAACTGCAATTGCAGTGTCTGGAACTACATTAACCTTAACTCCACTTGTCATAGAAACTACTCTTGGTAAATTGTTATCTTCTTCAAACTTACTTTCAAAGGGACTATGTAGTCCTCCCTTTTCAATATTTATAACAGGAAAGTCTGCATCAGGTGAAAAGGTCATAGGTGCTTCTTTCTCTTTTTTATAGTAATATGCTATATCAGAACTTCCACATTCCTCATCTGTTCCTAATATAAGACGAACATTTTTACTTAAAGGTATATTTAAATCTTTAACAGCCTTTAAAGCATATAAAGCTGCTAATGCTGGTCCCTTGTCATCAGCTGAACCTCTTCCATATAATTTACCATCTTTCATTATTGGCTCAAAAGGTTTTGTAACTGTCCAATCATCACTAACCGGTACTACATCTAGATGGGCTAAAATATCTAATTGCTTTTCTTTATCATTAAAATCAATAGCTCCTACATAGTTATCATAATTTGTAGTATTAAATCCCATACCTTCTGCTAGCTCTAAAGCAGCCTTAAGAGCCTTTGCTGGGCCCTCTCCAAAAGGCATATCTTCTTTAGCCTCTGATCTATCACTTCTTATTCTTATTAAATCACATATGTCATTTAACATTTCATCCTTATGATTGTGAAAATATTCTTCTATTTGATTTTTATACATCCAAATCCCACCTTTATTTTAAAATTTAACTATAATTCCATTCTAATACTAAAATTGTTTTATTTCCATAGATGTTACAGTTAATTTACGCTTTTCGTTTCTTACAAATTTATTAATATTTATTCTATATCCTATAAATATAAAATATAATATATATAATAAGATATATAAAGTAACTATCTAGATTTTATTATATAGATAGTATTACTTACATTTTAAGTATAAGGAGAATTTAAGATGTCAAAGAAATTTTTTAAAAAATTAGCTATGACTATAGGTATTTTAACATGTATATCTATACCTACAACTGCTTTTGCAGATATTCATGGTGAATATCCAAGTGGTGAAATTCTAAGCTTTGGTTCTGATTTAAGTGATAGTCAAGAAGCTCAATTAAGAAAGTACTTTAAAGCTCCAGACAATATTGAAGCTATATATGTAGACAGTAAAATGGCACTAAAACAATTTGGTCTTGATGAAAAAGAATTAGCCAATTTTACAGGTGGATGGTATTCTAGTGCCTATGTTAAGCTATTACAAAAGGAAAATGGCGTAACAGTAAACTCTTCTAACTTAACACTAGTAACTAATGATATGCTTGCAAATGCATTAATTACTTCTGGAATATTGAATGCAGAGGTTACAGCCTCAGCTCCTTTTGAAGTAACTGGAGAATCAGCTCTTGCTGGAATCCTTGCTGGTGCTGAGAATATAATGGGTGGTGAGTTATCTACCTCTAATAAAAAAGCAGCTCAAGAGGAAATAGACGTATCCCTAGACTTAGCTGAAGAGATAGGGGATACAGAAGCTTCTGCAATTATCAACGAAGTTAAAACAGCTGTTATAAAAGACAAGCCTTCTAGCGAAGATGAAATTAAAGAAATTATTGAAAAAGTTGAAAAAAAATATGATGTAGATATAAGTGCTACCATTCAAAACAATATGGTTGCATTAATGTCTAATATAAATGACCTAGACTTAGATTATTCTAAACTTAAGGATACCTTAGACAAAAGTGCATCTAAATTTAAAGATGAAATGGAAGCTCTAGGAAAAGAACTTAAGGATTCAGGCTTCTTTGATAAACTATTTAGCTGGATTAGCGATTTCTTCAGTTCACTTTTTAACTAAAATAAAGATTTAATTAAAAAAATAAACCGTACCTTTTAGGGTACGGTTTATTTTTTTATAATTTGTTAGTAAACTCTATCATATGATTATATAATTTATCTATGTTATCATGGTTATCCACGTAGAATTTATATAGTTCATTATAGGATACATTTTTTATAGTTTCTTCACAGTTTCTAAAGCCTTTTAAATAGTTATAAAACTCAGATGATATTTGTGGTAAAAATCCAGCATCTACTGAGTTGTCTATACTTACACTATATAAATTTTCATTATAAGGCTCGCTTATAGTCACTAAGCATTTACTCATATATTTTCCTAAAAGCTCTATAAAGTTAGTAAATTCCGCCTTAAAATTTCCTTCTGAAGTATCTGGTTTTTCATTATTCCTATCTATAATATTATCTAAGTTTTTTAAAACCTTTGGTATTTCTGATATAACTAATAATAAACTTCCCTTATCAAATTGTGCTCTTTTCATATACACTCACTCCTTACTAATAATTTAAATTTATTGCTTTATTAATGGCAAATTAAAAAACCTCTTAGCTACTAAAACTAAAAGGTCTTAAATCTTATCTATCATAGATTAAATCACACCCTTCCATCTCTCGTAGAATTATAGCGTAAAAAATAGGCAGGTGTTCTGACTCAAGTATCATTATTTTCTTCTGCCTTCCCATAAAAACAGTGGCATATTAGAAGAAAACTCCTCTCTTACAGCGGCGGGACCGTGTGGGATTTTCACCCAGCTTCTCTTTTAATCAGTTATAGGAAAATATAATCGAACCCATCTTCCATAATATTCAATTGTTACTATTATATTATACCCTTCTAATTTTCATGTCAAACCATTAATTATAGCCCTAACCATTGTTTTTCCTCCAAATTAGAAGTTTTAGTAGTTCTTTTAATGTTTATTGTTAAATATCTAAATTTAACTAATTATTTCTAATATTATCTAACATATCTTTAATCTTTTTATCACTATATTCTTCTAATTTCAATAGCTCATCATATGGATTTCCATCTAAACCTAAGTGTTTTGCAAAAGCCGGTTCTGTTTTCAATCCATTTTTCTTAAGGATAACAACCTCTTCTCTAGTTCTTTCTCCACCTAATCTAAGTATTCTATCTTCCACTACCATATGCCTATAACCATTCTGTTTACAACTATCCAATGACTGAGCATATATTTCTATTTCAATATCCTCCACATAAAAGTTTACAGTTAATATTGTCTCATTATCTGTACTATTATTACTTATATGAAATTTACTGAACATAGAATACCTATCTTCTACTATCTTCTGAAATTCCTTAAAATCATAAACTTCACATACTATATCTAAATCACTGTTTTCTATATCAATATTAATAGGTATAGTCCCTACTAATATTGGATTAAACTTTCTTAAAACATTAAATATATCTAGCTCCTTAAGTACCTTATATGAATTTTGTTGTTTTCTATTACCATGTTTAAGGTAGTTTATATTTATAAAATCTTTATTGTTCATATTAATCTAATTTTCATCCTTCTCTAGGAACTTTTCACTAATAAAAGTTGCTACACCATCCTCATCATTACTTCCTGTAATATGTGATGCACATTCTAAAATTTCTTCAATTGCATTTGATACTGCTATGCCTTGTCCACAATGTTTTATCATTCCTAGGTCATTAATATCATCACCAAATGCAGCTACCTCTTCTAGGCTTATATTTAAATATTTAACTATTTCGTTAATGGCATTAATTTTTGTTGCCTCTCTATGGGCAAATCTACACCAATCTTCTCCAACGTAAGTTAGAAAACTACATTGTGGATATTTAGAGGCTAGCTCCTCTGCAGCTTTACTCTCGAAAACCTCCACAGTTATTTTATAGGTCATACATTTTAGTGACTTGGAATAATCATTATATTTAGCATGAGTATAATCTTCACCGAATTTATTTATCTCTTCACTATTGGAATAATATCCACTTTCAGTTTCAACAGTTATTTCACCAATATTTGAACTCATCACACAATCTTTAATTAGGGAATCAGATACCTGTGCTGATAACATACATTTATAAATAACTTCATCTTTGCACTTTGCTAATGCTCCCCCATTAGAAATTACAATATCAGGATTAATTAATTTAATATAATTTGCAGCAGCTTGCTCTGAACGGGCTGTAGCTATAGCAATATATATTCCCTGATCCTTACATCTTCTTATAACATCTAAACTATAGTTAGAAATGCTTTTATCCGTCCTTAAAAGGGTTCTATCTAAATCAGTTATAATCAATTTTATCTTCTTCTCCATATTAATCCCCCAACTAAATTAATTTTCTTTATTAATGCTTAAATTATAGTAATTTAAATCCTCTCTTTTCTCCCATCCCATGGATCTCCAAAACCCATTCCCAACTTCATTATTATTAAATACAACTAGTGCAGCTTTATTTATTCCTTCGCGTTTTAAGGCATTAATAACTGAATTGACTAGCTTTTTCCCAATACCTTTTCCTCTGTATCTCATATCTACAGCAGTATGATAAACATATCCTCGTCTACCATCATGTCCACATAATATACTTCCTACTATTTTACCATCTTCTTCAGCTATAAAATTAGTAGTAGGGTTTCTCCTTAGAAATTTATCTATACCTTCTTTAGAATCATCTAAATTTCTTAGACCCATTCCAGGGGTAGAAGTCCATAGTTTAAAAATATCCTGGTAGTTTGAAATTTTCATTTCTACTATTTCCATATTAAGAACCCTCCATATTTTTTTACTACCTTATTTAAATATGTATAATACATCTCAACACTAATTATCTTAATATAGCTTGAATCATATTTCTTTTATCTTGATAATATTCTTTGCTCTCTTTAGACATTTTATTATAGCTTCTTTCAAGTTTGCTTTTAACAAACTCTAACCCATCATCAATATTCAGTTTTCTTTGAACAAATGCCAAATAAAATAGTGATGGCAATGTATCGTAATGAGAAATAGCATCAGCATCAGCAACGCATATTTCTTCCTTAGTTGTTTTTTCTTTTAATACACTTCCACGGTGATTTAATATACATAATTTAACTAACTCAATTTTATCTGTTGGATAATTATATGATTTTAAGATTTTCTCTGCCATATTTGCACCATGAATATGATGATTTTCGTATAACTTATAATCTGTGATTGAAGCTATATCATGCAACCATCCTGCAATTTCGCATACCTCAACATCTGCTTTATATAGTGTAGCTAATTCAACTGCATTATTCGCTACGCTTTCAATATGTTCATAACTTCCAACACCAAAAAAATTATTTGGACTTTCACATCTTCTTTTTACATCTTCCTTTATCTTCTCAATTATATTCCTTTCCATTTTTCCTCCATTCACCAAGCTACATCACTTATTAAAATATAATACTATTCAATTATCAAAAATCTATTTACTTAACCTTATCTACAATTGTAAAATATCTAAATTATCTTCTTGATAATATGAATTATATATAATTCTACTGCTCATTTAAATAATTATAATACATTTTATACATAATTATCTAGTTATTCTAAAATTATCTTTAGTATATTTTATAAACTTAAGACGAAAATTTTTTCAATAGTTATTTTTACAATATGACTAATGCTGCAATAAAACTAACCCAACTCATAATATTTTTTACTTTATGGAAGAACATTTAGAAGATTATAAATATGAAGTATGTTACCCGTCATGAAAAAAGGTACTGGGCAAATATCTACTACTGCTTCTGCTGTAAATGTGCAAAATTATGTAAAGTTATCAGAAGAGAAAATTCATAAAATAATGACAGAGAACCAATACAAACTTAACTTATCAGAAAAACAAAAAATAAGATGGCATAAAAATGCATTTATTTGGTAATAAAGTATTATTTCGTTAAAAAAACGCCGCTAAATTATCTTTAGCGACGTTTCTATTTTTAAAATGTTATTAAAATCCTATTTTACAGCTTCTTTAGAAGATGGAAGAATTACTTCAACCTCAGAATGTGGACGTGGGATTACGTGAACTGATACTAATTCTCCAACACGTTGTGCAGCAGCAGCTCCAGCATCTGTAGCAGCTTTAACAGCTCCAACATCTCCTCTAACCATAACAGTTACAAGTCCGCCTCCAACATATTCTTTACCTATTAAATATACGTTAGCTGCTTTAACCATAGCGTCAGCTGCCTCAATTGATCCTACCAAACCTTTTGTTTCTATCATTCCTAATGCATCGTATTTCATTTTATAATCCTCCTAAATATCTTTTATTTATATTATAATTTTTAATTATAACCACTTATTTTGTTACTTTTTTTACTTTACAATTGTTACTTTTGACTTTGAGTTAATGCCCATTGCATTAGCCTCTTCTATATCAAGATGACATTCAAGTTTTGAAGCATCATTAGCTCTAATAGCTACATTACTATATATTCCGCCTCTTAAATCGTCAAATTTTATACATACTGTATCTCCATCACAAACTCCTAAGTTTTTAGCATCTTCAGGTGTCATGTGAATATGTCTTTGTGCAACTACTAAGCCTTCTTCAATTTGAACAGAGCCTTTTGGTCCTACTAATGTAATCCCAGGAGTTCTGCTTAAATCTCCAGATAGTCTTACATTTGATGCTGCTCCAAGTTTAATGCAATCTCCATTTAATACTTCAACCTGAGTCTTACTTCTTACAGGTCCAAGGATTCTAACTTTCTCGATTGCACCTTTTGGTCCGCAAATTGTTACAAGTTCCTTGCATGCATATTGACCTGGTTGAGATAAGTCTTTAAGTTTTGTAAGACTATAATCTGTACCAAAAAGACTCTCTAAATCCTTTTGTGAAAGATGTACATGTCTATTGGAAACTCCTACTGGAATCTCAGATGAATTTCCCTGAGATGCAGTTTTTTGTCCATCGTTTTTCACAGCTTCTAGTAAAAGCTTTAATACTGCTTCACAATTATCCATTAGTTTGCCCCTTTCATAGCGGCAACTATTTGATTAACTAAATCTAAAAGCTCTTCATTTTTTGTGCTATCAGTATTGCATTCAGTGCAAGTATTAGTATTGTTAACGCAAGCGTTATCTTTATTTAAAGCCGCTGCAGCTGCTGCAATTTGAGCTGGACTCATATTCATAAGTTGATTTTGTACGCTGTGACAATTCTCAGCAGTTTTTATGCAGTTGAAAGTTGGGTCATTAGATGCTAATGTTGCGCAGTCTTTTAGACCATAAGCAACTCTCTTAATGTTTATAAGGTGCTCAGGAGTAACATTTTCAGATACTGAGCTTCCTCCCCATGTACCACAACCTAAAGTGAATGAAGGATTAAGACCTGTGCTTGCACCTGTTCCACCTTGTGTTCCACCAGTGTTAACAAGGATACGAGAAGCTGGCTTTTTAGCAAACTTCATAACTATATCTTTATTTTCAGTATGGATACTCATTGTGTGACCAATTCCATTTTGAAGTAATTCAATACTTAAATCACATGCTTGGTAACAATCTTTTACTGTATAGAATCCAAGAACTGTTGTAAGTTTTTCAAATGATAATGGATTACCTTCGCCTACTCCGTTTTGTCTTCCTATAAGTACTTTAGTTCCTTGAGGAATTTCAATTCCTGCAGCACTTGCAATAACTTGTGGACTTCTTCCTACAAATTTAGCATTCATCGCATGTCCATTTTTGAATAATAATTTACAAACTTTATCAGTTTCTTCTTTAGTCATGAAGTATCCACCATGCTTTTTGAACTCTTGAATAACTGCAGCTTCATTACATTCTTCACAGATTATTGATTGTTCTGATGCACAGATTGTACCATTATCAAAAGTTTTACTTGCCATAATATTTCTAACAGCTTGTTCTATGTTGGCAGTTTTTTCTATGTATGCTGGAGAGTTTCCTGCACCAACACCTAGAGCTGGTTTTCCTGCACTGTAAGCAGCTTTAACCATTCCTGGACCACCTGTAGCTATTATTATAGCAACTTCTTTGCTTTTCATTAACTCATTTGTAGCTCCAATTGAAGGTGAAGTTACACATGTTATAACATTCTCTGGTGCACCAGCTTCAACAGCTGCATCGTGCATTAATTGAGCTGCTTTAATTGTACATTTTGCAGCAGATGGGTGTGGTGAGAATACTATAGCATTACGAGATTTAATTGAAATCATAGCTTTGAAAATAGCAGTAGAAGTTGGGTTTGTTGAAGGTACTATACCCATAACTAAACCAACTGGCTCAGCAATCTCTATTATCTTGTTTACCTCATCTTCTCTAATTATATCGATAGTTTTCATATCTTTAATTGATTCATATAGTATAGTAGCTGCTAAATGGTTTTTAAAAGTTTTATCTTCAACTTTACCAAAACCAGTTTCTTCAACTGCCATTTGTGCTAAACAAACTGCATTTTCTTCTGCAACTCTAACCATGTTACGTAAAATTTTATCGATTTGCTCTTCAGTATAATCAGCAATTTTATTAGCTGCTACCTTTCCAAGTCTAGCAAGATCTCTCGCTTCTTGTATTGAACGTAAATCTTTATCAAAGTTCTCCATTGGTCATTACTTCCTTTCGTAAACCTTACAATATCTAATTTTTCTCGTAATACAACTTGAATTTAGCAAGTAATTGATTTTTACCTGCTTTTGAAATTACTCTACCTGTAATTCCAAAATCTTTATATTCACGAGCTAGATTTCTAAGCTTAACTACCTTTAGCTTAGATAATATTAAAACGGTTTTTTCAATACCATTTTTAATAACTAAATTATCTACATCATCTTTATGTAGATTCTCTAAACTTCCTTTATGAAGTTTATCTAAATCATTGTCTAAAGCATCACTATTTTGAATTTCTTCAACTTCTTCAGTTTCTTGAATTTCTTCTACAACTTCTAAGTCTTCTGCATCTTGGATCTGCTGAGTCTCTTGAATCTCTTCAGGTTCTTCAACTTTTTCATCAGATACTAAAGCCTCTTGAGTTTCCACTGAAGATTTAGATCCAATTATGCTTTCCAACTCCTCATGAGGACGTGGAATTACATGTTCTGATACTAAAGCTTCTTCATTAAGATTTTTAACAGCTGCTACTCCAGCTTCTATAGCTGCTTTTACTGCACCTACATCACCTGTAACTGCAATTGTAACAAGACCGCCACCTACATAGGTCTTTTCAATAATACTTACATCTGCGGATTTCACCATTGTGTCAGCTGCCTCAATAGATGCAAGTAATCCTTTTGTTTCTATTAAACCAAGTGCTTGCATAGGTCAATCCCCCTAATTTATAAAAGATCTGCCCAGTTAGCTGGATATGTTGTGTAGAATACCCTTGCTTTATCTGGAGAACCCCAAACTACTTTAGAACCAGATGGAACAAATAGCACATCTCCAGCATGAGCTGTATATGTTTTTCCATTGATTTCAACTGTTAAAGTTCCCTCGATAACATAGTCAATCTCTTCATAAGTTAATTCCCAATCAAATTTTGAATTTTCAATAACTAAAAATCCAGCACTCATTTTTGATTCTTCTTTGCTTACTAACTCTTGAAAATAAGCTTTTGCATTTGGATTTCCAGTGTCGAATACGTCCATTTTTACTGTTTTTCCTCTAACAACTTTAAGTCCATTAGGATCACTTTCAGCTTCAAATAGAAGATTCTTTGGTTTTAAGCATTCAAGCATTTCTTGTAAAAGACCCTTGTCCATCATTGCTCTGAAGAAATTAAGCATCATTTCACTATCCATACCTTCTATGCTTGGGACCTTTTTAGATTCTAAAGTCTCTACCTTAGGTGCAGGAGCTTCTGTAGTAAATAGTATTTCATTGTTCTTTGCAAGATCCTTAGCTGATGGTGTAATTATTTCACTACCATCTATATAAAATACTTTTTCACCCTTTAATATTAATTGTTCAATATCTTTTGCACAGATTAATTTTTTCATATTTTCACTTCCTTTCAAATAATATTGGTATCTATAAAAAACCTAAAATCCTATGATTATTTTTAAGAAAGATTGTGTTTAACCAAAGTTACAATCATTATCAACTATTCCAACAACAACTGCATCTACAGGTATATTATCATCGCCTAACATTCTACGAGCAGATGATCCAGTACTAACGATAACTCTATCACCAATACCTGCACTGATATTATCAACAACAATAAATCTACGTCCTTCATCTACTCCACCAATTTCCTCAGCAAGCATAAACTTAAGTCCGTTAAGTGATTCAGCTTTTCTAGTTGCCCATACATTATCAATAAGTCTTGCTACTATCATATTGTTTTTCCTTCTTTCATTTTCAGTTTAATCTCATTTATTGCAGATTCAACTGATGATGTGTCGCCAAAAATTCCAATTAAAACCATATGTTGGGGACATGTGCCCTTTATATCTTCAACAGTGACACCAGCACTTTTCTCAGCAATATCTGTAGCATATATCATATCGATAAGTTTGCCTTGAACAAGTCCTATTGCATCAACACCGTCTAATTTGGTTTTACAATTTCCACCAATTCGTCTTATAAGAATATCTTTAGTGCTCTGGGAAGGTGATTTTATAATTCTAAAATCCACTTTTAAACACTCTCCTTATTATTCCATAATATCTTGTGTACAACTTAATGCTATTCCAAGTGGTGTAACAAACATAGGATTCTTAGGTTTGTGAGTATAAACTCCAGTCTGTTTCTGAATAATTTCTTCAATTCCAGTCAAACAACAAGTACCACCAACTAAAGAAATCTCATTCACATCATGATTCTTGATATGCTGGTTAATAATTGATGACACCTTTTCAACTACTGGCTTTAACACAGGTAAAATTTCCTTGTGGTTTTCATTATCTCTTTTAAACTTATCTGCCTCTTTAAAAGGCATTCCATAAGCACCAGAAATAACTAATGAGAAATGAGTACCTCCTGTTGGTTCATCAACAACATAAACAACCTTTCCATCTTTTAAAATTGATATTCCAGTTGTACCACCACCGATATCAACAACTGCACCATTTTCAATTTTAAGTACAGCATTGGCAGCAGTAGGTTCATCTAACAGATTTGTTAATTCAAATCCTGCTGACTGAACTACATTTTTAATTGCTCCAGAATCTAAAGCATCTGTTCCAGGTGGAATTGCAGCAGCTGCATAAAGAAGCTCTGTATTCAATTTTTCCTCAATTTCCTGCTTAAGTTCTCTAACAATTCTTATGGCACCAATATAGTCTACAACCATACCATCACGAACCACATCTGCATACCTATACGCACCAGCCACCGGCTTATAGTTTTCATCTAAAACAGCCAATACTACACAAGCAGTACCTAAGTCCACACCTGTATAATAAACAGAAGAACCGTTAAGGATTGGCTTTTCTATAACCTCTTCAAAATCTTGAACCATCTTATCACAATATTCAAAAGTTAATTTTTTCTTTGACATTCTTTTCCTCCTACTGCTGAACAAATCAATTGAGACAGCGAATTAATTATTGAATTAGTGTTCTCCATAATTCTATTTTTTAAACCGTCATCATCATTTTTGTAGGTATCAATTATATCAAATTGTAATTCTCGCATAGCACAACGTAGTGCGTTCATTTTTAAAATTGCATTGCTTTTTTCAAGCTGCATATGAAATTCTGTTATTTCAAAACAATCATCAAGGTCAGTCATGAAATTTAATGGATTAATTCCAGTGCATTCTTTGCAGCAAATAGACTCAAGAACACCTTTTCCTTCCACAACATTTCTGATGTTTGATATTTTTCTACCTAAATTCATAACATTTTGTGCTAAAATGATATCTTCTCTTAATATTTCACTACTAGTAACAAGAAATACTGCCTCCATAGATTTCAACTTACAACAAAGTTTCTTCAAATATAAATTAGTGTTTCTCTCTGGTTTTACTGCTTCAGTCTTATTTTCTTGAGAAACATTTTTATCTTTTTTAGAATCATTATTATTCATTGTTATTCTCTTATCAGACAAATATTGAGCTGCTCCAGGTGTAAGGCGCTGTCCTTGTTGTAACTTGTAGGTATTAAAAGGTTCTTTTCGATATAAATCTCTCAAATACTCTTCGGTAATAAATTTCATCATTGACCTTTACTCCTCACCTTTTTCAAATAAATACTTTTTCAAAGCATCAATTCCTGTTGCCATTGGAAAACTAATATTAAAATATGGCTTTGATACTCCTATGTTCTTCAACTGTCGTAAACATTTTTCTTCATTTTCAGGTATCAAGTCACATTTTGTAATAACTCCAATCACCGGGCATCTAAAAGACTTTGCAAATCCATGGGAGTATATTTCATTGCAATTAGACTGATCAACCAATATAAGCACATGAGATGCATCTTGAGCTGCTGCTATTATATGCTTGTACATCCATGAATTTTCTAAATAAGCACTTGGAACATCAATAGTGTTTTTACCATAAATTAAATCTGGTGTTCGTTTTAGCGGACCATCATAATTATTTAGGGCATTAACTAATGTGGTTTTACCACATCTTGAAGGTCCAATTACCATTATGCGCTTTTTTCTCATGTCCTTGTAATGGGTGCCGGAGTAAATCCAAGCATATCTCTTAACGTATCGTTTACTGCTCCAAGTGCTGTTTCCACACTTTGAACATCGCCATTTATTACAACAGAACCTGTAAAACGATCAAGAAACCCAATTTCAACATTAGAAGACTTTGTAGCAATATCTGCTGCTATTATTGCAGTTTCATATGGAGAAAGAGTTAAAATCCCTATAGCTCCTTTTTCATCGATTCCAAGACGTTCATATATATCAGACATAGGTGACGCAATGATATGTGCTATTGTAATCTGCTTTCCTGGCACTGACTCTTGTATAACACGCTGTATGTTTCTATCAAGAAAATCTCCCATAAACCTTACCTTCCATCTTATTATCTATTTGAAAATTATTTAATGACGGATTACTTTTACATGTAAATCGTACTTTTTAATCCATCCTTCTATTCTATCTAAATCTTCATTCTTTAAACTTGGATCATCCTTTATAGGATATTCAATTCCTAATTGATTGTATTTATTTACCCCCATTTTATGATATGGAAGTAAGTCAATCCCTTTAAAATTTTTATAATCTTTGTATGGTGTTAAAAACTCCATAGTCTTTTCAATCTCATCTTGAGAATCATTTATACCTTTAAGTAAAGGCATACGAATCTTAACATTATATTTGCGGCGAAGTAGTTCTTGCAGATTTTCTAAAATCTGTTCATTCCTCACACCTGTTAACTGAAAGTGTCTATCAGAATTAATATGTTTAACATCAAATAGGAATAAATCTGTAAACTCCGCAACCTTAAGTACTGATTCAAGTTTTGCATAACCACAAGTTTCAATTGCAGTATTTATTCCTGATTGCTTACATGCCATTAACAGACTGCAAGCTGCTTCAGGCTGCATTAAAACTTCACCACCGCCTAATGTAACACCACCACCAGAAACTTCATAAAAAGTTCTATCTTCCTCTACAATCTCCAAAAGTTCCGAAATAGTTTTTACTTCTCCAACTATTGTTAAAGCAGATTTAAGACAAGCTTCTTTGCACTTACCACATCCGATACAATCAATATCACGATTAACTTCGTGCTTTAAAGTTTCATTAGATATGGTATGTATTCCAACAGGACAAACAGAAACGCAAGCCCCACAATTAACACATGAATTACTTTTAAACATAACTCTATGCTTTTTAACTAGTCCTT
Source organism: Clostridium sp. UBA7339 (assembly GCF_002470865.1). NCBI lineage: Bacteria > Bacillati > Bacillota > Clostridia > Eubacteriales > Clostridiaceae > Clostridium > Clostridium sp. UBA7339. The sequence goes on from NZ_DKPI01000010.1 coordinate 72,729, forward strand.
CAGGATTTGCACACCATTTACAACGAAGAGGACAACCTTGAAAGAATATTAAAGTTCTTACTCCATCTCCATCATACATGTTATATTTCTGTATATTAAAAATCGTCGCTTTTCGTTCGATTATACCTAAGTTTTCATTACTCATATTTTTCATTCTCCAGTTTCATTACCTTGATTTTTAATATATATCTTATTTATAATCTGTAATCTACAGAACACTGCTGCAGATTACAGATTTTATACAATTTTTTTAATTAAAAGTGTGTAAGCACAGTTCTGCTGATAATTTCATCTTGAACGTCTTTGCATAACTCAACAAAGAATGCACTATATCCAGCAACACGAACAATTAAATCACGGTATTGCTCTGGGTGTTTTTGTGCTTCAAGTAATGTTTTGTTATCTAAATAGTTGAACTGCATTTCTCCAAGCTGAAGGGCACATGCACTACGTAGTAATGTAATGATTCCATTTTCACCTTCAGGTGTATCAAGAAGACCCGCTACTAACTTGAAGTTATGAACCATACCTATATTCATATCCTCGCAAGACATTTTAGAAACAGATTTAATTATAGCAGTAGGTCCTTTAAAGTCAGCTCCTTGAGTTGGACTTATACCATCTGATAAAGGCATCCATGCTCTACGTCCATTTGCTGTAGCTCCTGTAAGTTGTCCAAATGGAGTGTTGTTTGAGATTGATAAAGTACCATGGCTAAGAACTGAATATAATGTCTTATACTTACGATGTTCTTGCTCAGTAAAGTTAATTAAATCCGCAGCAATTAAATCTGCATAATCATCATCGTTACCATACTTAGGTGCTTCTAAACAATCTTTTTTAAGTTGTTCATATCCAACGAAATCAGCTTTTAAAGCTTCGTTCATTTCTTGTAGTGTATATTTTTTATCTTCAAATACTAATTTCTTTATAGCTGCCATAGAGTCTGCATAAGTAGCAAGACCACTCCATACTACTCCTGGTCCGAAGTTATACATAGCTCCGCCTGCTTCTACTCCTCTACCATTTTCCATACATCCTTCATACATCATAGACATAAGTGGTTTTGGTGCAAGGTCTCTGTGAACACGTTGAGAAATTACTGTAGCAACACTTGTCCATTTAGTAATGAATTTAATTTGCTCTTTAACAGCTGCTTCAAATTGCTCGTAAGTTTTGAAGTTGCTTAGATCTCCCATATCTGGGCATACTTGCTTACCATACCATAGTGGTACACCATGGTTAAGAGTAAGTTCTATACATATAGGCCATTGAGTATATCCTGTAGAAGTCCATTGATATAATCTTCCTGACTTCTGTGGCTCAACACATCCCATTAAGCAGTAATCTCTTGCATCTTCTATAGAAACACCTTTAGCTAACATCATTTTTATATGAACGTCATCAAAGTGACATGCTGGGAATCCCATACCTGCACGGATAACATCAACTATCTTTTTAAGATACTTTTGAGGTGATGCTTTGTGTATACGACAAGCTAAAGTTGGTTGATATATCTTAACATGACGAACTGCATCCATTAGAAGGTATGTTAATTCGTTTGTAGCATCTCTTCCCTCTCTAGTAACTCCACCTAAACACATGTTAACGAATGGTTGGTAACCTGCGAAGAATTTAGAAGCTCCTTCACTTGTAAGCCACATCATCTCAGACATTTTTATAAGCATACAACCAGATAACTCAAATGCTTCAAAATCAGTCATACGACCAGCTTCAATATCCGCTTTGTAGAATGGGTACATATATTGGTCAACACGTCCTATAGACATACCTGTTTGGTTTTCTTCAACTACAAGTAATGATTCTATAGTCCAAACTGATTGAATTGCTTCCCAGTAAGTGCTTGGCTTATGAGCTGGAACTCTAGCATTTACTTCTGAAATTTTTAATAACTCAGCTTTACGAGTAGGATTAGTTTCTTTTGCAGCTAATTCTGCAGCATAATCTGACATACGTTTAGCGTATATCATAACACCCTCTGCAGTATCGATTAGAGATTTGTAGAAGTATATTTTTTCCATATCTTCTGGTCTTTCATAGCTAAGGTCAGCTAATTTCTCATTACATTCCTTTACTATGTCAAGCATACCTTTTTTCATTAAGATAACGTCGTATCCTGGGTTAGAGTCTCCTCCTCCATTTAATGCGTGGTATGAACAATCTGATACGAAAGATTCTCCAGAAAGTTCCCATACTCCAGCTTCTCTGTATTGACTCTCACAGTATTCATCAATTGATTTACCTTCCCAGAATGGGAATAATTCTTCACGCATGATCTTCTTATCTTCTTCTGATAAGTAGAATGGGTCTTGAGCACGAGTTCCTATTGTATCAAGTTCGTCTCTCATCCATCTCCAAGATATATCAGGAGAGAAAGATCCAGCACGTGGTTGTCCATTTGGTGCACCAACGATAAGTTCATTATCTTGAATTACTAATGGTGCAGTTTCACAGCAACGCTTGAAAGACTTACCACGTAAAATTGCCTTAGGTATACCAGGGTTTTCTTTTGCTATTTGAGTAATAACTCTTGCTTTGTGAGTAGTGATTGTTGGTACATGAGTTAAGTATTTTTCCTTTAACTTAACTAAACGCTCTGTTATTCCATCTGGAATTTGACCATTATTGTCACACACAACACAGCTAGTAGTTGATTCATCCTTTGTTATTTCTTTGGAAACACTAGAAAACATCTTCATTAAACTAGCACGTTCTTCATCAGACATGTTTTGAGTTGCTTCCATAAACTTATTTGAAAATTCACGAATATCCAATTTATTCCCTCACATTCTTTAATATATTTCATACATTTTGTATGACCTATTATTTTAAGTCATTTAAAACTTTTTTCAAAATACTCTCTAATAGCTTAACACTATCAATTTCATTTGCGTTTAATTTATCTTTTAAAACTTCATAGTTGGAATCCTCTTTATTGTCCATCATGCCAACAATTTCATCTGCCTTACGAACCCCATATCCAACTTTACGTACATATATTAGGTTCATAGGTGATACATTATCTGAAGTCATTCCATGCCCTGCAGATCCACTGCCTAGAGTCATTGATGGAAACAAGTTTGTGGTTGCTCCCATACTTCCAAAAGTTCCTGGAGTGTTAACAAGTACTCTTCCAACAGGTTTTTTTAATGCAAATTGACGAATAACCTCTTCATCCTTTGAATGTATAATAAGTGTATGTCCATGTCTCTCACTAAGTAATAATTCTATACACTTTTCACAAGCATGCATCCAGTCATCTTCTATATAAAAAGCTAAAACAGGACAAAGCTTTTCTCTTGAATAAGGATTTTTTTGAGATACAAATTTTTGCTGAGAAATAAGAACTCTTATATTTTCAGGAACACTGAAGCCAGCCTTTTTAGCTAAAAATTGTGGCGATCTCCCGATCATATCCATGTCAGAACTTCCATCTTTGTAATATAAGATTGATGCCAATTTTTCAGCTTCTTCTTCTGTCATAAAGTATCCACCATTTTTAATAAGTTCTTGTTTTACTTCAGCTACTATACAGCTATCCACAACAATTGATTGCTCAGCAGCAGATACAACTCCATAATCGAAGCTCTTACTATCAATAATATCTTTAGCAGCTTGCTCAATATCAGCAGTACGTTCTATAAATGCTGGACCATTTCCATTGCCACCATAAATTACTGGTTTGCCGGACTTATAAGCTGCATCAAGCATTTGTGGAACCCCTGTATTCATTATTAGTGAAGTATCTTTATGATTCATAAGTTCTAATGAACCACTTGAAGTCACTGTATGCAAATATGCAAGTGCACCTTCTGGAAGCCCTACCCCTTCTCCAGCTCTAATTAAAATATCAATTGTTTTAGAAATTGTATTTTTAGCTCCTGGATGAGGTGAAAATATAATTGCATTTCCTGACTTAATTGCAATTAAGGCTTTATATATTGTTGTAGAAACAGGACTCATTGATGGAGAAAAGGCTATAATAACACCCATTGGTACTCCTATATCCTTTGTCTTGTTCATTTTATCTTCACTAATGACACCTACACAATTCATACCCTTAAGTCTACTTTTCAGATACTTACACACAAAGTGATTTTTAATATGTTTATCTTCCCACTTTCCACATTCAGTTTCCTCATTAGACATTTTTGCAAGTTCTTTTAAATGTTTTTCAATCTCTTCGGTCATACGTTCAACTATCTCATCAAGTTTTTCTTGTGGGAAAGCTGCTAGTTTTCTTTGTGCCTCACGAGCATTTTCAACAAGAATTCTCGCTTCCTGCATGGAGAGTAAATCATTATCAATAATATTCATTTTTCTCTCTCCTTTTTCTTATAAAAAATTTTTCTATTTATTATTCTGTTACAAGATTTGTAATTGCATAACGTTTTATTATTTTTTCTAGATCTTGGTGTGGTCTTGGAATAACTATTGAACTATAAAGGCTTCCACCTTCCATTCCTTCAACTGCTGCAACACCAGCATCTACTGCTGTTTTGCAAGCACCAACATCACCACGAACTAAAACAGATATATAACCTGACGCAACGTTTTCATATCCTATTAGTTCTACATCTGCTGCTTTGCACATAGCGTCTGCTGCTTCTAAAGCAAAAACCAGACCAAAAGTTTCGATTAATCCTAAAGCTTCATATCTTGACATATGTAAATCATTTCCTTTCTATGCTTTATGCGTCGATATCGTGTACTGAAACGATATCTCCAACTTCTTTAATAGGACGTGGCATAACATTGTGTGCTGTTAATTTACCAATTGCTGCCGCTGCTTCAGCACCTGCTTCTACAGCAGATCTTACTGCACCAACATCACCTTTTACCATAATAGTTACAAGTGTTGAACCAACATTTTCATATGAAATCAATTCAACATTAGCTGCCTTAAGCATTTTGTCTGCAGCCTCAAGTGCAGGAACCAATCCTATTGTTTCTACAAGGCCTAAAGCCTCATCTCCATAATATCTCATTACTAATTCCTCCTTCCTATTTTTAGCTCAATATACTTTAGCTTAACTACATAACTTCTATATATTATATTTATGTTTGCATGCATCTTTTGTTTGTTCTTATATATTGATTATATCCCTTACCCTTTGGGGGAAAGTCAATATATTTCTTGCATTAAAATTCTTAAATATTTTTACAAGAAATTATGCTGTTAAGAGTAAAGTCTTTTCTTAATGTTTAATAAGAATAACTATTTTACTAAATTCATAAGAGATTTTTCCTTATAAGCATTACCCTATGGGTAATGTTAAAAATTAATCTCTTATGTATTTGTTAATTGTTGCTGCACCATCTTCATGGGCATGATAATAAACCTTTAATTGGTTGTTTTTATCTAATTCAAATCTTGTTTCCTCAATAAGACCATTTGCTTCTGCTGTCATTAACGCAGTAATTACAGCGTTCTTTTTTAAAGCTTTAAAATTTCCATATTGTCCCTTTAACGCTTCTATAACGTCATCTGCGCAAGCTTCTTCTACTTTAGTGAAATATTTTAATATTGCATAATTAAGCGGCTTCATCTATTTTATCCCCCTCTTTTTTTCCTCTTAATAAATCAAGTGGATTCATAGATATTGTAAGGATACCAAACATCATTATTACAGCTCCAATCCAAGCAACTGAAGGTAATGACCATCCATCCATTCCACCATATACTCCTAATAACAATAAGCAGAATAATGGTCCAAAGAATGAATATGTACCGTTACATGCAGTTCCAAGCCCTGCTCCACACATACTGTTTCCAGCATACCATGTCATAAATGTGATAAATGATAAAAGACCACTTAATGCAAACCAAATCATTGCAGGACCACTTGTAAATGCTTGTATAGCAAGGTCAACAGAAATGTTCATTCCACCAGCCATAATTCCAAAAACAGGAACTAAGATGAATAAATTTGCTATACCTGATGTAACTTGACGAATACAAATACCAATTTCAGGATCGATCATTGATGTACCATATCCAGCTACACAACCTTCAAATCCCCATGCAAGAGCTGCAATAATAGCTATTAAAATACCAATTAAAGTACTTGCTGAAGCTCCACCACTAAAGCCTGTACTACCAATTAAGAAACTAGCAAATACACATACTGCAATACCTAATGCCATACGTTTATTTAATTCCTGCTTATATAAAATTTTACCTAATATAGCAGCAATAGCAGGGCAAAGAGCTGATATTGGAACAACTATTGGTCCAGCCATTTGAAGAGCTATAACATAAGCAGTACCAGCTATAGGTCCTCCAATAAGAGCTGCTAATATCATAATTCGTCCCGGAGTAGTGTTAATGCATCTTACAAAGTCTTTAAATTTACCTTTTACTAATGCAAATGAAATCGCCCAAACTGCACTACATGTATCATTTATTGCATTACCAAGTGCAGCAAGTAAGTATGCTATAACAAATGCTGATAAACCTGCTGAATTAATGCCATACCAGTCACCCCATACTCCTTTTGTCATACCCATAGTCAGAAATGCTGTATATAACCCATAGGTAAGTCCTGAAAATAAAGCTAGAGATATACCCTTTTTGAAGAAATCACTTGATAATTTCTTCTTTGCAGCCATAGCTTGTGGGCTTACTGCTTTTGAAACTTCCTTCATAAAATAAAACTCCTTTCAATTAACCATATCTTTTGTATATTAATAAATAATTATGGCTCATCCCTATGAAACATAAATTATAGCAATGAGCCTTTTAATTAATTAATTCAAAAAATTTTTTTAGTCTTTTATATATTTGTTGATTGTAGCAGCACCATCTTCGTGGGCTCTATAATAAACTCTCAACTCACCATTTTTATCTAATTCAAATCTTGTTTCTTCAATGAGACCATTTGCCTCCGCTGTCATTAACGCCGTAATTACAGCTTTCTTTTTCAAAGCTTTAAAGTTGCCATACTCTACTTTTAGAGCATTTATAACATCATCAGCGCAAGCTTCATTAATTTTTGTAAAATATTTTAATATTGCATAATTAAGCGGCTTCATTATCTTATACCTCCTTCTTTTTAAACAAATCCATTGGATTCATAGCTATTACAAGGATACCGAACATCATTAATACCGCAGAGATCCATACGATTGGAGGTAATGCCCATCCGTCCATACCGCCTATCACTCCAAGAATTATCCAACAGCAGAATGGACCCCAGAAGGAATATGTACCATTACAAGCCATACCAAGAGCAGCACCACACATACTATTACCGTTATACCAACTCATGTATGAAACAAAAGCACAAAGACCACTTAGTGCAAACCATATCATTGCAGGACCACTTGTAAATGCTTGACTAACTAAATTAGTTGAAAATTTAATCCCATCTCCAAATATCATTCCAAATAAAGGTACTAATATTATTAAGTTTGAAAGCCCAGATGTAGCTTGACGAATTGTAATACCAATCTCTGAGTCAATCATAGATGTACCATATCCAGCTACGCAACCTTCAAATCCCCATCCAAGAGCTGCAATAAATGCAATACAAATTCCAAGGAACATTCCAGCTGGAGCATCTCCACCAATACTAGTACTTCCAATCATAAAGCTAGATACAACACAGATGGCAATACCAAGCATCATACGTTTGTCTAGTTTTTGTTTGAATAATATTCTTCCTAAAATAGCACCGATAGCTGGACAAAGAGCTGTAATTGGAATAACAATTGAACCCGCCATTTGTAAAGCCACAACAAAAGCTGTACTTGAAATTGGTCCTCCGATAAGAGCTGCCAATATCATTACAGCACCTGGTTTGGTTTTAAGACATCTGAAGAAATCTCCAAGTTTACCTTTAACAGTTGCATAAATCACTGCCCAAACAGCACTACATGTATCGTTTACGGCACTACCAAGGGCACCAAGCACATATGTAATAACTACTGCTGATAAACCTGCTGTATTAGCACCATACCAGTCACCCCATACTCCTTTAGTCATTCCCAAGGTTAAAAATGCTGAATAAAATCCATACATAAGACCTGAAAAAAGAGCAATTGAAATACCTTTTTTAAGGAAATCAGATGATAATTTGTTTTTTGCAGTAATGGCTTCTAAACTTACCGTTTTCGAAACTTCCTTCATAAAATAAATCCCCTCCACTTAGTTTGATAATAACTTTTAAATTTATATTACTAAATAAAAATTTACAATGAGTACGTTTTGTGATTGTTATAATTTGGGATATTTCATTTTAAAACTATTGAATAACTTTTCATTTGATATCTTGTGGTTATTTTATTAACAATTAAATTATATGCCTTTCCCTATGGGGTAAAGTCAACATGTATTTGTCATCAAAATTCAAAAAAAATTAACACAACTAACTTAATAAATAATTATAAGTTAGTTGTGCCAGTTGTTTTAAGTGCTAAATACTAGTTTCCGTCAATATCATGGAGTAGAAATTTTATTTTATAAAAGAAATATATGTATTTTTTTCAAAAGATATATTTGTATTTTTTTACAAACCGAGTTTTATCGACATTTTATCCCTTACCCTACGGTCAACGTTTTCAGTATTTTCAGTTTAATGAATCTATCTCTTTCTTCTAATTTTAATCAAAATTTCCGTTACAAACTTGTCAGTGTTTTTAGTTGTCCAATAATCTGTTACATATCTTTCATAAGATTCTTCAGAACATATGTAATCATGTTCCTTAGCCCATTCTTTTATTTTTTTATATGTTTCATTAATTGTTTCATGAGTACCTATATGATAGCAAGAAGCTGCTAACCATCCACCAAATTCAATACTTTCTTCGTCCTTACACTTTAAAATAGTCTCTTGCATTATTTTCATCTTACTACATTTCCCATTAATCTTATCCTCAAAAGATGGAAAACATATAATTACAGGACCTGTTATTGCATTATTTATACTATCAATATAATTGTTAAACTCTATGTTAATTATACACTCCATATAATCATAATTAAAATTTTGATTTAAGAATATTAAATTGCGCTCATCAATATATTTTATAGAGACATCACAAACATTATTTTCAATTACCATCTGTGCCTCAACTATAAGTGCATGCCAATCTCTTACAGATCTTATCTTTAAATTTATTTCCTTTTCAAGTTCTCTTAATTCATCAATTTTTGTTCTAAAACTTTTATCAAAAAAATCATAAGTTGTTCCTTGTAAAAAAGCTCTCATTTCTTCTAGCTTAAATCCACTTTGCTTATAATATTTTATTACTGGTACAGATAGTAAGTTTTTCTTGCTGTAATATCTATAGCCACTTTCATCAGCTACTTTATCAGGTGATAATATACCCATTTTATCATAATATCTCAGTGCTTTTTTTGTTATTTTACATATCTCTTCCACTTTTCCTATGGAATATAATTCTTCTCCCATACTAAGTTCACCTCTTTTATAATATTTTTAGCCGTTTTTAAAATCTAAATCATTTTATTCCAAAGATTTTAAAACTTTATTAAAAAGAATTTCCCCCACTAAATGTAAAGAATATAAGGAGGAGTCCTTATAAGCATTAAAAAATAACTTCACCTTTTTAATATTTATAAACATTTTAAATTTATTCTAAGAGCCACGAACTCTTTGCAATTTTCAAAATGTTTATCATAAACTTATATATAATAAAAATCCTAATGAAATTTTAGCTAATTGTTATATCAAACTTTTTGTATAAATAAATGGATATTATTATGATTATGATGAGAATTATAAATACTTAATTATGTGATTTTGAATAAACAGAGTTTGATAATATTCAAAAATAATTGAAGAATAATATTTAACCTTAAAATGAATATTTTACCATGTGAAATTAAAGAAAAAATATATTATTCGTATAAACAATATTACATATTATAGTCAAACTGTAAAGAGGAAATTTATTACATCAAGCTAAATGTATAACATTCCATCCTAAATTTAAGGAGTTTAGCAGAACCAATAAAAAAACCACCCATTAATGAGTGGTATAAAATACAAAATTTTATCCAAAAACTTTTTCTAAAATTTTTGATAAATCTTCTCCTGTTACTTCTTTAGGATTTGCTGTTGTACATATGTCATTAAGAGCTGCTTTAATGATTTCTTCTTTTGATGCTTCAGCTAGTTCCATATCAGCACCTTGTTCTTTTAATGTTGTTGGAATCATCAAAGTCTTTTGAAGTTCTACAATACTTTTAATTAAATTATTAACACCAATATTTACATTTGGTGCATGCAACTTCAATAATTTGGCAACTCTTTGATACTTTTTAGATGCTATGTCATATTCTACATTGAAAGCACCCTTATTTAAATTGGCATTATATTCTATTACATAAGGAAGTATCATTGCATTACTTCTTCCATGAGAAATATGTAATTTCCCACCTACAGCATGAGCTAAACTATGAGTAATTCCTAAGCCAGCAGCATTAAAAGCCATTCCAGCAAGACATGATGCATTGTGCAGCTTTTCTCTTGCCACTACATCATTTCCATCAGCATAAGCTAGTGGTAAAAATCTAAAAGCTAAAGTAAGTGCTTTCTCTGCAAGAGCATCTGAAAAATCAGTAGCATTCTTTGAAACATAAGCCTCTAAAGCATGTGTAATAACATCCATTCCTGTATCAGCAGTTATAGCCTTAGGTACAGATTTTACTAGTTCCGGATCAAGAATTGCAACTGTTGGAAGAAGAGATTTATCTGCAAGAGCATACTTTAACCCTTCTTGTTTATTAGTTATTACTGCATATTCAGTTACTTCAGACCCTGTACCACTTGTAGTAGGTATAGCATAGAATTCTTCTATAGAAGAAGCTCCACCAGTAATTTTTTTTGCATATTCTCTCATAGCTTTAGCTCCATCAATTGATGAACCTCCACCAAGAGCTATCATAACCTGAGCATCACAATTTTGTAATTTCTGAATGCCTTCAGCAATAACTTCTACAGATGGATCAGGTACAATATCACTAAATACAGCTACTTGACAATCAACAAGCTTTTGCTTTACTTTCTCAGCCATACCTGATGTTTCCATGAATTTATCACATACAATTAGCACTCTTTTATTCTTGATTTCATTTAGTTTTTCTAAAGAGCCTTGTCCAAAATAGACCTTTGTGTTAATACTAAATTCTTTCATATACAATCTCTCCTATTTTAAAAATATTCAAGATATGAATGAATTAGTTTTCTTTACTTTAAAATAAAATTAACCCACAATTATAACAATCAAAAAAGTTTATAATAAACTTTACTTGATTCATTATATCAATAATAAAATACTATTGCAACAGAAGGTTCGGTCAGTTTCAGTAAAGTAAAGTTTTTCAAGTTAACTTCTTAAAAATATAATAAAAATTATATTTTTTAATTATAAAAATATAAAATACTAACAATTATATTTCTACCACTTAACATTAAAAAACAAACTTTTTTAATTTGTTATTTACTTTACTTAACGTAGATACAAGAATTTTTAGGATACTTGGTAAAAATAAAGAAACTACAAAGCCCACAGCACATAATACAAATATCTTATATTTAATAGCATGTCCAATATAAATTTGATATCCATGGATAGCAGATATAGCTATAGCTGCTATTATTATAATCTTAGATGCAATCCAAGATATTATATTTAATATTTTACATAGAAATATTATTATGGATAATATAACTACCACAGGCATGAGCAATATCTTAAGTGACAATTGAGTAAGGGAAGATTCACTACTCTTTTTATTACTTCCTGCTTTTCTACTACTATCCCTTTTACTTTGTTTTTCAGATTTAATATTGTCTCTATCTTCTGTAGACTTCTTTTTAGATTTTTTTTGTTTTCTTATTGATGTACTCTTTGAAGATGATCTCTCCTTTTCTTTACTAACTGTAAATTCTTGTTCATATTCATTAAAACTTTCATAGCTATTACTATCATTTTTATGAAAATTATTATTTAAATCTTTCACTTGATTATCTATAATCACAGTTTGCTGACTTTTATTTTTTTCTCTCTCTTCCTTTATTTTTTCATAAGCTTCATCAAATACTTTTATAAAGGATTTTGCTCTTTTTTCATCTTCTATCTCTTCTTTAAATTTATTTATCCTATCTTCATAAGCCTTTGTTATCTCTTCCATAGATGTATTTTTATCAACACCTAAAATTTTATAATGTTCCATATCTCTCCTTCTCCAACTATAAGTTTAATTTTTTCATTTGTAATCTAATATTTCAAAATCGAAGTAGTCTAAATATTACTTAATTATCTAATACCTTATTTTTAGTTTATTAGTATATTTATAATTCTATCTTCTTTAAATACAGGATTTCTTTTAAAAATCTCTGCCAAGGTGTCTATATTCTCCTCTAAATGTTCAATGTCTTTAGAATATGTATGACTTATATCTACCATATCCTCATCACTAAGCTCTCCACTTTCTATCCACCTTACTACACATAACTGTTTAATCATTAAATAACTCACCACGGCAGTCTTCACTTTAGCAGCCACATCATAATCAAAGACAGCCTTCATAAAGTATCTAAACACAAAATAAACTAATATATTTTCAAACTTATACATATTATCTTTATAAAAATTGTTAAATTCCTTATATTTATCTAGATAAATATCTTTATTCTCAGCACTACTCTTAATATAAGATAACACCTTATCTAAGCCTAAGGGATCATTGTTATTTATATGCTTTAAGCCTTTAAATACATAAAAATACTCTTCTATATCAGTATACCATTGTTCTTTATCTCTAATAGTTTTATTAAGATCATCACTAGTCTTGTTTATAAAGTTTTTATCCATATATCTTTCTTTAATGGTCTTTAAACTAGTTAGATCGTCCTCATCTATCTTATCCTGAACTTCCTTTGCAAAGTCAAGAATTATAGCAGCTCTTATATTTAAATCAATACTACGATTCTGAAGTATATTAAAAATTATACTTCTGCACTGCATAAGGTCGATAAATAGCATGGCATCAATATCGTTATAGGAAGTTATAAACTCATCATTTTCACTTAACTCAAATTCAACCTTATTAGAATCACCTAGTATTATCCTTGCTGCCTCTGGACAGGAAAGTGATATACCTATTTCTCGTAAGTTCCCGAACTCCTCCATATACCTAGGATACTTCTTGCAAGTATAGCAAAGACCATCTTCTCCAAGTTCATTATATATATCACATAATTTGTTTTCATTTAGAAAGGCACAATTTCCTTTTTTCAATACAAATATATTGTCTTCTCCATCATTGACTATCTCACTTCTTAGTCTTTCTCCAAAGCTACCACTAAGATTTTCATAGTAATCATAAGTTTCTTTATCAATAACAATTTCCCAACCAGCACAACATGTATCCTCACACTTGTCTGCTATACATTTGAATTTATTAAGATATTTTGGTACTCTTATTTTCATTTTTCACCTCAAAGTTTTTATTATATATTTAAGGTATCTGAAAATAAATAATAAGTCAAAGATGGGAAGTATATTTTGAGTTAGACAAGGAAACAGGTTCCGCAGATAGTAGCACTATCTAAGGGTTCTGTTGACGCAGTATAACACAAAATAGACGAACATTCTGACTTATTTATTTTTCGAAGATGCCTTATGTTAAATTCTATTTTATCATATTCTCATAATTTTATATTGTAAATATGCTTTTACTTATTCTAACATCATTCTTTTCTTCTCACACTCTTATTTTTTTAAAAAATATACTTTTATCAAAAACTATATGCTTTAACCTGAATTATTCATAGAAAAATAAAAACCATGCATAGCTTGATACCTATATTTATTAACATTTTGCTTTTCACCTAAAAAATGATGAAAATATAGAAAAGGAGTCCCTCCTTTGTTATGGTTAACTTGCAGAAAAACACTTAACAATGGAGAGACTCATATGAATAGTTTAATAGAAAAATATGTGAACTAAACAAGAAAATTAAATTTAATAATCTATAGCGGCTAAGATTGTTACTGGCTGTAGATATATACCATTTAAACTATGCAGTAGTTGTCCTTATATAAATAATTTTAGTGAATAACTCAAGTTAATATATTAAAATATCTTATTAACCGATTAAAAAATAAAGTTATAAATAACTATAACAAATAAAGTACTAAATAATGTTCCAATTAAATAATACTCACCAAATTCTGCATCCTCAGAAATCTTATTATATCTAGCAATTGACTTTGCTGTTAAAATGAATCCTATAGCCGAGTATTGATTACTATATAAAAACATAGCAATTATTATACGTTCTAAAAAACCTATAACTGCGCCATTATTATTACCATTGTTAGCAACGCTGCTATTGATACTATTGTTAACTACCGAATTATTACTAGTAACTAAGTTTCCCTTAGGCTTACATTCTGAAAATATTATTTTAAAAGTTATATTTGCCGGCTTATGCATACATAACACCATCAATGCCCATTTTAAAACCGTTAATCCATCGATACCCAATATATTATATCCAATATACAATGTATCTATTGGATGATATAAATTCTCCCTAAAACAAACTATTACGGCTATAAGTAAAATTATATGTACAACTTGATCAAATATATATACCATCCATGATTTAATATACTTCTTTACTTTATTCTTTTTACATGCAGTATGAAATATTTTTAAATATCCCTTATATAAATAATATTTTACTACATCGATCAATAAATGAGCTAAGCATAATAATAGTATTAATCCTGTTATCTTATAACTTTTCTTAAACAAAAGTAAAATTAAAATAAATGGAATGCTATAGAATACTGAATGTTTAAATACGCCACCTATTTTTTCCTTCTTTAGCTCTGACATTTCATCATCTTGCAAATAATAATCCCCAACCACATGTGCTATCAAGCACAGTACAATAAATTTAATCTGCATATTTATATTCTCCCCACACTTCCATCAAAACTCTATTCAAACTATGTTTTACATAAATATAATTATAATATCCTGAGCTCTTTAATCTCCTTTGTACGCTTGATTGAACTAAATTTAATTCATTAGCAATTTCCCTTTGAGTTTTATTTGAAAACATTATTTTTTCAATAAGCTCTCTTTGCTTATCTGTCCACTTCTCTTCTATAAAGTAACATAAGCATAAATTATTATTAATTAAACTAACTATATCAGTTTTATAAATCGAACTAACCCCTATATCTGTATTATATTGTGATTTACTGTTTGTTTTATTTAATATTTTAATCTCCTCTATCATTTTTCTAGCATAATGATATGCTGGACCGTCAGCCCCTAATGCCATCTCTTTATTTATATTAGTATCAATATTACCAATCCCAACTCCAAATCTAATTTTTATAGGATACATTTTAAACTTAATTTTATCAATAATATCAAATAAATGAATAGGATTACTTAATAAACCTTGAAATTCATCTCCTAATGTAATAATAAATTTTGCAGCAATGTTTCTTTCATATTCAATATTTATATCTTTTAATATATGATTTAATTTTTCCTGAGCTTCATTTCTATTTAATATCTTTTTTGACTCAACTATATCACCTATAATTGCAAAGTACATGCTTATTACCTCATAATTTCTTAAATATTTCTTTAATTTTAACATTTATTAGATACTTTTTCAATGATGATGCATTTACAATAGCATCATCCCTTTTGATGCACTCATAATAGCATCATCACCTTTGATGCACTTATAATAGCATTATTACTTTTGATGTACTTATATTATATTCTACATTTTTCCTTTTTGGGTCCACCAATTTTACTTATTCAATATTTTAAAATTTAAAAAATGAGGTGTAAAATAACACCTCACCTAACAACATAACTTTAAATATGCATTATACAATCTTCGTCGTCCAATCCTCACAGTTCCATATATCTGTTACTACATCTTTATAAAACTCTGGTTCATGGCAAACTAGTAATATAGTTCCTTTATATTCTTGTAATGCTCTCTTTAATTCATCCTTTGCTTCTACATCTAAGTGATTGGTAGGCTCGTCAAGGATTAGTATATTGGTTTCCCTATTTATAAGCTTTGCAAGTCTTACCTTGGCAGCTTCTCCTCCTGATAGTACCATAACCATGCTTTCTATATGCTTAGTAGTTAAACCACACTTAGCTAAGGCTGCACGGACTTCGTATTGAGTGCAGCTAGGGAATTCCTTCCAGTATTCTTCTATACAAGTATTTTTATTTCCTGATGCACCTTCTTGCTCAAAGTATCCTATTTGTTGATAATCACCTAGGGTAACTTCTCCACTTATAGGTTTTATGTCTCCCATAAGGCTCTTAAGTAGAGTTGTTTTTCCAAGTCCATTGGCTCCTACAAGGGCAATCTTTTGTCCTCTTTCCATAGAAATATTAAGAGGCTTTGTTAATGGACTATCATATCCTATAACCAAGTCCTTAGTTTCAAAAATAACCTTACCTGATGCTCTTCCTGTTTTGAAGTTAAATGTTGGCTTTGGCTTTTCCTTAGAAAGCTCTATTCTATCTATTTTATCCAACTTCTTCTGCCTTGATTTAGCCATGTTAGATGTAGCAACATTGGCTTTATTTCTTGCAACAAAATCTTCAAGTTTTGCAATTTCAGCTTGTTGCCTTTCATATGCTCTTTCAAGCTGTTCTTTTTTTGCTTCATATATTCTCTTAAACTCTTCATAGTCTCCTACATATCTACTTAACTTTCTATCTTCCACATGGTATATAAGATTAATTACAGAATTTAAGAAAGGAATATCATGAGATATTAGAATAAATGCATTTTCATAGCTTTGTAGATATCTCTTCAGCCACTCTATATGTGCTTCATCTAAATAGTTTGTAGGCTCGTCTAGAAGTAATATGTCTGGAGTTTCAAGTAGAAGCTTTGCAAGTAAAACCTTAGTTCTTTGGCCTCCACTTAAAGCCGTTACATCTTTATCTAGCCCTACATCTAAAAGTCCTAATCCCTTAGCAACTTCTTCAACCTTTGCATCTATAACATAAAACCCGTTATTATCTAGCATATCTTGAATAATAGCAGTTCTTTCTAATGCCTTATTCATTTGTTCTTCGTCCATTTCACCCATTTTCCCATAAAGTTCATTCATTTCAGTCTCTAAATCAAATAGGTATTTAAATGCATCTCTTAGTACATCTCTTATAGTTAATCCTTGTTCTAAAGCTGCATGTTGATCCATATATCCTACCCTCACATTATTAGACCAAATTACTTGGCCTTCATCAGGCATAAGTTTACTAGTTATTATATTCATAAAAGTAGATTTACCCTCACCATTAGCTCCAATTAAACCTACATGTTCCCCTTTTAATAATCTAAAGGATACATCTTCAAATATTGCTCTATCCCCAAAACCATGACTTATATTTTTAACTGTAAGTATACTCATACATTTTCCTCCTATATCCTTCTGACTATCACCATTAAATGGTATGCGTTAAAAAAATTCAAACCAAGAATATTATACTTTACTGCCAAAGATTTTTCTATGGTAAAAATTAAATAATTTATTTGCAAAATCCTCTCTATAAATTTATACTATAAGAGGTCTAAATAAAGTTTAGGAAATTTAATTTTTATATAGAACAATTTTAAATTTGACAATATAAATTATTATTAATAATTTATTGTTTTGATAATAGGAGGATGTAAATGGCTTGTAAATTCTATCTACTAAAGGGAAAAGGAAAAAGTGTGGAGAATGGTCACCTTTGGGTTTACTCTACTGATATAGAAGAATATGATGGTGAATATGAAAATGGAGACATTGTAGAAGTATATAATTGCAGAGAGGAATTCATCGGAAAAGGTTATATTAATGATGTTTCTAAAATTACTATAAGAATTATGACTAGAGATATCAATGAAGAAATTGATGAAGAATTTTTTAGAAAAAGACTTAGAGCTGCATGGGAATACAGAAAAAAGATAATAGATACTTCTAGCTGTAGGTTTTTGTTTGGAGAAGCTGATTTTGTACCTGGACTTATAATTGATAAATTAGAAGATTACTACGTTATTCAATCTCTAGCTCTAGGCATTGATAAATATAAAGATATCATTGTAAAAATTCTAGTAGAAGAATATGGTGCTAAAGGTATTTATGAGAGAAGTGACGCTAAGGTTAGAATCCTTGAAGGCATGGAACAGATTAAAGGCTTTTTAACCGAACCCTTTGATACTATGATTCAGATAGTTGAAAATGGCGTTAAGTACTATGTTGATGTTGAAAATGGGCAAAAGACAGGATTTTTCTTAGATCAAAAGGAAAATAGAGCTGCTATACATAAGCTTTGCAAAGATGCCACTGTGCTAGACTGCTTTACTCACACTGGTTCCTTCGCATTAAATGCTGGTGTTGCTGGTGCTAAATCAGTATTAGGAGTAGATATATCAGAGCATGCAGTAGAATTCTGTAGACGTAATGCAGAGCTTAATAATCTACAAGATGTAGTTAAATTTGAATGTCACAACGCCTTTGATGTACTTCGTGAGTGGTCTGATGAAGGCAGAAAATATGATGTGGTTATCCTTGACCCACCAGCCTTTACCAAATCTCGTTCTACTATAAAAAGTGCTACAAGAGGATATAAAGAAATAAACCTTCGAGGAATGAAATTAGTTAATAAAGGTGGTTATTTTATAACATGTTCATGTTCTCACTTTATGAATCCTGAACTGTTTAGAGATACCATTGCCAGTGCAGCTAAAGATGCAAGGGTTACCCTAAGACAAGTAGAATTTAGAACTCAAGCTCCTGATCATCCAATTCTTTGGAATAGTGATGAATCATACTACTTAAAATTTTATATCTTCCAAGTGGTTTAATTATTTATAAAGAGCTATATAATTTATAATCTTATTTGATTTATAAATTATATAGCTCTTATATTTAAATCTTCTTTACTCTTTCTTTTGACTTTGTTTTACTAGTTGGTTAGCATATACACTAGCCCCAGTAACTAAAACACCCTGAATTATTGCATCAGCACTAAAACTGTGCATAACTCCCATAGATAACAGTATGCCTACAGGAAGCAAAATTACTGGTATATATTTATCATTTATCTTCTCTATTCCTTTTAAAATCATACCAATTATATATAGCACTGGTATTAGTATCAATGCATTCTCTGTAATATAACTAAAGAATTCCATAAATATTCCCCCTTTATATATTTTATTCATTTTATCCTTACATGAGTACATTATTTTATATAAATTCAATAAAATTTTAGTTATTTACTACTAGGTATACTTATGCATATCACTTATGATTTCACTTATTTTTACATATTGTAATTTTATTCTTTGATTTTCTTAAATTATAAGGATAATGAGATATAAATTTGTTGTACAGTTTTTATTGAATGTTAGTTCTAAAAGTGTAACAATAATAATATAGTAATATTTGGTAAAAGGTGATGTTATGAAAGGCTTATCCATTCTAAGATTTGTTCAGATTGTTTTTTTTTTCCCTATAATAATATTGTTTGCTACCTCTAAAATGAATGGTATTGAGCAAATTATTTTCATAGCTCTCTTTACCTTATATACTGTAGTATATGAAGTTATATTTTTAACTTTAGCTAAAAGAAAAAGAACTACTAAAAGCAGCAGTTCTTAAAATAGATTTCTAAGCCTCAGTAGGAGTAAAACTCCCTCTGAAGCTTAGAAATCTGTTCATTAATATATCTTTATTTCTCCATCCTTGTATTCTGGAACTATATTTATTAAATCCTTTGAAAGGCAATATCTTAAATCTTCATTATACCTGAGATCCTTCATCCTTTTATAATGAAGTGCATCTTTTACAAAACTTATTATACTAGGATTATTTATATATACATATTCTGAAGTTTTTGCTATATCTGTTAAGGTGCAATGGTTTTTCATTATATCTCTTAAACAGTTGATTATATACCCACTTGCTATAAAGTCATCCATAGAGAACTCTCCATCGGTTCCTGCATTTACAAAGGTTACATCCTTATTTAACTTAGCTAATTTTTCTGCTACTACTCTTCCATTTATTAAAGCACCTATAAATATCTTCTCTGCTTCCTCACTATTTTTAATAGCTCTAGTCCCATTTGTGGTAGTCATTATAAGACTCTTACCTTTTACTATATCCTCAATGTAGTCTAAAGGTGAATTGGAGAAATCAAATTTATCTATTTTTATTCCCCCTCTTTCTCCTCCTAAAAGATATTTATTTTTATCTTTACTTGCAATATCTATAGCTTCTTCTATCTCTTTTACAGGAATTATTTTATCACAACCATTATTTAATGCTGTAACCATTACTGAAGTTGCTCTTAAGACATCAATAACAACCACTATCCTATCTTTAAATTTTTCTGGCTTAATATGTTGTGCAGATATAACTACATCAATATTCATGTACTATTCCCCCCTGATTATACATTTAATTAAATCAATCTTCTTTATAATATTTTCCTTGATATAGGTCTTCAGTGACTAACTTATTATCTATGGCGTTTAAGACTTCCCACTTTTTCAAACTCCACATAGGACCTACTAATAAATTTCTTGGGGCATCTCCTGTAAGTCTATGAATTACTATATCCTGTGGTAACATTGTTATAGCCTTAGTTACAAGTTCAATATATTCATCCATTTCTAGTAATGTAATCTTGCCTTCATCTAACAGCTTTTCTAGCCTTGTATTTTTCATTACATGAAGAAGGTGAATCTTAACTCCTTTTATGGGAAGCTTAGAAATATACTTAACGGTTTTTAACATATCCTCTTTACTTTCTCCTGGAAGTCCAAAGATTATATGCGCCACCACATCTATTTTCCTTTTATGTAGTTCCTCCACTGCTTTTTTAAATATTTCTAACTTATAGCCTCTATTTATAAGGGTAGCTGTAGTATCATTGCTAGTTTGAAGTCCAAGTTCTACCCAAGTATATACCCTTTTTGAATAGTCTTCTAATAATTCTAACACATCTTCTTCTAAACAATCTGGTCTTGTAGCAATGGCAAGTCCAACCACATCCTCTTGTGTTAATGCTTCATCATATTTTTTCTTTAATACTTCTACAGGCGCATAGGTATTTGTATAAGCCTGAAAATAAGCTATATACTTACCATCTTTCCACTTTTTATTCATCATTTCCTTTATATCAACAAACTGCTCAGTTATAGATGATAACCTATCTCCAGCAAAATCTCCTGAGCCACTCTCAGAGCAGAATATACACCCACCTTTTGATAATTTTCCATCTCTATTAGGACATGTAAATCCACCATCTAATGATATTTTAAAAGTTTTTTGTCCATTAAACTTTTTTCTTAAAAAATAATTTAAATTATGATATCTCTTTCCATTAAAATCTTTTCTCATTTCTAATCTTCCTATCCTATTCTTCTGTTATCTATTTTAAATATATCCATATAGTAATCTTCTATATTCAATTATAGTTTAACTCTTTTATCTTTCAAAATCCACTAAGACATCTTCAAAAAATAAACAACTCAGAATGCTTGTCTATTTTGTGTTATACTTCTCATCTTTGACTTATTATTTATTTTCAGATACCTAAATGAAAATTTACTAACAATACTTTAAAAAGTTTTCCACATATTAATAGTTTTCCACATATTCTTGTGTGGACTTCAATATAAATATACAAGCTATCATAATTTGGGGGGATAACTTTGAAGAATCTTAAATTAATTTTTCAAGCTGCCACTGTTTTTATTGGCACCATTGTAGGAGCAGGCCTTGCTTCTGGTCAAGAAATAACTCAATTTTTTTCTACCTATGGGTTTTCAAGTTTTTATGGACTTCTACTCTGTGCAGTATTTTACATAATAATAAGTTCCATTATAGTGTCTATAAGTTTAAAATATGACTTAAATTCTTATACTGATTTTATAACCCTTGTAAGCCCTGGTTTCTTTGGAAAAATAACAGATTATCTTACTAGCTTCTTTTTAATCTCAGGAGCTGCTATAATTCTTGCAGGTAGTGGTGCTTTACTTTATCAACACTTTGGAATTCCAAGACTTGTTGGAGTGTTTGTAATGGCTGGAATTGCACTTATTACCTTATTAAATGACACTAAGGGCCTAATAGCTATTAATTCCATAATAGTACCTAGCCTTACTACTATAATTATTACTATATTTGTCCTTTATCTTCTCTTTTCAAAGGATACTATATCTATGGACTATATGAAACAAGTACCAGTATACAAAAACCTTATTATAGATAAACAGTGGATTATATCATCACTTCTCTATGCAGGATTTAACATGTTATCCTGTAGTGGAGTTCTTGTTCCCATTAGTAAAGAAATCAAAAATAAACGCCTTATTATTTCTGGATTAACCATTGGGGCTCTTGTCCTTACTCTACTTGCTTTCTTAATTAATTCAATGTTAATGGCAAATATACCTGAAATCTTTAAATATGAAATTCCACTACTCTTTGTAGCTAGTAAGTTTATCTCTTTAATGCAAATTCTTCTTTTATGTATTATTTGGTGTGAGATGTTTTCTACAGAAGTTTCAGATATATATAGTGTTGGTAAGACCCTTGAAAATAAATACAACATCCCTTATAAGAGAGGTGTTATACTCATTCTTTTAATAGCCCTTCCTATATCTCAAATAGGCTTTAAACAGCTTATAACTTTCTTATATCCCGGTTTCGGAATAGTTAGCTTAGTATTTATAGCTCAATGCATTGGGTTCTACTTTAAAATGAATAAGGTAAAAAAATAATTAAAACTTATATAGGCTACTTCACTTTTTGCTCCTCTTTAATTATACTGATGTTATATAAGATTAACACTACTATGTTAGTAGTGTTTATTTACTTTCAAATATAAATATAGTATTTGCTATGTTTACTATGTAAGGAGATAATTAATTATGAAAGATTTGACTGCTCTCAATAATTGTAATATATGCCCTCGTAATTGCGGTATAAATCGAAACTCTGCAAAGGTAGGCTTTTGTAAAAGTGGAGCTAAAGTAAAAGTTGCTAAGGCCTATGGTCATATGTGGGAAGAGCCCTGTGTGTCTGGCACTAATGGTTCTGGTACAGTTTTCTTTTCAAATTGTAACCTTAGATGTGTATTTTGCCAAAATCATGATATTAGTCAGTCTGACATAGGTAAGGAAGTTTCTATAGAAAGATTAAGTGAAATATTTTTAGAGCAACAAGCTAAAGGATACCATAATATAAACTTAGTTAACCCTACTCACTATATACCTCAAATAATAATTGCTTTGGATAAAGCTAAAGAAAATGGACTTAATATCCCTGTAGTTTATAATTCCAATGGCTATGAAAACGTAGAGAGCATTAAAGCTCTTAAAGGATACATAGACGTATATATTCCTGATTTAAAGTATTTTAATGATAAATATGCAATAAAGTATTCTTCTGCTCCTAACTATTTCACCATAGCGTCAAAGGTTATTGAGGAAATGGCAGATCAAGTAGGTATTCCAATATTTAATGATGAAGAAATTTTAATTAGAGGTGTTATTATAAGACATCTAATGCTCCCTGGACTTTTATTCGATTCAAAAAAAATAGTAGATTACATATATAAAACCTTTGGAGATTCAGTATACTTAAGCCTAATGAATCAGTATACACCTATGTTTAAAGCAGCAGAATATGATGAAATTAATAAACCTCTTAACCCTAGTCATTATGACTCTTTAATAGATTACTGTATAGATTTAGGCTTTAAAAATGCCTTTATCCAAGAATGTGGATCTAACTCAACAGTTTATGTCCCAGATTTCAATCTGCAAGGGATTTAAAACTCTAATATTATAAAGCTCTTTAACCGTAATAAAACTAAACAAATAAAAAGCATTCTTAGGTAAAATCTCATGAACTTTACCTTAAGAATGCTTTTAACATTAATTATACATCTAGTGTACTTCTAAAATATTCTGTAATTCTTTGAACCTCACCTATAGCTTCTGTAAGTTTAATCATTTCATCAGTATAGGTATTTACACTGGCACTAACTTCTTGAGATGATGCAGAATTTTCTTCTGCAATAGCTGCTAATGATTCCACATTGTCATACATTCCTTCTATAGCTTTAACTTCTCTACCTAAATCATTGATTGTAGTAATCATTGATTCTGATACTTTATCAACAGCAGTAGTCGTACCCGCACTTATATCTCTAATTCTTTCTAATCCATCAGTTTGTTTTTCAAGGGCTACATACTGTTCATCTATGCTATCTACAGTATATTTAATATCCTCTGCAAATTCTTTAAGATTTAAATTAATTTCTTCAACAGCATCTTTAGTTTGTTCTGCAAGCTTTCTTACCTCTTCTGCAACAACAGCAAAACCTCTACCATGTTCTCCAGCTCTAGCTGCTTCTATAGAAGCATTTAATGCTAAAAGATTTGTCATGTCGGAAATTTGAGCTACTATTGATACTATATTAGTAATATCACTAGCTTTATTGTTTAACTTTATTCCAGTTTCTTTTACTTCTTGGAACTTGTCTAATGTTTTTTGAATATTATTACTTACAGTCTTTATCTCATCAAACCCAGCAGTAATTTTCGTTATAGTATCTTCCATAGCTAATTTATTTTCATTTTCACTGTTTACTAAGTTATTTAAAGCTCTAATATTATCATTCAATCCTGATGCTACTCTTTCTGTATTGTTGGCTTGGTCCACACTAGTTTCTGACATTTGTTCTACTACTGTAGATATTTCTTTAGATGAGCCTTCCATTACATTTGAAATAGCTTTAACCTTATTAAGATATTCTACCATCTCACTAACATTAGCATCAAACTCTGTCATATCCATTGAAGATATATTAGTTCCTGATTTTATAACTTCATATAATCCTTCAAGCTCATCCTTGGTGCTAATAACATCATATGACCTTTCCTTATCTTCTTTTAATCCAGCGATAGCTTTAACAGGTCTTAATAATAAATATGTACCTATAAAGGTTACTACTGTAGCTACAGCTGTAATTTCTAAAGCTGGAACTATACTTTTAATTCCAAGTATTAATGTTGATCCAATAAGAGTTAATATAAAAGTAAATATGGATGCCTTAACTGATAATGATTTTACAAATCCAAGTGATAAGATTTTATTAAATCCATAACTTTTTTTGCTATTTATTTCTTTTTCAAAAGTCACTTCCACTTTCATCACATCTCCAGACTTTTCTAAAATTTCATACTCTAATTGTTCATTAAAATATTCAAAAGTTCCTTCAAGCATACCTAAGAAATAATCAAACATCTTTCTTTTAGATGAATAAGTCATCACCGCTTTTCTTTTAGATGTCTGAACAATATCTACTGCTGGAGGCTTAGCGCCTGAAATTTTCTTAGTTATTGCTATATGTATATCATTTAGTGATTTTAAAAATTCATATGCACTTCTCTTTTTAAAGTATACTGGATATACATTAACAAAGGATTGTATATTGTCTTTTCCTATATCATTCCATAATTTCTCTTTAGTTAAACCTCTAGCTTCTGATAGCTTTGAAATAAACTTAGCTATTACTTTGTCGTCTACTTCTTCTAGTGGAGAAAATATCTTATTTGTCTCCCATCCAGCATGGTTCATAGCTTCATTTACTTGTGAATCATTATAAAGTTTTCTACAAGTATTTAGCCATATTGATACAACTGTGCCCTTCATAATTAATACCCCTCTTTTCTATGGCTATAGTATATTAGCACTGATTTGGCAATTCAAAATAGAATCTTACACCTCTTTTGGTATTTTCAACTCCACATTTACCTTGGTGCAAATCTACTATATTTTTAACAATTGATAGTCCAAGTCCTGTACCACTATCTTTCCTATTTCTTGACTTATCTATCTTATAAAATTTATCCCATATCTTATCAATTTCTTCCTTATTAATAAGCTCACCTGTATTTTCAAAAGATAACTTAGTCATATTCCCCCGTGGGTAAATTTTAACAAATATACTTCCCTCACAGGGAGTATGCCTTATTGCATTCGTAAGAAAATTGGTTATTACTTGTTCTATCTTAAATGCATCCCCATAAATTTGTTTCTCATATAGATTCAAATCTATTTTTACATTCTTATTATCGATACTATGATGTAATTTCTTTACAACATTTTTCACTAAATTATCAATAAAAAATAATTCTTTATTAAGGATTACCTTTCCACTTTCCAAAGATGATATTTGAAGCATATCTCTAACTAAATTACTCATCTTATCAGATTCTTCTATAATTACATTTAATGATGAATTCATATTGTCTTCTAAAAATACGCCATCCTTAATACCTTCTGCATATCCTTTTATTAAAGTAATAGGGGTTTTTAATTCATGAGATACATCTGCTATAAATTCTTTTCTCATAATCTCAATTTCTCTTTCTCTGTGGATATCATTTTGTAGTTTTCTATTAACTTCTTTTAATGAATTTAAAGAATTATCCAAATTTTGTCCTAAAAAATTTAATGTTTCCCCAAGGTTTCCAATTTCATCTTCATATACCATAGTGCATCTCTGACTAAAATCTAAATTACTCATTCTTACAGCCACTTTATTTATTTCTCTTAATGGCTTTGTAATAAACTTCGAATAAATTAATGCTAATATAACTATTACTACTATAGCCCCTAAGTAAAAATACTTATAAAATATCCCTATAACCCCCATGGCTTCTTTTACATATTGTAAAGATGTAAATCCTACTATTATATTATTCTCATGTAGAAGTGCAGAAGCTAAATATTTAGTGTTCTCGCTGTTCTTAAATGAAATAGTTACCTGTTTTTTATTAATCATCTCGTTTAATAGTTCCGGATCTGTCTTTATAGTTTTAATAACATAATTAAAAATTTCTGTATTTTTACTATCTATAGTTTCTGAGTCAGTTTTAAAGGTCACTATAATATTATTTTCTGTGTTTACCACTCCTATAGATGTGTTATAATTATTCTCAAACTTCTTAATACTCTCTATTATTTCCCTTTCATCCTTTGGATTACTTAGAGTATCCCTAAACTTTATCACATTGCTTTTAATATCATTTTCCTTTTTATCATTATATATCTTTTCAAACAATATTCTCTGACTTAAAAGAGTAATAGTCAAAAATGCTATAAACACCACAGTAGTTACAACAAACATTTTCAATGTAATGCTTCTTTCTATATTTCCCTTTATCTTTTTATAATAGTTAATTATTTTATTCATACTAAACCTCTATCTTATAGCCAAAGCCTCTTACTGTTACTATCACTTTATTCATGTGCTTTAGCTTCTCTCTAAGTCTCTTAATCGTAGTATCAACCACACGTATATCTCCTTCAAAATCATAACCCCATATTTTTGTAAGAATTTGCTCTCTAGTAAGAACTATATTTTTGTTTTTCAGGAAATATATAAGCAAAGAAAATTCTGTTGGTGAAAGATTAATTTCTTCATCACTTACCATAACTCTATGACCTTCTTCATCTATATAAAGATTCCCTATCACAATTCCCGTACTTTTATCTATACTACTTCCATAGCTCCTCTTTATTAATGCTTTAATTTTAGCTACTAAAACCTTTGGACTAAAGGGCTTTGTTTCATAATTATCTGCACCAAATCCCAATGCTAAAAGCTTATCTTCTTCCTCTTCCTTTGCACTAAGCATTATTACTGGTATATTCCATCTATTTCTTATAACCTTTAATGTCTCAAATCCATCCAAAACAGGCATCATTATATCTAGTACCACTAAATTTACTGATTCATTCTCTATAATCTCAATAGCTTCTTTACCATTAGAGCTATGTAATGTTTTAAATCCTTCCTTTTTTAAGTAAGCTTCCAAAAGGTTTCTAATATTTTCTTCATCATCAACTAATAATACCTTTATATTATCCATATCCGTAACTCCTTGTATTTTTCTTCTTATCAATAATTATACCTCATTTTATACTCTATAATTATTTACTTGAATATTTTATTAAAATATTTTCTGCATGTTGTTTTTATACGCAAAAATGAACTCCGAGATAACTTCGAAGTTCATTAATAGATTATATACTCAATTTTTAGGATATTTAATTCTAGGTAAATCCGGTGCATCTTTATATGGCCAATGTGGAACAAAGTATGAATATTCAATTTCTTCCTCATGAACACTTCTTAATTCTGCGATTTTAGTTACTCCTGTATATATAGCCGAAATCTTATACCATGTAGCATAATCTACTTCACCTGTCTGCGGAAGACCAAATACCTGTTGAAATACTTTTACTTGATTGGCAGTTGTAGAACCATACT
Organism: Clostridium sp. UBA7339; assembly: GCF_002470865.1. Taxonomy (NCBI): domain Bacteria; kingdom Bacillati; phylum Bacillota; class Clostridia; order Eubacteriales; family Clostridiaceae; genus Clostridium; species Clostridium sp. UBA7339. Next base: position 101,143 of record NZ_DKPI01000010.1, read on the forward strand.
TTCCATCAATAGCCACTTTAGGTATTAGAGGATAATTTTGTGCTATTCTATTTAAAAAGGTTTGAGTGGTTCTAACTGGCTCTCCACTGGCTCCCTGTCGTAAAGTAAAACCTGGATATGACCTTGGACTTCCAGAAACCTTTTCAGCTCTTTCAAGAACTATATCACTTCCATAGAAATTTCTTAATATATCATATGGAATCCATCCTTGAGCCCCTAAATCCTTACTGCCCCATTGAGTAAGCCATCCTGGGCACTGAACATTTCTACCATCACAGTATTGTGTAAGTAAAGGTTGTTTAGCTCCAGACCTCTTTACATAGGTAGCAAATAAATCATCTACTATCCTACTTATGTTATCAAATATGTTTCTTCCGTAAACAAAAGCTTGATCATAGGCTGTAGAATTTGTTACGTCAAAATTAAACCCCTTACTTCTATACCATTCTGTGTATATTCTATTTAAAGTAAATGAAATGATACAGTATACATTAGCTCTTATAGTTGCCTCTGGCCAAGTTGCATAAATTTCACAGCTTGCTACATTTTTTATATAGTCTGTATATGGAACAGTATAATTTGGTGCTGCTGTATTAGTTGGTGCCCCTGCATGTACGATTATAAACTCTGGTACAACTGGCTCTGGCAAAACTACAAAACCACTTGGTGGAGGTGGCAAAGCTTTATTAGGGTCCTCAGGTATCTTAGGTGGAAAATCACCAAATTGAACATTAGGTGGAATCTCTATAACCCTGACTACCTGTACATCTTCATCCTCTGTGATCTCTCTATTAAGACTTGTTGGAATCAGATTACATATCTGTAACGCTGTTTGTCGCGGCAACACTTGGCATCCTCTTATATTTATTTCATCAAAGCCTTCTGCCGTTACATCTATATCATAAAGGGCATAAGGTATAAGGGTATTATCTGGATTTAATGACCTTTCTATTTCTGGAGTTTCTAATTCTATAGTCTCCGTTTGTCCCTCTGGATTAGTAGTTAGGGTAGTAACTTGCTCTCTAGTTTCTCCATCTGTTCTTGATACCGTAATATTGGCATTACTTATTGGTATAGCTGTATTTACTCTATACACTTGAACCTGCAACCTACCTATGTCTGCCATAAATTTCTCCTTAAAATAATACTTCAATATATATATTATGATGACTATCATAGAAAAGTTACATATTCTTTATAGTAAAATTGTAATTTATTCCTACCTTGAAGCTACTTCATTATTCCATACCCTAAGAGCTCCTGCAAGACATAAAGTACCATATCCCCAACTATTATTAGGATACTGTACATCTACTCTACTTCTATTGGCTCCTTTTAATAAAAAGTATTTTACTCTTTCTCCATACAAATAAGGATCATTTCCTTCTATAATTCCAAATTCCATTAAAAGTCCACATGCCCCTGCCACCTGAGGTGTAGCCATTGATGTTCCTGACCGTGGCTCAAATCCACCTCCCGGAGTAGATGATTCTATATTTTCTCCAGGTGCCACTAAATCAGGTTTTACAGGGTTTAATTCAGCATTTCCTCTTCCAGAGAATGGTGATATAGTAGAGTTTATAAAATTATAACTACCAACGGTTATTACATCTGGTACAGTTCCCGGTATACCTAATGTATTAGCAGTACTAGGTCCTAAGAACCTTGTAGCAATATTTAATCCTTCTGCAATAGGTAACCACATATCATAGCTTCCTAGAACATTTTCATTAGTAGTCATGTTCATAGTCCATATTCCACTAGCTATGGTTTCTTCTCCTACCCCTGAAAGTACAATTATTATTTCGCCATCTATACTAAAAGGTGTTGGCCCTGTATTGAATACAAAATACTCAGTATTACCTATTCTTCCTTGATTTAATGCATTAGTTAATCTTAATTCACCACTACTAGTTCCACTTGGTGATATAAGATTTAAGTTAATATCCTTTAAAAATGATTTAAATAATTGTATTATTAATATTCTCTCATCTATTCCAACATTAAATCGTATTTCTTGTGCTCTACCCAGTTCACCACCAACATGGTGTGCTCTATCCCCTTCATTTCCTGCTGCTACAACTATGTTAACTCTTTGCACTGTAGAAACTATACCTATATATTGCTCTAACAAACTATTTCCAGTATGTGCTCCATCATTCGTGCTAAAACTTATGTTTATAACCAGGGGCTTATTTAATTCATAAGCTTTATCAATTAAGAATTTAATCCCTCTCATTAACTGGGTACTTTTTGCTCCCTGTCCTCCTATCTCTCTTGTCATTTTAACCATGGCTATAGAACTTCTAGGAGCTACCCCATAAAATCTCCTTGGTATATTCCCTCCAGCACATGCTATACCAGCCACATGAGTACCATGACCTGCTCTATCAACGTGAGGTACTAATGAGTATGGGTCTGGACTTCTTAAAGCTGCATTTATCTCTTCTCTTGTATAAATCCTTCTATTTTCATATAAATCATAAATAAAATCAATCCTTGTATCTCCATTGTCAAGTCTAAATGATTGATTTACATAATCTATTCCAGAATCTATGAATCCTATAAGTACCCCTTCTCCCTCTAATCCATAGTTAGTATTTACTTCTGTTATACATGAAGCTCTATTACTAGGTTCAAAGGATAAATATAAATTTTTAGGTAACTCTATATAGTTGATTTCTCTTATTCCTACTAGCTTTTCAACATCGCCTCTTGGTATAGTTATAATTCCATAACCGAAATCTAAATCTTCAAAGGTACCTCCAATAGCATTTATTTTCTCTTCCATTACCTCTGGAGTCCCACTATAAAGTATAATTAATTCAATGTTAGTTTCTTCAACATCTCCAATTCCATATCCATATATAATCTCATTTCTTATACTCTCTGGTACATTTATAAGTAAATTTAATAATCCATCAGCCTTTTGCACACCCATACCTCCAAATTCTTATATAGTTATAGTATGAATGTATATTAAAAATGTTATTAAATAGATTATAGTTGAACTTCTAATCTATTTAACTTTGCAATAACCTTTACCTCTTTAGGATGAGCTGTTTCTGTACGAACCATATTTTTATTACTTATTATTAAAACTTTATTACTATCTAGCTTCTTTAACTGTCTTATCACTCTTTCTCCATTTACATCCATGAGATATATCTTATTATTTTCTATTTCAGAAGTTAGGTTAGCAAATGCTAAATCTCCTTGACAAATTCTAAATCCTAATAAATCATCGTTTTCAATTTTAATATATAGCACCTTATCCTGAGCATATCCTTCTATTTTATTTGATATAACAGGTAACTCTTTTTTTCCTATAGGCTTGTTTAAATCATAGCTATAAATTCCTACAGACTTAAGAACAGAACTAAATGCATCATTCCATACTTCATTTATAGTTTCTTTTACTTTATTACCCTTCGCTACATTATGTGTCTTTAAATTACTTTCTGAAGATTTTCTTTCTTCATAAGCTATATTATCAAACAGCGTAGTCATTTCTGCAAGATCTCCACCTAAAACCTTACCTACTCTTTCTATAAACTTTTCTTCTACAACTTTTCTTCCATTCTCAACATCATTTATATAGTTTTCTGATACTCCAAGCTTCTTAGCAAGTTGCTTTTGAGTCATTCCCTTAGCATTTCTTCCTTGTTTAATTCTTTCTCCAACAGTACTCATTCTTAATTATCCTCCCTGTATCTCCTTAATCTAAATAGAAATCCTCTAGTCCTAGAGGATTTCTAAATTATTAGACTTAAAAATTATTTTTGATAATATTGTCTCTCTTTTACTAAATGATCTATCAATTCATGAAGAGTCATTTTAACAGAATTGGGTGTAGTAGACGCTAATATTGGTTTTGCACCTAAAACTTCTCTAACCTTTTTAACAGCTTGTTGAAGATAAACACCTAAAAATCCATTAAATATAATAACTTTTTCTTCAGGTAGTTTAGTATCACTATCTGATAAGCTCTCTTCTTTTAATATATGCTCTAAAGTATATTCTCCCATATTTTCATTTATTGATACACATGGTTTTATACATATATCTTTGAATTTTATATTTAGTTTATCTATCTCTTCATCATTAAGCCCATAAGCTATGATTAATCTATCTTTAAGTATATTCATATTAAATACCTTCCATTATAATTTTTCTGGTTCTCCGTAGTTTACATCAAAAGTTTCTACAGTTACAGATTTTATAACTTGATCTTCATATGGTCTATCTCTTCTATCTGTTTGAGAGCTTACTATTTCATCTGCTACATCTTGACCGTCTATTAATTTACCAAAGGCAGCATAGCTTCCATCTAGGTGTGGTGCATCTGCAACCATTATAAAAAATTGAGAACCCGCTGAATCTGGATGTTGAGCTCTAGCCATTGATAAAACACCCTTAGTATGTTTTAAATCATTTTTAAATCCATTTCCACTAAATTCTCCTTTAATTGAATATCCTGGTCCGCCCATTCCTGATTTTTCTGGACAACCGCCCTGAATCATAAAACCTGGTATTACTCTATGGAAAATTAATTCATCATAAAATCCCTTATAAGCTAAGTCTATGAAGTTTTTTACTGTATTGGGAGCTATTTCAGGATATAATTCCGCCTTCATTATTTTTCCGTTTTCCATTTCAAAAGTTACTATTGGATTCATACATCTTCCTCTTTTCTTTCTTTATATTATTTATTCTTTAATTATTTTTATGTAATTTATTATACTGATGATAAACAGAGTTATTTGCTGTTTTTATCTGCATCAAGCAACTTATATGACAATTCTATTAAATTTTTATCATCTTTAGAATTATATATTTTAACAGTACCTTGTTCATTATTAGTATTTAATAAACCTTTTTGATCTAACTTACGCTTCAATTGTTTTACTGTTCCTAAACTACCATCTATAATAGCAACATCATCATTTATAACATTCACTAATGCTTCTTTAATAAATGGATAATGAGTACATCCAAGAACCACAGAGGACACTCTCTCTTTAGGTACATCTTTAAACCTATTTCTTAAATACCCCTCTACAACTTCACCCTTAATATTTCCACCTTCAATAATTTCCACCAGACCATCACATGGCATTGAAATAATGTCAGAAGCCTTATTATATCTTTCTCTTAGTTTACTAAATTTATTCTCAGATAAAGTCATTGGTGTAGCCATTATTACTATTATTCCGTTACCATAATTCTCTACTGCCGGCTTTAAAGCTGGCTCTATTCCAATTATGGGGATTTCTTTATAAATCCTTCTTAATTCATCGATTGCAATACTAGTAGCAGTATTACATGCCACTACTATAGCTTTCACATTCATAGAAATAAGCTTATCTACCATATTAAAGGTTAACTTTCTAACTTCCTCTGGAGTTTTCACTCCATAGGGTGCATTTAAAGAATCTCCTATATATATGTAGTTTTCTTTAGGTAGTAGCTTCACTGCTTCCTTTAGGACACTAATACCTCCAACCCCTGAATCAAAAAATCCTATACTAAAATTAGTTTTGTCCATACTTCATTACACCACACTACTTAGTTTTTAGATATTTCTTCATATATCCTATAACTATAATACTACAGCTAAAAGATTATTAAAAGTATGAGACATGCATTATGTAAAAATATAGTTAAAAAAGAGCATTGTTTATGACTAATTTAGGTCATCTTACAATACCCTTTCTTTAATTAATTTTACAGTATTCTCACTATTGTATTACTTCCTTAATCTTTTCTTTAATATACTCTATTATTTCTATATCTCCAATAGTTGCTTTACCATCCATTAAATCAATCTTTATTCTAAAGAAATTTATAACTAACTTATTTCCTGAGATTATATATTCATCAGAATGTAATGGTGAGAAAATAACTTCTACTTCATCATAATTATGTTTATTTTCTACCTTCTGAAATTCACTTGCTAATGAATCTAAATTTAATACTTTTAGTGGTGCTGCCATTGCATGTGTAAATTCTAAGTCTTCCATCATCCACATATTGTTATTCCAGAACTTCTTTTCTTTTTTAGTCCCATCAAAAGGCTCTCTATTTTTTATAGCGCTTAAAGCACGTCTTACAGATTCTCCATTAAATTCATCATCATAAGCAACAGTTAATCCTAGCATTTTTGCTACATCATAGAAAAATGATTCTGCAATGTTATCCTTTTCAGATGCTGCTTGCCAATAATAAAGCATTGCTTCTACTGCTTCTAAATTTAATCTCACTCTACTTAACATAAAATCTCTCCCTCTCATAATCAGATTAAACCAAACTTCACAGATAATTATACACCATGGCTTAGTAAGTTTCTACGGTTTACATTTTTCTTATTTGCATTACCTAAATGGCTTTTTAATCATATATTATATTAAACTCTTATAATTCAATAAGAATTCATTTTCAAGCGAGGTGAATTTCATGAAAAATGCATCAGTAAAAATCACTTTAAAGCTATTTATCTGTGGTGTGTTGTGGAGTATTCTAACTTTAGCTATATCAGGGATATTTACACCACTAACTAACTTTTTTTTTAAAGATATTATATTTGTAGAAGGCTTAATCATGTTATTAATGTCTATTACATCAGCTATAAACAGTAAATCTTTAGGTATGTCCTATTATATTTTAAATGAAATATATTCTAAATATATGGACAATAAAGCTTTTACAAAAGATAACATTTTTAATACCCTTAATAATATAAATTTCCATCTTTTCTTAAATTGGATTTCTATAGCTATAGGTGGCTTTATAAACATTCTGTTGATCTTTATTTTATAAGTATTATTGAGACTATAAAATAAAAAGGTAGAGTAAACTTAAATAAATTATTTACTCTACCTGTATTTATAAAAAATTTGTTACTATTTTAAGACTTACATAGGTGTTAGCTAGTAGACTTAATTAACCCTACAGCCTTCCCAATAATATAAGCATTATCCTCTTTAATCTCTATAGGATAGTATTTATCATTTTCTGGCATTAATACTGCCTTATTTCCTTTTAACCATAGCCTCTTAAGGGTAGCTTCTCCATCTATACTTACAGCAACTATCTCATTATGATTTGCCATAGTTTGCTTATTTATAACTATATAATCTCCATCTTCAATATTAGCATTAATCATACTATCCCCTTTAACCTTTAATATAAAAGGTTGTTGTACACCTTTAAGCCAATATATAGGAACATTAAATTGACCTTCTATTTCATCATTAATAGAAATAGGTTGCCCCGCAGCAATCTCATTGTACACTGGAACTTTATTTATTTCCTTATCTCCGATTATCTCACTAGTAGTGTTATGGTTTAAAATAACTTCATTATAACTACTAGTATCTATGGCAAAATCATGAGATATATTATGTTTTAAATCTACATATTTATAGGTTTCAATATATTCATTGTTTTTAACCATTTTATCTTCCTTCAACTCTTTATTAATTTGTTCTTCGATAGTTTGTTCTATAACTTTTTTAGTCACTTTTTTCTTTGATACTTTACTGCAATTAATAATCTTATATTTATTACTATCAAAAATAGTAACATCCTTATTTCGTTTAAAGTATTGGAGCCAAGGTTTTGGTGTGTCAATAGGATTAATATTTTTCACCAAAATAAAGTTACTATAAGTAAAATCTTTTAAAAGTCCACGAATAAATTTTACTTCTTCAATGGTTAACTGTTCTACATTATCTATTATTATATGTGCATACTTTAAATCTTTAAGCTTATCTATATTATCATAAACAATTTTAAACTCATCTATATAATCAATTAGTCCATTTTCATCCATGTAGTTACAATACCATAAATATAATTTATAAATAGCTTCTCTACTATTAGAATTCTTCCGTAATGAAAACCCTCTTTTTTTCCTATTTAAATTTTGATATTCTTCAACGGAGCTTATATTCAAATGTTTTATATAGAAAATTTCATCGAATAAAAAATCTATATTTTTTGTTAATATAACTTTATTTATTCTTCTTTCCTTCTGTCGCAATTCTCCAATTCCTTCTAAAATGAAAGCCTTTGTCACATCCTTATTGCAAAACCTTTTACCTTTCAACGGGTTGCTTGATGTTATATACTGGAAACATTTATTTATTAATTGTTTTTTACTGCAGATCTCAACATTATTATTTAAATATGTAAAGAACGTATTATTTCTATTTACATCTAGTTTTGCCTCTTCTAAAGTATCCCCTAAAACCTCATTAGATATAAACAATATATTTTCATTTTCTCTAATGCAATAATTATCTTGTAAAAATATAGCTCTTGATAAAGCTGCTCTAGTTTTCCCTATACCTTCTTTGCCATTGATTATAAAAAATCTATTCTTCTTATCCTCTTTGAATTTACTTAAAGCCTGTTTAATATCCATAAAGTCACCTCCATTCACTGTCTATTCCACTAAAATATATAATTAATATATCTTCTTTTACTACATTTATAATATACCTCATATTATATCATAAACTCTCATATTCTTCCTAAAAAAATAGTAGGTCATCCCTACTTGTTAGACTAAAATGTAATAATGAGTTATAATGTTAAATAATAACATGTATTGGAAGTGATATATTGTCTAAAATCAAACTTAACTATATTAAAGAAGACTCTAAACGAGATAATGAAAGGGTACGTAACTTCAAGTCTATTAGACGGTTATTTGATATCAGACCTAAAACTGAATATTTTCTAGATGAACAAAGTTTCAATGATTTAGATATGAATAGAGTTTATGAAAATTTCGATAGAACCTATAGTAGTGCAGGAGAATCTGCTTTATATTCTATGATAAGGAATATTATTATAGATGAAAAAGAACTTAACAGAAGAAATAATATAATTAGCTTCTTTAAGGATAATGAAGATAAAAAATGCCAGGTTCAAATGCATTTTTTTAATATGGGATTCGATAATAAAGACTGTTTTATAGAAATGCTAGAAACATATCTTAAAGTTAATAAGAGTAAATATTACCTATATACTTTCTTAGGTAAATTTCTTCCTATATTAATAATACTTATATCTATAATGACCAAAAATCCTAAGTATATGTTTGGTTTTGCTATAATTTTATGGGTTAATGCATTTATAAATATGGCTGAAGCTAAAAATATTAAAGATAAAGGATTATTATACCTACGAAAAATAATTGTTGCTGCAAAAAAGTTGAAAAATCTTAATATTTCCGAACTTAAGGACTATAAATTGCAAATAACCAATATCCTAAACAATATAAAATCTATAGATAGGGGAACTAGACTTGTTGGATTTACCACCATGTTTGAAGGTTTCTTTGAGTTCATCTCTGTACCACTTTTATTAGAAGAAGCCGCTTACTATAAACTTAGTAGTGAACTTAAGGAGAAAAAGAATTACCTCTTAGACTTGTATTACTTAATTGGAGAAATTGAAGCTTTAGCATCTGTAGCAAGCTACCAAAGTGGACTTGATACACCATATACTAAACCAAAATTTTATCAGGAACTAAAGTTAAATATTTCTGAAGGAATTCATCCCCTTGTTAAGAATCCTGTTGCAAATTCCATTAATATTAATAAACATGGTATCATTCTTACTGGTACAAATATGTCTGGAAAATCAACTTTCTTAAGGATGCTAGGAATTAACATAGTATTTGCACAAAGTTTCAATTTTGTACTAGCTGAAAATTACGAAGCTAGCTTTTTCAATGTTGTATCTTCAATTAGTCCAAGCGATGATGTAAATGCAGGAAAAAGTTATTACATGGCAGAGGCTGAATCCATCCTTAGAATTATAAAAGCTACTGAAAAGCCTCTTCCTATTTTCTGTGCCATAGATGAAATTTTTAGAGGTACAAACCCTGTAGAAAGAATTGCTTCTTCCGCTGAAATTCTAAAATATATTAACTCTAAAAAAGCAATTTCTATAGTTGCTACCCATGATAGGGAACTAGCTGATATTCTTAAAGATTACTATGATTTCTTTTATTTCAGTGAAGATGTAAATAATAGCGAAGGACTTTCCTTTGACTACAAACTGAAACAAGGAGTATCTCAAACAAAAAATGCAATAAAACTTTTAAAATATATTGGATATCCAGATGAAATTATAGAAAATTCCTTTGAAAGAGCAAAACATATAGAAGGTTTTATATAACAATAAAACATGGGAGGACGCTAAAAAGTGACCTCCCATAAAATTTACCTTACTTTATATTTTATGTATATGCTTATTTACTAATTGTAAATCTGCTTATCTTGTCATCTTTCTAACTAAAGTAGATGTCAAAATTCCTATCATTATAATTCCTATAAGTATTTCTACGCTGCTTAGTATAACCCCCATTATATTATATGGCAATAAATCACCATATCCTACTGTAGAAAATGTAACTAAACTAAAGTGAATACAATAAATTATATTTTTAAATAGCATTTTAACAGAAAAATCACCTGCTAATCCACTAATTCCAATTACTCCGCTGGAGCAGTTTATACCAGTAATCATGTATAATAAAGCAAATATCAAAATTATAATTAAAGATAACATAAAGCTTCTATAAGGCTTTTCGCCATAACCACATACTATATTGGCTACAGAAGAATAAAATTTCTTTCTACCTTTAAGCGTCCTATGAAAAGCTAACTTACTTTGATAAAAACACCTACCATATCTTCCGCCTACATGATTTCTTAAATATTGTTCACCAAAATCCATGTAACTAAAACTAATGTTTAGATAATTACAATTACATATGCAATTACTTGATTCTTTATTATTTCTACAGGTATTATTTTTTTTCATATCATTATAGTTGAATTTTCCTATATAAGAACCATAATTAAGCTTAGTATAAGATTTCTCATTAATAAACTTTATATCCATGGTTCCTTCCATATCTTTTATTATGCAGTCCATTAAATTACAATTATCTATAAATCTAACCTCATCATAACTATTTCTTACAAAATTACAACCTTTCATAAAGCTATTTTTAAAATCAACCTTATATAATGAACATTCCTTTATATATAAAGATGAAAAATTACAATTATTAATATATATTTTGTCTAAAATACAATTATTAAACTCCAAAAAATTTCTTAAATTTATCTTTCCTCTAATAAATCTACAATTTATGAACTTACAATTAATAAATATAACATTTGAAAAGAAATTATTTTCAAAATTCATATTTTTAAATTCACAATTACTATAACTTACATCCTCTAACTTAATATTAATATAATCTAATTTCGTATTCCCATTAAGTTTTAAATTTTCATAATTAAATTTTAAGATTTTATCGTAATCAACGTATTTACTACATTTCACAGTATAATAACTACTCATATATACTCCCACCACAATTTTAATAGTATTATTTTATGGAAATGTATTTATTATATTCTCTAAGATAATAATAAATGTATTAATAATTAATACAATGTTAAAAATATTCTATTATCTATCTAATTTTCATGATATAATTATTCTGTCGATATATATACTTTCTTGGGATACTTGCTCAAATACTTTATTCCAAGTCAATTAAATATATTTTAAAATCAAGTATAGATATGTTAGGTGATTTGTATGAATGATAAATATGTACTCTCCTGCCAAAGAAATAAATTTATATATGTGTTAGTGAATTTAGCTTTAGGCATAGTTATGTCCTTTAACTCTATCACAGTTTTTGCTACGCCATCAAGTGATACTGATCAATCCCTTTTAAAGTATAAAGAGGTATTAATTTTATCTTCTCAAAGTGAAAATGAACTCTGGGAATCTTATCTCCTCGATAATCTCAAAACTTCACTAACTTCAAGCGACTTAAATATTCATACACGAACAGAATTCCTATCTATAACAAATGATGACAAATCCTATTTAGATAAGCAAGCTGACCTTTGGTCATTAAAATATGAAAATACTAAATTTGATTTAATTGTTACTCTTGATGATGAATCTTTAAATTTTGTAGGAAATTATTACAATACTCCCATGTTTAAAAATGTACCTGTGGTATATGGCGGTATTAATGATGTTAGCAAGCTGTCTTCCTATCCATTTAATAATTTTACTGGAGTAATGGAACCAGTTAATGTCCGTACCCTAGTTGATTTGATTTTACATACAAATCCAAATACTTCTGAAATAAATATTTTATTGGATAATACTATAGAATCTAAGTATATAGAAAACCAAGTAAGAGATACTATTCCCTATTATACTAATGTGTTAAGATTTAATTTTATAAAAAGCGATTATATTGATGATTTATGCTATAAATTATCTCAATACCCTAGCAATACACCTTCAATAATTGTTGGTAATTTCAAAGATACTTCCAACATTATAATTTCACCTAAGAACACAACACATATTATAAAAAACTATTCTAATGGTCAATTATATACTTTTAAGGAAACTTATGTTGGAAATGGAGCTATCGGTGGACATATATTATATGCAAAAAATCACAGCAAAATCATTTATGAAACTGCTATTCGTGTACTAAATGGTACAAAACCAAATGATATCCCAAGTATATACGATCCTGGTAGTACCTTGTTATTTGATGCATCAGAAGTAACAACAAATAATATATCTCGTTCTTCTCTTCCCGAGAATGTTGTATTTATAAATGATAGTTGGATAAATAAAGGCGTATCTCTAGGTATAGTATTTCTTTTACTTCTAATTTTGCTAGTATGCATGATAATGTTAGCTATTCAAACAATCCAAAAAACAAATAATGCAAAAAATATGATTGCTGCAAAAAAAAGATATGATGAACTTCTGATAAGTGATAAAATTAAAACTGAATTTTTAGCTAACTTTTCTCATGAAATACGTACTTTGCTTAATGTTATACTATCTGGGTTACAACTTTTAGATATATATAAAGATAACGGCAAACTTACTTTTGCTAATAAAGATGATGAAGTTAAACTAATATATATACGTCAAAATGGATTTCGACTACTTAAGCTTATAAATAATCTAATTGATATGACAAAAATTGATTCTGGGTTTTATCATGTAGAATTTGAAGTTAAGAATATAGTAGAAGTAGTAGAAGATATCACTATGTCTGTACTTGAATATGCATCTGCTAGAGGAATTTCCATAGTATTTGATACTAACGAAGAAGAGGTTTATATGCCACTAGATTCTGAAAAACTAGATAGAATTATATTAAATCTTCTTTCAAATGCTATTAAATTTACACCTAAAGGAGGATGTATATACGTAACTTTAAAATGTTTAAAACACTCCATATCTGTTTCAGTAAAGGATACTGGAATTGGAATTCCTAAAGATAAGCAAAGAAGCATCTTTGAAAGATTTACTCAAGTTAAAAATGAAAAATCTAAAAGTGAAGAGGGTAGTGGTATAGGTCTCTCTTTGGTAAAATCTCTAGTAGAACTTTTAGATGGTTCCATTATCCTTAAAAGTGAACCAAACAAAGGTTGTGAATTTATATTTACTCTTCCTATAAAGGAAGTTGATAGGGCCGCTTTAGATGTGGAAAATCATATATCACAAAATATTACTAATAATAGCGAGAAACTCATGGTAGAATTTTCTGACATAGACTCTAACATAAACATATAATAATATCATAGATTAAAAAACTCAGTTAACGTAATTATCATTACATTAACTGAGTTTATTTAATTTCAATAATATTTCAAATTACCTTACTCTATTTATAACATCTTGCACTGCAGAAGGATTTATGCCTCCTCCTATCTCGTATACTAAGGATGCTTGTTTTGTACTTAAAACCTGTTTTTGATTGTTACTTAGTTCAGTGTCTACAAGCACTATGGGTGTCTTTAATTTTGCCGCTAATGGACCTGATGTTAATGCATCTGCTAATACGTCTCCCTTAGTAACACTAATCCCAGATTGAACTGAGTTAGTATAAAACTTTTTAATCACAGCTGCATTTGTATCATATCTATTAATACCTGCAACTCTATTTCCACTTACATTTGAAGATGTTATGGAATTCACCTTAGATATTACAGAATCACCTATAATCCCTGTACCACCTATAAAATATGCATTTTGAAGTTTCTCTCCTTTTAACCATTCAAAAGAAGAATCTTTTAAAGAATTGGTTTCTGATAAAATTATTGGTTGTCTCTCTTCTCCAGCCTTTGCTGATATAGATAGGGCATCTGCTTCTCCATATCCATAACATATATAAGCTTTATTTGTATCAATTATAGTATCTAATCTTTTTGCTACTAAAAGAGATGTGTCATATCTAGTTGAACCACCTAATCTTTCAACTGTTATGCTAGATTTTATACTTTTGATTTCATTAATTAGCTTATCATAAAGTACTCCTTTTCCACCAATTAGAATTACTTTGGATGGATTTAATCTCTTTAATTCAGTTTTTGTACTTTCAGGTAAAGTGTCCGCACTTGATAAAAGTATTGGAGCTCCATAAGCCGATGCTAATGGAGTTGCTACAAGACCATCAGCATTTGCATAACCATTTACTAATAGCACAGTATTTGCGCTACTCCAACCTTCTTTACTTACCTTTACTGATGTTTCATATCTATTTAAACCCTTAAGTTGTTTATGTGTAACTTTATTTAACTGTTTTAATTTTGATTGAAGTGTACTATTTTCAGATATAAATTTTGCTCTAAAATATATATTTCCATCTACTTCTGAATTACCTCTACTATAATTTACTTGTTTTTCTATTTGATTAGCTACCTCAGTTTTAGAAACATCATGTCCAATATAAAGTTTAACATTAGTTCCCTTAACTTGCTTTGCCCACCAATCTACAAGGGTTCCATAGGGAGCTGCACTATTTTCAAAAGTCCAATATATCTGAGGATTTATATAGTCAACCCATCCATTCTTTATCCATGCTACAGAATCACAATATATATCATAGTAGCTTTGTCCACCATTTGTAGCTGAACCAGCCGGATCACTAGATGCATTTTTCCATATTCCTCTTGGACTTACTCCAAAGGATACTGATGAGTTTATACTATTAATTTTAGTATATACCTTCTGAATTAATGTATTGACATTAGCACGTCTCCAGTCATCTTTATTACTTCCATTACCATACTTACTGTAGCTAGTATCATCATTAAAAGATTTACTTGGATAGAAGTAATCATCAAAATGGATTCCATCTACCTTGTAATTTTTCACTACTTCAGCTACAGTTTCTACTAAATAATTTACCACCTGTGGATTGCCTGGATCATAATATAATGCATTGTTATAAGCTATAGCCCAGCTAGGGTTCTTCCTAGCCATATTATTTGATGCTAATGCATTTACGTCTGTACCAGAAGTCGTTATTCTATAGGGATTAAACCAAGCATGAAACTCCATTCCTCTTTTATGAGTTTCTTCAATCATAAATGCTAATGGGTCATATCCTGGATTCTTGCCTTGAGTTCCAGTAAGTATGTCAGACCAAGGATTAAGACTAGAATTATATAAAGCATCTCCCTTAGGTCTTACTTGTACTATAACACTATTTAATCCTGTTGCTTGTAGCTTGTCCAATAGTGTTATAAACTCTTGCTTTTGTTGAGCCTGATTATTTCTAGCACCAACAGTTGGCCAATCAAGGTTCCAAACAGTGCTAATCCATGCGCCTCTCATTTCTTTAGCATCTGCAAAAGCAGTTGTGTTCATAACAGCAAATACTAAAAACATGCCTAGTAAACCAGTTAATATCTTTTTCATACTTCCTCCTTTATTCTTATAAATAGTTTTTATACTTGTCCATGTATTATTATTAACGCCCTTATACTCTTAAAGTTTATATTAAATCCTAAAAGGTAACAGATAATTCATATATAAACAGCTTATGAGTATAACATTGGACTTTATAAAAAATACTACCTCTTAATTTTAAAATTAAGAGGTAGTATTTTTATTTTATTTTAAAAGAACTTTTTAGAGATACTATTCTGTTAAATACAGGTTTATCATCTGTAGAATATTTAGAATCCACATTAAAATATCCATGTCTAAAGAATTGGAAGCTTTCACCTGGTTTTACACCCTTCATATTATCTTCAACATAACCTTGTAATACTTCTAAAGAGTTTGGATTAACACATTCTAGGAAAGTTTTGTTTTCATCAATTTCTTCATCTTTTATTAAAGGCTCATATAGTCTAAATTCTGCTAGTATAGCAGAGCTAGCATCTACCCAATGTATTGTACCCTTAACTTTTCTACCTGTAAATCCTGTTCCACTCTTAGTTTCCTTGTCATAAGTACAATGAATCTCAACAACCTTTCCAGATTCATCTTTTATAAAATCATTACACTTTATAAAGTATGCTCCCTTAAGTCTAACTTCATTTCCCGGAAATAGTCTGAAGTATTTTTTAGGTGGCTCTTCCATAAAATCTTCTTCTTCAATATATATTTCTCTAGAGAATTGTACCATTCTTTTTCCCATGGATGGGTCATCTTGATTATTTTCAATCTCTAACATTTCAACTTCACCCTCAGGGTAGTTAGTTATAACCACCTTTAAAGGCCTGATAACTCCCATGGTTCTTGGTGCTTTAGTACTTAAATCTTCTCTAATAAAATGTTCTAATAATTGTTCATCTACAGTACTATCATTTTTTGCTACCCCAATTTCTCTACAGAAGTTTCTTATAGCCTCAGGAGTATAACCACGTCTTCTTAATCCAGCTATAGTTGGCATTCTTGGATCATCCCATCCATCAGCAATACCTTCATCTACTAAAGCTTTAAGTTTTCTTTTACTCATTACTGTATTAGTAATATTTAATCTTGCAAATTCTATTTGTCTCGGAGTACTTTCCATTTCACACGCTTCTACTACCCAATCATAAAGTGGTCTATGATCCTCAAATTCTAAAGTACAGATTGAGTGAGTTATGCCTTCAATAGCATCTTCTAGGGGATGTGCAAAATCATACATTGGATATACACACCATTTATCTCCTGTATTATGATGTGCTGTATGAGATATACGATATATTATAGGATCCCTCATATTTATATTTGGAGAGCTCATATCAATTTTAGCTCTTAAAACCTTCTCACCATCCTTAAACTCACCTTTTCTCATACGATCAAATAAGTCTAAGTTTTCTTCAACGGTTCTATTTCTGTAAGGACTTTCTTTTCCTGGTTCTTTTAAACTACCTCTATATTCTCTTATTTCATCAGGAGTTAAATCACATACAAAGGCTAATCCTTTTTTAATTAAGAGTACTGCCCTATTATACATTTCCTCAAAATAATCTGATGCAAAGTATAAATCATCCCAGTCAAATCCAAGCCATTTTATATCTTCTTTTATAGATTCAACATATTCAGTATCCTCTTTAGTAGGATTTGTATCGTCAAATCTTAAGTTTGTCTTTCCATTAAACTCATCTGCTAACTCAAAGTTTAAAACTATAGATTTTGCATGTCCTATATGTAAATATCCATTTGGTTCTGGTGGAAAACGAGTAATTATATTGTCATGTTTCTTGCTCTGTAAGTCATCCACCACTATTCTTTTAATAAAATTTGAAGATGTATTTCCTATATTTTCTCCCATAATAATCACTTCCTCTTATTATATTTTATTTAGGTTATTATCAAATAATTTAATATAATGGCATTCATATACCTTCATTATCGAAACATAATTCATATTATCAATAAATTATCTAATTATTTTGACTTACACAACCTTAAATATATCATAATTTGCACTTTTTTTCTATTATCTTTAAAATTATAGTACAATAACTTCTATTTTAAACTATAACCTATTATTCCTTATTGCAACTAGGCTTATACCTATACAAGTAAAGAAGAAAGTGATTCCTTATACATTACATATTGAAGATGTAATGCTCTAGTTAAAGCTACATATAGCAACTTTTTATCTAAGACTTCATTCCTATACATATCTTCATCACAATTATAAACAATGGTTGCGTCAAACTCTAACCCCTTGGTCATATAGCTAGGTATAAGTAAATTATCTATATCTAATTTACTTTGACTCTCTTCTATCAGTTCCCATTTATATTTGGACTCCTTCTTAAGCCTTTTATGTAATTCCTTGCATTCAGTATAGGTTTTGCAAATTATAGCTACAGTTTTTTTATTCTTACTATATATTTCTTCTAATAAAGAATCAATAACTCTTATTTCTTCATCTTCTTTAGCATTAATAACCCTAGGTTCATCTCCATGTCTTAATATAGGAAGAGCTGGTTTTATATTTAACTTTTGCTTTTCTAATACCCTGTTTGCAAACTCTATTATTTCTACTGTAGACCTATAGCTTTGGGATAAAGTTATATAAGTGGCATCTTCGCTAAATACCTTTTCTACTAAGCTTTCCCATGAGTTAATTCCTTTATAATTATAGATTCCTTGCCCTAAATCCCCAACTATAGTCATGGAGTTATTCTTCGATATTTCTTTTAATACATTAAATTGCATAAGACTATAATCTTGTGCTTCATCAATGACAGTATGAATATAATTCTCTCCTACTACTCCTTCTAACTTCAATTGTAAGTATGTTAATGCCGTTAAATCATCGCAGTCTATATTTTTAGTGGCAATATTATTATTTATTTCATCTCTCATATAGTCAGCTAACTTTTTAGGTAAGCAATTATCTGTTACAGATGAAAATGCTTCTTCATCATTATATAGATTTATATAACTATCTACTACACTTATCTTCTTCCAACTACCAAAGAACTCCTTTAATGCCTTACTCCCTTTAGTTTTTAGTCCTGCTATAAGCTCATCTCGTTCATCATAGGTTTTAATTATCTCTTTTCTCTTATCTTCCTCTGATATGTCTTTTCTATCCTTTATATCTTTTATCTTAAAAAAGTATATATTTTCTATCTTTTCTTTAATTTCTTCTATTCGGTTTTTCAACTTACCTTTAAAGTATTTATTTATTTCATCTTTTCTTTTGTTAATAGGTAAATTTTCTAAATCCTTTATATATAGTCTTTTTATTTCCTTTGCTGAAAATAAAATGTATTCATCTACTAATATATCCTCTACTTCAGAACTCTTTCTTTCTAAATATTTTATAAACCTATCCATAATGGTTTTATAGGTCATTGTCCCTTTTATCTTGCTAGATGCAGTAATGTATTTAATTTCTTCCTCATCCTTACATTCCATTATATGTGCAAGCTTTTTATCCTTAGTTATTATTTTATATTTAATGTTTAAAATTGCACTGCAAAGTTCCTCAAAGGTTGACTGTTTTACATTACTAACTCCTAAGTTTGGTAATATATCTGATATATAGTCTAAAAATAATTGGTTTGGTGCAACTACTAGTATGTTTCTATTGTTCATTTCATCTCCATAGGTATACACTAGGTAGGCTAATCTATGTAATGCTACAGTAGTCTTTCCTGACCCTGCGGAACCTTGAATAATTATTGGTTTATTTTTATAGGCTCTAATAATTTCATTTTGTTCCCTCTGAATTGTATTTACTACATCCTTAAGCTTTTTACTCATATTTTCTTCTAGATTTATCTTTAAAAACTCATCTACTAGTTCTTCTCCATCTTCTGATACTGGAACTATTAACTCATTTACTCCCTCATCAAAGATATTTACTATTTTTCCATCTTTAACTTGGAATTTCCTTTTTAATAATAGTTCTCCTTGAATTTCTCCCATGGGGGCAGTATAAGATGCTGCTCCAAAAGTTCCACTATAATATAAATTGGCAAGAGGTGCTCTCCAATCAATGACAACCTCTTCGTTTTTAACTTCATCTATAAGTCCAAACTTACCAATATAAAAGCTTTCTACATCTCTTATCTTTTCCTTGAAATCAATTCTTGCAAAGTATGGATTATCTTTACTTTCATTATACTTATGCAAATCTTTATTTGCGAAGTCTTGAATATTTTGGGCTAAAATTAGCTCTGTACTAAAAGTACCCCTTGAAGATTTTTTAAGAGTTGCTACTTTCTTTTCATACTCTTCACACTTTTTCTCAGTGTTTAAAAGTTGTTCTTCTATCCATTCCTTAGTACTACTGAATTTCATTTCTTCCTTCAAAGTCTCTTCTCTATTAATTGTCATTGTTTTTCACCTCTCACTTCTTATATTTTTGAAAAAATATAGAGGAAAAACCCCTTGGATTCTCCCTCTTTGCTTATAATGTAATATTTTTTGCATTAATCGTATAATTTTCTAAGAGCTTATCATATCATAATGAAATATTTCTTTGTTTATGAGTTGCCTATATATTATACATTAAATTTTTACAAATTCATAGAAGTTTTTAAATATTTGTTATCTATTTAAGTTTAAATGTCTTAGGTGCTAATTTATAAACTAATATTAATGCTATAATCATATATATTACAGTGAATATGATTACTCCTATACTAAACATATAGGAAGAGCTATCAATTCCTGAACACATATAACAAACTACATACATTACTGTATTAATTCCTCTGAATAGTGGACTTTTAACCTCTAAGTTAGCAGTATATGGCTGAATTATATAATATATGGCTAAATGATGTATAGAAAAAAAGCAAGCCAAGGCTATTATACTTAAAAATAAATAACTTAATTCTAATATTGCCTTAGGGTCTCCAGATGCTATTAGTATGAAAATTATACAACAGCAAATTACTAAAGCAGGAAGAATATTAAAAACAACTACCCTTTTTAACCTAGATTTAAAATTAGAAAATATAGCTTCTCTTTGTCTATAGTATCCATATCTAAGTAAGCTTATATCACAATTAAAAAACATAGCCTTACAAATTCTTTCTGTAGTAGATAAAAAGTACATTACAAATATCCAACTAGAAGTTTTATTCTTGAAAAAATCTATAATACCCCCTTTATCACTTGGTTTCCACAATACAAATCCAATGGCAACTATTGTTACTATAAGGCTTCCTATAATTATATATTTTGAAGACTTTGATAAAAGTTTTTTGTATCTTTTGAAAAATATAGCATTAAGATATTCATAGCCTTGCTTATTTTCATAGATATTGGAATTCAAGTCTTCTACTTTTATCTTCTTCTCGTTTATTTCTACATCTTTAAACTGAACATCTTTTACTAATTTCTGTTTCTCTAAAATATTATCCTTAGTGCATATAATTTTACTAATATCCTTAAACCTTTTGTATTTAAAGATATATCTAAGAGATAAAACTGACAATAAAAATAATAGGATAATAATCCTGTAATCATATATCCACCTATGAAGTCCTATATTAACATGAAAAAATAAAGGAACATAGGCTAGTAAAGGACAAATAATCACCAATGTCCCAATAAATATATCCATATTT
The DNA here is from genome assembly GCF_002470865.1 of Clostridium sp. UBA7339. Classification (NCBI taxonomy): domain Bacteria; kingdom Bacillati; phylum Bacillota; class Clostridia; order Eubacteriales; family Clostridiaceae; genus Clostridium; species Clostridium sp. UBA7339. The sequence goes on from NZ_DKPI01000010.1 coordinate 122,559, forward strand.
GATATCATCTTGTTAAACCTACTAAATACAAATAAATGTATAAACTCCCATATGAACCTAATGAGTATAAACTCAAAGGTCAAAATTAATCCCTTTACTGGAGAAAACAGTACCATCATCACGGGAGTAAAATGTATAAAAGCTAAAATTCTGGTATAAACCATTTCACTTATAAAGTACTTTTTAGCATCCACCCTCATTAATCTTATCATGTTGAAAGGTTTTTCATCTCGTGGTATTAAAGTAGTATTTATAATGGGTCCTAGAATAAAGCTTAAAATAAAAAATATTTGAAGAGCTACTTCCTGTAAATTTCCGCTTTCCTTTGAGAGGTACAGAGCAGGAAGTGCTATCATCACACCAATATAAACAGCTTTTTTAATAAAGCCAAATAAAAAAGACATTATTTCAAATATAATTCCAAGAGTAATTTTAGCCTTTGTTTTACTGTAAAAACTCTCTGGAACTTTTTTACCTATTAGCGGAATCCTCTTGATGAAATATATGAATGTATTTGCACCTTGTACAAAGGAGAATTTGTATGTATTAGTAAAAGTTCTAATCATAATTGTCCTCCTTTAAAATTTCCATGATGCTTTCCTCAAACTTTCCACTTCTTATAAGTTCACTTGGAACTTGCTCTAATATTCCATGATTAAGAACTACTATTTCATCACATAAATCCATGGCAAGTTGTAATATATGGGTTGAAAATATAATTATATGCTCACTCTTTATTTCCTTTAATAAATTTTTAATTTCTAGTGCCACAATTACATCAAAAGAACTTAATGGTTCATCTAATAAAATTACCGGCGGTCTACTTATTAAAAAGCATAACATCTGGAGCTTGTTCTTCATTCCGTGAGAATAGGTTTTAATTAATCTATGACTATCGACCCTAGATATTTTTATGATATTTAAATATTCCTCTACGGTCTTAATATCATTAATCTTATCCTTATTTATATCTATATAGAATTTAACAAACTCATAACCTGTTAAAAACTCTGGTAATACTGGATCTGCAAAAACAAATCCTATATTAGAATAATCTAACTCTCCTTCATTACCCAATCCATTCTCTAAGATGACTTCCCCTGAATCTTTGCTTAGCTCTCCACTTATACAATTAAATAAAGTAGTTTTACCTGCACCATTTCTTCCTAATAGGCCATATATCTTTCCTTTTTCAAAGGTAAAAGATGCTCCTTTTAACACCACTTTATTTTCAAAACTTTTTTGTATATCCTTTAATATTAACTCCACTTTTCTCCCCCTAATCTTCTCAAACCCGCATGGGCAGAACAACTATTTTCCTATATAAATATTTATATAGGAAAATTTTTTCATATATCCTATTAACTATTAAATCACATATTTTACAAATTATCTATTTAAAATTGTAGGTTATTATGAAATAATAGGATAAAGGTTATTCTTATATTATAATTTTCTAAGTAATAACTTAGAATCAAGAATAAATGTTAACTAAGCTCGTTTATGAACATTTTACTTTTAAGGAGTTGTATTAAATGGAGAATTTAGAGAAATTTCGAAACTTTATGAAATCTAGCTTTTCAACAGAAGAAGATGAAGGGGAATATGAGTTATCTGATCAACAAAAAAAATTACCTCAACCACCTTTACAAAAACCATATGATGAAAATGATAAAACTATAGACTTGCCTGAGGTAACAGATAAAATTTTAGTTAGATCTAATATCCTAGACATTATAAATCAAAGGGAAAGTCATCGTAAATTTACTGATGATAATCTAAGCTTAGAGGAGCTATCCTTTCTTCTTTGGTGTACACAAGGTGTAAAAAAAGTTACTGCTAATAACTATGCAACCCTTAGAACCGTACCTTCTGGTGGTGCTCGTCATCCCTTTGAGACATACTTAGTAATAAATCACATTAAGGGCATTAAGAAGGGCTTATACAGATACCTTCCCTTACACCATAAATTACTTCTTATATTAGAAGATTCTACTTTATCATCTCAACTTTCTGATATAGCTTGTGAACAAACCTTTGTTGGCGATAGTGCCGTAACCTTTATATGGAGTTGTATTCCCTATAGAGGCGAATGGAGATATCTAGATGCTGCCCATAAAGTTATGCTACTTGATGCAGGTCATGTATGTCAAAACCTTTATCTTGCTTGCCAAGCCATAGATTGTGGTACCTGTGCTGTAGGAGCCTATGACCAAAAGCTTATAGATAAATTTCTTGGATTAGATGGCGAAAATGAGTTTGTAGTTTATGTAGCTCCCGTTGGTAAAGTAAGTAAATAGTTCAAAAATAGTATACCATATTTAACAAAGTCTAAAGGATAGCTTAAGTAAAATTTAAGGTGTCCTTTTTATATAAATCAACCATAATTATTAATCATAATTGACATTTATAAGGTGGCATTAATACTTTCTTTCTACATATAAAATGTATCACAATTTAGTATATTGAAATAATTCTATATTTTCTTTTAATATATTCAAAGATATTTAAATAAAATTCAACTTATATTTGACATAAAATTATTATGATGATAACATTTATTAGTACTAATAAGATTTAAACTGTATTTAAATACATATTTATTATGAAATATTAATTAATTCAGCTTATCTCTCTAGGATCATTATTCACATGAATTTATATATTAATTACCCATTTTAATTTAAAATGGCTAATTTTTCTGCTTGATATATCATAATATTTTTTGTATCATATACAAGGTTAATACATAGGACAAATCCAATTGAGGTATAGGTTAAACCCTTCACTTCAATTGTTAAATAAAATTAAATAAGAATATATAGGGGGACTTTATTATGAACAATCTTATCTATGTTTGTATAGTTGCTGGATTGCTTGCTTTAATCTCTGCCTTTTTACTACTATCAAAAATTAATAAAAGTAGTGAAGGTACAGATAGAATGAAAGAAATCGCTTCAGCTATCAGTGAAGGTGCTACTGCTTTCTTAAAGGCAGAGTACAAAGTATTAATCATTTTCTGTGCTATTATTTTTGTATTAATTGGTGTAGGAATAGGTAGCTGGGTTACAGCTGTTTGCTTCTTAGTTGGAGCATTATTCTCAACTCTAGCAGGTTATGTTGGTATGCATACAGCTACTAAAGCCAATGTAAGAACTGCTGAAGGTGCTAGAACATCTGGTATGAGTAAAGCACTTTCAATTGCATTCTCTGGTGGAGCTGTTATGGGTCTGTGTGTTGTAGGTCTTGGACTACTAGGAGTAAGTGTAGTTTACTTTTTTACAAATAATATAGAAGTACTTACTGGATTTAGTTTAGGAGCTTCTACTCTAGCTCTTTTTGGACGTGTTGGTGGTGGAATATATACTAAGGCTGCTGACGTTGGAGCTGACCTTGTTGGTAAGGTTGAAGCTGGTATACCTGAAGATGATCCACGTAACCCAGCAGTAATCGCTGATAACGTTGGTGATAACGTTGGTGATGTTGCTGGTATGGGTGCAGACTTATTTGAATCATACGTTGGTTCTATCATATCTGCTATTACACTAGGTGTAGTTGCTTTTGGATTAAAGGGAGCTATTTTCCCACTTATAATATCTGCAGCAGGAATTTTCTGTTCTATAATAGGTATTGTGCTTGTAAATAATAGCAAAAGCCAAAATCCACATAAAGCTTTAAATAGTGGAACTTACTTAGCTAGTATATTAGTTGTTATATCTTCTGCTGTACTTAGTAAAAAATTCTTTGGAGATTTCTTACCATTCTTCGCAATAATTTCTGGAATTATAGTTGGTTTATTAATTGGTAAGTTAACAGAAGTATACACTTCAAGTGATTATAGATCAGTTAAGAAAATTGCTGAACAATCTGAAACTGGTTCTGCAACAACAATAATATCTGGACTTGCTGTTGGAATGGAATCTACAGCTCTACCTATAATATTAATTGCTATTGCTATACTAGTTGCTTATTCATTCTCTGGATTATACGGTATTGCTCTTGCAGCTGTTGGAATGTTATCAACTACTGGTATTACTGTAGCAGTTGATGCTTATGGTCCAATTGCTGACAATGCTGGTGGTATTGCAGAAATGTCAGGACTTGATTCATCAGTTCGTAAGATTACAGATAAATTAGACTCTGTAGGTAACACTACAGCTGCTATGGGTAAAGGCTTTGCTATTGGTTCTGCAGCTCTTACTGCATTAGCATTATTCGCTTCTTACTCTCAAGCTGTTGGATTAACTACTATCGATTGTTTAAATCCTAAAGTAATTGTTGGATTATTAGTTGGAGGTATGCTTCCATTCTTATTCTCAGCATTTACAATGGAATCAGTTGGTAAAACAGCTAATAAAATGATTGTTGAAGTTCGTAATCAATTTAAAACTATTCCTGGTATTTTAGAAGGTACAGGAAAACCTGACTATAAAAGATGCGTTGAAATTTCAACAGCTGCAGCATTAAAAGAAATGATGCTTCCTGGAGTTATGGCTGTAGCTTCACCATTAGTAATTGGTATATTACTTGGTACTGAAGCTTTAGGTGGACTTTTAGTAGGATCTCTTGTTTCTGGAGTTATGCTTGCTATCTTCATGTCTAACTCTGGTGGTGCATGGGATAACGCTAAGAAATACATTGAAGAAGGTACTCACGGTGGTAAAGGCAGCGATGCTCATAAAGCTGCTGTTGTTGGAGATACTGTTGGAGATCCATTCAAGGATACATCAGGTCCATCAATCAACATATTAATAAAACTTATGACAATTGTTTCTTTAGTTTTTGCTTCACTATTTGTTTCAATAGGTGGACTTTTATAGAAATCTAATTATAAGTTAAAATATTAAACCTCTTATTCTAGAATTATAATTCTAGAATAAGAGGTTTTTTCAATTAAATATCTTGATTTCTAATCTAAAAATTCTCCATCATATTCTTCTAAGAAAGAATGTTTTTGTCCATCCTTTTGCCAACCTAAAATTGCATCCATATTTACATTTTCAGCAGCCTTAAATATAGATTTATCAACATCTTTAAAATTCTTTTTCATTTCTTTTATCATATCCTTTATTTCATGTCTCTTGTTACCAATCTTCTTTGCTGCGACCATGCATGCACAGTTAAGAGGCCATATACCACTGCTTTGTATAAAGTTTTCTATATAACTTTCCTCAACATAATAAAGAGGACGTATAAGCTCTAATCCTTTAAAGTTGGTTGCTTTAAGTTTGGGAAGCATAGTTTTAAAAGTTCCTCCATAAAGCACATTAAGCATTGTAGTTTCAATAACATCATTAAAGTGATGTCCTAATGCTAGCTTATTGCATCCAAGCCTTTCAGCTTCAGAATATAATGCACCCCTTCTCATCCTAGCACACATATAACAAGGATAATCCTTTGCTATCTCATCTATAATGTCAAATATTTTTGAATCAAAGGTATGTATTGGTATATTTAAATAATTACAATTATCCAATAAAAGCTCTTTAATCTGTGGATGATATCCTGGGTCCATAGCAATAAATTCTAATTCAAAATTTACTTGCCCATGACGTTTTAACTCTTGAAATAACTTAGCCATTATTATACTATCCTTACCTCCAGATATTCCAACAGCTATCTTATCTCCTTCTTCTACTAATTTGTATTCTCTAATAGCCTTAATAAATTTAGACCATACTGATTTTCTATATTTTTTAATTAAACTTCTTTCTATTTCTTCTAATGGCTTTCTTTCATTAAAAGGGACTAATATTTCACAACCTTCTCCTGCTACACCACTCATTTATTTCACCTCGTATATTTTTTAATATATGTACTTTACATATTTCTAATATTAAGTTTATACTTTTACACTATAAACTTACTTTGATATTATAGCACCTTTATAAATTTTTGTCTTGGTACTTCAATTAAATTAAATACCTATGTCTAGGTATAATACAAATATTAGTCAGCTTAAATTTTCATTTTATAAATACATTTTTTTAAATATTAAACTTGTAACTACTTTTAATACTATAGAATACTATAAATAGATAAACAATTTTTAGGAGCTGTAAGTTTATTAATGGGTAACATAAATATGTATAGGCAGGCTAACCCATGTAAAGACGCCTACCTTAGTGAAGATTATATAAGTCTATTTGTTCAATATGATAGAGATCTTGTTAGTGAACTTAATGACATAGAATACGCCTGTGCTTTTAGAGTATCTGATATAGACTATATTGTGTCTGTAAGAACTATTAATTATGATGATTTTATCCGCAACTTTAAGGATAAATTCACCATAGATGTTAGTTTTCCTTATACTTTATCAGCTGTACAACCAATAGATGCTGCTAATATAACACAATTTCATGGAGAAACATTTTTAAATCTTACAGGAAAAGGTACAATAGCTACAATTATAGATACTGGAATAGATTATTTAAACCCTCAATTTCAATATCCTGATGGTACTACAAGAATTGTGGCAATATGGGATCAAACCATTGAAAGTAATGTAGCTAATAATGACCCTATAGCCTTTTTTGGCACTATTTATAGTCGTGAAGATATCAATAGAGCTATTCAGACATCTATTCAAGGTGGAAATCCATATGACATAGTTCCTTCAAGAGATGAGTTAGGTCATGGCACAAATATGGCTGGTTTAGTTGGGGCAAGAGGATTGAATGGCGTAATAGGTGGGGCTCCTGACTGTGAATTTCTAATTATAAAGCTTAAAGAAGCTAAAACTAGCAATCTTAAGTTGGTAGGAGTTAATAATAGAAGAAGTACTCCAATTTTTGAAGGTATCGATATTTATCTTGCCACAAGATTTACTATAAATTATAATGATGTAAACTTATTAAAACCTATGAGTATTTTATTATCTACTGGAACAAATTGGGGTGGTCATGAAGGTTTAACTTCCATAGAGCAGGACATCGATTTTTTTTCAACTAGAAAGGGTCTCGTGTTCGTAACTAATACTGGAAATCAAGGTGCTAGTTTAACTCACGTCTCTGGTAGGTTTTTAAAAAGCAACTCTCTAGAGATTATAGAGTTTATTGTAGGCTTAAATGAGGATAACTTAGTTCTTATGCTCTGGATTCAAAGGCCAGATAAAATATCTATAGCTATAATTTCTCCTAGTGGAGAAATCGCCGAACCAGTACAACCTGAACTAGTAGGTACAGAGTTTGAACAAGTTAACCTAATCCTTGAAAGCAGTGTAATTAATATAGCCTTTACAAGTGCTGAATTTGCTAGTGGAAATGAATCTGTATATATAACTATAACGAATCCTAAAGATGGACTTTGGCAACTACGGCTTAAGGGAGACTATATAGTTAATGGTGTCTACAATATGTGGCTACCTCAAAGACCTCTTATACAGTTAACTACCAGGGTAATTAATCCTAGCCCTTATACTACATTGCAAGCCCCAGCCAACGCAAGAAAATCTATAACAACATCCTTCTACGATCAAAATAATAACACCATAGCTGTAGAATCTGGTAGAGGATTTACTGCTGACAATAGAATTAAGCCTAATTTAACTACTGGTGGTGTTATGGCCTTAACCACTGGACTTAATAATGAAACCATTTTACTTACAGGAGGTTCAGTAGCTGGTGCAGTACTCTGTGGTGCTACTCTTCTTCTGCTAGAGTGGGGAATTGTCCTTGGAAATGACCCTAATATATATGGACCTACTGTTATTTCTTATTTCACCAGAGGTACTAGCAAAAGATCAGGTGATATATATCCTAATCCTCAATGGGGATATGGAATGTTAAATCTTCAGGGCTCCTTTGAAAATCTTAGATCATCTTCCCTGGTTAGAAATTCTAATAAATTCATTACCCCAGGAGAAAATCACCTTCCATTTAACTTTTCTATAAGAATTTCCAAACAATTATATAGAAAAATAGATGAGCTATATAAGGAGGATGTGTAATTTATGGATATTAAGAATTTAAGAGAAACAGCCCCACAAGTAGATATTCCATTACAATACAGTAGATTTACAGTTTACTATAGTGGAGATATAACTAGTGCTACTTCTTCCATTCCTCAAATCAACGTTGTAGTACTAACTCCATATATAGCAGCTATATTTGTAGAGCCTGGATATGAAAATTTACTTATAACTATACCTAATATTAATATAATTGAACCTTTCAATTACTATATACTTACACAACTATCACCCTTGGAAACTTCTAACATAATTCAATTCACCGAAGGCAACCCAATAGATTTAACTGGAACTGATGTAATTGTGGGTACCATAGATACGGGCATCGATTATTTAAATGTAGAATTTACTAGAGAAGACGGTACCTCTAGAATATTATCTATTTGGGATCAAACAGATAATACTGGAACGGCACCATCTGGAATTAATTATGGCAGTGTATATTCACAAGAACAGATAAATGCAGCTATTAAATTAAATATGGAGGGTGGTAATCCTTATTCCATAGTTCCAATGATAGACACTAATGGACATGGAACTCAATGTGCAGGTATAATTGGAGCTAGAGGTTATGGTGAAATTAAGGGCGCAGCACCTAATTGTGATTTTATAGTAGTTAAACTACTACCGACAAGAGAGTTAACAACTTCAATAGACCCGTCACTACCTACCATTCCAATTTATCGTAGTCCTGATATATCTACAGCTATGCTTTATCTCTTACAGCAACGTTATATATACCAAAAACCCATGGTAATATTTTTACCTATAAGTAGTAATCAAGGTGCTCACAATGGTACCAGTACTCTTGAAGAGCTCATTGACTACTACTCTTTTTCCTCTAATGTCTCCTTTGCCGTAGGCACTGGTAACCAGGGCAATTCAGAAACTCACGCCTCTGGTTACATTAATAACACTGGTGAAACTTCATCTGTTGAATTTTCTGTAGACCCAAATCAAAACGATTTAAATATATCTATATGGTGCACGTATCCAGATAAAATATCTTTGGGGCTAACATCTCCTAGTGGGCAAGTAATTTCTAGAGTTCCTGTAAAAATTGGTCTAACTACAACTCTTAATTTTTTATATGAAAATACCACTACTAGATTAATTTACTATTTCCCTGAAATTATATCTGGAAATCAGCTAATCTTCTTGTCATTTTCTAATATTGCCGCTGGTATATGGACTATAAATCTGTTCGGTGATTATATAGTAAATGGATCTTTTAACGTTTGGCTTGATCAAAGGCCTTTATCCAAGCCTGGTACAGCACTACTAAATCCTGATAATTTTACAACCCTTACCATACCTTCTACGAGTAATCTAGCTATTACTACTGCATTTTATAATCAAAATACCAATACTATAGGTTCAAATTCTGGAGTTGGATTCACCGCAAACAATAAAATAAAACCTGATTTAACCTGTGGTGGAATAAACGTATCAACTACAGGCTTAAACAATACTATCACAACTATTTCAGGTTCCAGTGCAGCCACAGCAGTATTAGCTGGTGCTATAACCCTATTTTACCAATGGGCTGTAACTGATGGAAATATTCCTATATTGTCTTCTGAAAGTATAAAAACTTTTTTAATTAGGGGAACTAGAAAAAGACCTAATGAAGCATATCCCAATGAATTTTGGGGTTATGGTATTCTCGATATGCGAGGAGTCTTTGATGCTATTAGGGGGATTTATGCTCAACAGGATCAACTTGCCCCCCCTATAGTTATAGAACCTAGGCCTGTTAGTCTTTCAAGATACTGTTATGATAATATAGAAACATATTTGCCTTACGATTTATTTAGAAGACTAAACTATACCAAGGAGTTTTTATTTTAATTGTAACTACTTTATATTGTTTAGATTAATATAGATAGATAAACATTTTTAGGAGATGTAATGTTATTTCTTATTAATTTCTCAATAATAGTTCCTAATCAATCATATAGAAGAATAGATGAGTTATATAAGGAGGATGTGTAATTTATGAATCTTAAGGATTTAAGGGAAACAACTCCACAAGTAGATATTCCATTACAATATAGCAGATATATAGTTTACTATAGTGGAGATATAATTAGTGCTACTGCTTCTATTCCTCAAATCAGCGTTGTAATACTAACTCCATATATGGCAGCTGTATTTATAGCTCCTGGATATGAAGATTTACTTATAACTATACCTACTATTAATATAATTGAACCTCCCAACGACTATATACTTACACAATTATCGCCTTTACAAACCTCTAATATAACCCAATTTACTGAAGGTAATCCTATAGATTTAACTGGCACTGGGGTAATTGTAGGTACCATAGATACAGGTATAGATTATTTAAATGTAGAGTTTACTAGAGAAGACGGTACCTCTAGAATATTATCCATTTGGGATCAAACTGACAATAATGGAACTGCCCCACCTGGAATTAATTATGGTAGCGTATATTCACAAGAACAAATAAATGCAGCTATTAACTTAAATAGGGAGGGTGGTGATCCCTATTCCATAGTTCCAAGGATAGACACTAATGGGCATGGAACTCAGTGTGCAGGTATAATTGGAGCTAGAGGTTACGGTGAAATTAAAGGTGCAGCACCTAACTGTGATTTTATAGTAGTTAAGCTAAGGTCTATAAGAGAGTTAACAGATATAACAGATCCGTCACTACCTGGCATTCCAATTTATCGTAATACTGATATGGCTACAGCTATGCTTTATCTCTTACAACAACGTTATATATACCAAAAACCCATGGTAATATTTTTACCACTTAGTAGTAATCTAGGAGCTCATGATGGCACTAGTGCTCTTGAAGAGCTCATTGACTACTACTCTTTTTCTTCTACCGTCTCCTTTGCCATAGGCACTGGTAACCAGGGCAACTCTGAAACTCACACCTCTGGTTACATTAATAATACTGGTGAAACTTCATCTGTTGAATTTTCTGTAGACCCAAATCAAAATGATTTAAATATAGCCCTATGGTGTGCCTATCCAGATAAAATATCTTTAGGGATAACTTCTCCTAGTGGTCAAGTAATTTCTAGGGTTCCTGTGAAAATTGGTCTAACTACAACCCTTAATTTTTTATATGAAAATACCACTACTAGATTAGTTTACTATTTCCCTGAAATTATATCTGGCAATCAGCTAATCTTCTTGTCATTTTCTAATATTGCCGCTGGTATATGGACTATAAATTTGTTCGGTGATTATATAGTAAACGGTTCTTATAACGTTTGGATTGATCAAAGGCCTTTATCTAAGCCTGGTACAGCACTACTAAATCCTAATAATTTTACAACCCTTACCATACCTTCTACTAGTAATCTAGCTATTACTACTGCATTTTATAATCAAAATACCAATACTCTAGGCTCAAATTCTGGAGTTGGATTCACATCAAATAATAAAATCAAACCTGATTTAACCTGCGGTGGTATAAATGTATTAACTACAGGATTAAACAATACCATCACAACTATTTCAGGTTCCAGTGCAGCCACAGCCGTATTAGCTGGTGCTATAACCCTATTTTATCAATGGGGTATAACTGATGGAAATATTCCTGTATTGTCTTCTGAAAGTATAAAAACTTTTTTAATTAGAGGAACTAGAAAAAGACCTAATGAGGCCTATCCTAATGAATTTTGGGGTTATGGTATTCTTGATATGGTTGGAGTGTTTGATGCTATTAGGGGTATTTACGCTCAACAAGATCAAATGGCATCCCCTATAGTTATAGAACCTAGGCCTGTTAGTCCTTCAAGATACTTTGATGATAATGTAGAAACTTTTCTACCAGTAAGTCTATTGAGTAGATTAAAGTATAATGAGTAGGCTCAAATTAATAAAATAATTAGTGTCCATCACTTTTTATTTCCCAGTGAATAACAAAGGTTAGTATAGCTCTAAGTAATATTATTGCAGCTAATATGTACATCTCATCAAAATTTCTTACTATTACAGTTTTTAAAATCTCTGCAGCCAATTTAAACTCAAGTGCAAGTGCTAATGCTTGTGCAAAATCTACCTTTATAGAACAATTAATTGGTTTAAATAAGCTTAGAATATATCTATAAAATGCCTTCATTCCAGCTACTAGAATTACTGTAGTTCCCATTAATTCTAACAATGAAATAACTCTAGGTATTATTATGGCCGTAATAATATGTTCCAATGTTAAAAACCCCCTTATGAATTTACTATTACTTGTATATTATTATATTTATAGTGACTTGTCCATTTATTAATAACTAGTTATGTAACTGTTTGCTATTAACTTGAAAATTTTAGCCCTAGACTCATATAGATTTCTCTATATAGGTCTAGAGCTATTTTTATTTTAAAATATATGGCTTTTTATTAACTTCATATCACCTATTAAAACATATTCACCTAAATATGCTGGTATTAGAAAACTTTCCAAAATAGATATGTCAATAAATTTTCTAAGTCCTTCATCAACAAAGCTAATTTTACCTTTACCTTCTACACAGGTAAATACAAAAAACTTGTTTTTATCACTAGTTTCACTATAGCTTCCTTTTATATTGTATATATCTATATTAAATTTTTCTGAATTCATATGATTTTGTATTACTAAATCATTGTTTATACATAGCCTCTTAGGTGTACCATTAAAATTAACTACATCCAACGCTTTGTCAATATGAAGTTTTCTTCCTCGGTTATAATCATAAACTCTATAGGTAATATCACTATTTTGTTGTATTTCTGCTAGTAATATGCCTTTTCCTATGGAATGAAGTAATCCAGGTTCTATTATAAATAATTCTCCAGGCTTAACTGATATTTTATTCATGCAATCTTCCACAGTATCATTCTTACAACTTCTTTTGAATTCTTCCTTTGTACATCCTGTTGTACCAACAATTATTTCTGCGCCCTCTTCACAATCTATAATATACCAAGCCTCAACCTTACCATTATCATTTTCTACTCTATGAGCATACTCATCATTGGGATGTACCTGCACAGATAGATTCTCATTAGAATTTATAATCTTTATAAGTAGTGGAAAATCCCTATCTGTAAATTTATCTATATATATCTTATCTCCTAAAATTAAGTTTTTATATTCCTTAATTATCTCAATAAGTGCTTTTCCTTTATATTTTCCATTACTAATAATACTCATTCCATTTTTATGACAGGCAATTTCCCAGCTTTCTCCTATGTTTCCTTTAGGAAGATTTATTCTATAATCTTCTAGCTTTCTTCCTCCCCAAATTTTTTCATAATATAAATTTTCAAATTTAATAGGATACATATTGCCCTCTAATATAAATGTTTATATTTTAAGGTATGCTATGTATCCTAATAAGGTTAATTAAATATTTTTAATAATGAACTCTTATAAGCCAAAATTTAATATTTTTATCACTCCAACCCAAATCCCAAGGCACATCATTTCTATCAGTATTATGACAAGTAACTAAAGCATAACCTCTAGAATCTGCATTGGTTACAGTAGATATATGTTTAATATCACCTTTTTTCTCATAAGCAACAAAATCTCCTGGCATAAGTTGATAGGAAGCTTTATATACCTTATCATAGGTTCCATGAGCTATTACTGAAGCTCTTCCACTATATACCCAATAACTCTTAAATTTATCCGCATTTACCCAAGATGCTGTAGCTTCTCCTTTAGAATAATTCCATGATGAATTTTTCTTAAATTTACCACCCTCATGCAATATCTGTGAAGCAAAGTTAGCACAATCTCCACCTTCAGGATTAAAATTTCTATAATCTTTATTGTATTTATAACCAAATTCTTCTTCAGTAGCTGCTCCACAATATTTATTAGCATATTCTACAGATGCTTTCCTTCTTTCATCTAAATTTGAGAAATCTTTAGGTTCTTGAGCTAAAATAAATTCTTTTACATCATCTACTTTTATTTTTTCTAAATTTAAAGAATCTGCAAAGGGATCTGTATACCACTCCTTATTTATTAAGAAATTGTCCCCTTTATTTATTAAAGTAAGTACATGATAAGTCCCTATCCTAGCTGCATTAACCTCTTCTAGTCTATCTTCATAAACATACCTATATTCTGTAGAACATGTAAAGTTAACTTTGAATCCATTATCCTTTTCACTTATACGATTTACAACTACCTTAGGAAGTATTTCTGTAATTTTAACCCCTTGTTTCTGTTCCCAATTGTGAAGATAAATCATCTTTTTCTCTTCATTTTCATAGGCCCATGTACCATACTTAGTTCCCATATCATAAACGGACTTAATGCTTTCTTCTTCTCCAGTTACGATGGCTCTATTACGCTTTGCAATAGTTTCTTCAATGAAGTTCTTAATTTCTAGTTTTACTTCTTCATCTACATCTTCAGCATTAGCTCTAGAAAAAAAAATATTTGCAATAATAATAGCTAGTAATATTCCAAATATCAACTTCCATGTAAGTATCTTTTTTATGGATCTTATAATGTTCATAAAGGTCCTCCTCATTTTAGCTCTTTAGTTAATTATTAATTTAAAGTTCCTTCAATAATATTAATATAATTATCTATTTTTATATCTCTTGGTACTTCACCAAACCAATCCATATCTTCCTTAAAGGTTTCTCCAAAGTATTTTGCCTTTATTAACACCTCTGGTCTATATTCAAAATGAAGAATATCAAAATGACCCCATTTTCCACCCCATACAAAGTTATTTTTTTCAAAAGTATCTACTAATTCCTTAGGATAAGATAACATCCTCTTTTCTCCAGCATCTCTAGATGCCCACTTCCAATAGTCACTAGGATTACTATTGATATCAATAGCTATTCCATAGGCATGAGGACTCAGCTTTCCTGTACCTGATATAACTCTATAATTAAAAGTTCCATTAATAGGATTTAAAAGAGATGATACAGCTCCATTTCCTAATGATAATTGTTTTAACTCCTCCATAGCCTTCTTTAAACTTTCTGCAGCTCCATTATTTTTATTAAATTGATAGTTTTTATAAGGTGCAGGAACACTTATAAGGTTAGATGATACTTCTCTTTCACTACCTCCATAAACTTCATTTAAAAGATTATAATTTCTAAATCTACCTGGATCTCTATTTATATCTAAAAGCTTATCAGGCATAGTAAGAGGATAAATATCTTCTAGTATATCTTGAAGGTCTGCATTATCCATTTTTCCGTTAAAATCCTTAGATTGTTTATCATCATAGAGTATTTTCTTTCCTGAATCTGTTATTATAAATACCTTTCCTTCTTCACTTTTTTCAACTCCAGTTATGAACTCCGGATATGCCATCATTAAAGTTAGAATATCTTGTTTCATTGTAGTATTATAATTAATTTCATTATTCTCTTCTATATCATCTGCAAATACTTTCATATTATTAATGAAAGTAACTAATATAGTTAAAATTATAATTCCATATAAAAAAAACTTTTTCATATATATCCTCCTAGCAAAGAACCTAACACAAAAACGACTTACGGTCTTATTTAAAATAAAAAATAGGCTAAAAATATCCTTTAGCCTATTTTGTGTAAATATACAATTATTTATGACTGGTAAATTAATGAGTTTTTTTTAATAAATTATCCTTATTATTTTTTTCAAATTCTAAAAGCTTACTTTTTATATCCGTATGATTTCCTGCATATCCTACTAATTTTCCACTTTTTCCAATTACTCTGTGACATGGAATTATTATAGGAAATTCATTTGCTCTATTGGCCCCACCTATAGCTCTTACACCTTTAGGATTTCCAATTGCTATAGCAATATCGCTGTAACTTCTAGTTTCTCCATAGGGTATATTTATAAGCTCCTGCCAAACTTTATTTCTAAATTCTGTAGTCCTTACTGACAATGGTAAGTTAAAATCTTCCCTTTCACCATTAAAATATTCCTTTAATTGAGTTATAGCCCCTAAGCACCTCTCTTTATTATGTTCTAAACTTCCCTTATTAAGGTTATGGTATTCTTCCCATCCATCTTGAAAAAGCTCTATCTTCACAACGCCCTTTTCATCCATAACCACATATATAGTTCCTATAATAGAGTCAAAGTAATCATACCACATAAAATTCCCTCACTTTCGTTATAAACAGAATTCCTAGCTTCTTTGAAGCTTTACTAACAGAATATTCTTAGTGTCAGTATTTTTGATACTTAGAAATCATTGTCCTTTAGGTAAAATCGTTATCCAGGACTAGTCGTCATCAGATAAAATTAAAAGATGTTAATATATATATTAACATCTTTTCAATTACTTTATAACATGTTTTATATTATTATAGTCCTGATTGTAATCTGATTTCTTCTTCTACTTCGGTTTCTATGAGGCATAAATCTAATCTAGAGTTTATATACTCAGTTTTTAATTTCATATAGTTGCCCCAGGTACATATACTACAATCTAAAACATCTATAAGCTCATCTATTAAGCAACCAACTTCCTGTGCTCTTTTAAGGGCATCTTTAATATCCCTTTTGTTAGCAATGGTAATACAGTTCACGCTGCTTGCTGTATCAACTAAGATTTTATAGGAACCTATAAGTCTACATAATTGATCTATAGTAAAACCTAGATCTCTTCCATAACTTTCAATAATTCTTCTCTGTGCCATAAACTCCTACCTTAAAAATGCTTCATTGTAAATATATTATTCCAACCTATAAATTATTATTCTAAATCTCTATTATTTTTAAAATATATTTACTATCCTACTCTATATTCTTCTTTAAGTTTCTAGTAGCCACCACATCTACTCCAGTGCCTAGAATGTCCTTCACTATGATATCTCCCATAGAAATTGGAGCCTCTATTTCTATAGAATTTAATACTTCCATAGCTTTAAAATTTAACTCTTTAGGAATAGGTGTTTTTGTTTTTACTGGTATAACAGGGAGCTCACCATCTTTAACTTTTACTGTGGTAGTTATAACTCTTACAGGATTAGTTACTTCATTTATCCCGTAAATTTCACCTCTTTTGCAAGTGTTTCCTGTAACCTCTTTTGTTTCAGTATTTACCTTTAAATGACATCCCATAGGACAACTTATACAAATTAATTCTTTTATCATATTATTCACCATCCTCTAGAGAAATTGTTATATCTCCTGTAATCTTTTCTAATTGAGTTTTATTAAGTAAAATCTTTTCCATTTCCGATGGTGCTA
The DNA here is from genome assembly GCF_002470865.1 of Clostridium sp. UBA7339. Lineage (NCBI taxonomy): Bacteria > Bacillati > Bacillota > Clostridia > Eubacteriales > Clostridiaceae > Clostridium > Clostridium sp. UBA7339. Next base: position 139,730 of record NZ_DKPI01000010.1, read on the forward strand.
AGTGATTTCTTTTAAAGCTAGAGATTATATCCTCACCACATCTAACCACAATCCTCTTATTATGATATATATTATTTACCCTCATAAATATGGTTAATTTATCTTCTACAGCCTCTACATTTAATCTTTGGGGAACAGTATAATTAATTCTTTCACCATTTATTATATTTACATAATTCCCCTTGTCATCTTTACCTTTAATATATTTGGCAGCACAAAATCCAGCATGTTTAGATTCTGCACTAACAAAGTCTACTAAATCATGAACATGTACTACATTTCCACAGGCAAATATTCCTTCTACAGAAGTTTCCATGCTTTCATTCACTATAAGTCCATTTGTTCTTCTATCCTTATCAATACCAGCCTTAGAAGATAACTCATTTTCTGGTATTAGTCCTACAGATAATAATAAAGTATCGCAATGAAACTCAATTTCAGAACCTTTTATTGGCTTTTTGTTTTCATCTACTTTAGCAATTACCACTTTTTCTAATCTCTTTCTTCCTACAACTTTAGTTACGGTATGTGATAAATAAAGTGGGATATCATAATCATTTAGGCACTGAACAATATTTCTATTAAGTCCGTTAGAATAAGGCATAAGCTCTACTACAGCCTTAACCTTTGCACCTTCTAAAGTCATTCTTCTTGCCATAATAAGACCTATATCACCTGATCCTAGAATCACAACTTCCTTTCCTGGCATATATCCTTCCATATTGATATATCTTTGAGCAGCTCCTGCTGTAAACACTCCTGAAGGTCTATCCCCTGGCATATTTATAGCTCCTCTAGTTCTTTCTCTACATCCCATAGCAAGAATGATAGCTTTTCCCTTTAGTATTAAATATCCATCTTCCTCATTTATCATATGAATCTCTTTATTTTCTTTTATTTCTAATACCATGGTATTAAGTTTAACTTCAACCCTAGTATCACTTATCATATGGATAAATCTTTCAGCATATTCAGGCCCTGTAAGCTCTTCTTTAAAAGTATGAAGTCCAAAGCCATTATGAATACATTGATTTAGTATTCCTCCAAGCTCTCTATCTCTCTCTACTATTAATATTTTCTCTACTCCATTATTATAAGCTTCATAAGCTGCTGCAAGTCCCGCTGGACCTCCACCTATTACTATTAAATCATACATAAATGTTTCCTCCTACTTAGTTCTTCCAATTAAAATATATGAGCCATCGCTTTCTTGAACTATATCTTCCATTGGAACATTTAACTCTCTTGCAATTATTTCTTGAACTCTAGGACCACAGAAGCCACCTTGGCATCTTCCCATACCTGGTCTACACCTTCTCTTTACTCCATCTAGGGTTACTTTTCCAAAGGATCTCTTTATACTATCTATAATTTCACCTTCTGTTATACTTTCACATCTACAGATTATCTTTCCATATCGACTATCCTTTTTTATAAGTTCTGCCTTTTTTTCACTGGATAATTCCATGAAGTTAATTTGCTTTCTAGTATTTTTAAAATTGTCTTTTAACTCAGCCTTAAGTCCGGAATTTTTTAGAATTTCTACCACATCTAAAGCTACCGCTGGTGCAGAAGACAATCCTGGTGATTTCATTCCTGCCACATCTATAAAGCCTTTAACGTCCTTAGCTTCTCCTACAATAAAATCTCCACAATCTGGATTTGCTCTAAGTCCTGCAAAATTTCTTATACTCTCTCTATAATTAATTTTATCTGTGGTTCTCACAGCAGTATTTTTAATAAACTCTAAGTTTTCAGCTGTAGTTGCAACATTATCTTTATCCTCTACACTTTCTGCATCTGGACCTACTAACAAATTTCCATGAACTGTAGGTGTCACTAATATACCCTTTCCAAATTTTGAAGGACATTGAAATATGGTGTAACTAACTACATCACCTTGGCTCTTGTCCATAACAAAATATTCTCCCTTGATAGGATTTATCTTAAAGGTTTCTTTACAAACTAAATTGTGTATTTTATCAGCATAGACTCCTGATGCATTAATAACATATTTGCTTTCTATAACTTCACCTTCAGCTGTATTTATAATAAAATGTTCTTTCTTTTCTATACCAATTACTTGTCTATTTAATTTAACCTCTCCACCATTTTCTGCTCCATTTTCCACAAGAGCTATTGTATATTCAAAGGGACCAACAATTCCTCCTGTTGGTGCATATAGTGCACCCACAACCTTATCACTTAAATTAACCTCTTTTTCCAGGACTTCCTCTCTATTTAAAATTTGTAGTCCCTTAACACCAATTTTATTTCCATTGTCATATAATTCTTTTATAGTTTCCATATCTTCTTCATCAAATCCAATTACTAAAGAGCCATTTCTTTTAAAAGGTACTGATAACTCATTACAAATTTCTTCAAACATTTCATTACCCTTAAGGTTATACTTTGCCATTAAAGTTCCTACCTTAGGATCATAGCCTGCATGGACAATGGCTGAATTTGCCTTGGTTGTCCCCATGGAAACATCATTTTCCTTATCTATTATTGCTACCTTTAAATCATATCTCATAAGCTCTCTAAATATCGAAGCTCCAATTACTCCAGCACCTATTATAGCTATATCATACATTAAAATTTCCTCCTTTAATCACAAAAAAGACAAGCCAAAATAAGGATATAACTCCTTATTTTGTGCTTGTCTCTAAATCTCTTATCAGCACTAATATTTCATTTACACTTATAGTATATCACTTTTTTAAAAAAGTGTCCATGAAACTGCTCTTTAGTTATTAAACTTAAAGGTCAAATCTATTTTTTATATAACATTTCTACGTGAGGAATATCATCTTCTAAGTACTCCTCTGATACTTGTTTAAACCCAAGACTTCCATAAAATCCTTTTATATAAACTTGACCAGATAATCTAATTTCAGTAGAATTAAGTTTCTCTTCTATAAACTTAATAGCTTCTAACATGATTTTTCTACTTAGACCTTTATTTCTATGAGTCTCCTTAACTAATACCCTTCCAATAGATATCTCATCATAAGAGATTCCCTTATTAACTATTCGCAAGTATCCTACTACTTCATTTCCTTCTTCTACATACAAGTGATATGAATTATAATCCTTATTATCACCATCTTGATAAATACAAGTTTGTTCTACTACGAATACTTCATTCCTTACCCTTAAAATCTTATACAACTCTTCTGTGGTTAATTCATTAAATTTCTTTATTTTAATTTCCATAGCCTACCTCCATAAAATAAATTTAACTAATCTTCTTCCCATTGTCTAGTCCTTGCTACAGCCTTTTCCCATCCAGCATAAAGTTTTTCTGAAGTCTCTTTATCGCAGTTTGGCGTGTAAGTCTTACTAGCAAACCACTTCTCTGCAATTTCTTCTTTACTCTTCCAAAAACCTACTGCAAGACCAGCTAAATATGCAGCCCCTAAGGCCGTAGTTTCAGATATTATTGGTCTAGTAACTTCTTGACATATAATATCTGACTGGAATTGCATCAAAAATCCATTTCTACTTGCTCCTCCATCTACTTTTAGCTTTTCAATTCTATAGCCAGCATCCTCAGACATGGCATCAATAACAGCCTTTGATTGATAGGCTATAGACTCTAAGGCAGCTCTTATAATATGATTTCTATTAGCTCCACGGGTTAATCCAAAGATAGCTCCCCTTGCATACATGTCCCAGTATGGTGCTCCAAGTCCTACAAAAGCAGGAACTACATATACTCCCCCATTATCCTCTACCTTATTAGCAAAGTACTCGGTATCCACAGCATCAGTTATCATTCTTAATTCATCTCGAAGCCATTGGATAACTGCTCCTCCAACAAATACAGAACCTTCAAGAGCATACTGAACCTTTCCATCTATTCCTATGGCAATAGTAGTTATTAATCCATTTTTACTTCTAATTATCTCATCACCTGTATTCATTAATAAGAAGCATCCTGTACCATAAGTATTTTTAGCACTTCCCTTTTCAAAACACGCCTGACCAAATAAAGCTGCCTGTTGATCTCCTGCTATTCCAGCTATAGGAACTCTAATTCCTCCATTTCCACCTAAGTTAGTGTGACCATATACCTCTGAGGAATTTTTAACTTCAGGTAACATAGATTTAGGAATCTGTAATATATCTAATATTGTTTCATCCCACTTTAATTCCTTAATGTTATATAGCATAGTCCTTGAAGCATTAGTATAATCTGTAACATGAACTCTCCCATTAGTAAGCTTCCATACTAGCCAAGTATCTACAGTTCCAAATAAAAGGTCTCCTCTTTCAGCCTTTTCTCTAGCTCCATCTACATTATCTAAAATCCATTTAATCTTTGTTCCGGAAAAATATGCATCAATTAATAATCCTGTATTTTCTTTTATATATTCACTAAAACCTTGATTTACTAACTCATCACATATATGAGCTGTTCTTCTACATTGCCATACAATTGCATTATATATTGGCATCCCTGTGTTTTTATCCCATACAATAGTAGTTTCTCTCTGATTAGTTATTCCAATAGCAGCTACATCTTTTTGTGATATATTACACTTTGCCATAACCTCTTGAAGCATAGAGTACTGACTACTCCATATCTCCATAGGATCATGTTCTACCCATCCTTCTTTAGGATATATTTGTGTAAATTCCTTTTGACTCACCCCTAATATGTTTTGTTCCTTATCAAAAATTATAGCTCTAGAACTTGTAGTTCCTTGATCTAATGCAATTATATAATCTGCCATTTTAATCCTCCATCCATAAATTACTTAAATATCTATGTTTAAACAGAATTCTTTGCTTCAGAGGGAGTCTTTACTCCCTCTGAAGCTTAGAAATCGTTATCCAGGGACGTAACAGCTCTTTACTCCCACTTTGAAGAAGGTGGGAGTATTAGAGCTGGTAGTCATCGGATAAAATCATTCTTATAAATAATAAAAAGGCACATAAAACTAGCATTCTAGTCTTATGTAGCCTCTCTCATCACTCTTAGCCTACATAGCCCAAATTTCCTCTTTTGTAGTGGATACACAGGTTGCTCCTGATTTTAAAGCTGTAATTATTTCTTCCTTACTTTCAATAAGTCCTCCAGCGACTATAGGTTTATTAGACTTTTCTGCAAGTTTTTCTATAACCTTTGGTATAACCCCTGGTAATATCTCTATAGCATCACAGGCCTCTCCTAGATGCTTTATTGCATTATTTAGTGAAAGAGTATCAAAGATAAATACTCTCTGTATTGCTAATAAGTCATAAGCCTTGGCATATTTAATTACCTGAGGTTTTGTACTTATTACACCTTTAAACTGAGTTTCTTTCTTTAAGTACTTTATTCCAACTTCTCTATTAGTAATACCATCTACTAAATCAATATGAACTATACCTATCTTATTTTTAGAATTTATCTTTTCACTTATTTCTTTAATATTAAGTATATCGCCAAATAGGACAAATATTACCTGAACATCTGAATCTAGTACTATATCTAGTTCACTCTCATTCTTAACTGCTGCTATTATAGGATTTTCCTCTAATAACTTTATTAAATCCATACTTAACTCCCTTTCGGAACTGTTTTAACATGTTTTTTTAATTATTACATGTTTAAATTTTTTTGTCAATTCAGCTAAAATTTTATTTTGATAACCTCAGAAATTATAATTAAAGTCATCATCACTTAATTATATTCATCATTAAGGGGTTCTGTTGCTTTAGAGTTTCTTATACAAACGATATATTGAAAAAAATCTAACATGCTTGCTTCTAGCTCTTTACCATCAATACTATTAAACATTGGTGTTTCTGAAAAAGGTGTATTCTCACCCGTTAATTTATAAATATTTAAATTGCCTTCCAATAAATTATTAGTTTCCTTGATTTGTGGATAAACAACATGGAGCTCATTGGTGGTATAGCCACCATCTCCTGATTTAGCCATTCTCTCACAACTATCATAATTATATATCACTGTCAAAATCTTATCTTTAAATATTGAGTCATCAGAATTTAAATATGCAGCAAACCACATCTTATCTTTTTCTTTACTTTGAAATGTATGGTTAAGTCCCCACTGTCCATAATATTTCCCCTTAGGTAATTCCTTTTGAAGAGTTTGAAAATTTTCATATATCATTTTATCTCTAGTATTATTCCAATCCACTTGATCTTCAATATGATTATCTATATTCACTTTATTTAATATGTTCAAATTTGCAAGGTTAAAACCAGTAAAGTTTTCTCTAAGATACTCTCTATACATATCTTCCTTATTTTCTATATCCTTTTGCAATTCCTTTGAATATTGAGCAAAAGTTTCATCAAATTTATCTAAATCATTAAATGTACTTTTAATCCTATCTATTACTGCTTTTACTTCTTCAGGAGCTTCCTTTTCTGGTAAAATATCTACTATAAACCTATAGGCATTAATTGGTTGATGTTCTATATCCACACCTATAACCTCTATTCTACTCTCTTTAGGTAGAGTATTATTATACTCATATAATTTCTTCCAATGGTTATAACCATCTTTATTCCATCCAAATGTTCCTTTTAGTGGCTTATATATATCTTCTAATATTTTTATATCCCCAGTATCTAAATACTTATTTATAAAATAAGTATCGCTATAGGGAAGTTCACATAAATAGTATTTAAAATCTGTTTTTTCTTTAAAATATTTTAAGAATTTCATGTTTAATTGTTCATTAGTCTTAGTGCCATGAAGCTCTGCAGTAAAAAAGATTTCATTTCCCTCTATATCTGAATCCATAATGTCTAAATCTTTAAATTCACTTTCATCTTCTAAATCTATAGCACTATAGTTTTCTTTTAAATACTCTTGCATGATTTTTCTATTCTCAGGTGATTGTTCTAAACATTTATCAGAAAATTCAATTGAACGCTCCTCTTTCTTACATCCAGTTAATAATATACCTAGTATTAAGAAAATTGACAGTAATCTTAGACTAATCCTTTTCATAAAATTTTCTACCCCTTCAGTATAACAATTTAATAAGTAATATAATCGTTAATAAACGTATACATTTTAAGCTTAATAGGTTGTTAGGATAAATAATTATACCTTGCCTACTAACACTGGCCAATAATCTAATAGAGCATGTACTAAAATAGGAACTATCAAAGAATTACTCTTTTTATATAATAAAACAAATATTGCCCCAACCGCAGTGTATCCTCCAAAAGTTGATATAATAGCACTGAAAGATTGAATACCTGAATAATTATTTAGAATAATTGGAAGAGTAGCATGCATAGCACCCCACATCATACCACTAATTATGACAGCTAAATAGGTAGGTAGCTCTTTATCTAATTCTGTAAATAAGTATCCCCTAAAAATAAACTCTTCTACAAATCCTATAGTAATTAGAAAAAATAATGGTTTATATATACCTGCTAGTGAGAAATCACCTTTAATAAAAAATATTCCTATATAAATTGCAAATAAAATACAAGCAATTATTTTGCCATTTCTCGTTGTTCCAGTTATATTTAGTGATTGTTTTTTTCTAAGCATAATTGATATAATAATTATTACAATAAGTAAGTTAGCTAGAAAATCACCTAATAATTGTATCCCAACATTTGATATAGTGATGTTTTTAACACCTATAAGTAAATCATTATTATAGAAGTATTTTACTAGGAAAAAGAAATACACCATATATATACCTATAAGAGTTATGGGATATATAATTTTTTTATTAATTTTCATCTAAAGTCTCCCCTTTTTATGTATTTTATAATTTAAGTTGGCTTAATTCCAGTGTTGTCAGTTAAAAATAGCACATAAATTTAAGTTACAGCTTAAGTTGAATTTTTACCATGACATGACTTAAATTTATATGAGATTCAATTATTAGATCTAAATTGCTAAACCCCACCTCAGTTTATTATGGATTTTAAATTATCAACTTTTATAAACTTAAATATGTTTTTAATTAAAAAGTATAATTTTTATAAATTAAGTATATGACTTCCATATAAGAATAGTCAAGGCATCCTCTCATTAACTTCCCTTTGCAATTTTTTCTTATACCCCTTCTCTTATTCTTAGCTTCTCGTCTTCCACATTTCCGGCATCCCACTCCATTTGAACCTTTTATACAACTAGGATTAAGCCTTTTAGATAAAAACTACATTGTAATGTGTATATCTTTTTTATTAGTAACCCATCAATCTCAAAGACCATAGGCTACACCTTTAGATATATGTTATGCTATTTTTTCAATAATAGTAATAAATAACTCTCACTAAAATATATTTATCCCCATATTATATATGGTAAAAATTTTTAAGGAGATATGCTATGGAAGCTAAGAATATATATAAAGTAGATTTACCTTATCCAGAAATAGATTGCACGGATAAAAATAAATCTTATGTACACCTAATACAACTTAACTATGCTGGTGCTATTTCAGAACTAACTTCTGTAAATCAATATATATATCACAGCCTAGCTATGTCTGAAAAATTTGAAGATGTATCCCATTGCTTAAAGGCTATAGCTATGGTAGAACTGGAGCACCTAGAAATCTTGGGGAAACTTATCATAGCTCTTGGTGGAAATCCTAGATTTGAAATCAATAAAGGACATTGGTCACCTAAATTTATTGAATATGGCTCAAATCTAGCCTCCATGCTTCGTGAAGATATAGACGGTGAAAAAGCCACCATTAGACAATATAAAGAAACTATAAAATTAATTAAAGATGAAAAAGTTAGGGAAATACTTGAAAGAATAGTAAAGGACGAGGAAGTTCACATTAAAACTTTAGTTTCACTTTATAATGAGGTCTGTAGAAGAAGGTAGGCTACTGCTCTGAATTAAAAAGAGCCTATTATAGAATGTATATAATCACTCTGTAATAGGTTCTTTTTCATTAATCAAAATACTCTTCTTTTTAATTTCAGCTTATGCTAACCCTATTGCTAGAAAAACAAAATATAGTAATATCAAAACAATTGTATTATTACCAATAAAAATATCCAAGATACTTACTATTATGCAATATAATCCACCATAATTAAATATTTTTTTGGATGTCTCCTCATGTTTTTTCTTACTTATATTTTTATATCCATTTATGTACAACAATTTAACAATTTTTGTAGACATATAAAAAATATTACACCAAAAATTATAAGAAATATTTTAATTCCTATAACCATTTTATTCCTCAGTCTAAAATAATATTAATTTCTATTCATTTTCATTAGAATAATATTTGCAAAATAATTAATGTATTTTGCAAATATCAATGAAGTACCTACTGAAAATAATGCAATACCAATAATCAATGTAATCTGTTTATCTCCTCCAATAAACCCTACAACAATACCAATTATGCCCAATAATATAAGTATTATTGAATAAATCATATATTTTTTAATGCTAGCCTCTTTTACCGCTTCTTTACTTTTAATTCTCAAAATAATAAAATGCGCAATACCACTAAGTGCTATATATAATATTAACATAATTGGCCATGACCATTGAAATTGTATTGCAATACCAACAGATATTATTCCTGGAAGTAATGCTTCAAATATAACTCTGATTACTTTCATGCTATCTCTCCTAGATTCTATAGTGTAAAATTGTTAAAATTTAGAGTTGTGTTTGGAAATAATGGGTTGCTGAATGTCTTATTAATCCCGGAATTTTTACTCTACATCCATTAATTAAAAATGCGAATATACATTTTCCAAAACTTCTGGAAAAGCACCTACTGTTTATTTCTTTATTACTGCTTTAGATATTTAGCAAATGCATCTATACTACACATAATTTTGATTATTCCATTGAATAATTAAGGTAAAATCATGTACGCACTTATAAGGGTGGAAATCAAAGAAAAGATAAGTATTGAAAGCACTAAAATTAGTTTTCTCCTAATACTAATTTTTGTTTTCTTTATCTTATATTTTTCCTTCTTATATTTAAAAAACTCTGACAGACTAAGTATTATCAGTAATGTTATGTATGTTTGAACACCTAATACCCTAGCTTCCCATGGAGTAAAAATACAATTCTTAAGATAGCCAAAAATAGTTAAAGAAAAAAAACAAATAAAGCAAAATAAATATACAATTGACATTATATTTTTAAAATATAATACTTCATTGAAAGCATCCTTATTAATATTATCACTATCACATAAGTGTATTGAAAACATAAATTCATTAAAACAGTAGAAGGTAAAAAAACAGGTTAAAATTACAGTAAATCCTGATAAATAATTCATATTATGATTTTCATCCTCCACTTAATCTAATATAAATGAGTCTTTAAAATCACTAAAAGTCTTACCATATATGTAGTAATTTATATTACCAAAACATTATCTTATTCTTTATTACTAGAATATATTACATATGTTATCCCTAGTGACATCCCCAATGCAATTGAAAAGCTTTTAAGAAAATCTACTCCCCCCTGACTTAAATAAATAGTCAGAGCCTATACCAATAATAAAAAAAATCACTAATAACTTTATAAACACAATGATTTTTTTCTTTCACAATTTTATACTCCACTTCATACATAATATTTACTATACTAACTATTTTATTGTTTATAGCTCTATAAATGAAATAAAATATCTATTACCTCTTTAATAATTCCACAACGGCAACTTCTATAAATTCCAATTCCTAACGCTATGGCTCCAACTATTGTTAAAGTTGTTCCTAAAGTAGCACTTACCCCATCTTGAAATGCAAAATAAAAACATCCTATTCCTATGAATATAAACACTAAACAAGCCAGTACTTTTTTCATAATACATACCTCACAAATAAATATATGATTTCACTTATAATATATAAACTCCTTAGATTAACTAAATTTGTGAAATTATCATAATGTAATAATAATATTATAAGACATGGGGTTATATATTATATGAATAAAAAAAGTCAGAAAAGAACTAGACTTAAATACTAATATTTAATAAATAAAAATATTCAAAAAACCCACAAACCCCCACGGTGCCAACAACTAGTTATATAGTTACCTAGGATCATATTTAACTAGTTTCCTATATAAAATTTTGTATATTTAAATAGTTTAATTTTCTTTAATCTTCTCTCGTTGTACGAAAAATGAAGATATTATACTTGTTAACATTCCAACTACAAAAATACCAACGAGTAATCCTGGTACTGGTTTCTGGAATACAACAAATAATAACATTATTGTCAAGACTGTTATTTCTATAGAAAGACCTAACCACATTACTTTTTTCATTATCTTTTTTCCTCCTTTCAAAGGCTAAACTACTAAAATTGAGTTTTTTCTAATATTAAATTTTGTTTTCTTAATTTTATTTTTTATTATCTATACCTAAACATATAACCCAAAATATTACATATAAAACTGTGAAAAGCCCTATTATTGTAGTACGCATAGTATCTGTAAATGCAGAATTTGAACATACATAAGCCAACACACTATTTCCAAATACTACTGCAACTAAATACTCTGTACTATCTGTTTTCTTACCATTTTTTAAATGCTTTTTTTATAGAAAATTTGTGATAATAACACAATAATATATGGGATTAACATGATTATTACTAAATCCATGCTTATAACTCCTTTATACATAATTTTAATCATTATAAAACATAAATCAGAGAAAACGGATTTCTTGTAAGTTTCAAATTAAACAATCCTTAACCTCGGACATATCTAGCTAAACTACTAAATCTATCTCCACTTAAAGGGTATTGATTTTAATAACCACATTGTAACCTATAATCAGCTTATTTTATAGAAAAATGCACAAAACGGTATATTCTGTGCATGAAATTCCAATTAAATAACAAAATTGGTGAACAAATAATCTTATTCTGCTACGTAGTCTTCAACAGCTTGAATTATACCTTCTCCCTTTATAGATAATGGAGCTATTACACACTTGTCCTTACTAAAGATAATTTGATAGTTTTCAAATTCGTATATCTTATTACCATTTTCTTCATTTACTAGTTCTAAATGTTTAGTCATATCTTTTAATGATATCTTACCCTTTTCAAATGCATCTTTTATTTCTATTCGATTTGCAAAAAAATCAATAAAATATGCTTCTTCTAATTTATAGGTATATATCTTATAATCATCATAATCTCCAATAAAATCGATACTTTCATTCTCTTCTATACTCATATGCAAATAATTGCCTACGCCTTTATTATTATACTGCTGATGATATGCCGAGGTTAGTGTTATAACTAATCCTGCAAATAACAATGCACATATAACTGCTATTGCAATCAATAACTTAACCATTGTTGAATATTTTTTCTTACATTTTTTAAAATAATGTACTTCCTTGGTATTGTTTTGCTTCTCTTTATCTGAAATAGACATAGGTTTTATCATTTGCTGAAATTCTTTATTACAATCTTTACACTCTTTTAGATGCTCTTCTATATCTCTACATGTTTCATCACTTATCAAATTATCAACATAACTTGGCAATAAATCTTTTACTATATAGCAATCTAATTTCATTTTGTTAGCTCTCCTTCCATTAACTTCTTTTTTCCCCTATAGAACATTACCCTTGAATAGTTCTCTGATTTCCCTATTATTTCACCTATTTCTGCAAAAGATAGATCACTCGAAATTCGCAAATAAATAACCTCTTTCATATTATCATCTAATTCCCTCAGCTTCTTATAAAAGGCTAACTTATCAAATCTATTCATAACCTCAGAATTTAGATCATAAGAATCCATTATATCTATTTTTATTTCTTCCATTGAAATAGTTTCATATTTCTTATTCTTTTCAAGGTGTTTGTACCAAACATGTTTAGCAATCTGACAAAGCCATACAGAAGGTTTACAATCCCCACGATATTTATTAATAGTTTTCATAGCCTGATAAAAAGTTTCCTGTGTTAGCTCTTGTGCTAAATTATCATCATGTACCATAGATAATAAATAGTAATACACCTTTTTCCCATGGCTTTTATAGTACACTTCTATATCTTCCACATTTTCACCTCCTATTAGTAAGTCCGTAAAATATTAATTTCGTTACAAAAAAATTAGACGATAAATTCTAGTTCTTACATTATCGTCTAATCTTTTACTTATAAGGATTATAAATTTAATGTTAATTAGCCTTAATATCACTATTTTTTACCTTCATAGAGTTTTGTTCCTGGTAAGATTACCTTAAAACAATCTTCTGCTCTAGAGTTTATAAAGGTCACATTTTTTTTGAAAGGCTTTTTTATCCTTCCAAATCCACCTTCATTGTTTAAAAATCTTTTATTTTCATCTAGTGTTACTAGTTTTTCATAAAGCCACATATTTCTTCTATTATAGTTAATTCTTTTTCCTGTGGAATTGTTCTGTATCATTTGTCCTGGGCTATTAACTATTGTACTATTTCTAGATATCACCACTTCTATAACTCTATCTATGGAAGAATATTCCCTATAAAACACTGCATTGTTTATTGCCTCAACTATAGCTCCTATAGGATAATTCTTAGGTAATATTTTTCTTAATATATCTTCGCTTTTATCTATCATAGATAAGAGATTACCTTGTACAACATTTACTCGGTCTTTTCCCTTACCTAAATTATTAGTTATTCTAATCATGTTTTGAGGTATACAAAGACTATTGTTATCAGAAAATACTAAAAGACCACCCAAGGTACATTTCTCTTCTCCAGTATCCTTATCTGTATATGATATTCCTGCACTCCTCATAAGAAATTTCTCATTAGAGCTATTAATAACTATACCTTTTTTATGAAAATAGTTTTTTACTATTTCCATATTTATAAGGTTTATATCACTTCTTACCACTTGGGAAGTTTCAATAAAAAAGTCTAAATTCTCCTCAAAGGCTTCTACGAGTTCCTGTTTCCTCATAGTGTCAGTGGTAGAGCCTCTTCTGATATAAAATGCTCCATTTTCCTTAAGTTGATATGGCTTTTGTTCTCCATCATATATTGTAATTATACAAATCCTTTTTTCGCTTATATTATACTCATCTACAGAGATTGGGATTGGTGGCTCACATCTAGAAGATATTATTTGTTGTACTTGTTCTTCTGTGAAAACTTCACTTTCATCTAAGCCTATTAACTCTTTTGTTTTATCCTCAATACCTACAACTATATATCCTCTTCCACCCTTTGAATTAGCAATGGCACAAACATCTTTAGCTAGTTCTTTTTTGCCACTTTCAAAATCTAAGGAAAGCTTTTGTTTAAAATCTAACTTTAATCCTTCTTGCCGTTTTATGATAGACAGTATTTTCTTAGTATCCATAATCTCACCTCAATTCTCTATATTAATATAATATTAAAAAGGATCCATATATGACTTTATAAACAGATAAGATTTAAGGAATATATCTATTAATACTAACGCTTATGGAGCTTAATTTTAATTATATCCTTTATAATATTAATAACCTTTTCCTTACTATCATTATTATCTATAGTAATATGAGCATATTTTTTATAGAGCTTATACCTTTCTTTATGTAAGTCATATATCTTATCTTTTCCTTCTTTTAAAAGAGGTCTATTTGATATATCTAAAGTTTCTATTATTTTTTCCGGTTTTCTATCTATAAATATTATACATCCACTTTTCCCTAATGCATCCATGTTCTCTTTTCTCTTTATAACGCCACCCCCTGTGGCTATAAGAGTATTTTCTAGTTTAGAAACCTGTTTAACTGCTTCTGTTTCCCTATCTCTAAAGTATTCTTCACTAATGTTAAACATTTCCTTTATAGTCATATTGTTTTTTTCTTCTATATATTCATCTAAGTCAATAAAATTTATTTCTTCATCCTTACTAATTATATTACCTAGACATGTTTTCCCACATCCTGAAAGACCTATTAATATGATATTATTCAAAACTCTTCTCCCTTCTAGAATGCTTATTGAAGCATCATATCTAAAATAGCAATGGCAGTGACACACTCCACCACTGGCACTGCTCTTTGTACTATACAAGGATCATGTCTTCCCTTAATTTCTAAAATATCATCAGCTTTTGTATCCATGTTTACAGTTTTCTGTGGTAAAGCTATAGATGGCGTTGGTTTAAATGCTACTGAAAATATAACTGGCATTCCACTAGTAATTCCACCTAGAATCCCCCCATTATTATTAGAATAGGTTTTTATGTCCTCACCTTCAATATAGTACTGGTCATTTGCCTCACTACCTCTTAGTGTTGAGATGTTAAATCCTTCTCCAAACTCTACTCCCTTAACTGCTGGAATAGAAAAAAGCATATGGGATAATACACTTTCTACTGAGTGAAACATTGGACTTCCAAGTCCTACTGGTAGGTTAATAACAGCTCCTTCTATAACACCTCCAATAGAATCTCCTAAAGCTTTAACCGCTAAAATTTCTTCTTTCATTTCTTCGGAAATAATCTTATTTAAGGTAGGAAATCTATCCTTCCTCAATTCTTGTAATAATTCTTTTCTTATATTTACTTTGTCAAAGCCATGATCTTTTATCTTTCCAATAGACTTTATATGTGCACCTATATACACATCATATTCCTTTAAAATATCCTTACATATTGCTCCTACAAAGACTAAAAGAGCTGTGAGCCTACCAGAAAAATGTCCACCACCTCTATAGTCATTATACCCTTCATATTTAATCATGGCTGGGTAATCACAGTGACTTGGTCTTAGCTTTACCTTAAGCTCTGAATAATCCCTAGATTTAGTATTGTTATTTTCAATTATGGCTGATAGTGGTGCCCCTGTAGTTCTTTCTTCAAAAATTCCGCTTAAAACCTTAGGTATATCTTTTTCTATTCTAGAAGTAGACAATGAATCTTGACCTGGTGCTCTTCTTCTCATTTCTTCATGAACAAAGTCAAAATTTATCCTATGACCTGCTGGCAACCCATCAATTATAACTCCTATGGTATCACCATGGGATTCCCCAAAAACTGATACTTTTATTTTATTTCCTATAATTGAACTCATCACCTTCACCCCCTAATTTAAAATAATCCTTAAAGAAATTAGGATAAGACTTCTCTACGGCACTAGGATTATTTATGATTACATCACCATTAGCTCTTGTGGCTGCTATGGCCAAGGCCATTACTATTCTATGATCATTGTGAGAATCAACTTCTCCACCCTTTAATTCATTAACACCTGATATTATTAAAGAATCTTCTAACTCTATTATATTTGCTCCTAGTTTATTTAACTCTTTAGTTATAGCATGTAGTCTATCACACTCTTTAATTCTAAGTCTTTTAGCATTTACTATTTTAGTTTCCCCCTCTGAAAGGCTAGCAAGCACCGTAAGAACTGGAACTAAATCGGGACAATTGGAGGCATCTATTTCTATGCCCTTAGTCTTAGAAGGTTTTACTTTTATACCTTCTTCACTTTCTTCCACATTACATCCCATAGCTTCTAAAATATCTAATATGACCTTATCTCCTTGAAGAGAATCCTTATTTAGACCAGAACATACTATAGAAGAACCCAATGCCCCTGCTACTAAAAAAAAGGCTCCCTGAGAATAATCTCCCTCTACATAATAGTTTCTACTATTATATTTTTGGGCTCCTCTAATATTAAACTCTTTATAATTATTATTTTCTATCTCTATGCCAAAATCCTTTAAAGTATCTAAAGTAAGATCTATATATCCCTTAGATTCTAGTTTTGTAGTTATCTGAATTCTAGAATTCCCCTCTAAAATGGGAAGAGAAAACAGTAGCCCTGTTATAAATTGTGAGCTTATATCTCCCCTTACTCTATATGTACCACTAGTAAGTTTTCCGCTTACCTTCAAAGGTAAACCGTCCTCTTCCCTTGAATATTTTATACCCTTTTCTTCAAAGATTTCATAATATGGTTCTAGTGGTCTTGAAATTAACTTTCCTTCTCCATGAAATATATAGTCACCATCTTTGGTTAAAGCTAGTGGAATTAGAAATCTTAGAGTTGAGCCAGATTCTCTGCATCTTAAATCTAGTTTCTTTTCATAGGAAAACATCTTTCTTCCATCAATATATAAGTTTTGATCTTCAATATTAACAACTGCTCCAAGCTCCTTCATTATCTCCATAGTAGCTTCAATATCCTTAGAAAGTTGTATATTATCCACCCTAGATATCCCTCTACTTAGAGCAGCTGCAATTATCCCCCTATGCCCTAAACTTTTAGAAGAAGGAACAACTATATTCCCTTTAAGTAACTTGGGTTTTATTATAATTTTATCCATAGCTTTTCCTCCTAAATAAATTTTTCTAATTCTTCATGAGTAACCTTATGAAGAAAAACCTTACCTATGTCTTCAATAAGAATAAGGTTTATAAAATCTCCTATTGTCTTTTTATCTACTGAAATAGCATTAATAATATCTTCCCTGGTCTTTACTTGGAAATCATAGGGCAAGTTAAATTTATCTAGTAGACTTTTTATTCTGTTAGCAACTCCATCCTTACATATATTTAACTCCTCACATCTAAGGGCTATAGAGTACATCCCTATAGCTACAGCTTCTCCATGAGAAACACCCTTATAATTTTCAAGCTTTTCTATAGCATGGCCTATGGTGTGACCAAAATTTAAAATCATCCTCTCTCCTTTGTCCTTTTCATCCTGCTCTACTACCTGTTTTTTTATACTACAGCATTTATATATTATATCTTCTATATATTCAAATAAAGCTTCATAGCTTTCTATACTTTCAAACTTTTCAAAGAGCTCTTTCTCCTTTATTAATCCATATTTTATAGCTTCACCTAATCCATCATTTACATATCTCTTTTCTAAGGTTTTAAGCACCTGAGGATCAATATATACTGCCCTAGGATGATAAAAATTACCTATTAAGTTTTTTCCCCTAGGTAAATCTATAGCAACCTTACCTCCTATAGATGAATCGATTTGGGCAAGTAGTGATGTTGGAACTTGAACAAATGGAATTCCCCTTAAAAGAGTAGCTGCGCAAAAGCCTGCTAAATCTCCAATGACTCCTCCCCCTAAAGCTATAATTAAATTTCCCCTATTTAGCTTAAAATCTAAAAGTTCATTATATAGCTTCATTAAAGATTCTATTGATTTACTCCTTTCACCAGGTTTCAAAACCACCTTTAAAACTTTAAAATCATTATCCTCTAAAGACTTTTTAACTATATCTCCATAAAATTTATCTACATTTTCATCAGTAATTAAAGCTATTTTATTTCCTTCATATATATTTGAAATCTCTTCACCTATACTGTTTATAATTCCTGATTTAATGAGAATTTCATATTGATTATTGAGAAGGTTTATTTGTAAATTTCTCATAATTATCTTCCTTAAATCCCACTAATACTTTATCTCCATCTATAAGTATAGGTCTCTTTACTAACATTCCATTAGTAGAAAGAAGTTCTATGGCTTCATCCTTTGACATGTCTTTAATCTTATCCTTTAAATTCATTTCCTTATAAAGCTTTCCTGAGGTATTGAAGAATTTCTTAATCTCAAGTCCACTTTTGTCAAGCCATAAATCTAACTCTTCCTTCGTTGG
This sequence comes from Clostridium sp. UBA7339, assembly GCF_002470865.1. Classification (NCBI taxonomy): domain Bacteria; kingdom Bacillati; phylum Bacillota; class Clostridia; order Eubacteriales; family Clostridiaceae; genus Clostridium; species Clostridium sp. UBA7339. The sequence continues at coordinate 158,319 of NZ_DKPI01000010.1, forward strand.
GTTATTCTCCACTATATGTCTATCCTGAAATTCTATGTTATTTTCAACAAGAAATTTTTTTGCCTTAATGCATGTAGTACACTTTGGATACTGAATAAATAATATGCTCATATATGTTCTCTCCTTTTATTTTAAATAGTTACTTACTGTTATTATAAAATATTTATTACTAATTATTATACATTAATGAATTATATTTTCACATATGAATTCATTAATAGAAACCTATGTATTAAATTACTCCTTTTATATTATATATATTGTGAATTAATATATATAGTGTAAAATATAATATAATGTTACATATACATTACTGTGTATATTTTATAATTTTAATTGGGGGATTCTTATGAAATTTTTTAACACACATTCCGTTATGATTGAGGAAGCAAAAAAAGCTAAACTGAAACACAATCCATTTCTCAACTTACTTATATCCTTAGTTCTTATTTTAGTAAGTCAATTTATACTTGTGATTCCTATGGCAATAATAGGTTTTATAAGTGTGATTAAATCCAATGGATTATCTATGACCATAGATAATGAAACTTTAACTCTTATAAATTTATTTGGTACTGGATTTTTAATTATACTCTGTATTTTATATTGCAAGTTTAGTGAAAAAAGAAATCTTCGCTCCATGGGGTTAATAAAAAAAGGTGCTTTTAAAGAATATGTCATTGGATTAATAGTAGGGCTTGTTATGTTTAGTGCTGTTGTATTGATTCTAATGATTTCTGGACACTTATCCTTTGTTAAGGTTACTCTGTCTTCTCTTCCTCTAATTATTATTTTCTTTATTGGTTTTATGATACAAGGTGCCAGTGAAGAATTTCTATGTAGAGGCTTTTTATTAACTTCAATTGCTGCTAAAAATGGAATTATTCTCGGTATTATTTTGAACTCCTGTTTATTTGGGTTTCTCCACATTTTTAATTCAGGATTTTCTATACTACCAATGATTAATATTATTTTAGTTGGTATATTCTTTTCCGTTTATGCCTATCGTACAGATAATATTATTGGAGTATGTGCAATTCATACCATGTGGAACTTTGCTCAAGGTAATATATATGGAATTCTTGTTAGTGGAATGAACATAGGACCTTCTATTTTGAAAGTTAATAGTTTTAGTGACTCTTTACTATCTGGTGGTAACTTCGGAGCTGAGGGTGGTCTTGCTTGTACAATTGTATTAATTATATCTACATTGCTTGTGGTGTTTATTCCCAAAAAATCTATTTCTACATCACCAAGTGAATCATATTAAATTATATTATATTATAAGGAGGCTTTTATGGAGACTTTATTTGCTTTTATTCCTATGTTAATTATTTTACCCATAATTTTATTGTTTTGGGGTTTAGGTATTTATGCACTGGTACTTATCATTAAAGCTTTAAAAATTTATATTAATAAAAACTCATAATGTATCTAAATTATAGAAGACCATATCATAACTATGAAATGGTCTTCTAATTTTTTATTCTTGAGTTGATAACTTCTTATAGTTATTATATCTTTCCATAGCATCTGCTTCTGTCTTTGCAAATAATTCCTCTGCTACTTCTGGAAATACCTTGGCTAAAGATGCATACCTAACCTCACCTAATAAGTAGTCTTTAAAGCTTCCATTTGGTGCTTTTGAATCTAAGGAGAATGGATTCTTAGTTCCTTTTAAATCTGGATTATATCTATATAAAGTCCAATATCCACACTCTACTGCTCTCTTCTGTTCTTCTTGTGAATAAGACATTCCAGCTTTAATACCATGATTAATACATGTAGAGTAAGCTATTATTAATGATGGTCCATCATAAGCTTCAGCTTCTGAAATAGCTTTTATAGTCTGATTTTTATCTGCTCCCATGGATACTTGAGCTACATATACATAACCATAGCTCATAGCCATCATTCCTAAATCCTTCTTCTTAGTTCGTTTTCCTGATGCTGCAAACTTAGCTACCGCAGCCGTTGGAGTTGATTTTGATGATTGACCTCCTGTATTAGAATAAACTTCTGTATCAAAGACTAATACATTTACATTTTCTCCTGATGCCAATACATGGTCAAGGCCACCATATCCTATATCATAAGCCCATCCATCTCCACCAAATAGCCATTGAGATCTCTTAACAAAGAATTCTTTATCTTCTAGTATCTTCTTAGCTATTTCACTATTTTCTTTCTGAAGAACTTGGGTTAACTTAGTTGCTCTATCTCTTGTACCTTCACTCTTATCTATGTTATCTAACCAATCCTGTAACACAGGCTTAGCTACCTCTGAGATATTGCCACTTAGAGCTTCTCTTATATTCTGTGCAATTCTTTCTCTTATGGTTTTAACAGCCATAAACATTCCAAAACCATACTCAGCATTATCTTCAAAGAGTGAGTTAGCCCATGCTGGTCCATAGCCTTCTTTATTAGGTCTATAGGCTGTTGAAGGTCCTCCAGCTGCCCAAATTGATGAACAACCAGTAGCATTAGCTACCATCATTCTATCTCCAAATAATTGAGTTACAAGTTTAGCATATGGAGTTTCTCCACATCCTGCACATGCACCTGAGAATTCAAGGAGAGGTTGCTCAAATTGACTACCCTTCACAGTATTTTTGTTCAATGGATTCTTCTTGTTTGCAACTTTTTCTACAACATAATTCCAGACTTCTATTTGATCATGTTGGCTATCCTGTGGTTTCATAACTAAAGCTTTTTCTTTAGCTGGACAAACCTCTGCACAGTTTCCACATCCAGTGCAATCTAAAGGCGTAACTCCTATATGGAAAAACATTGGAGCTTCTGTTTTAAGACCCTTGGCTTCTAGCAACTTCATATCCTTTGGAGCATTTTCTTTTTCTTTTTCATCTAATAGAAAGGCTCTAATAGTGGCATGTGGACATACATATGAACATTGGTTACATTGAATACAGTTCTCTGAAATCCACTGTGGTACATTTACTGCTATTCCTCTCTTCTCAAAGGCAGTAGTACCTGCCATGAAGGTACCATCATCTACTCCCTCTCTAACCAATGTAGAAACTGGAATATCATCTCCTTCCATCCTATTCATTGGTTCTACAATATCCTTAATAAATGCAGGATAATCCTTCATTATATCTAACTTATCATCCTTAGCATCCTTCCATTTACTTGAAACTTCTATTTTAGCTATAGAATTTATTCCTGAATCAATGGCAGCATGGTTCATATTTACAACTTTTTCACCCTTCTTACCATAGGAAGTTATAACTGCTTCTTTTAAATATTTTACTGCTTCTTCAATAGGTATGATATCTGCTATCTTAAAGAAGGCAGCTTGCATTATCATATTTATTCTTCCACCTAACCCAATTTCTTGGGCTATTTTAACTGCATTTATGATGTAGAGCTCTATATTATTTTCTGATATATATCTTTTTAAGTCAGCTGGTAATCTATCTTCCAAATCTTTTTCTGTCCATTGAGTATTTAAAAGGAATTTTCCACCCTTCTTTAATCCTTGTAATAAGTTATAGCTATATACGTAGGATTGGTTATGGCAAGCAACAAAATCTGCCTTGTCAATGGTATAGTGAGATTTAATTGGTTTATTACCAAATCTTAAGTGAGAAACAGTTATTCCACCTGATTTCTTAGAATCATAAGAGAAATATCCTTGAGCATACATATCTGTATGATCTCCAATAATCTTTATAGCACTCTTATTAGCTCCAACGGTACCGTCAGAACCTAATCCCCAGAACTTACACGAGGTTGTGCCTTCTGGCGTAGCATCTATATCCTCCTTTGGCATTAGTGATGAGTTTGTAACATCATCAATTATTCCTATGGTAAATCTATCCTTAGGTTTATCTTCTTTAAGATTTTCAAATACGGCAGCTATATGAGCTGGAATCGGATCCTTTGAACCAAGTCCAAATCTTCCACCTACTACTAATGGAGCATTTGCTTTTCCAAATAGTGCTCTTACTACATCTAGATAAAGAGGTTCCCCTATAGAACCTGGCTCCTTAGTTCTATCAAGTACTGCTATCTTCTTAACTGTACTTGGCATAGCTTTTATAAACTTCTCTATAGAGAAAGGTCTATAAAGTCTTACTTTTACAAGTCCTACCTTTTCTCCCTTATCTCTTAGATAATCTATAGTTTCCTCAACTACTTCAGATACAGAACCCATTGATATGATTATCCTATCCGCATCCGGTGCTCCATAGTAATCAAAACAGTGATATTCTCTTCCTGTTAGTTTTGTTATTTCACTCATATAATTTTCTACTACAGTAGGTATATCTTCATAGTATCTATTAAGTGATTCACACATTTGAAAATACAAATCAGGATTTTGAGCAGTTCCCCTTGTAACTGGATGATCTGGATTTAAAGCATTTTTTCTAAACTCATCAATAGCTTTATAGTCTACTAGTTTTGCAAGTTCCTCCTGCTCTATAACCTCAACCTTTTGTATTTCATGGGAAATTCTAAAGCCATCAAAGAAACTAAGAAATGGCATTCTAGCCTTTATAGCACTTAAATGTGCTACTGCTGCTAAATCCATAACCTCCTGAACAGAGCCTTCTGCAAGCATTGCAAATCCTGTTTGTCTTGTAGCCATAACATCTTGATGGTCACCAAATATACTTAAGGATGACGTAGTAAGAGCTCTAGCTGCAACATGTATAACTCCAGGTAATCTTTCTCCTACCATCCTATACATGTTAGGTATCATAAGTAATAGACCTTGTGATGCTGTATATGTAGATGATAGAGCTCCTGCTTGTAAGGAACCATGTAATGCTCCTGCTGCCCCTGCCTCAGATTGCATCTCTACTACTTTAACAGGATGACCAAATATATTTTTTCTCCCCTTAGCGGCCCATTCATCTACTAGCTCAGCCATAGGTGTAGATGGTGTAATTGGGAATATAGCAGCTACTTCTGTAAATGCATAGGATATATGTGCTGCTGCTGTATTACCATCCATAGTCTTCATTTTTCTCATGTTATTACCTCTTTTCTTACAGTTTAAATATATTGATATGAAGGTATTGAGACATATATCTAATGCCTCAATAGCCTTTTGTTACTTTGCTCTAAGTTATAAATCTTTAATTTTTACTCTTATACCATTTATATGTTGAGCTAAATAAGTGGATATTATGTATAGCATTAAAATTTATTAAAGACTTATTACTTAACTATAAGAAAATGAGGCATTCACAAAACAGAGCTATCTATTTTGTAAAAGCCTCATTGGTAAAACTATATAATTTTTAATACTCTATATTGTAGGTTCAACACTATTCATGGACCAACCATCATTTCTTACGTCATGTATATCTATAAACTCATCCTTCTCTTCTATAGCCTTAAGCCTCTTTACTACTCCATAAGGCTCCTTTAAAGATAATTTATATCCTCTGCCTGATATTATCCATAAAGTTCTATAACCTTTTGGAGTAACCTTTAAGTTATCTTCACCTTTACCATCAGTAAAGTATATAAGTAAGTTAGTGTCAGTGTTATTTATATATTCAAATACAGGAGTAAACTGTGTTCCTCCCCCTTTAGTAACCCTTTCTCTTATATCCTTTACAGACTTAACCCTATATGTTCTTCTAATATTGCTATCACACTCTATTATAGTAACTTCACTATTATAATTTTTTACTATTGAAAGTACTTCTTTCATAGCTTGCATAAACTCAGCATCACTTATACTTCCACTTATATCTATAGCTACAGCAATTTTAGCCCTATGACCTCTTAACTCCCCTTTTAAATCTAATCTATTAGGTTGTCTTCGACTTCTTCTTGTTACAGTTTTCTTCTTACTACTCTCTAAGGTTCCCATTATTTTTTTTAAATAAATATTCCATGGGATTTCATTTTCACTTCCCTTTAAAGTGTTTAGCATAGCTTCTATCTCTATTGGAAGCTTTCCTTTACTAGAAAGCTCTGCAAATTTCTCCGTAAAAGACTTCAGAGTTTTATCATCTATATCATCAGATTCATCCCAGGTATCATGAGTCTTTTTAGGATCATATTCATCCTTAGTATCACCTTTAGAATCATCCTCTTCTCCTTCTTTGTCCTCTTCTAACAAATCCAATTCTCCTTGAATTTCTCTCACATAGTACTCCATAGAATTATATGGTTCTAACTTCAAATTATATTTTGTATTTACCCACTCTAAGGTAGTTGCATAGGCAGGTAAGAAATTAACATATTGATTTGCAACTATGTCCATAGCCATATTAACAGCTAAGGTACTGTATTTTTTTCTTAATTCCTTTGCCCTTACTAAATGTAATGCTAAAATATGATGTATTTCATGTTTTATAGTCCCTTGCATCTGACTCAAATTAAGTTGTAAAAATATAAAAGGATTAAAATAAACAATATATTTAGCTCCCTTAAAACTTATGGCTGTAGGTGTAGCTATATCATATCTTATTTCTCTTTTTACCTGAAATAAAAAGTATCCATAGAAATTTTCCTTCTCTTCCATCATGGCTAGATTTACTCTATCTACTAGTCTATAAAACTCCAACTTTAAGTCTTCTGGCATATCTACTACAAATTTTTCGCCATCTCTTCTGGCTTTAAACATCTCTCCACCATTAACTATATTAGTTACCCTATTATAAAGCTCAACCCTTAATTCTTCAAAATTCTTACTCATGCCTATCTACCCTTTTATCTCAGTATAAGTTGCAAAGTAATTCTCTACAAAGTCTTCATTTTCTAATATGAAATTATATATTTTTTTTTGACTTTCTCTCATATCCTGCATAATTCCAATCATCAAATCTACTGGATAAAAGCTAAGAAACTCTACAAATCTATCTATAACTCTCTTTATAGCTGCTACTTCTAGCTCTTCAACTTTGCTGCTAATATAATTTATCATATTACTTCCTGTTAAATATAATCTAGTGTGGCTCTCATTGGATATCCTAATTTTAACCTGCTCTGATAAAACTTCTTCTTCAAATACTTCTTCTGGAGAAATTAAAGCAGTATTATCCGACTCCATAAAATCCATAAGTTGCTCTGCAATAATTCTTCCAAGATTCCCCCTTAAAACATTTAAAAATACTCTTCTTGGTATACTATCTTTATTTTCTTTATATAACTTATAACTTTTAGACACTCTTTCAAAGCTTCGTGGGGTAGCCCTTATATCATCTTCGTTAATACTGTGTAGATGCTCTGGAAAAGTAGATATGAATTCTATTACTTTTCTATCAACTTTATTTTCCGAAGCCCATTTAATCCAACCCTTTGCATCACTTTCCATGTTAAGCCAAACAAATCGATTTTCTTGGGCAGCATCCATATCTACTACTTGATAATCAAAGTCTGAGCCGTATTTACTGGATGGATTCATTGCAGCTAATATCTTTACTTTATAATGAAGCTTATATCCATTTATCTCTCTATTTAATATCAAATTCATAAGCTCTTGTTGTACACTATGCTCACACCTATTTATTTCATCTATAAATAAAAGTACATCTTTACCTTCTAAAATAAGATTATCTATTTCTCTAAGCTTTGTATGAATAGCATAGATAGTTGTCTTTTTACTTACTACTCTTCCATGTTCATCTTTAATAGTATATTCTTCCACTGTAGGGAGTCCACCTATTTCACCCTCCTTTAAAAGGTTTCCATCTATAACAACTAAACTCCATTCTCTTTGTCTCGCCAAAGTCTTTGCAAGAGCAGTCTTGCCTATTCCACTCTCTCCTACAATAAGAGGTACTTCATTAGTTTCTATTACAAGCTCTACACTTTTTAATGTATCATTAAAGTTCATTTGCATTATCCTCCTACATAATCTTTAGCTTTTCATCTATAGCAACTCTTTTTGCTCTACTACTTCCATACTTATGAATAAATATAATCTTATCCATAGAAATATTATTATACTTTTTATTTATACTTTCACAATTGATAAAATTTCTTACATATCTCTCTTCTATATCTTCACTAGATAATCTTTCTTTTAATACTCCTTCGAGCTCTTCTATAGAAATATCTTTTATAAGATACTTAATTACTAGTATATTTTCTTTTAAAAATTTTATCATCTTTTCTTTATCTAGATTATGAACAAACTTAATAGCAGCTTCATTATTTCTAATGGCAGATATCTCAGCTTTTTCACTAGGATTGTTAATATACCTTAGGGCATCATAGCTAATATTTACAGCCACTAGCTGCACCTCTTCACAAGGATTTTCTATATACTTAATGGAATCATAATTTTTCTCAATAGCCAACCTCTGAAGATAACAGCTAGGATTCTTTATATACTGAATAGCCCATCCCTTTTGTTCAATCCCTAGATTTACTAGTTCTTCACTAGGAGCATCTATATATTTTAAAGTATTCCAGCTTTCCTTTACTGCATACTCTTTCATTTCTAAGGTAGGCTCATCTATAAATTCAATAGCATTTATATTACTCTTCAATGCTTTTATATTCATTTCCTCTGTTGGATTTTTTATGTACTGTAGAGACATTCCATCCTTCTCTACGGCCAAAAGCTTCATTTCTTCTGTTGGGTTCTTTATAGTTTTTATAATAATTGGATTCCTCTTTACCACTTCTATAGCTCTATTATAATCCATAACCATATTCCTCCTAGGTTCATAGCACACATAAGACTTATAAAATCTTATAACTGCATAACCTTCACTAAACAATGACTTTATTAAGTAATAATAATTCTCCATTTAATTATATCATTTTATAGTATATTTAAAAGCGCTTTTTTCAATAACTTTATTATAATTTCTTCAAGGTATATATGATTATTATCAAAAAATGAATATCAAAATTAATTGATATCCATTTTCTATGTTTTTAAATATGTATTTCAACAGAAAGCATATCGTCGTCTGTTTCTATTAAAATATTGCCTTTATTACCACTCACTATTTTTTGAACATTATGTAGTCCATAGCCCCTACTAGAACCCTTAGTTGAATATCCTTCTTTAAACATTGAGGATATATTTATTTTATTCATATCTTTTACAGTGTTTTTTATAGTGATAACATATCTACCGTTGGTAGAATAATCTTCATCTATATATATCTCAACTAATTTATTTGGACTCTCCTTAGCTGCTTCTATAGCGTTATTTAGTAAATTAGTTAATATAATTACCATATCTGATTGACTAATCTTTATATTATTCAAGCTATTTTTAATGTTACACTTTATGCTTACATCGGCTTTTTCTGCTTCACAAATTTTACTATAAATAAGAGCTCTTAAAATTATATTATCTATTGCCATTAGCTTTGTTAAAGTATCTTTATAAGTTATATCTTCTATATACTTCTTTATTACTTTATTAACTTCATCATAATTTCCCACCTGAAGAGTTGAGTATATCACATTTAAATGATTTTTATATTCATGTTCACTAGCCCTTAACTTCTCAATATACTCATTTAAAATCAAATTATATTTATTTTGAATTTCTAATATTTCATTTTCCTTCATAATTTTATATATATCCCTACACAAAATCATGGTTATTACAATGAATACTAACAATGCTGAAAATAATCCAATTCTTAATCCACTGCCTATAAAATGACTATCATTTATAAATATTAATATAGTTAATATTAGAAATAAATTAACTATTCCTGTTATGATAATTTTAGTACTTATCTTAGGTATAGTTGAAATATTCACCTTAATATATTTAGTAAAGTAATATATAGTACCTAAGGTAATTGTAAATACACCCACTAATGTTAAGGTTAAATTTATACTCTCTGTATTAATATCTAATATACCTACTATAATTCCAACAATACTTTCTGCTATCATTAAAACTAATAACGATATAGTTATCTTTATTAGTGATTTATAAAAAGTGTCATTATGTAAAAATTTATTTATGAATGCATATATTATAGTTAAAGCTCCTATAGTAACTACTGGTATTTTTATAACAATACCAAAAACATATGCTAATATAATAGAAATTAAAACATTTTTAATATTAATTTTATCAAATAAAATATTGCAAATCATACCTAATGTAAACAACTCTAAAAAATTATTTATACTCATTTTCATACCCTAAAATTTCAAATACTTTTTCACAGTAACTTATAGATAAGTCAATAATGTCGCTGATGTTAACAAAATGTACTTTCCATAACTTAGTATACATCTTGTCTATTCTTTTTATATATTTAGTGTTTACAATAAAGGATTTATGACATTGTACTATACTATTTGATTCAATCATACTTAAAAGCTTCCCTAGAGATAATTTTGCATAAATTACTCCATTCTTAACTGTTACAATTTTGCACTTCCTTGGTATATACTCAGCAAAAACTATATCATCATGATAGAGTTTATAGGTTATTTTATTTTCTATAGTTATCATACTATACTTTCGATTGTCATTTTTTTTAACATTTTCTTTCATAAACACATCTATGATTCTTTTAATATCTTTTTTACTATAAGGCTTTATTAAGAAATCATAGCAGTGTATATTTTTAAATGCATCTACCATCTGATAACCTTGACTTGTTATAAATACTATTCCTTTTAATTCATAGCCTTCCATAGCTCTAATTTTTTTAGCTATATCTATCCCAGATCCATCTGGTAAGTTAATGTCAATAAAGAATAAGTCAACATTTTTTTCACTAATGACTTTTAATGACTCTTTAAATGAATGTGCCGTTAGGAGCTCCACATTATTATAGCTTTCTTTAATTAGGTTAGACAAATTATCACTTTGAATAATATCATCTTCTATTAACAATAATTGCATCTTCATCACCCCTAACAATTATAGCACATTTTAGATAATTATTACTTTCTTTTTTCTCTTAATTCTAATGGTAATTCAACTTCTCCCCAAAAGAATATAGAAGAAGATTTCAGTGCTGCTTCTCCTACTCCTATACTAGCATTAGTTAATACACCACTCATAAGTTTTCTTAAGTCGAATTTTTTCATTAAATTTTTCATTACAGATTTCCCCCTGTTATTCATATAATATTCATAAATCATATATGTTCCAAATAATAATACAAGATTTATGTACACAGAATCATTTACTACTCTTACTAAAGTATATGTAAATAAATATATGAAGCTTGTCTTTAATTTTAATTTTAAAATTACCTTAGGATCTTCTATTGCTTTAATCTTAGTTCTATATTTAGCAGTAAAAATTGTAGCTATAACAGATACTAATATTAAAACTCTTATGAATCTTGGTATTATTATTATAGAAGATAAAAAATACATACTTAAATATATTCCTGTAGTCTTTATAAAGCATCTTGCAAAGCTTTTACAATGCCCACCTCCAAGTTTAGTTCTAACCCCTAAAATTAATACTGTAATTATGAAAAATTCAGGTAATCTTTTAAGCATAATAGATATTAAAAGTATTATAAAGAATTTGATCCCTTCACTTATAAAAATCTCTACCCCATATCTAATTCTATCAAGATAATATATATCTTCTATATTAGATTCTGTAGCAATAAAATTCACAATTTTTTTTACTAAAATACTAATCATAAAATCCCTTCTTAATTTCAAGTTTTAACAAAATTATACACCATTGCTATATGTTTTATTTTGAATTTTCATGAAATTACTTATTTCATACCTAAAATTCCTTATTTTTCACACTTAAACTTTATTTTACATTAATTCTTAACTTACATGTTCGATATTTAACCTTTCGTTCCAAAAACCACACTACAAGATTATTTTAAGCTATAATCATACATGAATAACACACTTATATAGAGGTGGTTTAATTACAACACCAGTAAAATATTAATAGAAATAATAATCTCAAATTCCTTTCATTAATATATATAAAGCACCTCTATATTCATTTTATACTAAACTTATATTTATATTTAGAATCTTTTATTGTGAGGTGCTTCTGATGAAATCTATCAGAAAAGATTTAAAATTAGATTTGATAGCTTCTATTATAGCTATATTGATTTTCTTATTTTCAGTACCTAGATTAATAAAGACATCTGACCCTACTACCATTGCATTTTTAGGTATTTGTGTATTACTACTCCTTATATGTAACTTGCGTAAAATTCATAGTAATAATTAGGTTATTATTATAATAGATTATATTCAATAGTTTAACTTAATATATGTAATTAACCAATTTAATTGTAATTGTGACTATAAAGTGTAAAGTCAATGTCCCCTATATAAAAAAGAAAACACAGTAAAGTTTCTAATCTTTTAGCACTTTACCGTGTTTTCCTTTTGTTGATAAATAAAAATAATGAAGCTTTAAATTTAATATATTAGTTTAATAATTAATTACTTTTGAATAAAATATTTTTTTAATAGTCTTTACTACAGAATCACTTTCATTATCTCCTATGATTTGTGAATTATTTTCTTTAACTGTAATAGATGCATTTTCTACTACATATCCTTCATCTGCTACTTCAAGCATAGAACTATCCTGTTCTACACCAGCAAATACAACTACTTTCTCACTTTTAATCATCTCTCTTAACTTTATCAAAGCGCTTCCTCTAGATGTTTTACCACTATACACTTTTAAAATATAGTAATCTTCGTTATATCTTTCATATATAACCTTGATGTTTTTATAATCCCTACATCCTTTAAGCCTATTATGTAGTATTTCTATTTTATCTATCTTGTTAATAACCATGATGCAAATTACGTCTAGCCCTTGTGGTAGTTTACTATATATATAATTTTTCAATGGAAGTACTTTCTCTAAATTATAAAATCTCTTTTCTTCTTCATTAGTAAAATTACCATAATAAATGTGCATCACATTATTAATTATAGTATGAGTAAAGGTATTTATAGATAACTCATCACATATATTTAAGATTCGTTCAGCTATTTCATTATTTATTCCTTCATGGTAAACATAGCTTTTCTTATTAAAATCATATATTGCTGCTCCATTCATTGTAATTACTGGTAACTTAATATCCATACTACTAACTATAGGTGCTACAGTTTCTGGAGTTTTATCTATTACTAATGTCACTAGTGCTCCTTCTTCTATCATTTCCTTTAGTTTTACCTTAGTATAAGCACTAACTTGATTTTTAGAATCCATTAAAGTATTCGTTAGTGTACTTACAAACAAAATTTTGGTATTTCTCTTCTTAGGTAACCTCATAGCATTGACCCCTAACGCTACAAAAATCCCAATTAAAGTGTCTATAATCCTATTAATAGTAAATGCATAAGGAACTACATCATCTCCATGATTTATAGCCACACTTAAAAATACTACACAACTAATATAGGATGCTGTTTGTCTTTCAAGTAATATAGTAGTATATATTAAAGGTATGATAGCTACAGATGTTAATAGATATCTTAGTTGTGGCATAGATTCAGGTATAAATCTTCTTTCTAATAATAACACTATCACTCCAAAGGCACCTCCAATTAAAGTCCCAATGGTACGATTTAAACCAACCTGCTTAGTACTCTCCACACCTTGTTGCATGCATAAAATTGCCGCTATTGCTGAATAGAATGGCATTCCTGTGCCTCTTACTAAATATATTAAAAAACATATAAAGACTGCCACTGCTGATTTTATAATCCTCATTCCTATCCTTGGCATTAAAATCCCCTTCTTTAACTAATAATTTATAATACATTATATCATGAGTATTTATAACTTTTTATATTTAAACGTATTCTAATTTTACATATAAATATTCAAATATTCTTTAAAATCTAATGAATTTTAGTTATTCTGAAGTTTATATACATAATTAATATTGACATTCATCATATTTTCCATATATAATTATTCCAATTATATGGAATTTGTTGTCATTACCTTTATAAAATAAGTATAAATATAGGATTTTAAGGGGGAGAAACTCATGCTTGAATTTTTTAAACTCATACCTATAATTATTATGATTATATTTCTTTGTCTGGGAATTGGTGTCTTTCTACTTATTAATAAGATATTTAAATGATGTATTTATCTAAGTTTTGATTTGACTTTTATAATGAATAAAGTTATATCTTATAAGATAATATAAATATATAAACTTAATAGGAGGTTCATAAATGAATAGCTTAAATTCTAAAGAAGACCTTTTAAAACTAATTGATACTACGGATTTACTTTTATGCTTCTTTACTGGAAAATGTTTTTGAGGAAATGATGACCTGCTTTGTAAAGTAGATGACTTGCTTACTAATTATCCTAAGGTTAAATCTATAAAAATTAGTATTGATGAATTTCCTTCCTTGTGTGCAGAATTTTCAGTTTTTACAGCACCTACAATTTTACTTTTTACTCAAGGAAAAGAAACCCTAAGAGAATCTAGATTCATTGTCATGAATGAGTTAGATAAAAATATAAATAGATATTATAGTTTAATATTTTAATAATATTCTTTTCAACCTTTTAGTAATTTATATAATAACTAAAAGGTATTTTTTATATCTTCACTTAAAATAATTATTAAAATTATTTTATATTTGTATAAACTTCCTTGACTCTATAGTCCCTATAGGGTTTAACCTTTGAAATATAAAATATTGAATTTAGGAGATGATTTTATGAATAAAGAATATTTAAATGATACTATCAAATTATTATGTGAACGTGCAAGTTGCCGAAGCTTTCTAGACAAGAAAATTCCTGATGAACTATTGAATGAGATTATATCTTGCGGCTTACATGCTGCTACTGGAGGAAATCTTCAACCTTACTCTATAATAAAGATAACTGATGATAATACTAAGGAACGTTTAGTTAATGAATGCGATATGCAATCACTAGTTAAAAATGCACCTGTTAATCTTCTATTCTGTATTGACTGGAGAAGAATTCAACGTTGGTGTGAAGCCTCTGATGCTCCTTTTGTAGCTACCAAGAGTTATAGACATTTTTGGATTGCTCTTCAAGATACAATAATATGTGCTCAAAATATTTGTACTGCTGCTGATTCTATAGGTTTAGGCTCTGTATATATAGGCACAGTAGAAAGTTGTTTTATGGAATTAAAATCTATATTTAATATTCCAGAAGGCGTATTCCCTGTAGTTCTTTTAAGTATTGGATATCCAAATCAACCTTTAATTCCTGCTCCAAAGTTAGGCATAGAAGCCATAGTTCATGAGGAAAGCTATAAAGACTTAACTATAGACACTTTAGTAAAACTACAAAATGAAAAATACAATTCTAAAAAATTTCCCCTTAGTCCAACTAATATGGCATCAATGAAAGAAGTGACTTTAGATATAGGTGGCGAAGATTACAGTAATAAGATTATTACATCTATAGAACAGCAAGGTTATATTAATATGGCCCAAAGATACTTTGGTCTTCACTATAAAGCAAATTGGTCTTGTATAGGAAATAAGAATTTTATAGAAGCTCTTAAGGCATATGGATTTACATGGATTATGGGAGAGGACTTTCCTACTGATGACAAATAAATTTTAAAATTAAAGGATATAATTAGTCAATAAACTACCAATTATATCCTTTAAATATTTCACGATAATTACTATTTCAATAATAGCTGAATCTGTCTCACCCATTCTTCATTATTATCAGATATGTTTGGCCCTATAATTAATTCTTCTATACCGATTCCTTGTAATTCCATTTTAGAAGATTTTATATATTTTAATAAGCTATCATAACTTTCTTTTAAACTGTCCCGACTACCTATATGGTCAATGACTCCATAAACCCCTTCTTTTAATGTGTATTTATTCTTAGAATCATTTAGCTTTTCTTCTTTGCTAAGAGCCAGATAACTTTTAAGATGAGTTTCTCCTTTATCATTAATATTTATTAACCTTGACGGCTTAAACATAACTTCTACACTAATACTACAATTTCTATCAAAACTTACCAAAGACCTTATTACATTATCTATAGTGCTATTTTCATTTACGTCTATTAAATATCCTTCCCTTCTTTCTAATACCATAATTCTCGGCTCTGTAGAATAATTTCCTTCCCTTAAATCATTTATATTTTTTAATTGCTCTTCTACATAACAAGAAACTTTTTTTAAGTTCTCTATGTTTTCATCAATTACATTTTTCAAATTATTAAACAATTTTTCTGTTTCACATATATCTCCACTTAAAACCTTCATAATTTCACTAAGAGATAATCCCGTAGACTGTAATGCTTTTATTTTCCACAATCTCTGACTAGAAGTACTATCATAATATCGATAACCTGACTTAGAATCTACTTCTACAGGAACTAATAATCCAATATTATGGTAGTATCTTAAAGTTTGTATGTTTATATTATGTAGTTTAGCCATTTCACCTATACTAAATTTCACTTCGTTTTCACCTCATATATTAAATAAAATTAAATTATAACCTTATAAGAAAATAGGAGACATATTACTGCCTCCCATTGTTAACACTGCTCTAAAATAATAGTTCTACTCCGGAATCCAAGCCTCTCATAAAACTTAAGTACATCCTCATTTCCTACAGCTACTCCAATTATTTTTTTATTAACCTTGTTATCATCTAGCCATTTAATGGCTCTTTTAATAAGTTCATCACCAATCCCATACGTCCTATATTCAGGCTCTATATATAAAGAACTAACTTCTCCTACAAGACCACTATTTATTGTAGAAATACAATATCCCACATATATTTTTTTATCTTTGTCCCTAACTAGATTAATATTTATATTGTCCTTCTTGTAAATAAGGAATCCATTACTTCTTTCCTTAAATGAGAGCTTCTCATATTTTTCTTTAAAATTTATAGATTTATTTTTATGATGATTATTAAGCTTATCCCACAGTGGACTTACATATTCTAATAGTTCCTTTGAGCCTGAAATAATTTCAATATTTAGCATTTTAGACACCCTCTTTAACTATAATAAATATCTATTTTTTCAAATAAAACTCCATAACATTTTTAACCATAGCTGTTGGTATTCCACTACCGCCTCTACCCTTTACATCTTCTATTATCATAGATATGGCAATTTTAGAATCATCTGTGTTTACAGCTACAAACCATCCATTTTCTTTACCCGATTCATCTTTTTGATCTTTCTTTATCTCTGAAGTTCCAGTTTTACCAGCTATATTAAATCCATTTACTTTTGCAGTGGTAGCTGTTCCATCTGCATCATTTATTACAGCTGAGAAAGCATCTACTAAAGCTGGTACTTTTTCTGCCTTTATAGCATTTTTCAATACTTTTGCTTCTGGATTTTTTCCAATGTTAAGTCTTGGCTGCATTATATCTCCATTGTTTCCTAATGCACTATATGATAATGCAATATCTAATGGTGACATAAGCACCTCACCTTGACCATATCCTGTGTCAGCAAGAAGTATTTCTTTACTTAAAGTATTATCATTACTAATTTGAGAAGTTTCCATTGGGAAATCAAAAGTTATCTCTTCTCCAATACCAAAGTTTTTAGCTCCACTTATAAAGGCATCTGCTCCTATATTCAATGCTACTCTTGCAAAATAAATATTATCCGAGTATTTTGTAGCTTCTTTTAAGTTTATAGCCTTACCAGGATCTTTTACTCTCGTAACCTTATATCCACCCCATGATGAATTATTTTGCCAATCTAATCCCTTAATATCCATAGTTTCTCCTGGATTAAGTGCGCCTGCATCCAATCCTATAGCCGCTGTAACTAGCTTCATTGTAGAGCCTGGTGCGTATACATTATTAAACCTATTGTCAAACTGCTGGCCATCAAGCTTTTTCCACTGCTCACTTAAGGATTTTGTTTTATATGTTACAAATATATTTGGATCATAGGAAGGTGAACTTACCATAGCTAAAACTTCTCCAGTTTTAGGGTCTACTGCAGTAGATGCTCCCTTCTCACCTTTCATTTCACTATATATCTTACTTTGAAGCTCTGGGTCTATTGATAGTTTTATATCCTGACCATTCTTTGCTTCTGTTTTAGCTAAAGTTATTTTTTCTTCTCCCTTTTCAATGTATATTTCTCCACCATCTTGGCCCCTTAATATATCTTCATAAACCTTCTCAAGACCAGCTTTTCCAAGGAGACTTATTTGTGAATAACCCTTATCTTTATTATTTTCTATTTCTTCTGCTGTAATGGCTCCCACATATCCTATTAGATTTCCAAAAGCTTCTCCTCCGGTGTAAACTCTGGAGTTTTTATTGTTTATTTGAACTCCTTCAATAGTGGAAAGCTTATTTAACTTTTCAGAATCAGATTGAAGTACAGATACTATTGGTACAAAATAATCTGGGTTAGTATTAGCTGCTAGCTGTTCTTCTATATATGACTCACTTATGTCTAATATAGTTGCCATAGCTGTTATTTTTTCTGACTTTTTATTTTCAAATTTACTTGGATGAATTCCTACAGACTTTACTATATCATCTTGTGCTAAAAAGTTCCCATTTCTATCTAATATACTTCCACGTTTAGAGTAATAATCTTCTACCCTCACTTTATCATCTGGTTTTTCCATTTGAGGAAATATTAAACTCTCATTCCACTTTACTTTATACCCATCCTCTTCTTTAACTAAAGTTGCTTTATAATCTTTGATATCTACCTTTCCTGCCACTGTATCCATAGTCATAATAAATGGTATTTCTAATGACTTTTTATCTCTTTCCTTTTCTCCTACTATTTGAATATCCATATTACTAGCTACAATAGCACTATATATATTAGTGTATCTTTCTAAAAATTCTTCCTCGTTTATATATGCTTTTGATTCCACTGAAAGCATATTATACATACTTTTAAAATCTTGCTTAATCCAAGCATTTTTATAAATGTTAAAGGCATCCTTTATTTCATCTTTCTTAGAGCAACCTGTAAATAAAGATATACCTATAATTATAGTTCCAATAATTAAGCTTAGTTTCTTTAAATTATTTTTCATTACTATCCTCCTTATAAAATGTATTTTCTTACTGGGTACTTCACAGTTTAAATACAAGCTTATCTATTCTACTCAATAAATAAACTACTACATCTATTGTAAGTTTATATATACTTTTATTCAATGAATTTTCTTAAAAATAAAAGTGAATCTTTTACAAATTTTTTAAAATATTAATGTATAATTAAAATAGAAAGGATTGGTGAAATCATGATAGATATTGAAAATGAAAGCAAAATTTATCTTCAACGTGAAGAAAGAACTAAATGGTTCCAAGAAGCTAGATTTGGAATGTTTATACACTGGGGATTATATAGTATACCTGCTGCAGGTGAATGGATTATGACTAACCGACAGATGACTGTTGAAGAATATAAACCATACTTTGCTGAATTTAATCCAACCAAATATAACCCTAGACAATGGGCCAAACTTGCAAAGAAAGCCGGCATGAAGTATGCAGTTATGACTGCTAAACATCACGATGGTTTTTGCTTATTTGATAGTTCTTATACTGACTATAAATCTACTAATACAAAAGCTGGAAGAGATTTAATTAAAGAATACATAGATGCTTTCAGAACAGAAGATATTAAAATTGGTCTTTATTACTCACTTCTTGATTGGCATCATGAAGACTATCCAGCCTATGGTGATAGGCACCATCCAATGAGAAATAACAAAGCCTTTAAAAATAAAATTCATAACTTCGATAATTATGTTAAGTATTTTCATAATCAAGTTAAGGAATTAGTTACTGGCTACGGTAAAATTGATATAATGTGGTTTGACTTTTCTTATGATAATATGACCGGTGAAAAATGGAAAGCTACTGAACTAGTAGATATGATAAGGAAATATCAACCTGATATAATTATTGATAACAGATTAGATGATAAAAAAAGTATTAAAAAAGCTAACCTTTCTACTTATACCGGTGACTTTGACTCACCAGAACAAATTATTCCTCCAAGGGGCGTACTTAATGAAAATAGAAATCCTGTACCTTGGGAAGCTTGTATTACGCTCAATAATAATTGGGGCTATGCTTCTATGGACAAAGATTATAAATCTTCAAAACAAATAATTAGGAGCTTAGTTGAATGTGTTAGCAAAAATGGTAATATGATTTTAAATGTAGGACCTAATGCAAAGGGTGAAATTCCCAAAGAATCTGCAGTGATTCTAGGAGAAATAGGAGAATGGCTTGCAGATAATGGAGATAGTATCTATGGTTGTAAAGGTAGCTACCTACCAAAACCAGAACGGGGAAGATATACCCAAAAGGGGAATTTACTTTATGCCCACATTTACGATAGAGGAATCGGTCACACTAATCTGAACAATCTAATGGGCAAAATAAAAAAAGCTAGATTGCTTAAAGACTGTTCTGAAATTAAAGTAGAGTTTCCATGGATGGCAGAAGAATTTGAAGCTGATGCCTTTATACACTTGCCTAGTGCAATTCTTCCTGATGAAAAAGATACAGTAGTAGAGTTAGAACTACTATAAGCTCTATTAAAGTTCAATCTTAACTCATGAAAAAACCCCTTTAGTTAAAATCTAAAGAGGTTTTTATCCATAATTTTTCCTATAACTAACTTTGTATGAATATTTACTATAGTTATTAAACTTTTGCTGCACTATTCTAAACTTTGTAATAAATTATCTAAATTACGTTTA
This sequence comes from Clostridium sp. UBA7339, assembly GCF_002470865.1. Classification (NCBI taxonomy): domain Bacteria; kingdom Bacillati; phylum Bacillota; class Clostridia; order Eubacteriales; family Clostridiaceae; genus Clostridium; species Clostridium sp. UBA7339. Next base: position 178,976 of record NZ_DKPI01000010.1, read on the forward strand.
AGCTCCTTTGCTTCATCATTAGATATATTCAATTTGCAAAATACTTCTCCTGGCACATCTAAAATCTCACTTTTTAGCTTTAAGCCAGCTTCTGTTAACTCTATTATGACTACTCTATCATCATTTACGTCTCTATGTCTTGTAATTATCCCCATAGATTCTAATTTTTTTAATAATGGAGTTAAAGTACCTGAGTCTAAGTGTAGTCTTTTACCAATGTCCTTAACTGTCATCTTTTCTTCTTCCCATAACACTAACATAGCTAAGTATTGTGTATAAGTAAGATTATGCTTATCAAGAATGGATTTATACAACTTTATTACCTCTCTAGATGCTGCATATAGAGAAAAACATATTTGATTTTCTAGTTTAATACATTCACAATTCTTCATATAAATTCTCCATTTCACAGAATGACTTATTAAAATTAATTCTTAATAAACCACATTGTTTGAGATTATTTTACAATTTTAAAATTTATATGTCAATACAACAAATAATTTGAATAACATTATAAATAATTCATACAAATATCTCTTATTTTACTTTTCCTTTGAATCTACATAGGAAACTGCTGATAATGCAGCCACATTTCCTTCCCCTGCAGACTTTATATATTGATAAGGTCTTCCTACTATATCTCCTGCTGCGAAACAACCTTTTAAGTTCGTTTGCATTAGCCTATCAACCTCTACATGATTGTCTACGATTTTTAATCCCGGAACTAATTGACCTGGAGATATGCTATCTCTTAGTATAAATAAACCATCAGTATTAATTTCTTTATTCTTTAAAACTAGCTTTTCCACTTTACCTTCACCAATTATTTCTACTGGTATATCATTTACTACTTCTATAGATGAATGAACATTTACAAACTCTTTATACATAGGAATATAATATACCTTTGATGCTAAAGTAGCAATAAAGTTTGCCTCTTCCTCTTCTTTTTTACTATAGGCTATTATTGTAACTACTTTATTTCTATAAAGTGGTGCATCACAGGTAGCGCAATATCCAACACCCTTACCTAGAAGTTTTTCTTCACCATGGAATAGTTTACCATATTGAATTCCTGTAGCTAATATTACTGATGTTGCTTCATAGGTTTTATCATTTACCATTAAAGCAAAGTAATCTCCCATAGCATATATATTATTTATTTTTTCTTCTGTTATTTTTATATCCATAGCTCTTAAGTGATTGATAAAGGCTTGTTGTATCTCTTTACCACTTTTACCATGGAAACCTAAATAATTATTAATTTCATTAGCTTTTACTAATTTATTTGAAAGTTCATCATTACCAAATATGATAAAATTCTTATTTCTTATTTTTGCATTTAAAGCGGCTGATATTCCTGCTGGTCCACTACCAACTATTGCAATATCATATCTTTCACTCATAGATTTATCCTCCAAATTTACAGATTAAAAATATAGGAGTAACCTCCTATATTTTTATTATATATAAGCTTCTACAATTTCTTTTATTCTCTCTTTTGGTACAAACCCTACTGTAGTATTTACATTTTTTCCATCTTTAAATACTATTATTGTAGGAATGGATGCTACACTATATTGCATTGATATGTCTGGGCATTGATCCACATCAACTTTTATAAATTTAACCTTGCCTTCCATTTCAGTTGATAATTCTTCAAATATTGGAGCTAACATTTTACAAGGTCCACACCATGTTGCGAAAAAGTCTACTACTACAACACCATCTTTTATTTCATTATTAAATTCAGCTGAATTAACTATCTTTGCCATCTTTTATTCCTCCTAAAATCAATTTACCAAAATATTATTTATCTAAATTAAATTTTGTTCAATTTAATTTGTTAATACTAATTTACATGTTTATATATTAAATGTCAAGTCATTTTAAAAATATTTTTATATAATTACATAATGAAATCTTATGTTTTAAAATTTAATAATAGTAAACCCTCTAATTATATTATTTCATACTTAAATAGGTTTTATTTATTATAATAATATTTTTATTATGAAGTTTTTAACATCTATTTTAATATCTAATAAAAATATATCTCATTTCAAGAAAATATAATTATCTTAAAATGAGATAAAAGTATCAACTTTTCTGTGATATTTACAACATGACTAATAATCTTATAATCCTATTAAAAGTCCTGCAATAGTTGCACTTAAAAGGTTCGCTAAAGTGCCTGCAACCACAGCTTTTAATCCTAATTTTGCAACTTCATGCTTTCTCTTTGGTGCCATTCCTCCAATTCCACCGATTAAAATAGCAATGGAAGATATGTTTGCAAAACCACATAGTGAAAAAGTCATTATAGCTGCAGTTTTTTGCGAAAGGTCACCTATTATAGGTCCTAGTTTACTAAAGGCAACAAATTCATTTAAAATTATCTTTTGTCCTAGAAGAGCTCCAGCCGTTAAAGCCTCATTCCAAGGAACTCCTATAATTGCAACCACTGGTGAGAATATGTATCCAAATATCATTTCTAAGGTTAATCCATCTATTCCAATAAGTCCACCAATAAATCCTATTATTCCATTTACTAAAGCTATAAGAGAAATAAATGCAAGTAACATGGCACCTATGTTTAGCGCTAAACCTAACCCTTCTGATGCTCCCTTCGATGCTGCATCTACCACGTTAACTGAACCATCTTTTCCTAATTCAATTTTATCTTCTAAGGCTTTTGCATCACTTTCTGGAAATATCATTTTAGCCATTATCAGTCCTGCTGGAGCAGCCATAAAGCTTGCTGAGATAAGATATTCTAGTGGAATCCCCATAAGTGAATACCCAACTAAAACAGAACCTGAAACTGAAGCTACACCTCCAACCATTACAGTAAATAATTCTGATGTAGACAGTTTATTGATATATGGTTTTATTAAAAGAGGTGACTCTGTTTGCGATAAAAATATATTTGCAGCTGCTGATAAAGTTTCAAGTTTAGACGTTCCTAGGAGTCTTGCTAAAGCCCCACCTATTATCTTTACAATAAATTGCATTATCCCAAAGTAGTATAATACAGAAACTAAAGATGAAATAAATATAATAACAGTTAATACCTGAAAAGCAAAAACCATTCCTCCATTAGTAGGTATAGCTGCTCCAAACAAAAAATTTATTCCTTCATTTGCATACCCGATAATTGAAGTTGCCATTGTGGCTACCTTCTGTAAGGCTTTCTTCCCAACAGCTGACTTTAAAACTATAACTGCAAAACACAATTGAATTAAAAATCCTATAATAATAGTTCTCCAGTTTATTTTCTTTTTATTATTTGACAGTAAGAATGCTACTATAAAAATAAATATAATACCTATAATGCTATTTAATATGTCCATTGAATCACCTTTATCCTTTGTAATTTTTCTATTATATTGTTATCTTCAATATAATCTACTATTCATTTGTAAAAATATTTAATAATTAACCTCCTACAAAATAAATTAAAAAATAGTTCGCATTAGAACACTCCATTTCCTCCGCAAACTATTTTATGTTGAATCATTAAAGATGTCAATTTATCTTATGGGATAATTAATTTATTTAATAGGTAAGAATATTGAAAATACAGTTCCCTGTTTTTTTGATTTTACTTTAATATATCCACCTTGTTTTGAAATAATTTCCCTTGTTAAATAAAGTCCTATACCAATACCTTCAACATCGCCAACATTCTTTCCTCTATAAAACCTACTAAATATTTTAGGTAGTTCTTCTTCACTAATCCCTATACCATTATCCTCAATATCTATCCTTGCAAATATTTCATAACTTTGTATAGAAATATTAATTACTCCGTTTTCTTTTGTGTACTTTACTGCATTCTCTAGAATGTTAAATACACTCTCTATAGTCCAGTTTCTATCATGTAAAATTGTAACTTTTTCCTTTTCATTAAGCTCTAAAATTATATTTTTAAATTGTGCCTTTTTGCGTATTTGACCTATTGCTAATAATATAGTTTCATTTAAGCTTTCATAACATGGCTTTAACTGAATTACACCACTTTCTAACCTAGACATTTTAATCATACTTTCTACTAAAAAACTTAGCTCATTTAAAGAAACCATAATTGTTTCTTGAAAATCTCTTCTCTCTTCTTCTGTCAAATTATCATATTGAAGAAACTCACCATACATCTTTAAATTTGTTAATGGTGTTTTTAGTTGATGCGCTATATCAGAAATTAATGACTTTATTTCATTCTTATCATCTTCTATTTTCTTATTTTGAGCTTTCAAAATTCTAGTTAACTTAATAGTTTGAGATTGAAGCTTTGAGAAAATTGAATCTTCAACTATAGAAAACACTTCTTTTTCCTTCATATCAGTCATTATGGCTAACATATCCGAAAGTTTTATAATTATTTCTATCATATAACTTTTAAATAGTCCTTCATACATATAAAATCCTAAAATAATTATTATTGAAAAAATAGTTGAGATAATAGTTACGTTTAAATTTTTTACTGAAAAAGTTATAAATGCAGTAAATGCTGAACAAATTAATATAATTAATATTTGAATCATATTTTTCATCTTATAAAAATTACTTTTCATATGCTACTCTCCAAACATATAGCCAATACCAAAAACAGTAATAATATACCTAGGGTTTTTAGAATCTTTTTCTATTTTCTTGCGTATACGTCTTACATTTACACTTAAAGTATTTTCATCTACAAAATTACCATTAACATCCCAAAGCTTTTCTAGAAGCATTTCCTTAGTCATCACCTTACCTTTATTTCTAACAAGTAGTTCTAAAAGCTTATATTCAGTACTAGTTAAATTAATTTCATTTTTTCTTTCAAAAGCAGATTTTCTATTAAAATCTACTTTTAAATCTTCATACTGAAAAGTATCTTTAGTTTCTGCTGACTGTCTTCTTAATATGGCATTAATTTTATGCTTTAATATTTCCAAGGAAAAGGGCTTTGTTAAATAATCATCACAACCACTTTCAAAACCTTTAACCATATCCTCCTCTGTATCATTGGCAGTTAAAAATACAATAGGAAAGTTGACACTACCCCTAATATCATCACATAGCTTCAGTCCACTGCCATCAGACAAATTTATATCAAGCAATAAAAAGTCAATATCTTTATTTAAAATTAAATTCTTGCCTTCCTCTTTTGTATAAGCCGAGAGTATATTATATCCCTCTTTTCTTAATGCAAAGGTAACACCCCTATTAAGAATTTTATCATCTTCAATTATTAGAATTGTCCTCATCATACCACCTCTTTTTTCCATTATAACAAAAGTGGCAGATTGTATAAATCTGCCACCTAAAATTAATTTTCTGTTTCTCTTATACGTTCTATTACACTTTTCTTTGAAGATGTTTCAAATACAACGCCAGGTGTAATTAAGCATACTAAAAATATAAATACTACTAAAGTTAATAGTGGCACTGTAGGAAATACAAACTCTGCATAATCTGCAATTTTCTTTGTTAACTCTGCTATTCCGTATATAATTCCTATTCCCAAAGTGAAAATAAATAAAGTAGTTATACTTGCATAATATGCTCCTTCAAAAGTAAGCATCTTTTTAATTTGTTTCTTAGTCATACCCACGCTTTCCATCACCGCAAATTCCTTTAGTCTAACATTAACTCCTGTAATCATTACATTTATAAAGTTTAAAATTCCAATTAATATAAGAATACCAGAAATTCCTCCCCCAAGTATCTTCATTACCATTGATGTACTACTAAATTCTTCTCTAATATCACTTTTGGATTCTAACCATAAACCACGATTGTTAGTTAATGTCTTTAATTCTTGTTTAATTTCAGATTCATATGCATCCTCAACATTTATTTGTAATAAGTAATATACTGCATCTTTATCTAATTTCTCCATAGCTGAATTACTAATATAAATTGTTGGTGCACCCACTACTCCACCTAAGCCATAAGGTAAGTCTCCATTAGCATCACTGATAATTTGTGCTTTATATCTAGCAGTAACCCCTGTATCTTTATCTTTCAGATTGAAATTTTTACCTTTTAATTCAGTATAAAGTGACTTATCCTTTCCATCATAAAATCTTGGCTGAATTAAAGCTAAGCTCCCTTTTTTAAATTCTTCTATATCTATTTTATAATCAGCATATTCATTGTATCTCTCTATAATTTCATCATCTATTCCAAGAATCCAACTAGAATATATATTAGGTTCTTCTTTAATTTTATTTAAAAATGCGTTTAATTCTTCTTGAGATATTCCTCTTTTTATATGTTCTTCTTCAATTAAAGGTAAAAAGAAGTTATTAGTCATGTCTAACTCACCCATACTTACTTTTGTTATAGCTACATTTTTAATTCCTTGCAAACTTTTAATATTATCTACTAAATGTTTATCTAACTTCTCCTTATCAGTATTAATATTTTGAATTTCAAAATCATTTTTATTATACCTATTTATAAAATTATCTACCCCAAGGCTATCTAGAAATGTGTTGATACTGAGAAAAGTTATAATACCCATGAATAATGAAAGAAATACAACTATCGCACGTTTTTTATCACGGAAAACGTTATACCAAGCCATTTTATAAAGCTTTCCTCCATTAGTTGATTTTCTACTTTTCTTTTGTTTCTTTACCTTTGTTCCAGAATATCTTAAAGCTTCCGTTGGCGAAATACTACTAGCAACTTTAGCTGGCTTATTACAACTTAGTATTACTGTTAATAGTGCAAATAGTGCCGCTCCAACAAAAATTAGAGGATTAAAGGATATATTAGCTGGCATTGCGCTTTCATTGTATCTTCCATTCTTAAGAGCACCCATAGCTATTGGTACAATAAAAAAAGAAAATATAGCTCCTAGTATTAAGCCTACAGGAATACCCATTCTAGATAATCTTAAAATTTGCCCCTTAACGATTTTCTTTATTTGTCGTGGTGATGTTCCTATAGTTTTCATAAGTCCATAAAAATTAATATCCTTGATTACGGATATATACATAACATTGTAAATAAGTAAGTATCCACTTAGCACTATAAATAATGCTATTATTATTATTGTAATTACAGTTGCAATTGCAGCACTTGATGATTCTTCACTTATATCATAGCTATATTGGAACTCTTGTCCTTGTTTACACTGAATTTTAGAACTTAAAATATCCGGTGCATTATCCTTTTCACTACTCTTTAAAGTCATAAGAGCAATTCCATCATTCTCCAAGGATAGATTGTTTTTGTTTATAAATTCTTCTGAAACCATTAAATATCCTGTATCTTGAACAATATCATAGTTAGTATAATACCCGCTTAACAAAAATTCCGACTCTTTTGCCCCACCCTTTGTTTCATAGGAAACCTTTATTTTGTCCCCTATTTTAGCATCTTTTAAATTCAAAAATTCTAATGCTTTTGTAGATGCCATGATCTGATTTTCTTCATTAGGATATTCTCCTTCAATATCGCTTATACAAGGAGTTATTTGGTTTTCCCAATCTACTTTATCATGATATTCCATATTTATTTTTGTTTTATTCTTCTCTAAAGAATCTGCCTTAACCCTACCTACATTAATTTCATATCCTAAACTTTTAAATATATCTAGTTTCTTTAATTTTTCATATTGGTCATTTGTTGCTCCTTTTAAAGTTGTAGTAGCCGTTGTACCTTGCATACGTAAATTTAGCACCCTATAGTTTTTAGCGAAACTAATGCCTATACTAAAAACTGTGGAAATCATAAAGGTAGTTAAAATTATAGCAGCAATTGCAAATATATTTCTTGTTTTATTAGTTTTAAGAGATCTCTTAGTTATTCTCTTAACTACTTCCTTATTGTTATTTTCAAACATCATTACTTATCACCTCTTACTACTTCCTTACCATCTTCTATTCTAATAATTCTGTCAGCAAGCTGTGCAATCTCTTCATTATGGGTAATCATAACCATGGTTTGATTAAACTTATTACTAGTCATCTTTAAAAGTCCAATAACATCCATACTTGTTTTACTATCAAGATTTCCTGTTGGTTCATCTGCTAATATTATTGCTGGCTTTGTTGCCAATGCCCTTGCAATTGCAACTCTCTGCTGCTGTCCTCCAGATAAGTTATTAGGCATATTAGTAAGTTTTTCTTTTAAACCCAACGTATCAATAATTGAATCTACATATTCCTTATCAATCTTTACTCCATCTAACTCTATAGTGAGAACTATATTTTCATAAACATTTAAAATTGGAACTAGATTATAGTTTTGAAATATAAATCCTATATTTCTTCTCCTGAAAATTGTAAGTTCTTCATCCTTCATATCACTTAATTTCTTTTCTAATATATAAACATCACCACTAGTAGGTCTATCTAGTCCCCCTAGCATATTAAGCAACGTGGACTTACCACTGCCTGATGTGCCTATTATTGCTATGAATTCCCCTTCATTTATATCTATACTTACATCATCTAGTGCTTTAACTATATTGGGTTCCTCTCCATAAATTTTGATTAGTTTATCTGCTCTTAACATACTCATATTTAATCACTCCATAATAATTATTTCCTATATATTGTATATTAGCATTAACTTCTTACAACCTTCTTACAAAATAGTATTTTTTATCTATGTTTATTTTATATTTTTATGGAAAACATAGTATTATAATTTTAATTTTTACGGAGGTTAATTGAGATCATATGAGAATACCAAATCATATTGGAATAATTCCTGACGGCAACAGACGCTGGGCTTTACTTAATAATCTAACCAAAGATAAAGGATATGAACATGGCATAAATCCTGGTCTTGAAGTATTTAAACTTTGCCAAAAAGAAAATATAAAAGAGTTAACATTTTACGGTTTTACTATAGACAATACCAAACGTCCCTCTGAGCAAAAGCTTGCTTTTATACAAGCTTGTATTGATTCTGTCATGCTTTTAACAAAGGAGGATTGTGAAATCTTGGTTATTGGAAATACTGAATCAAGTGCTTTTCCTAAGGCTTTAATTCCCTTTACAACTAGAAAAAAATTTGGTAATGGTGGTATTAAGGTAAACTTTCTAATCCATTATGGATGGGAGTGGGACTTAAATCTATTAAAAGAATCCAAATCCTCTAATAAACATATTCTACCCTACATACATTCAGAGGATATTTCTAGAATTGATCTAATAATAAGATGGGGAGGTAGAAGAAGACTTAGTGGTTTCTTACCAATTCAGTCTGTTTATTCTGATTTTTACGTAATAGACACCTATTGGCCGGATTTTACTTCTACAGACTTCTACAATGCTTTAGACTGGTACAATGAACAAGATGTTACCCTTGGTGGTTAAAATGAGTTCAATAAAATCATAACTACTGATGGGTGGTATTCATTAAGTAAATCAAATAGATGAAAATATAGAAATAACATATTTTCATCTATTTTAATTAAAAAACGCTCTATATATAAAAACTCGCTCTTCAACTTAATCATTTACACATGTCAACTTTAATCATTATTATCCTGTAACTTAAATTCAATATCTTCATATCATAATAGTGAGATACATCTTTATAAATCATATATATTTATATTAGTGTATTTCAAATTCCTTTTATATTACATACTCCCAAAACATAATCTTAGGAGTAAATATAAAAAGTGAGGTAATATATATGAGTAGTCATAGAAGACGTCATTCTAATTGCAAATGTGATTGCTGCTGTTGTTGTAATATACAGCCATGTTGTGACAGATGTCCAACCTCCTGTTGTACAGGATTTACAAACCGTAATTGTAATTCTAATTTTGGTTGTGATTGTGGTAATAACCAATGGCTAATATGGTTGGTATTATTGGGTTGTGGCGGTTTTGGTGGCTTTGGAAACAACTGCTGTAGACGTGGATTATTCTGGTAGTAACTTAAGGAATTTTCACCCTTGTGGTAATTCATAAATCAATATAAAGAAACACCTGATTAGTTAAAATACTATTCAGGTGTTTTGATTTTTCTCTTTAACATTTTATTTCTGACTAACATCTATTTGTATTTAAAATACATAAATCGAACTTATTAGAATTATCTCATTGTAATAATCTTTATATTCTAATATTATAAATATGGGAATATAAACTAACTTAAAGGAGACATTTATGAAGGAGAATGAAATCACAATTGAAGCGTCCAAAATACTAAGCCTTTCCTTAGATATTGGTGAACATATGCTACGAGTTGGTGGTGAAACTAATCGTGTTGAAAATACAATTATTCGTATTTGTAAGGTTTATGAAATTGACCGTATAGATGTTTTCTCAATAAGATCATTAATTATAGCTACTATAAAAACTAGTGATGAAGAAACTCTAACACAAACACGAAGGATTTACTCCTATGGAACAGACCTTAGTCAACTTGAGAAGCTTAACTCCTTATCTAGATATATATGTCAAACTAAACCTTCTTTCAATGAAATAAAGGGAAAAATACAAGAACTATCAGTAAGTGAGCCCAGTATAAGGTGGAGTTCCTGCCTAGGGTACATACTAGCTTCTAGTGGATTTTCTATCTTTTTTGGTGGTAATCTCATAGATGCTACTGCGGCTGCAATCATTGGTATCCTTATATTCTTTATTGATACTTTTATCAAAAGAGAAAGCATTAATCAATTAATATATACTTTTGTTTGCTCAATTATTACTGGACTAGCTGCAATTTTATTTACTAAAATAAGAATAGGAGCTAATGTTGATAAAATTATTATAGGAGATATTATGCTTCTTATTCCCGGAATTCCATTAATAAATTCCGTTCGTGATATGCTTTGTGGCGATATTATAGCTGGCCTATTACGATTAACTGAATCCATATTAATTGCCATAGCTATTGCCTGTGGTTTTGCAATTTCATTGATTATATTAGGAGGTATATTGCAATAATGAAGTATTTAATTCAAATCATTACTGCTTACATAGGTAGCCTAGGATTTGCCTTATTATTTAATATAAAAAAGGAAAGAATACTCTATGCATCTATTGGAGGTATTATTACTTGGTGTATCTATTTAATTTCTTTTTATTATTGGAATGATATTTTTATATCTAATATGATAGCTTCGATTCTAGGTACAGCATACTCTGAACTCTTAGCTAGAATTCATAAAGCACCTACAACTGTATTTTTATTGCCCTCTATCGTACCTCTTGTACCTGGTGGTAGCTTATACTATTCTATGAGTTATGCTTTAGCGGGAAATAAAATAAAATTTGATTTTTATGCTCTTAATACACTTAAAACCTCCTTAGGGATTGCTGTTGGAATTATTGTGGTTTCAGTTGTTGTCTATCATTTAACCAATTATAAATGTAAGCGCAGTAAAATATAAATTACATACTAAAAATTTTTTAAATAAAAAAGTCTGTTAAAGTTAATTATTTACTTCAACGGACTTTTATGTGTATAGACTTTTTATATTTCTAGTTTGCTGAACTAGCCGCTGCTGAAGTTGCTGCCATAGTTGCTGCAACGGTTGCCATCTGTTGTGCAATAATAATATTAGTAATATTATTAGATATGGTTCCTTCTAATAGATTATTCTTCATATCACCAATATATTGAAGTGCTACAAAATTTGCAGAAAACATAGCACGTTGCACTTTGCTAATGGAAAATGCTCCAAACCCTTTTTTATCTTTTAGGTATTCTGCACCATTCACTAATTCTTCTGCTATAAGGTTCATATCATTAGAAGTCATGGCAAGAACTCCAAGAGTTGACATTGTTCCGTTATAACGTAATTTATACTTTTTATCCTTTAAGTACTTATATAACTGTAAAACCTTATTACATAATTCATCATCGTCATTATCTGCAAGAAGTAACACAAGTGCCAATGCCTGCATATCATTTCCTCCACCAAGAGTTGGCCTTAATCTATCTTCTATTATTACTACACGTCTGATTGCCAATTCCAAATCAATATCTGTCATTGCCACCATTGCAACATAAATATAATCATCTGTACTTGTTAAAAATGGATGTATTTTACGTAATCTATCATAAAATTCCTTCATACGATTAATAATTCTATTGTATTCAGATTCAGTTTTTATTTTAGCAACCTGCATTGCCGCAATGGTAAGATACTCGGAACCCCGAAAATTCTGTTGTTTCATTTTATCATATAAAATTTGAGTTTTCGTAAATAAGCTCTCTGGATTTTCATCTAAAGATAGCATTGTTGCTATTATTGGGAGAGTAGTCCCTTTAAAGCTAGAAAATATTCCTGTATTCTTCTTAATGTATTCTCTCATTTCTTTTATACGATTTGCATCTAATATACGTTCCTCATTAGTATATAGCATTGAGCATAACATATGTGACAGTTTATAATCCCATTTCAGTACTTTACCTAATTGCATTGTATAATCTACAAATATATCTAATCTGTTTTCAATTCTAGTATTCATTATTTTAATCTTCTCCTTTAATTTCTCATATTGACTATAATCCTACTTCCCACTCTATAATAAAATTGTTATAACATTTTTGTAAATAATTACTATATTCCCATATAATTTATTATATCATTTTTAACTCTACTCTTCTATATTTTATTCATAGGTATAACTATAGTAATATATATTCTGTATCTATCTATTGACTTCTATATTTTTCAATGATATGATACATAACATAAAATATCGTATTAGGAGATAAGATTATGAATTTAAAAACGAACCTATCAATTTCAAAATTAAATAATAACTCTTTCTTTAGCTTTTTTAGATAGGTTTGTGTCTATATATCAATTATCATAGATACAAACCACACCAATGGAGTGTTTTGTATCTATGATAGCTAAAGAGTTTATGTTGCAATAAATTTAGCCTCATAGATAAACTATGAGGCCTTTTTATATCCTAGGTTAAGGGTCTCATAGTGTAATCTATGAGTCTTTTTTATTATTATAAATATTTTATATCATATTTCTAGGAGGTAATTAAAATTGCAAAATACTAAAAAAAGAGAAAAATTCTCTAGTAACTTTGGTTTCATTCTTTCATGTGTTGGTGCTGCCGTTGGGTTAGGAAACATATGGATGTTCCCTTATAGATTAGGTGAGAATGGTGGGGCTGCATTCCTAATACCTTATTTTATTTTCGTAGCACTACTAGGAACAGTTGGGTTAATTGCTGAGTTTTCCTTTGGTAGGCAGTTTAGAACAGGGTCAATGGGTGCTCTTCAAAAGATATTTAAAGAAAGAAATATTAAACATGGCTCTATTATATCTATAATTCCAACCTTAGGACTAACTGGTATATTTATGTTCTATACAGTTGTTATTGGTTGGGTATTAAAATACTTTTTCATAAGTTTAACTGGTGAGATATTAACTATAAATATAGAGTCTTACTTCACTACTTTTATAAATAGTAATATTACAGTATTTTGGCATGGTTTAGCTGTTCTTATAACTTTAGTAATAGTTAGTTTTGGGATTTCTAAGGGTATAGAAAAAATAAATAAAATCATTATACCTTTGTTATTTATTATATTTATACTTCTAATTGCCAAATCATTAAGCCTACCCAATTCGATAGAGGGTGTGAAGTATCTCCTTACTCCTGATTGGTCCTACCTTTTAAATCCAAGTACTTGGGTTATGGCTCTAGGACAAGCCTTTTTCACTGTATCCTTAACAGGATGTTGTATGGTTATGTGTGGTAGCTATACAGACGAAAATTTTGATATACCTAATTGTGCTATATCTACAGCATTGTTTGATACTCTTGCAGCTATACTTGCTGCCTTTGTAATAATGCCTGCAGTATTTGCTTTAGATCTAAACCCTACCTCTGGACCTGCTTTACTATTTGTAACTGTACCAAGTATATTCAAGACTATGAAATTAGGACAAGTACTAAGTTCTTTATTTTTCTTAAGTATTATTTTTGCTTCTATTTCATCTTCCATAGCTATGTTAGAGGGACCTGTAGAAGCAATTATGAATTTAACTAAGTGGAGTAGAAAGAAAACCACTTATATTACAGCTATATCGGCTTTTATACTAGCTATACCATTAAGTTTAAGTAGTTCTTTATTTAACAACTTCACAAACTTTATTACCATAGTTCTATCTCCATTGGGGGCATTAATTACTGCTGTTATATTCTTCTACATACTTGATAGAGATGAGACTCTATCTCAGTTAAATTTAGGTTCAAAATGTAAAATTGGTATATGGTTTATGAATTTTGGAAAATATGTTTTTGTGCCAACAACTATTATTGTAATAATTTTAGGATTAATATACGGTGGTATTGGTTAATATATAATATAATAAAGCCTATAGTTTATTTTATTAAAGAAAACTATAGGCTTTATTATAATCTTAGCTAAAATTTATATACTTAATAGTAGATGACCACAAGTCTTTTAAATACCTCATTAATATACAATCATATATCTCTATTCACAAGTAGCTTCATTTGCTTTTATCTCTAGATCTTTTGCTAAATCTCTCATGTCTCTAGCTTTATCTTTTATTTTTTGATCCGTCTTGCTTACGATTACTCTTCCTAACCATAGTTTAGCATTTGTATAATCCCCTATTCTTCTATATAACTCACCTATAATATATTGTAAAGAATAAATATTTAATCCGTATATTGGAGTTCGTTCATTTTCATAAGCAATAACAAATCCTTGAAGTGCTCTTTCTAAAAATGCCTTCTCATCTTCTTTATTTTCTAGAAGTCTATACATCCATGCAATTTTCAAGCAAAGCATTGCCTTTGTACTATCTTTAAATTCTCCTAGCACTGCATTTAGTAATGCAAGTTTATAACGTTCAATTGCGATTTCTTCATTATAAACTTGAGGATATTCTTTACCTTGCCATTGATTGCCTATCTTTACAAGTATAACTTCACGTTTATAGGATTGTATTTTCTGAAAATCACTTTTTAATGCTGCATATCCACATGTTGGACATACCAATACTTCATAAAAGTATGGATTTACCCCCTCATATCTTATAAAAGCATCTGTATCTTTTGATTTTACTTTAGGAACATACGCCTTTACAACTCTACATGTAAAAGCTTTTAAACAAACTGGACAAGTAACCTTCTTATCATAAAGTAATGTATTAATATCAATTTTTGTTGATTTTTTATCCTTTGTTTCTTCATCGTATTTATCTTCTTTTTTTGTATATAACTCTATATCGTCTTCATAATTAAGTCCTAAGCCTTTTAACGAAGAAAAAATTTTAATCATACTAAGTTGCCCCCTACTTTAGTAATGTTCTTCATTTATCATACGCTATAGCATTCTATACTAACAAGTGTATTTAAATATATGTAATTCTACTAACATAACTTCATATTATATCAAACTTATATAAGAAAATAAAGGTTTATTTCAATTTATCATGGATTTAGCAGGTGTTTCTAATCACATTAGGTTCAATAGGTTAGGCTTTCCCCTCTTCAACTATATATCTGCATTTATATTTTCAATTTTCATACAACTCTAGTATAATATATTTAGATGGACAAATAAGGGGGGAATATAATGAAGATTAATGCTGAAAGAGAATTTGAACTACTAAAGAAAATCGGTTTTGTAAGAACCAGTGGCTCAGAGGAAGAGTTAAAAGCTGCTAACATTTTATTAGAGGAAATATCCTCAATTGGCTGTGAAGGACACTTAGAGTCTTTCAAAGCTCCTAGCTCTGTAATTAAAAAAGCTACACTAAAGGTTGTAGAGCCCTTTGAAAAAGAATATGAGATTGCACCATATAACTGCTCAATTGGTACATCTGAAGGTGGAATAACTGCAGATTTTGTATACATTGAAGATGGTTTGGATGTAAATTTAGTTGATCTTAAAGGAAAATTTGTACTAATAAATACTCGTCCAAATCCCAAACTTTATAAGAAACTTATGGATGCTGGTATTGCTGGATATATAACTATGTCTGGTACTGCCATGGATGAAGACGATAAAACTGATATTTCTATAGCTAGAATCCGTGAAAAGAATACACAGCATGGAAGAATACCTACAATTAACATGCGTATGAAAGATTGCTTCCATATGGTTAAGAACAAAGCTTCTAAAATCCATGTAGAGCTAATCATGGAAGATGTAGATCTAACTTCTCAAAATGTGGTGGTAACTTTAGAAGGTACTAAATACCCTGAAGAGATAATCTCCTTCGGTGCTCATTATGACAGTGTTCCTTACAGTACTGGAGTATATGACAACGGAGCTGGTTCAGTTATTATAATGGAACTTCTAAGACACTTTAAAGAAAATCCACCAATGAGAACTGTAAAATTTATGTGGTATGGCTCTGAAGAAGTTGGGCTTCTTGGAAGTAAAGCTTACTTAAAAGACCATGAGGAAGAGCTTAAGAAACACCTTCTAATGATTAACGTAGACGTGGCTGGCTCTATTCTTGGAAAAGAAATGGCTCTAGTTACTGCAGAGCAAAGTTTAGTTGATTATATTGATCAAATGGCTAAGATTAAAGGTTTCCCACTTAAAGTAGAACAAGACATATACTCAAGTGATTCTACAGCCTTTGCTGATGAAGGAATTCCATCTCTTACCTTCTGTCGTTTTGCACCACAGGGTGGAGCTTTCATCCACACAAGAAATGATGTTATGGAATATTTAAGTGCTGAAGCCTTAGAATTGACTACTATTATAACTAAAGAATTCAGTGAATCAGTTATAAATTCAGTAGCCTTCCCAATAGAGAAAAAGGTTCCAGAGAACATGAGAAAGAAATTAGATGAATACTTTGATAAAGACCCTAAAAAAGAAGAAACATCTGAAAAGAAATAATAGGGAAAAAAGCTTACATCACGAGATGTAAGCTTCTTTATTTATATAATTTATGTTACTTGTGATATTCTTCACCCCGCGTAAATAACGAGGCAATCTCATCCATCACGTTCTACAAAATATCATTAGTATTTTTTGTTTTCACTTTAATCATTATTTCCTCAAAATCTTATCCATGGATTTTCCTTTTGCTAACTCATCGATGAGCTTATCCAGATAGCGAATTTCCTTCATAATTGGTTCTTCAATATTTTCCACTCGTACACCACAAACCACACCTTTAATTAAAACCCTTTCTGGGTTCAGCTTAGGAGCTTCCATAAAGAAGGTCTCATAGGCTATCTGTTTTTCCAATTGAGCTTCTAACTCTTCCTGGCTATATCCTGTGAGCCAACGGATGATTTCATCTACTTCTGCTTTAGTACGTCCCTTTTTCTCCCCTTTTGTAACCAAAAGAGGATAGATTTTTGCTACACTCATTGTATAGATATTATGTTTACTCATATCGCATACTCCCTTATATAATTTTTTATATTATATCACAAAAAACTCCAACCTATTAAAAGATTGGAGTTACATTTTTACATCATTTATTACTGACTTTCGTAAATTTAGCATTTATTTATGGTACAATTTATCCTATCACACCCAAGTTCAAAATCTATAACTCATCTTATTCTAATAATTATATCTAAAATTTCCTGTCTCATTAGATGTTGATAACTTCTTAGCAACAATAAGAAATCTATGCTCTGTTCCTTCTATATACCCAATTTCATTGAGTTCTCTCTCTACTTTACATAAGTTTTCAAAACAAGTATCAACGGAAAAACTAGGAAACTCCCATTCTATTATCTTTGCAAAGTATACCAACGCTCCTGTATCATAAAAACATATAGGAGTAAAAGCCTCTTCTGACTTAAGAATTTCAAATCCGTTATCTTTAAAAGCTTTAATATTATGCTTCAAGTCATGAGGAGGATATGATGGCTTAAAATTATTGATTAACTTTTCTGATAAATCAACATTATTTTTTACACCTACTTGTTGAGTAATAAAATGCCCACCTGTCTTTAAGATCCGGTTAACTTCACTAATATCATAGGATTCATGCCTATTAATTATTATATCGAAAGAATCATCTTCAAAGGGCAATACTGCGTCATCAAATACCTGCCTAACTGTTATACCAAGTGGCTTTAGTTTCTCCTGACAAATTACAACATTAGGTGGATATGCCTCTGTTACAGCCGTGTTATAAACTGGATGGTCCAAAGTAAGTAGGAATTCTCCTCCTCCTGTTCCCATATCTAAAAGCTTATGCTCTGCTTTTAAATAAGATAATAAGATTTTTTTATAATCCCATGGTATATGTTCTCCATCCCATCTACCATCAAGATATGAGAAATCCCATCCCTTAAAACCTTTCTTTTCCTCACTTTTTAAATAGTTTTTAAACTCTCCTCTATTCATTTAACTACTCCTTTTCATAATATACCAAATATGATAATTTAATTTGAAAAGTAATGCAGTTAACTGATAACAAATATCTTATTACCTCAGCACAATCTGCTATCAGATTATATTAACTGCACTGAGTAATTACCTAGTTTGTTTCTCATAATGAGTCCCACCTCTTCTAAATACTATAAATAATTTTGAAGTTTTAATTTTCTGTAATTCAAGTTGTTTATATAAATTTTATCATGTAAATTATGTTATTACAAACAATTTATAACATAATATTATATAGAATTATAACATCTATTCTGTATTAATTAGTTGCTCTATTTTTAACTACTATTCAATGCAGTAAAGCTTTCAATCTTTTATTCCCTCTCACTAAAAAAATCATCACAAAACTTATCCCACTTTAACTTATATTCTTCATGGGATATTAACTTAAGGTCATATGGGGAATAGATTTTTCTTTTCCTTGCTTCTTCTACAAAGCCCTCTAGGTAATCACCTGATTCTGTCAAATAGCCTTTTACCTTAGAATATCCCTTACTTACTGCATAATAAAGTCTAGTATGTCCATCCAAAGATATAAAAGAATCATTGATTTTTGTTAGAGGAATGATAATATCTTCTTCACTTTTTATGAAAGACTCTATGGCTTTAACTTTGTCTATATCAACGAAAAACTGTGAAGGCTGAATATCCTTAATAGTTATGTGAAATATATTATTGGGGGTAAAAGCTTTTATTAATTCCATATTTTCCTCATAGAAATTAATAATGTGTTCAGAATAAAATCTAAATTCATTTATCAATTGAAATATATCAACTTCCTTATCAAATAATACAATAGCAGAATCTTTATTTATTATCTTAAAACTACATTTATACTTTTCATCAACAATAAAGGCACCATGTTGATTTAAAATAGTTTTATCAAACCTATCATCTCCATAGCTATTAATTCTTTGTATTTTATGGTTCATTTTCTCACTTCCTATCTACTGTTATGTCTACATTTTACACAAAAAATCCTATAATTCCAAAGCATTATAGGATAAAACTATATATGATGAAATCATATATATAATACGACCTCATCTAATCTATAAAAGCATAAATTCCTCCATAACTTCTTCAGCTAATTGGTTTTGATGCAGAAACAGATTATTTTCCTTAACATTTTGTAACCATAGCATATTAATACTATTTTTCTTATTTATAGTAGAGTTCTCAATATCGTTGTACTATCAATTTTTTGAATTAGTATTCTTAAATTTAAATCCTAGCTACAACTCTCACAGGGGATGCTTCCGCTTTTATTTTAAGTGGCAATGCAATAATCTCAAATTCACCTACATTCAATAAACTCCCGAGATTTTTCATATTTTCAATAATAAGAATATCTTTTTCTAGTAGCATTTTATGAACTTGAAAAGGGTATTTATCTGGAGATGGCAAGTCCATGCCAATCATCTTAATATTTCTATCTATAAAAAATTCAGCTAACTCTTTTTCCACTATTGGGTGATTAGTAAAGTAATCATCGCATCCAAATTGGTTTTCAAAGCCGGTATATAGAATCACTATGCTATCCTTTTCTACAATATCTAAATACATCTTTTTCATTTTAATAACATCTTGGTTTCTAACATCAAGTAAACATCCTTTTCCAATAAACTTATCTACTGGATAATCATCTATTAAAACATTACTATCTAACATGTGGCTGACAACATCAATATGAGTTCCAACATGCATACCAGTTTCTAGTTTCGTGTCATTGTATTTGTCTTTAACCAAAAATCTATTTTGATATAACTTTAGCTCTTCATCGTAAGGATGAGTACTTAGTCCATTTTCTATGGTATAACTTAAATCAATATATTTAGCCATCTATCTATTCCCCTTTAAAATTGCTAATATAGAATCTACAAACAAATCTCTAATCTCTTCAACTCCTCTTTGTGTAGCATCAATAAGGTAGTCTTTCCAACGCCTGGTGCGGAGTTTAAAATTATAGCCTTCACTTTACAACATCCTGATAGATAATATTCACTATTTCATTTAAGCTTAATTCTTTATGTATACATACCTCTGGAATCATACCTATTAAATCTTTTTCATTCCACCATTTTCTCATTTCTTTTTCCCCAAATTCATGTGCATTAGGTTTTTGTTTATGACGATTTAAAGTTTCTTCAAAAGGTATATTAAAGTAATATGCAAAAATTTGATTATCAAACTCATTATGTAAATTTTCAAATAGTTTTCTATACCACATTGAATTTAAAATACCTTCTAAAATTACAATATTGCAATGCTTTTTCCCATATAGTACAAGTTCATTTAATAATTTAATTGCTTCTGTGTCAGGGCCATCTTTCACAAACAACATTTCTCTTCTAACAACATCCTGTGATATTAACATGGTACCATGCCCAAATTTCTTTTGTAATGCCTTTGCTGTTGTAGTTTTACCACTTCCTGAATTGCCTCTTAGTATTATTAACTTAACCTCTTTATCCATCTATTACATGCCTTTTCAAGTTGATTAAACTAACATTTTATACTATATATTAAAAATACAGATTGTATAAACATTATTTACTATTAATTATACCATTTTATTGAAAATTGTATATTAAAATAATTTTTCATACTACTTATGATAAGGACTATCTCAAAGTTTTTTAAGATAGCCCTCATAGATTTTAATTTAATTACTTTAGCTTAACATAATTTCCAAGAGGAGTACCAACAGGCATATGAATGTAAGCATCATCAATATGATCAGCGTCTACTACATAAATAAAATGTGCTTCTTTAGTTTCATGTGGTTCAAAATCACACAGCATAAATTCCATTCCTTCATAAAAAGATATATACTCTGCATAATTTTTAAAGCCTAATTTATCAAGCTCTGTTTGATCAATTTCTGATTCTTTAGTTTCTTCATTCTTAAATTTATCAAAATATATTGGTTCTCTAACTGCTGCAAGATCACTAATAAAATCACTATTATTAGTAAAAGCTTCAAGGGTGCCATTTGCTGCTTTAGTCCTAAGCTCAACTTTTGGATCAATAATTTCGTTTATTAACTTTGTATCAGAATGATTTGTCATGATTACAGTTACGTAAGCAAACTTTAATTTTGCTGTTTCAGTAACATTTTTCATTTCATTGCTTTCCCATTTAACAGAAACTCTTTTATAATCCTTTAATGTTCCGTCTTCATTTATCATTTTAGAATACTCATCATAGTTATAGAACTTACTTTTATCTAATGTAGGTAATTTATCCATAATTTCAGCGTCTTTTACAATATAACTTAGCTCACCATTAGCAGACTTTTTACCAGTTATTTCTTGTCCTATAGCACATATTCCATCAGCAGGAATTGGTAGGTCAGTAGTGTCTCCTGTTATATCAATGGTTTCACCAGTAACTGGATTATATTGAACCATGAATTTTCCTGGAATTACTTCATATTTAATGTTTTCTGCTACCTTTTTAAGTTCTTCTAAAGAAATACCATTAAGTCCGCCAACTCTAATAATTTGTCCATCTTCTTCATAACATAAATCAATAGTACTGTCTCCATCTTCGTATGTTGTAATCAGTGCTTTTACACCACCAATAGTGGTTTCTTCTATACTTTTATATTTTGGTGGTTGATAAACATAATCGGATTGATATATTAATATCTCACCACCTCCTGCAGAAGCGTCACCATTAAGGAAATACTTCGAATTGTCTCCTACATATTGCTCATATCCATCTGGAAGATAGCCTGGAGTTATATTTATTAGTGGTATTCCTTTGATAGGAACTTCTGATTGTGCCTCAACAGTAGTAATTCCTGTTTCTTCGTTCCTACTTGTAGTAAATATAATTCCTTTGTTTATTCCATAGGCTGTTACAGATAATGCTAAAGTTGCTGTAATGGCTGCAATAAGTACTATAGTCTTTTTCTTTGTCATTCCTTTCCTCTTTCTATTTGATATAGGAATAGGCTCTATATTTTTTACCTTTTTAATCATTTTCATCTTCTCACCTTCATACTTTTTTGAGAACCCATGTGGTTCTGTAAATTTATCCAATTCTTCCATAGCATCTTCTTCACCTATAAGATACGCCATTCTATCAATATCAATTTTATTATCCATACAATTCATCTCCTATCATTTCTTTTTCCATCAGTTCTTTTAGCAACTTTCTTCCACGTTCATATCTTTTAGCTGCTGCCTTTTCACTGATATTTAATAATAGTGATATTTCCTTATAACTAAGTTCGTAATAACAACGATACCTAATTATCTCACGGTATTTTGGTGGTAAACTAGAAAGTAATTGTACTACGATTTGTCTATCTTCTATTGTTTTTACATAAGCAATTCCTTGTTGATTTTCATTTATCACTGGCTCGTCTACGCCTTTAGCAAATAGTTCAGATTCTTTCCTATTCCTACGATATATATCAATTGCAACATTTTTTATTGTGTATGTTATTAATCGTTTTGTCTCTACACTTGCTACACTATTAATATCTTCAAGGTGTGGAATTAACTTTATAAATGCGTCCTGAACTGCATCTTCTGCTTGACCTTCATTATTTAAAATTGAATATGCAATGCCATACATTTTATATTCGTAAGAATCATAAAGCTGTTCTAACATATTATTTTGAAAATTTTCATCTGACGAAGCTTTCACTTAATCACTCCTTATCCTTTAAGAGTACTCTCAACTAATATAACGAATGAAACTTAAATTTGCGACATTTTTATATTAAAAGTTTTTTTCTGATTTACTATAATTATTACATAACCGTTTATTACATTTCTCATTTAATATTACTTATGATAAAGCATTTAGTCATAAAAAATAGCTTTAGCCAATTTATATCAAAGGCTAAAGCTATTTTTCACATTTATTTATACAGTGTATAAGTTCTGCTAACCAAATTAAAGATCTGGAGCATCACTTACGGTATGGTTCTTAACAACACTCCTAATATAATTTCTTTAATGAAATATCATTCTAACTAGTTCTTCTTATATTTTTTCCAACTTCAATACCCAAAAACATTCCTATAGGCGTACATATAAGTGCATTCATTATATAATAACTAGAAATAGCGCCGATTACAAATCCAAGGATCATACCTTCAGACATATAAGTTTCCTTATGGTTTTTCTTCATCACTTTTATTGCTGTAATAACAATAGTACACACCACTATAACTGTAAATATTATTTGAATTATGTGTTTCATTTCTATATATCTGCCTCCTCAATCTAAATTTCTAAATCAATTTAACAATATGATTATATTCCTTTAATAGTAGCGCTTTTTGTAACGAAGGGGTAAGTTCATATCCGTCTATTTTTTTCCAATAATCATTAATTGAGTGGCTCCTGCTAAACCATACTTGTTCATCCATTCCTTCAGGTCTTCAAAATGTTTCTTTATTTCTTCATACCTTGATGACTGCTTTATATTTTCTATCCTTTTCCCAACAGCAGTGTATATTTCTTCAAACTCATCTATATTTGTATTAATCTCATCACTATATTTAAATTCGAAAGCATCAAGAATTTTAATGCCCTGTGATCTTATAATTTCCTTTATTTCTTCTCTTCTATAGGTGTAATTATGATTCATTCGGTTAGTAATCATATCAATATCTGCACCTATATGATGTACATAAACATGTGACATCTGAGCTTCGTTCTGATGATCACAGAACATCTCATTTATAATAAAAATCCCGTTAGTCTTTAATACCCGCTTCATTTCTTCAATTACCTTTGTTTTATCTGATAAATGATGTAGAGTATTTGATAGACAAACTGCATCAAAGCTTTCATCTTCAAAATCCATATTTTCTCCATCCATTTTAATTAACTCAACATTCTTTGTATGAAGCTTTTCCCTAGTTGCATCCAATATTTCTTCATGGCTATCAATTCCAATAATCTTATTATACCCCTTAAGATTTTCAGTCAAAAGTTTGATGAAATCTCCTCGTCCTGTTCCTACATCTAAAATCTTTCCTCCATAAAACTTGCTAAGGTTCTCTTTAATAATTCGCACATTACCACTCCTTTTTCTACCATCTTCATAAATTTATCCTTGAGAATTTTGTTTCAAATATTCATGTACTATTATTTGAACATTCTTATTTAAGTCCTCATCTCCATTTAGCAGAAGTACTTTACAAGGTAACGTATTAGCCCATTGTGCATAAATATAATCATCTATATCAAAATAAGGGAATTTAAGTTTTTCTGCAACCAATTTTCCTAATGTTGTTTTTCCAGAGCCAGATGAACCAAAAATAATAATTCCTCTTGCCATTTATTTTACCTCCTTAACACAAGATTCTTATTTGTCTTACATATAAAAATTATTCTTCCTCTTTAATTGTAACATATTTTGTAAATTAGTATTACTTAGGATACGTTATTTCCACTTGCAAAAATAGCCTTAGGCATTCGTATCAATGCCTAAAGCTATAAACCACACTTGGTCTTAATTGAATATTTATAATCAGGTAGTGTAATTTTTTTGATCTCAAGTTAGAAACTGCTTATTCTTTACGGATTTATTTCGCCGTTTTATTGATAAAATCAATTTCATACTGATGTTCACCGTATTTTTTTTCATTGTCAGTAATCGTACCCTCTGTGAGAGAGATACGCAGAACGATTGAGTTAGGATTGTCTTCGTCGCCAACTTCATCGAACCAATCGAAAGTTTTTTTGAATTTCGCTCTGATTTCCGCATTCTTCTCGTCCTTGACCCAACCGAGATTTTCAGCCGTACCTTGGAACGCATACCAATCTAACCCACAGACAGAAACCTGGTTGTTCTTCTCAATTTGTAGCATTTTACTTTTTTTTGCATCCGTAGAAACATAAAATACACCGTCTTCATAATAAGCGCATACCATACGGACAGCAGGACGAGGATTACCGGCAGCGCTTGAGGATAGTGATATTGTCGCAAGGGCAATAACTTCCTCTTTGCCATTTCCACAACGTTCCTCCATAAGTTTCATTGCATTTTCATACTTGCTCATTTTTTAATTCTCCTTTAAATTTAATTATTCTATGCTGTAATTATAGTAAAGCCACTTTAAAAGTTACCCAAGATTTACAATTCAAGCTTTAGCCACAAAGCAGGACGAACACCGCCTGTACATTTGCCATCACTGATGTTACCTTTCAATATATTGTTGCCTTGTATACCTATATTACCGTCAGTCCCGAAGATGTACACGGCTTTTACATTAACGCGACCGGGTGATCGAAGCCACCACCACCAACTCCCTTCTTTACCCAGAAGTTTTGCTATTCGCTTACTGTTGTTTTCATCTTTTCTTTGAAACCAATATCTTTGATTTTTCCCTCGGTTATACAGTTTTGAAGTGCTATCACCAAAATATTTGCACACTTCCTCAATGCTTAATAAAAATATACTGTCTTCCGTATCTGCTCCGCCCTTTGAACCATACCACTGATTATCAAGATTTTTATTTATTACCGGAATTATCCTTGATTTATCAGTTGCGTTGAATTTGTCATAAAATTCACCATTAAGATATTTTCTTAACGCGCAGTCAGCCCATGTTATATCTTTATAAGCATCATGGTAAGGGCGTTGTTCTATAATATCTTCGGTTATAATCAAAGCCGTATTGTTTTGTATGTCAAGCACACGCCAATTATAACCGACCAATGATAATGCTGAGTCGATTTTAATATCTTCCATTTAAGCACCTCTTTCTTTGTAATAGTTAATCTGCCTTACCCTTAGAACTTATTCTTAAGCCTTCTCCTTAATTGGAAACAGTAAATCAAGCTGTAAATCTTCCATTTTACCTTCCTTTTATGCAAAATTATAAAAATTCAACGTTTCTTCAAATCCTTTCCCCGCAATCGTTTCCACGATGTTCAACGTTGGGAATCCAATCATTATCATATTTATCGCTTGAGTTAACTCATTTTTTAATTAATTTATATTTTCTAAGAATTGATTAATAATTATTATATCTCACATAAATGATTTGGTAAATCATTTAAATAGAAAAATTTCTCAACTATGTTAATAATTAATTTACTTCTACAGCTCGGATTTTATGATTTTAACTTCACCTGTAAAACCATCTAACTGAACTTCATCTCCATCCCTAAAGATGCTCATTGCATTTTCTACATTATATAGCACTGGTATATTCAGCTCCCTAGCAAGGATTCCTATATGCTCAAAAGGCGACCCTACTTCTACAACTATGCCTATTACATGGCCAACTATGGGCTCAAGTTCTCCGCATCTTGTGAATGGAAGTACTAAAATGCTATCTTCATTTAAATAAACAGGCAATCCGATTTTAACCTTTCCTTTAACCTTTTTTCTTAGGCCTGGAATCCCTTTTAAAATAATATCCTGTTCACGTAATTTTCCTATGCCATTTTCATCATTTTGATTTTTATAATCTGCCTTTTCAACAGGCGCTTTTCCGATAATAGGAGGTGCTAACAGCTTTTTTTGATAATTAAATAACCCTTTTCTTTCATTAATAAGCTTATTATAATCCCTTCCTTGTATTAGTCCTTCCTTCAATTCATCTATGGTAAGAAAATACATGTCTCCGCTATGCTGAATTTGTTTATTTCTTAATAATACTTTTTCAGCCCCAGTAATAGCCAATCGAAGATATGATCTTGTCATTCGCTCAAAATAGTAATGATGATTATCTCTTGCTAAATATGCTTTTTCTGCTAATTCAAGCTTACTTAGAAATTCTTGAGAATCTTCTTCTCCTAATTGGCTTAGTATAATGGATTTAATCCTTTTTTTATTTTCTAAAGATCTTTCAATAGACCTTTTAAAGCTGTCACTATTAAACTTTAGAAATCTACGAATGTGTCCTATTACTTTGTACGGCGCTTCCATTAATATAAGCTCTAGATAGTCACTATTGATATCACATTCCAAATTACAAATTCCGTACAAAGCAATATAATCATCTATTAATTTAAGCAGCTTTTTGCTCTCTGGGATATTTTTAAGCCTAGCATACAAAAGTTCATCATGCCTGCAGTCTTTAAAGATTTTATTTAATATGAGATTTGAATTCACCTCATCTGCCATCTCAATATAGAATCCTCGTTCTTTATTTAATATACTGATGTTAAAAACTAAATCATATAACTCCTCTACACTAAGATCATTTTGTATTATTCTGCAGTATTGCATAAAATCCTCTAAATAATCACATCCGTGAGTAACTGGTTGATGCTTTTCTGCTAAGTATTCCATGTACTGTAAGGACTTGTCCAAGAACTCTGCTACTTCCCTTTGAGACAAGTCTCTAAATAAATATTTATCCAGTTCCTCTTTCAATATCAATAATTCCGGCAGTACTACATCTTGGAATATATTTTGATTTTTAACATAAAACTTACTTAATGAACTTAAAAAGCTTTGCTCTTGTACCTTATGATTTGGCATTTCCTTATCTCGATAATACCAATATCCATTATGAATACAGTACTCTGTATAAAATTCTTCAAGTCCAGTGTCATAACATCCTCTATTTAATGCCTCTCCCAGGATTATGTTAATCTCATTGATTAACAATTCCAAAGGTTTTTCCCCTTCTCTATGCCAAGTATAATTACCCTCATTTTTATCAGACCAAATAATTTCAAATTTTTTTTCTTTAAAAGTTGTTATAGGCCTAGCTTGAAGAATATATATCTCTTTATTTCTGATAGTCCATTCGATATCTTGATATTTACCGAAGGTTTTCTCAATTCTTAATGTGCACTCATATAGTTCATTTACTAAATTCTTTGGCAGAACGTTACTGCCCTTCGGAAGCTTCTCTTCAAGTATGGCTCCACATTTTTTATAGATTTTATAAAAAGCTGAATTTACTTTACCGTTAACATAATCTTCGCATAAGCCTTTTACAGCATTAATATGCATTACTTCTTCATCCATATCAATAGTATCCACAGAAAAGTTTACTCCAGAATAGCAACCTTCAACGAATTGCTGAATTATTATACACATTTTTAGCTCATCCAAATTTAAATTTTGTTTTATGAAATATGCTATTACCTTATCACTAAACAATGAAGCATAACACTTCTTTATTGCAGTCTTAACTTCTTCAAAAGTATTCAATTTAATAAATGAATCGAACATTCCTGCCATGCTATAGTTATCGCTGTCTTCACACAGAGCAGAGGATCTTACTACATATTTCAGTCCCATGCCTTGTATACAATTAAAAAATTTAAGTAACCCCCTCTCCATATCAGGAGAAAATGAACCTTTTAATATTACTTTGCATATTTCTGCATTATAAGTTAAATAGTCTCCAGCACTATAGGAAAAATTATTATATTCAAGAAACCGCATGAAAAATTCTAAAGATAATGCAAAACCAATTGGAACCTTTTCTCCGCTTCTTATTAACTCTCCTAACGCACTTGCTTTAGCACCATACTGTATCTTGTCACTTTCTCTTAAGTCTGCTAACATTGACAACATAATCAACACCTCAATTTCAATTTACAAATTTCCTAACCAACGAAATTAATTATATTCATTTAGGTTAGTTATTACAAATGTACAAAATACATCCAAATAGGATCCATATATATTATCTACTTAACACTCATTATTTCAAGCTTTTTAACATATTATATTGATAAACCACTGTTTTTTCTATATAATATATTGACTGGTTATGAGATAACTATAATGTAAATCCGATTACAATATGGACTATATATCTTCAATTCTGATTAACGTAGAAAAAGCTACAGATTTTTATACAATCTGTAGCTTCATTTTTTAACCTTAATATACTTTTCATTGCATATCATAAAGGGAATTTCAATACCCTAAACATATATAATATAGAGAGTCATGGTTACTTACGGTACCATTGACCGTAATATTTATGACATTAACCTTTTTATTTGATTTATACACCTAATCTAATGAAATATTATTCTTAGAACTTTTTAGTTTGTTCAGTGCAAAGCCAATATAAATATAAGCTATAGTATGATATACTAACCAATAGAAACTAAAATGTTCTATACTTAAAATTTTCAAGATTGTATTTATTATAAGCGGAGTAGTTAGTGCATAAATGCTTAATCTATACAACTGTCCATATTTCAACTTTGTTTTAAAAATTCCATTGATTATAAGAGCAAATAGAGCTAACAATAGAGCACTTAAGAGTCCACCCAAGAAATATCCAAGAATACTTACAATAAAAATAAATGGTATAATAATCTTCGCGTAAGGTAAATAGCTATATATTATATCTTTATTAATGGTTAATCCTTGTAATGATTTGAATTCGGTTACTTGTGTTTGTAATTCGTTCTCTTTTTGAATCATTTTATCTTTTAGTATTAAAATACCTTTATTATGAGAATTTAAAACATCAGGATTTGTGCTGTTAGTTGTGTCTATAATAATATAATTATCTTCATCTTCTGATAAAACCATTGGCATACTGCCCTCAACACTTAACTCTCCATTTATAAGCTCAAAGTTTGGACAATTGTCATTATATATTTGTATAAGCTCTGATATGCCATTATTAACCTCAATAGATCCTCTTATAGATCCAATAGCTCCAAGAAACAGCGATATTAATAGTAAATATAGTACTGCCTTCCCAGTAGTTTCTTTTAACACATTCTCATAATGCGCTATTCCTTGAATGCTACCTATTATTTTCTTCCAAAAACTTAACTTTATTTTTTCTGTATTATCTTCCATAAAATCCTCCCAAATATATAAATAGTTCTAATTATATATTTATTCGATAATTTTAGGACAATTCCTCTTTGTGATTAGAAAAGAGCTCCATCATTTATGGTATGGTTCTCCGTATCAGTAGTAAGTGAGATTTTTTTATCTTATTATTTATAATTAAAATCTTTAAATAAATGAAATTTATTGTTTTTAAAAACTAGCATACTCATTAGTGAGCTAAAATTTTTATAACTAGCTGCCTTTAATTTATGTGCATATCTATAAAAATCTTCTTGTTCTTTTTCACTCCAGCTATTCCAAAGTTGTGGTCCTAAAGTTAAATTTATATCCTGACATGCAAGTATTTTACTAAAATACTTCTCTATAACTTCATATTTATTTTTCTTTGCATACTCATCTATCTGTTTGCATAACTTTCTGCAATGGTTGCTATCTTTAAAATAGGAAATTACTATATATGTTTTATTACCTTGCGGAAAAATATTAAAGAAAGCTTCCTCCTTTACATACCCTTTATATATTCTCTTTAAATCAATAAATGGATAAAAACAACAACATGATATGAACTTTATTTTTTTATCTAATATAATACTATATGTTTCTATTTCAGACCACTCGTCTTCTACATAGCATTGTTTAAATCTTTCAAATACTTTATTACTTTTATTCAAAGAAAGTTCTGCGACCCTATCTATATACTTATTTCCTGAACTAAAATTGTTTTTGATACAATTTCTAGAATAATCAAAAGTAAAGGCTCTAAGTGCAAATTGAAAACATTGTTCTTTATTATTTATATTAAATTCTTTACCATTTTCAATAGAGTCAAATAACTTTTTATCATGCACTTCACAAAACACTTTATACCTGTGAGCTTTTTTCACATGAACTTCTCTCATTTTTCTTCCATATCTATAGTAATTCTCATCCTCTATATTACAAATCATAACTTTACCGTTATAAGCAATGCTATCTAAATAATTTCTCATCTGAATTAAATGGTTCTTCTTTAATCCTTTTTTGTCCTCACTATTACATTTAAATTTTATATCATTAAACATACATTTTGATTCATCCCTGAATTCATTAATCGTACTTATAATACGCTTTCTATCTTTATTTAATAAATCGTCTTCTTTTTTATACACTATCAACTATTTGTTACCTCTCATAATCTCAATCTAGTTTACTAAAATCCTAATCTTCACTAAAATAATCTGTATCTATTTTTTTAACTTCATATATTATTTCCGTAGATACTCCAACATTGAATTCAATCATATATTGTGCCAACTGCATACCATCAATTAAAACTATGTTTTTTGTATTTATAGCTTTAACATACTCTCTAGCTTCTTTAGAAAAAGTTGAAGTTGTTATAAAAATCCCCTTACTTGCTCCTGGAGTATCTAATGCTCCAGAAAACTTTTGAATTTCTGGTCTACCAACTACTGTATCTTTCCATCTTTTAGCTTGAATATATATACTATCTAAACCAAGTCTATCTTCATTAATTATTCCATCTATACCTTCATCACCGGTTTTCTTAGTTGCTCTTCCTGCCTCTTCTCTTGAACCACCATATCCCATCTTAATCAATAGCTCTATTACCAATTTCTCAAAGAATTCAAATGAACATGAGTTGATTTTTTCTAATATTTCATCTGCTAATGAGGTCTTTAAATTTTCAAAAGCATTTGCAATTTCTTCTGATGGTGTTTTTTCATTTAATGCTACTTCATTATTTTCACTATGATTTTGGTCTCTATTACTTGAACTTACAAACTCATAGAAACTATTGTATCTTAATAAATCTTTAGATTTTAACTGCTTTGGATTTTCCTGTAACAATTCTAATCCTAATTTAGTAATCCTAACCAAACCCCTTTTAGGTGCCTCTACTAGTCCAGCTTTCTTCATATAAGTTTTAGCCCAATTTACTCTATCATAAAATACTCTCTTTTTACCACTTGGAAAGCATAAGTTCATCTCTTCTTCTGTAATATTTAATTTTCTAGCCAATATCTCAATACATTCATTATTAGTATAAATCTCATTATTTCTTAACACTTCTAATAATGGAAGCATTATTCTTTCATATGTTGGTATTGCCATATACTATCTCTCCCCATAGTCTTTTAAATTTATTATATTTAAATTCCATAAGATAATTATACCATTTTAACTTATATAGCAATCTCTAAATTTAAAGTATTTATTCCAATATTTCTTAAAATAAAACAAGAAGGGGTACCCTTCTTAGATACACCGTCTTGTTTACTTACATATTCTATTAAGTTATCATTTATTTTTAGCTTTATTGA
Source organism: Clostridium sp. UBA7339 (assembly GCF_002470865.1). Classification (NCBI taxonomy): domain Bacteria; kingdom Bacillati; phylum Bacillota; class Clostridia; order Eubacteriales; family Clostridiaceae; genus Clostridium; species Clostridium sp. UBA7339. The sequence continues at coordinate 211,419 of NZ_DKPI01000010.1, forward strand.
ATCTATTTCTCTTAGTCTGTTAATGGTTATTTCTGATATTATCATGTGAATTAATAATTTCTTTTCTTCTCTACTACCACTATTGGCAAGGAGTATATTAAAGTTTTCTAGTACACTCCTTATTAATTCATACGGTACTTGTTGTTCTGTATCTTCACTTAATGCTACTGTATAGGGCTCCTTTTCTTCTAGTAATCTCTGTATTTTTTCATTTAATTCTTCCTTCCTACTGAAGAATTCTTCTTTAGAGATTAACTCATCCTCATATGCTTCAAATATTTTTCCCTTCTTCTTATCTAGCTTTTCTAGTTCTTTGTCAATTCTTTGAGTTTCCTTTTTAGCAGGAGCAACTCTAGCCTTTCTTTGTTTATTTATATTTGTTACAATAGTCTTTATCATCTTCTCATTAGATAAGAGTTCTGACAACTTTCCAAAAACATACTCATTAGCTTTATCTAGATTTATTGCATTACTATTACATACTACTGTTCCTTTATTTTTCCATGCTCCACATGCATAGTATGTTGCTTTAGTTCCGTCTTTTCTCTTCTTACCATTTCTCATTATCACCATTCCAGCACCACACACTGGACATTTTAATATTCCTGTTAATGGATACTCTCCATCATAGATTCTTGAAGGCTTACCTTTCTTTGATTCCATTATAGCTTGTACTCTATCCCATGTAGCCATATCAATTATAGCTTCATGTATTCCATCTACTATTATTGGATCTGGGTTAATATTACGTCTTCTATTCTCACTCCATTCTTGTCTTAAGTTATATCTTATCTTGCCTATGTATACTGGATTAGTAAGTATATATTTAATTGAACCTACTAAAAAATCATTTCCTTTCTTGGTCTTATATCCTAAGTAATTAAGTTTAGTAGTTATAGCTTTATATCCTTTTCCTTCATTACCATACATACTGAATATTAGTTTAATAATTCTTGATTCCTCTAGACATAGAAAAAGCCTTAATTACTACCATCAATAGCAATTAAGACTTTATAACTTATTTATTTCTTGTTTTAATGATTCAATGAATTCACCTGAAAATACTTTTTCTTTAATAGAATTCTTTATTAGTTCAATTAACTCTACCTTTGTTACATCAAGACTTCTTGGAATATACCTATTATCAGCTCTAACAGTATCTTTATAAAGACTAAATCTTATTTCTTCCCTTCTCATTGCCTTAACATAAATTTTTTTAATACAATAGGTGTACTCTTTATCTCTAAGTTTTCCTTGTTTCATTATGTTACAGTATTGAGTACTTTTAATTACCTTTTGAGCCATAATTATCACCTTTCAATTAAATATTTAGAAATCTCTTGAGTACACACTACTACTATTGAATAATCACTTGAAAGCAAAAATAAGGAAGAAGTCCAATTAACTCCTTCCTTGCATTCTATTATATCAGTATATTCTGGTATTAAATCTTGTAGCTTGTCTTGTTTCAGCATTTCAATATCAACGATATTTTTTGCTATAACTACATATCCTCCTAAATCGGATTCTATATCCCTATCATCTCCATAGTTGTAATCTAATACATCTGTAATTTCTGCCATACTATTAATAACTTCTATAGGATAATCCTGTATCTCTTTTAATTGCTCTTTTAAATAAATTCGCTTCATTATATTCCTCCTCACATAAAAAGACCCTTACCATCTTTAGTAAGAGTCAATTATTTATATCAATATTATTATATATATTTACATTTTTGCTTAAAGATTATTTATTAAATTTTGTATTTGAGTTCTATAACTGTCAATTAGTATTATTTTACTTTCTTCGTCGGTTACTGCTATCTCATTAGAAATATCTAATGACTCTTGATTATCAACTTTATTCATTGTTTTTATTAAAATCATCAATTTACAACTTTTCTTTTTACCTGCAGCCTTAAGTAACTTCATTGCTGAACTTAAATCCTCATTATTTTTTTGTATTCTAACTGCTACTGGACTATCTTTGTAATACTCTTTTAAGAACCCATCAATACCTTTATTCCTTTGTACTGGAACTGCTCCAATTTGATTTAGTATATTTAATTCATCTTCTGATAAATTCTTATAACTTTCTCTACCTTTTTTAAGTAATATAGAATCTGTCTTTACAGGAGCATCTAATCTTCTTTTAGCTAGCTGTATTGCATCTTCTGACTTATCTATTCCAATATAATTTCTATTTTTTAACTTTGCTGCTACAAGGGTTGTTCCTGAACCCATAAAAGGGTCTAATACAACATCATTTTCATCAGTAACTATATCAATTATTCTTTCTAATAATAGTATAGGCTTCTGAGTAGGATATCCAACTCTCTCAGCAGCTTTAGGATTTAAATATGGTATTTCCCATATGTCAGACATTGGAACACCTTTTTTGGCTTTTCCTAAAACTACATCTCCATTTTCATCCTTTTTATACTCTGACTTTCCATGCTTATTTCTTACTCTATCTTGCAAAATTTGATCTACATTAGTAGTCTCTGAATATTCTGTATATACTGTATTAAACTTAAAATCACTTGTTTTACTATAGAAATATATATTTTGATGATTATTAAGTAATCCTTTTTTAGAATTAGACCACCTTTTATATGTCCATATAATTTCACTTTGGAAATTATTTGCTCCAAAAACATTATCTAAGGCAATTCTCAAATGATGTGACGCAGCTTTATCACAATGCAAAAATATACTTCCGCTTTTTTTTAGAACTCTTTTACACTCTATTAGCCTCTCTTGTATATATAATCTATACTCATCTATACTATCCCACTTATCATCAAAAGAATACTCCTTTTCATTATCCCTAGTCTTTTGCTTTTGTGTTTTTTGTGTAAAAAATGGAGGGTCTAAATAAATTAAATCCACACTTTTTTCACTAATTTCTCTTAACTTTACTAAAGAATCTCCTAAAAGTATCATATTTTTACTCACCTTTTTATCTTTTTTATATATAGCTTATTTCTTTCTCATTAATTTCTTTACTTATCATTTCATTTAGCATATTTTTTAAATCTATATCAGTTTCATTTTTTATATACTCCCACGCTTCTTCACCTGAATAATATTCTCCCTCAACTTGAGTATATAAATCTTTTAATCTTTTTTGAATCTCTTTTGCTTGCCCTCTGTTAGGTTCAAAAAACATTATTCTTACTGGTTTATATCCTTTTTCCTGGATTACTTTTACTCTTGTATGCTCCTTGGTTATATGGTCTCCATCTGTAGTAGCATCTCTCCACTTAATTTCATAAGCAGTATCTCCTACCAAGCAATCAATTTCAACTCTCTTAGGTTTAGTTGTAATAGTATTATCTATTTTCTTTTTGCTTTCTGCATTACTAAATTTATGTTCAAAACAAAGAATTGCTGCATCTTCCAACATAGACCCAGCATATTTATAAAGAAAACGTCCTTTATTTTGATATAAATCAATCATTGCACCCTCTTCATTTGATACACCTAGCATATTATAAACCATATAATGAGAATTATCATCTTGCTTCATCTCTTCAATTCTCTCATTTATCTTTTTATCAAGGTTTTTCTTATATTTCTGAACTATTTCATTCATTCTTACTTCTATAGAACTATATTCTTTCATTATATTATCCCCCATATGATATAAATTTATTTGTAAATTTATTATATCATATAGCTTGTCTTTTGAAATAAATTTCTACATAGTCCTTAAACAATCTTTAATTTCCATATTTTTTCAAAAACCTCATTTACTTATGGTACGGTTCACCCTTTATTATCCTATATCCCCTATATATCTGTTCTAGAAGCATTACTCTGAACAATTGATGGGGAAAGGTCATTTTAGAAAAACATATTTTATAATTAGCTCTTTTTATAACTTGATCTGATAGACCTAAGCTTCCTCCTATGATAAAAACTAAATTAGAGTTTCCTTCTAATCCACAGTTATCTATGAAATTTGCAAATTCTTCAGATGAAATTTGTTTTCCTTTTAAATCCATGGCTACAACATAAGCATTATCTTTAATTTTTGATAATATGCTTTGACCTTCTTTATCCTTTATTTGAAGTTCTTCCTTTTCTGATGCATTATCTGGTGTTTTCTCATCTTGAAGTTCTATTATTTCAAGCTTACAGTATCTTGATAATCTTTTAGAATATTCATCTATGGCATCTCTTAAATATTTTTCTTTTATTTTTCCTACAGTTATTAATGTTATATTCACTAAACATCCTCCTAATTTTTTAATTTAACTAATAAGTTCATAATACTATTTGAGCAGTAAAATCTCTGAAACCCGCATGAACAGAACAAATAGTTAACTATTTTTCTAGTTTTATAGTTCCATATTTAAATAGTTTTATATTAATCTATTTGTATAGTTTTACAATAAACTATACTAGCACCACACCAATAATACCTATATTTTACTATGAATAATTTAGAATGTCATAGGTAAAATTATAATAGATACTAATTAAATATTATATAGGTGGTGTCTAAATATGAAAAAATTTTTAAAGATTAATTTATTTGCTTTTTTAACTATAATTCTATCCTTTAATTATGTTGTATGTTATGCTACTCCTATTCCAGATGTAAAGTTAATGGTTGATTCTCCAACTGCTTTTGAATTACCAAAATATTTTAGAAAGAGCACAGATAAAATTACTCCTTCAGAAAATATAAATTTGTCTGGTCTAGATAAGCTTAATATTTCTGGTAGTGGTCAATTTTCTAAAACTGGAGTTCCTTTAATGAAGAAGTCTATAGGTAATGTGCCTATAACTATTATTGACTTAAGAGAAGAATCCCATGGATTTATTGATGGGATTCCTGTAAGTTGGCAAAATGCTAACAACGATGCAAATAGAGGCTTAACAGTAAATGAAATCATTGCTGATGAAAACTCTAGATTAAAATCTATCCCACTTAATAAACCTATTGCTTTAGAGGGTTTTAAAGATGTAATTATACCTTCAAAGGTTCAAAATGAAACTGAGCAGTCTGAAGCTTATTCATTATCTTATATTCGTATTCCTGTAACATATAAAAATTTACCTACAGAGGCTATGGTAAATTATTTTATGGAAGTTGTAAAAAATCAACCTGAAGGCAGCTGGCTTCATTTCCATGGCAATGAAGGACTTGAAAGAACTACGACTTTTATGATAATGTACGATATTATGAAAAATTGTAAAGAAGTTAATCTAAATGATATTATTACTCGCCAAGTCTTATTGTCCAAGATGGATAAAAATACTAGTGATAAATTTTATTCAGGAGAAGTTTATAATTTTTTAAATAATTTTTATAATAATTGTAAGTCCAGCGAATCTAACTCTAATAAACAGACTTCATAGAAACTTTAACTGTTATCTCATTACTTTTATTAAATTTATCAAAGCAATCTATTTTACTATGAAAATAACTCACCATATTAATTATGATGAGTTATTTTTAAATTATATATAATATAACTTATATATTACTTTAGTGCTTTAAGAGCTACAGTATTTAATAAGCTCCATGGTTTATTAAAGTGTGGTTGGAAGAAGAAATCTGTCATTGCCAGTTCTTCTATTGTCATGTTATTTTGAATTACAACAGATAGGGTATTCATGTGTTGAGTTAAATCCTCGTCAGAAATAATCTGTCCTCCAAGAATTCTTCTTGTAGCCTTGTCATAAACAAGCTTTATGGTTGCTTCCTTATAGGTTGGCATAAATTCTGGTCTATGATTTTCACTAACCATTACTGAGTCAATCTCCATAGATGTGGTTTTCTTAGCAACCTCTTCTGTTAAACCTGTTGATGCTATACATTTATCATATATCTTTATTCCTGAAGTACCTTGGGTTCCCATATACTTAAGAGTTGGGTTTACTAGATTTTTAGCAACTAAGGTTCCCATTCTTACAGCATTAGTTGCAAGAGGAATATATCTCTTATCCCTTGCTGGATTATATTCTACAACACAGCAATCTCCAGCTGCAAATACATCTTTAACACTAGTTCTCATATATTCATCTATTATTATTGCTCCATTTGGAAGAGTGTCTAATTTTCCTTTTACTAAACTTGTACTTGGTATAAATCCTATGCAAAGTACTACTAAATCTGCTTCATGACTTCCTTTATCAGTTACTACCTTAGATACTATACCATTTTCTCCTTCAAACCTTTGAACTTTTTCACCTAAAGCTAGTTTTACTCCACGGTTTTTAAATTCATTCTCTGCTATTTCTGTAAATTCTTTATCAAGATACTTACTCATTATTCTGTCTTCTGCATCAACTAGGGTTACATTTTTACCTTTCATTTCAAAGGCTTCAGCAAGTTCTACTCCTATATATCCAGCTCCTACAACTGTCACATTCTTAGCATCAGCTGATTTCTCTATAATTGTTTTTGCATGACTATAATTTTTACATAGTAATATATTTTTTAGGTTTCTTCCTTCAAAATTAGGAACTATTGGCCACGATCCCAAGGTTAAAATTAATTTATCATATTTTTCTTTTACTATATCGGCAGTCTTTAAATTTGTAGCTGTGATTATTTTTTCATCCATATCAATATCAGTTACATCATAATTCATTCTCATGTTTATACCAAGGTTATTTAAATTTTCTGGGGAATTATAAAATAATTTTTCTGGTTCATTTACTACATTAGATACACTTAAAGCAATTCCACAAGAAAGGAAAGATATATTATCATTTCTCTCATAAACTGTAATCTCACTATCTGGGTAAAGTTGTTTTGCATTTACTACCGCTGCTGTTCCTGCGTGTGTACATCCTATTACTGCAATTTTCATAATACATGACCTCCTATAATTTACACCTAAATAAAATTTATTCTTATATTATATTCTAAAAGTTATTTAATTATAATCTCGTAACAACGTTTGTTATTTAACAATCATTATCTAATAATATTTTACCTCAAATATCAATTTATTCAACTATGCTATTAGTATATATAGATAGATAAGCTTTCATTCTCTTAATCTTTCTTTAATTTTCATTATTTTTCATATAGTTATAAAAAAGTGCTTTAGCAAAATATTTTAAACTAACTTATTTTGCCAAAGCACTTACTCTAATATTCTTATTTTAATTAATATCCTAATTCCTCATTCAAGAAAATTACATGTATCCTATCCTTATTTCCCTGTCTTCTTATTATAGCATATTCATTGCAAATTCTGTCTTCACTTGAACAATCCATACAATGGCCCACCTTTACACAAGGAGTAGCTCTATTTAATCTTTTGCAATTTGCAGGTGCTGATACTCTTTCATTTCTCTTAATGGCTTCTTCAATATTCTCTACAATTTTATTTACTCCTGCTATAATTATAACTTTATCTGGACCATATAACATAGCCGCTACCCTATTACCATTGCCATCTACATTGTATAGCTCTCCTTTTTCTGTAATTGCATTAGTACTAGTAAAATATACATCAGCGGAGAAAGTGTTTCTATATAATTTTTTCAAATCATCCTTACTTAACTCATCCTCATATCTGTCTAGGAAATTATATTTTCCACTTCTTAAATAATCAATAACTCCAGTTTCAAATAGGCTCATTGAACCACCACAACTTACTGTATCACCATCATTGGTAAGTTCATTAATTTTCTCAATGAGTTCTTCATGACTATTTACTAAATAGCCATTCATACCATTCTTTTTAAGTGAATTAATTGTACTATTAACCCTACTTTCCTTTAGCCATTTCATATTTTTATCCATAAACAATCCCCCTGTAAATTTATCATATAATTAATTATATCATAGCCGTATATAGAATATCTTACAATAATACATATATAAAAAACCCTAATGAATAAAAAATTCACTAGGGCTAATGTTTATATTATTTTCCACAACATTTCTTGTACTTTTTACCACTTCCACAAGGACATGCATCATTTCTACCGACTTTAACTTCATTTATTACTGTTTTTGATTCTCTCCAAGTTTTTTGTATCTCTTTTCTTTTTTCTGGTGAGAATATTCTATCCCATTGTGATAATGTATAAAGATAGTCTGCTTTAGAATCAAGCATATTGAAGTATAGTTTTTCATAATCTATTTTGAAGTTAACTTCTGAATCACTTTCTATAGCTTCAAGATCTAATTCTTTATCTATACTTTCATTTATTCCATCTAAGAATCCCATAAAGTAAATTTCATTAACGTCAAATTCTTTAACTAATTCAGAGAACTTTCCACTAATAACACCGCCATCAATTGCTAAGGCTTTTGTATATATTGATTTTTCAACCTTTGCATACTCTTTCCAAAATGCAGGTTCTCCATTTTCTTTTACATACTCTACAACATAATTTGTCCAATTGCTATATATGCTCATGTTATTTTCTCCTTCTTTATAACAAAATTTGTTTATCTATTTTATTAATTATAATAAATTTTTATTTATCTTTCAATAATATCTTATTTCTGTATTTTTAAAGTAATTATTTCATCCTTAGTAAATGGTTTTGATATATTATAGTTTCCACCTAAACTTTCAACACCTTGATTATTTACTGTAATCATTATTTTACTCACAGATTTCAGCTGACTCAAAGAGTTTGATATAGACTTAAGTATTGTTACTTCTTGAACTTCAGACATTTCAAACATAGCTTCTGGGCTTAAATTAATATTTGCTATGCCATCCTTAATAGAAAAACTTAAAAGCCTTGTTTCCTTTGGTAAAATAGGCTTGCTTTTTTCACTAACTTTAGCTGGTCCTTTGATGAGTTCTTGCATGATCATCTCACCTATTAAATCCTCACTATTAATTAGTCTCTCTTCCTTTATAAGTTCGGACTTTTCAGCATCTCCTCCAAAGTATAAAGTTATATCAATATAGCCATCATCCTCTGTAGCTCCTTTAGTATTTTCAAGTTTCTCTTTACTTATTATACTTGCCTTATCTTTCTTTATACTCATAGTTTTTGTAAGGTAAATTCCGCCTACAACTAGTGCTATTACAACTACTGTTATTGTTAATACTAAACTAAAGGTATTCTTTTTCATTCTACACCTCCTATTACTAACCAAACTTTTTATTCGATGACTACCCACTCTAGTACTACCATCTTCTTCAAAGTGGGAGTAAAGAGTGGCTACGTCCCTGGATAAGGATTTCTAGAGCTTCAAAGAAGCTAAGAACTCTGTTTATATTTCTGATAATATACTATGCCTATCTCTATTGCACATTTTTAATTCTATATCTTTTTCTACGCTAATATTGTTTTCCCTTAATACACTTGCTACAGTTTCATAAGCAAGCTCCGGATAATTATTTGTTTTACTTAGATGCCCTAAGTATATAGTTTTATGATTTCCTTTTAAAATATCTACTATAGCTTTACCACAATCTTCATTGGATAAATGTCCTTTTGCACTTAGTATTCTTTGCTTTAATGGATATGGATATGGTCCAAATTTAACCATTTCTATATCATGATTACTCTCTATTAAAATCATATCACTATCTTCTAGTGCCATTTTTACTTCTATAGAAAAGTGACCTAAATCAGTAGCTATACAACATGATTTTTTAGAGCCATGTACTCTATAACCTCTAGGGCATACTGCATCGTGAGGTATAGGAAAATTCTCTATGGTCAAATCATTAATTTCAGTAAACTTACCATCAATTATTTTTATATTTTTCTCCTTAATATTTCCAATTTTCCCATCCATGGCTTCCCAGGTGAGACTTGGTGCATATATAGGAATATCGTATTTCCTTGAAAATACTCCGGCCCCCTTAATGTGATCTGAATGTTCATGAGTAATAAATATACCATCTATAGAATTAGGATTTATACCTATGTCCCCTAATTCTTTATCGATAGCCTTACCTGGCATTCCCACATCCACTAGAATGTTACTATTGTTTTCTGATACAAATATACTATTCCCACTGCTACCACTAAATAATGGGCAAAATTTCATAATTATCTCCTCAATCTAGTATCTAAAATACATATAAAACTTATATATTTACTCTTCTAATATCTGCACCTAAAGCTTTAAATTTTTCTTCTATATACAAATATCCTCTATCTATATGCTCAATGCCTTCAACTTCAGTTTTTCCTTGGGCTGAAAGACCTGCAATAACTAAAGCTGCACCTGCTCTTAAATCTGTAGCTTTAACATTAGCTCCAGATAAATTTTTAACTCCATCTATTATAGCTATTCTACCTTCTATTTTAACATTTGCACCCATCTTCTTTAACTCATCTATATGCTTAAATCTTGATTCATATATACTTTCATTTACAATGCTTCTTCCTTGCGCTATAGTTAAAAGAGTACTCATTGGCTGTTGTACATCTGTTGGAAATCCTGGATATGGTAAAGTCTTTATATTTACACCTTTAAGGTTATTTCCACTTCTAACTATAACTTTATCCTCATCTTCTATAACTTCTACACCCATTTCCAAAAGCTTTGCTGAAATAGATTCTAAGTGTTTTGGTATTACATTATTTAATGTAACATCTCCACCACAAGCTGCTGTTGCTATCATAAAGGTTCCAGCTTCAATTTGATCTGGTATAACTGAATAATTACATCCTGAAAGTTCCTCTACTCCAGTAATCTTTATTACATCCGTTCCAGCACCTTTTACATTTGCCCCCATAGTATTTAAGAAGTTGGCCACGTCTACTACATGTGGTTCTTTTGCTGCATTCTCTAAAACTGTAGTTCCTTCCGCAAGAACTGCTGCAAGCATGATATTTATAGTAGCTCCTACGCTAACTACATCAAAATATATAGTTGTTCCAACTAATTTTTCTGCAACCAGATTTACTGCACCATGTTCTATGGTAACTGTAGCTCCTAAGGCTTCAAATCCTTTGATATGCTGATCTATTGGTCTATCTCCAATAGGGCAGCCCCCTGGAAGTTCTACTCTAGCTTTTTTAAATCTAGATAATAATGATCCTAATAAGTAATAGGATGCTCTCATATTCCTTACTTCTGGGATTGTAGCATTGGTTGTTACTATATTTGTGCTATCAATTTTTATTGAATTACAACTTGATTCTACCTTACATCCTAAATATTCTAAAATAATTTCTAAACAATTTATATCTTCTATATTAGGAACATTCTCTATTGTACAAACTCCCTTAGATGCTAAAATTGCTGCTGGTAAAATTGCTACAGCTGCATTTTTTGCGCCATTAATATTTACATTTCCAAATAATGGATTGCCTCCATTTATAACTAATTTTTCCATACAGGTATCATCCTCACTATTTATATAATGTCCATACTTTACATATGTTAACTTAATTCCATGTCTATCTATATCTATGTCAATTAAACTTAATTCTTAAATGTTAAAATCTCATAATTATAATTATATCACAATGTTCGTATATTTTAATAAAAATTTTAAATTTATAAGTGTAATTTTTAATTTTTATTTTTATATACATATAAAAGTAAAAATATAATTAACTATATATGTCTATTATAACCTATTATTATATGTTATAATACTGTTAATTGTAGCGTTAAAGTATTTTATAATGATATAATACTTTATAATAAAAATCTACATTCGGGAGGAAAAAATGAAATATTATTTAGTTGCATTGGTGGATGATAAATCTGTTGATGACATTATATCTATCCAAAAATTTTTAAATAAGAAATATAAGTTGTATAAAAACATATCTAATTTGTACATTCCTCTAGGTTCTGTCTCTAATACAGAGCTTGATAAATTAGATGAGATAATCTCAAAAATTTTATCTCCTTATAAAAAATTTAAAGTTGGAATTGATAATGACATTTTCATTAACGATACATCTAATACCGTAAACTTAAAAGTTAAAGATAAAGGATACATAAACAAGATATCTAGAAGCATGTTTGACATGTTTAATACTCATGGTATAAGTGTTAAAGATTTCTCAACACTATCCTATTTTAACATGCCTATTTCTAATGCTAACAACGCAATTAGAAAGGCTTATTCAAATAACTTATTTACCTTAGATGAAAATAAAGATAAAACTGATTTGTTTAATTTTACTAAGATAAATAAAATCGAGATTTGGAAACAACTCAACAATAGAAGGGATACCTTAGTTAAAAGTTATGATTTAAAAGAGTTTTAATATTAAAAACAATTTCTTTTCTATGATTTTAACTTTATAATTAATAAAATTAAGCGAAGATATACCCCTTAAATTTTAAATAATTATATCCATATTAGGGTAAGCTATCTTTAAAAGGATGGTGAAAGTTTTTATGTTGGGTATAATTTTCTCAATAATTGCAGGGGTAACTATGAGTGTTCAAGGTGTATTTAATACAGAACTCTCAAAAAAAATTGGACTATGGGAGACCACAGTATTAACCCAAGCTATTGCACTTATAACTGCCCTAATAGTGTTATTCTTTGCAGGTGACGGTACCTTTAGAAATTTAAAAGATGCTAACAAACTTTACCTTTTGGCCGGAGTATTGGGTGCTGTTATTACGTTTACAGTAATTAAGGGTATGTCTAGTCTTGGTCCGGCTATAGCTGTAGCAACTATTCTTATTGCCCAACTTATTGCAGCTGCACTTATCAATCATTTTGGTTGGTTTGGCTCTACTGAAGCTGGATATGGAATACGAGAATGCATCGGTGTTGTCATAATGATAGTTGGAATTATAGTTTTTAAATGGAAAGGATAGCTTCTATCTTTTCTATTTTTTCGTAAGGAGTTTTAACTGTTCTCAAATAGAAATCTTTTTTCATATAAATCGAATTATTAAATCTTAAATTATTATTAATAGGAGGTAGACTATGGATTTTAAACAATTAGAAGCATTTATTACAGTGTCTAAACTTAGAAGTTTTTCTAAGGCTGCAAATGCTATTTACCTATCTCAACCTACTATAAGTTCTCATATTTCTAGTTTAGAAAAAGAACTTAATATTCAATTATTTGATAGAACATCTAAGGAAGTTAATCTTACACCTGTAGGAGAATCTTTTCTACAATATGCTAATGATATTATAAATTTAAGGAATAATGCTATCACCGATCTATCTAACTTCAATAATAATATTACTGGTGTCTTAAACATTGCTGCTAGCACTACTCCATGCAATTCCTTACTACCTACTCTTGTTTCAACCTTTAGTGAACTCTACTCAAACGTTAAATTTAACATTAAAGAACAAGGTTCTGTATCTATAATTAAAGATATTATAGATCTTAAATGTGAAATTGGTTTAGTTGGTACAATCATAGATAATTCAAAAATAAATAGTTATAAGATAATGGAAGATGAACTTGTTATTGTTTCTAATCCTAAATTAAATTTACCTGAAACTATTTCTATTGATGATTTAATAAAATATCCTTTTATAATAAGAGAAAAAGAATCTGCCACTCGACATACTTTAGAAGCTCAGCTTCATGCTAACAAAATAGATCCTAAGAAATTAAAAGTTCTTTGTGAGGTAAATAGTGTACATGCTCAACTTAAACTTATTAATCTAGGATTAGGAATTTCTATAATTAGTAAAAGCCTATGTGATGATGGCTTTATTAGTGGTAACATGTGTATAAGTCGAGTAGAAAATGTAGACTTAAGAAGAGATCTTTTCTTAATAGTAAGTTCTAAAAGAACTCTTACTCCTATTGCAAGAGCATTTTTCTCTATGTGTAAGAACATATATAATTTATAATAAAATTTACAAAGCTTTAAAAGCTAAGATTAGAATATAAAAATTCTTAATCTTAGCTTTTATTTTTATAATAAATAAAAGCTTTAACAAATACTCCTAGTTTACATATACTAATAAGTGTAATAAGTATATAAGGAGTATTTTATGCTTTTTAATAAAAAACTTGATCCAACTCTCAAAAATGTGATGGATAATGATATTTATAATAGATATAGAATAATAATTAAATATGGTAGCATTAAAAATTCAATAGAGAAAAACATTAAATCCTCAAAAGGTGAAGTCTTGTATAATATTAAATCCTTGCATTGTTTATGTGTACTTGCTACCAAAAGAGCTATTAAAAGAATTATAGAGCTTCCGGAAGTCAAATATATATGCATTGACGACATAGCATTTTTATGCAACAAAAATATCCTTCATGCCAATGGAATTTTTTTAGACAATAAAAGATTTGAAGTGTTAAAAAATAAAGAGGTTTCCGGTAAAGGCATAGGTATTGGTATTATTGATAGCGGCGTGTATCCACATATAGATTTATCTACCCCATCAAATAAAGTAAAAAAATTTATTGATATAATTAATGGTTCAACATACCCTTATGATGACAATGGTCATGGGACTTTTATTTCTGGATTAATATGTGGAGAAGGTACAAATAAAAAAGTAAAACAGCATGGCATTGCTGTTAATAGCCATTTAGTTATGGTAAAAGCCTTTAATAAGCTTGGTAAAGGGTATATTTCAGCTACTTTATTTGCTTTGGAATGTTTATATAATAGTATTGATGAATTTAATATAAAAATAGTATGTGCACCTTTTGAAATAACTACTTTAAATAAGTTTATTTTATCTCTATATGATAAAATTTTTACTATACTTAGAAATAAAAACATAATAATAGTTGTACCTGCTGGTAATAATGAAGATAAAGAAGATACTATAAAAGGTATTGCTCTATCTGATAAAGTGCTTACAATAGGTGGAATAGATACAAATTCTACTTATAAAATAAGTGATTATTCCTGTTGCGGCTCTAATAAAATATTAAAAAAACCTGATTTTGTTGCTGCCAGTGATGATATTATATCTTTAAACACTGACTGTAATTATATATCTGAGAAAGATGGTGAAAAAATATATCCCCCGACTCTTACTTCCCCTTATACTATTCGTAGTGGAACCTCTATATCCTGTGCTTTTATAGCAGGTATCTGTGCACTATTATTTGAAATAAACAACGAGTTTACCTTTGATGATATATATACTTTATTGAGAATAAATTCAACCTTGATAAATGATAAAAAATATAAACAAGGTAATGGATATATAAATATTAACAACTTAATTGGTACTGATTTGTCTTCTATTTTAATTAATAAGGATAATAAAAATAAGCATAAACATAAAAAGTAAAGCACCCTCATTTACATGGGTGCTTTACTTTTTTATATTAATTTATCATTTAATAATTCATTTCTTAACATATCTAAAATATTTATAGTAGATTTTTCTCTTATTTCTTGCCTATCTCCAGAAAGGTTTAATTCTTTTGTTGTAACCTTGCCTTTATAATATAATCCTATATATACTCTTCCTACTGGTTTCTCAGCAGTTCCTCCACCTGGACCTGCTACTCCTGTAGTTGATATTCCTATATCAGCTCCTGAAGTCTTCGCTATTCCTTCAGCCATTTGAGCTGCTACCTGATGGCTAACAGCTCCAAATTTCTCAAAAGTTTCTCTTTTTACGTTAATTCTATTGATTTTAGCTTCATTACTATAGGTTACTACTCCTTCAAGTAAACTTTTTGATATACCAGGATAGTTAATTAATCTTGCTGCAACCATTCCTCCTGTACATGATTCTGCAGTAGAAATAGTTAAACCCTTATTAACTAACATTTCTCCTATTGCATCTTCTAGAGCGATCTCTCCTTCTCCATATATACTATCATTTATCATAGTTAATCTTAATCAGAATTCATAAGTAAATTATAACTTCTGATTAAATTTCTCCCCCCTTAGTTAAACACATTTTCTAAGTTTTTAAATACATCTTTATTTTCTTTAATCTTACCATCATTACCAAGAACCACTATATAATTCATCTTCATAACATCTGCTACTAATTTTGAGAAGTTATTAATATCCTTAACTGTAGTAGATAACACTTCTTTTCTTTCTTGCTGTCTATCCACCTTAGATATTCTTCTTATATAATAGCTAACTGCTGCATCTCCTGCCATGGATGGAGTTAATTGCATATCTAGTTCACTTATAGTTCCTATAATGTATTTTAGCATCTCTCTATCTGTAGTTGTAAAATTATCCAAGTATTTAGCTGCATTATCATAAGTCTTTAAGGTCTCTTTTATATTAGGGTCTCTATAACTAGCAAACATAAAATTACCACTTCTCACTATATTAGCAAAAGCTCCATAAGCTCCACCCTGTACTCTAACTTTATTCCATAGATAATCCATGCCAATTATAGTTTTTAGCACTAATAACTTTCCTGTGTACTCATATCCTAATTTTTTATAATTATATCCCTTTGCCACATATTGAACATTAGATGGAGTAAGCATTCCTTCATTTTTGTTTTCTTCATGGAAGCTATACTTATTAATTTGTACTTCTTCATCAGATAATACTTCTAATATCTCTGAAACATTCTTCTTTACAGCACTAACTTCTTCATCTTTACCAGTTACTGCCACTATTAAACTATTTTTATTAAATACCTTATTCATTATAGCTTGAAATTTCAAAATAACACTATCTATTCTATCATCAAAGTTATTTTCTATCTCCTTTAAGAATTTATAATACTCATATCCTGAAGTTTTTTCTATATATTCATAAGCAGGAGAGAAATAAGCTCCTAATCTTGTAGTTGCAACTTGATGTCCTCTATCCATAAGCTTCATTTCTATTCTTGATATTAGAACTCTTATAAGTTCTCTTATTCTCTTTTTATCTTCAAAGGATGTATTCTTAATTATATCTGCCAATATTTCTAAAGCTCTTGGAACTCTATCTACTACTACACTACAATGTCCTTCAAGATAAGTACTATATCTAAGGACATCTTTACTATCGCCATATACTTCATTTTTAAAATATATTCCACCTGTATTAATTAGTATTTCATTAGATAAATCTACATAACTATAGGTTTTAGTATTAATTTTACCTAGTAGTGTGGTTAATAGACTTAGATAGGAAATATCTTCTTGTGCTATGGTTCTGCTATCAAACATAAAATCTAAGTAAGCAATTTTACTTGTAAATGCATCATGATGAAGTAGCTTCACTCCGGAAGCATCCTCCTCTATAACACTCAATTCTTCAACTTTCTGGTCTATATCATCTATAGATAATACTGGTATTGTTTCTAATATTTCCTCTGGATCAGGAGTATTTTGTCTATTTATTAAAGACTTTGTTTCATTAATTATGTCTTGTATTTCCTCAACAGACAGATTTTCTTTATATTCCATTAATCCAGTTCTTAATTTTTTATCCTTTTTATCTGCTAACCCCCTTTTAGGCGCTAACACTATTAATGAGCTATGATTATTGTTTAATATATATTTTTCAATTAATTGCTCAAAATAATTTGAAGTTAGTGCTTTCTTTATTTTTTCCATATTTTTTTCATATTTTAAGTGAATTAACGGATCTTCATCATGTAGCCAGCTATCCATAGCTGTCATATAATAGAATAACCCTTTAGGCATGCCCTGAAAATCTGCTTCTCTTAACTTAAATTCTGTAATGTTTATGCATGCTTCTATTAATTTTTTATCAATTCCATTTTTAACCAACGATTTTAATGTATCAAACACTACATTCTTAAATTTTTCTTTTTTATTTGCATCACTATTTTTAAGTACTATACTAAATACCGGTTGTAAAATCCCATTATCAAAACTTCCATATACATCCTTTCCTAGGTTAGCATCAAGGATTGCTTGTTTTAATGGAGCTCCTTGAGTTTCTAATAAAAGATATTCCAAAACACTTAGACTAATATATAATTCATCATTAGTACATTCTCCAGTAACAAAGTTTAATGCCATGAAAGTTTTTTCATCTTCATTATCTTCATTAGAAATAGAGTATTCTGTTACAACCTCCTTCATTTCTTTAAAAGGCTTCTCTGGTAATATTTCAGCATCAATATCCTTTTTTTCAAAATTGTTTAAGTAATTGTCATTAATAAATGCTAATCTTTCATCTAAGTTTCCGTCTCCATATAAGAATATATAGCTGTTAGATGGATGATAGTATTTACTATGAAATCCTAAAAACTCCTCTTCAGTTAAATCTGGTATGAATTCTGGATCTCCACCTGATTCAAATCCATAGGTATTATGTTCAAATAAAGATTTTTGAATTCCTCTCATTAACACTCCATCTGGTGATGAAAATGCTCCTTTCATTTCATTATAAACTACACCCTTATAAGTTAGCTCATCTTCAGCATTTTCTAATTCATAATGCCAACCTTCTTGCATTAAAATTTTCTTTGTATTATATATATTAGGATAAAACACTGCATCTAAATATACATCCATTAAATTAAAAAAGTCTTTTTCATTTTTACTTGCTAGTGGATATATAGTTTTATCACTAAAGGTCATAGCATTTAGAAACGTGTTTAATGATCCTTTTATAAGTTCTACAAAGGGCTCTTTTGTAGGAAATTTGCGTGAACCACATAATACACTATGTTCTAATATATGAGCAACTCCAGTATCATCGCTTGGTGGTGTTTTAAACCCTATTGCAAATACTTTGTTAGAATCATCATTTTCCAGATGTAATAATTTTGCCCCTGTTTTTTCATGTATAAAAACTCTAGCTATAGAATTTATTTCTTCAACCTTTTCTTCTCTATGAAACTTAAATCCATGATATATTTTTCCTAAATTATAATTCATCTTTCTCCTCCTGCTATTTTATTATTTTATCTTTTAATAGTACTATTATTATTTATCTCCCAAACTTTAATATTCATTATTATATTTTAATATAAATTTTAAATAACTTATAAGTACCTTTCCCTATGGAAAAGCGCTATACCTACTACTTAAATTATATCTTATATATACTATATATAAAAATATATACTTTTAAGTTTTTATTAATTACCTATTTATGATAAAAGGTATGAAACTAGCTCTCTAATTTCATACCTATAAATTTAATATTATTGATATTCTTTTAGGATTGGAACAATTATTTTACCTAAGGTATTAATAAAATTTAATTCATCATAAGTAAACTCCTTATGATTAATTGATGCTGTTAAGTATATTACTCCAATTATATTTATTTTGTCTTTTAATAAAACTATAATATTAGATTTTAAATCAGGAATGTTTTTAATTTCATCATATTCATCTATGCAATCCCAATCTACTCCACAAATATTTTCTCCTGAATTTATTGTAGCCCTAATCTTATTGTATTTACGTATTTCATCAAATTCATTGCGTGTTTCATCTATAATTTTAGAGTATCTATTGACTAATTCCCCTTGTTTTATAGTAAACAAGGTACATGAATCTGCTTCAACAATTTCTGTAATTCTATTAATTGTGATGGCAATTTTTTCATCTACATTTCCCTCTGAATTAATTAAATCTATGAATTCAATTAAAGTTGAGACATTCTTATAGTCTTGATTTTCACTACCTACAAATATACCACTTAATTTATTTGTAGTACTTATTTTAGAACCATAGGATTCTTCCCATACTCTAGTAGCATTACGACCACTATTTTTAGCTGCATATAAAGCTTGGTCCGTTTTTTCAATAAGCTCTTCATAGGTAGTCGTATGATTAGGATAATTAGCTACGCCTAAACTTACAGTTACTACTCTTTTATCTCCCATAACTTTTGCCTGATAAATTTTCACTCTAATTCTTTCAGCTATACTCTTAGCTTCCTCTATACCTGTATTAGGTAATACAATAATAAATTCTTCTCCACCATATCTTCCTACTGCATCATCTTGTCTAATATTTTTTATAATTACTTCACATATCTTACTTAATACTTGGTCACCCATCCTATGTCCAAAAGTATCATTAATGGTTTTAAATTTATCTATATCTACCATTATAGTTGAAAATTCAGAATTAAAATTAAAAGATCTGTCTATCTGTTCATGAATAAATGATTCTAAATACCTTCTTGTTAATGTCTTAGTCAACTTGTCTATAGTAGAATTTCTTTTTATATTAAGTTTATCAATTATCATATACAAGATTTTACCTATAGTTACACACTGGTGCATTGTCTCCTCATTTATGTTATTTAATTTCCTTTTACTTTCCACATATACATATCCTAACACATCATGATTATAATCATATTTACTCATACCTCTACTGTTTTTAGAAATTTGAGTTATTGGTATACACATAGCTGCTTTTATATCATTTTCGATATCATAACTTAGTATATTCCCATTGGCATCACAAATAACTTTTCTACTTAACCTAATAGGTATTCCCTTATTTCTAGCTATGTTAACTATAGACATATCATTTGGGAGTTCTACATCATTTCCATCACTTGACACTACAGAAAATCTATTATTATTCTCTATTATTATATTAGTTTTCGTTGCTAAACTAATATAACTTATATATTTGCATATGATGTCCATACTTTCTTGACTATTTCCACATAAGTTATTTAGTAAGTCCTCAATACTATCAATATCTGTAAGATAATCCTTAGATGAATCCTTTAAGGATTTTATAAATTCTTCATTTACAAAATCACTCTCTAATATAATTTGAAATAAATCTTCAATATTTTCTGTTGTATTAATATTTATTGGGTCTAACTTTATTCCTTTTCTTTGATTATAGTAACTTTTTATTTGCAATAATATTCGAAAGCAATCCACCATGTTTCCTTGATTCTGTAAAAAATATTTTCTATAGTTCTTAGGAATTTGCAATAATATATCCTGTATTATATCACAGGCCTCTGAAATATATAACGCTGCTTTAGCCCTATCTCCATTCTCATAATAGGTATATCCTATTTTATAATATATTTTCCAGGATAAATTAGAATTTTTAATATCCTTATATTGAGCTAATGCCTCTTCTAAGGCATCTATAGGCATACATTTATCTATAACAGCTTCAATATATATTAAAGTCAATTTATTAAGATCAGACTTTATTTCATGTTCAAACTTTTTAATGTAATAAAATATTTCTGTAGCTACACTATTTAAGTCTTGATTTAAAAGTTGTAAAACTCCATCGGATAACATTGACACCCTTAAATCTACATATAATATCTTTTCACTAGCTTCAATTACATCTTCTATACTTTTCATTTTTCTCTCTAAGAGTATCTTGTTTATAATACAAAGTAGCTCCATTTTATATTTCATTAAAGAATTCGTATTATCAAAAGCCTTTTTACCTTCTAATAAATAATCCATAGCTTTTTGTCTATTACCAATTAAGGAATTCATATAATATTCCAATATATAGTATGGAACTAACTCTTGCTCAAAAATTGAATTTCTTTCTATATATTTGTTGCATATATCTATATATCTAAAACATTCAGAATACTTTCCTTGTTTATATAATGTAGATGCCATATATACATAATTATAAAAATTCATATATATTAATTCATTTTGAGTAGCTATATTAGAGGCCTTATTTAAACACCTATATGCTTCATCATAATTTACTAAAACATAACTAAAAAATCCCATATTAGATAAAGCTATTACTTCATAAAACTTGTTTTGTTCAAGCTTACTTATTTCATAAAGCCTATCAAACCAACTCAGTGCTTCATCACCATATTGATAATAATCACCATATATAACTCCAATGCTATTATATATTCTAGGTAGTGCCTTAGTATAGTTCTTTTCATAACATTCAGTAACTGTTCCTTTTAATATCTTTAAAGCTTCTTCTTCCTTACATTGGGCAATCAGTGCATTACAATAGCTATTATAGAAACCAACTTTATAATCCATATGCTCTTCTTTACAAAGGCTTATTCCTTCCTTACATACATCTTTAATCTTCTCATACTTTCCAGTATTATATGAATTTCTTACTATTATTCTTAAGTATTCTATAGTACCTTTTAAATAATCTACATTTTCTAGTGCTTTTGATATTTTCTTAGTATAGTGCTCAATCTCTTCTTCCATACACAAATCTATGTATATCCAGATCATTTCTACCATAATATCTATATTAGTAATTATCTTATCTTGAAACTTACATAGTTCTTGAGCTTTAATATAATATTCTAATGCTACACTTTTTTCAGATATACTATTGTATAACTTACCTAAATTCATATTAGTTTCTATTTCATCATTAATAAATTCATCTCTATTTTGAAACTTATCAATGATTTGAAGAATCTTAAAACTATGTCTTATAGCTTCATTCACACTGTTTATATTCTCTAATCTCTGCTCGTTCTTCTTATAGTAGTATATAAGTTTTCTACTAAGCCCTAAAATCTCAAGATGATAGATAAGTTCTTCTATATAGATATTTAATTCATCATAGCAATATCGTTCAAGTACTACTACTATTTTTCTATGAGTATCTTTTTTTATAGATTGATCTACATCCTTGTATAGATAACTTCTTAAAAATTTATTATAAAAGGTATACACAAATCCATTATCGCCTATGGAACTATATAATATACCCTTAGCTACCAACTGATCAACTACATTATCTACATCACTTTCATTTGTTGTAAGTACATCTTTTAATACTCTTACTGGCATTGGTGTATAAAAGAATGAAATTATATATAAAATTTCATAGGATAGTTTGTCTACATCTTTTAATTGGGCTTCACAGACCTTTTCCATATTCACTGGCATATACATATCATGGTTATCAGGCTTATACCATCTACCATTTTCTTCGTTTAAATATATG
The DNA here is from genome assembly GCF_002470865.1 of Clostridium sp. UBA7339. NCBI lineage: Bacteria > Bacillati > Bacillota > Clostridia > Eubacteriales > Clostridiaceae > Clostridium > Clostridium sp. UBA7339. Next base: position 234,155 of record NZ_DKPI01000010.1, read on the forward strand.
ATTTCTCTATTACATAAATCCTTTAAGGACTCTTCAATGAATAATGGATTTCCCATTGAATATTTATAAAATCTACTTATAAATTCATCAGATATCTTCTCAATATTTAATATATTTCTTAGCATCTTTGCAGAATTGCTCTCTGTTAATGATCTAAGGTGAACATTTAACGCAACTTTATCTGCAATGTATTCAATAAACTGTGTAAAATTATTGTTATTAAGGCAATCACCATCCCTATATCCAATAATAATAAGCACATTAGTCCTAAAATAGGTTTTGTTCAACATATATTGAATTAAATTTAGTGTTAATGTATCATACATATTCATATCATCTATAATAATTACCCCTGGATTATCATAGTAATACTCTTGTAAAAATGATGATATCTTAGCTATAAGTATAAGTCTTTCTTTATTTTCTAGCTTAAAATATCCCAAATTTTCATTATTATTATCTCCATAAATGTCTGGAGCTAGCAGCATTATTTCTTTCTTATATTTGCTAATTAAATTTTTATCTGCAATACTCACTATTTTTCTTAATAACTGTGCAATAGTAACCTTTGTAGATTCTTCTTTATTACTTTTCATATAAAAACATCTAAGTCTTTTATTTTCTTTAACATTCATAATGTATTTTATGTGTTTTAATAACCGAGTCTTACCTATTCCAATTTCACCATGAATTAATATAATATTTTTAGTTTCATGATATTTAACTATATGATTTATGGACTCCATAATCATTTTTAGCTCTTCATCTCTACCTATTAATGGGATATTAAAATTTAATTCTCTTTTTTCACTACTAACTTCATATTTAAAGTTCATGTTATATATGGAATTAACTTGTTTAATAATATCAAAAATACTATTTATTGAGTTATCTCTACTACTACATAGTTTATCTATTAAATTATATAGTTTTACTCCAAACAACTCTTTATATTCTTGTCCTTCATTACTTCCCATGTGTTTTGTAATTATTTTACAAGTTTTAGAATCTCTATATCTTCCTTTATTTTTTAATGAAATATTAATTAATATTTCACATAATCTATTTATATAGTATCTTTCTTCTTTAAATTTATTAGAAGTAACCTCTTCTATGTCTTCTGAATAACTAGCTATGCCTGTTTCTCTTGATTGTAAAAGTGCGGTTAATTTATCTTTTAATTTAACTTTAAAATCTAAACTTACATATATATTGTCATCACTAAATGGAACTACTTTCATATAATTGTAACTTTGATTATGTGCTACTACACATATTTCTAAAAATACTTTAATTAATATTTCTTCAGAAATGCCTTCTACAGCATCTAGCAATAACTTGTAATCACTATATACTTCTGTAGTGTAATAATAATTATCCATCTTATCTTTGTTATCTACACTGTTTACTACACCAAAATCTAAAATTCTTATAACATCATTTTTTATAGTGGGTATTTTTTCATATTCAGATATACAATAATTAATTATTTTATTTTCTATATTAGAATTATTTACAACATAAATGTTTACCATAGACATGTTATTATTTATGTCTATGGCTTCATATACAGAATAAATTCTATTTTGGTTTAATAATTCCACTATTTTATATCTTTCATTAATTATCTTCATATTTAGTACCTACCTAATTAAAATAATATTAAGTTTAATGTAGATTATTGTTAAATAACTCCCAACTATCTATCTTTATTACATATTATACCATACAGCACCATAATAATGTACTTATACATTTTCTTAATGACAAAATAATTTCTTGTATTTTTAGACAAATATCTTCAATTTAATATTAAATTTTAATCCTATTGTATACAAATATAAATTAAGTTAATATTTCATAACCATCTTCAGTAACCAGTATGGTGTGTTCCCACTGAGCAGATAACTTGTTATCTTCTGTAACGGCAGTCCAGTTATCATCTAACACAACAGTTTCCGGTACCCCTTCATTTATCATTGGTTCTACTGTAAATGTCATTCCTGGTAAGAGAATCATCCCTTCGCCTTTTTGTCCTATATGAGGTACAAAAGGTTCTTCATGAAATTCATTACCTACACCATGACCACCATAATCATAAACTACAGAATATCCTTTGCTAGTTGCAAGCTGATTTATAGCAAATCCTATGTCTCCTAAAGTATTAAAAGGTTTTATTTGCTCTATTCCTACCTTTAAGCACTCTTTAGCAGTTTGTACCAAATCTTTTGCTTTATCACTAACATTTCCCATGAGAAATGTTCTATTTGAATCACCATAATAACCATCTAGAATACAAGTTACATCAACATTAACTATATCACCATCTTTTATTATAGTTTCTTCGTCTGGTATACCATGACAAACCACACTATTTATAGATACACAGGTGCTCTTAGGAAAACCATGATATCCCAAAGGTGCTGGATATGCTCCATGGGATACTGTATATTCATGGACCCATCTATTTACTTCTTCTGTAGATATTCCTACTGTTATTTTTTCTTCTACCATATCTAGTATATCTTTAGTTAGAGCACAACTTTTTCTTATTCCATCTATATCCTTTTGAGATTTTATAATTTCTCTTGGTATTTTATATCCATACTGTTCACTTAACTTTTCTAAATACTTATCTTGCTCCATATGACACTTTTTGTATTTTAATCCACTTCCACACCAACAACTATCATTTCTATTTAATTTATCCATATTAACCTCCATCATAATTAACCTCTTACATTCATATATAAATCTATTACAAAATTACTCTATTTTATATACTATATGTTTTACTTCTATTATACCACTTATTCCTTCTTACCATATTTTAATAGTAAATAATAATAAAAAAGTTTTGTAGAAATACATCTACAAAACTTTAAACAATTAAAAATGATAAATATAAATATATCTTCCCTTTTTGTTCTTTAATAATTTTAAGTATTCGTATAAAGATACATGCTTTCTATTCAATGAATGCTGAGCTATGAATAAGTCATTTCTGTTTAATGCTACATTAAACTCTTTAGCATGTACTACTTGAGAATGATATATTTTTTTGTTACTGTCTGCATATTGTATAACATCACCTATCATAATATAAGTATATAGTTCATCAAACTTAGCTATTGCTTCTTCTACTGTTAACTCCTTAAATTCATCTGCCATATTATTTCCTTGGCCATCTTTGTTTCCCCAATATTTTCTAAAGTATTCCGCACTTCTCCATGTCAGGGAAACTTTCTTTAAAGCCATTGGATCTTTAGTATAACAAAACCAATCTGTAAACTTTCTATAATCTGACCCCTTCATTTTCATTCCGCCTGCTACTAAAACTTGACTTATAAAATTAGCACAGTCATTATCCTTAAATACAGGGTATTCTTTTACATTGGGAGTCTCTGCATAAGCTTCAGCATAAGCCTTTGCTCTCGCTCTATTATATACATAGTTTTTTCTATTGATTATCTCATCTTTAAGTTGGGATTTGCTTTTGATCCTTTTGATTATTTTAAGTAATCTTATACTCTTCATAATCAACCTCCCATCTTAAATAATAAAACTAATTAGGTTGTAATTTAACCTCTATAATACTTATATACTCACAATCTACTGATTTGTTTACTCTTCTCTTCCATTACCAACAAAAAATAGTGCTAATAATCCCGCTCCAGTATGACTACCTATAGTCGGTCCTAAATTATTAATTATACACTCCTTAACTCTTCCGCTTTTTCTACAGAACTCTTCTAACAACTTTGCATCTTCTACACAATCTCCATGAGAAATAGTTATTAGTTGTTCTTCTCCTATGCTTCTTTCCTCAAATTTTTTTACAAGCTCTAGCATAGCCTTTTTTCTACCTCTAACCTTACTAAGAGGTATTAGTTTCCCCTCATTATTCATATGAAGTACCGGTTTTACACTAAGTAAAGTTCCCACCGTTGCAGCAGAACTTGATACTCTTCCACCTCTTTTTAAATGCTTTAAATCATCTACTGTAAAGTAATGATTTATTTTTAGTTTTATTCCTTCCGCAAACTCAACTATTTCTTCTTTTGATTTATTTTCTTTCATCATATCATAAACCTTATATACTAGTAATCCTATTCCCATACTAGCAGATAATGTATCTATTATAGTTATATCACAATCTGGATATTCTTCTTTCACACTTAAAGACGCATTTATTGCATTATTTACAGTTCCTGATAACCCTGAAGATAGTCCTATATAAATAATTGCTTTTCCTTTTTTTACTATATTTTTAAAAGCTTCTTCAAATTTATATACATTAATCTGGGATGTAGTATACATATCTCCAGTTCTTAAACCATCATAAAACTCTTTAATATCCAAAGTCTGACCAAAATAATCCTCTATATCTCGGCCTTTGAAATTACACCCAATAGGTAGACCTACTATGTTGGGTTGATTTATAAATTCAATAGGTAAATCGCTACCAGAATCAACTACTAAAACTACTTTGTTATTCATATATCATATTCCTCTCATTTATAAATTTATATAGCTTTTACTACATTCATTTTATATACTTAATTTTAATTATGGTCTCTTCTATATTATAATAGCTAGTTCAATTATTCATTTAATTATATATTAACAAAATAAAATAAGACCAATTATTATTAGTATTATAATCATTTTACTATAAGTTAAAACAATTTACATCAATACTATATTATAATTAGTCATATATTACCATATTTTATTAGTTTATTCTATATATTTACCTAATTTTCTAAACTTATAATATCTCTTAGTCAATAAAGAGTCTACAGGTTCTTTACTTAATCTTTCTAATACTTCTTTTAAATTTGCTTTTATACTTAAAATCATTTTATTTGAATCTTCCTGTGCTCCTCCTTTAGGTTCTTTGATAACCCTATCAATAACTCCTAAACCTAATAAATCTGAAGATGTTATTTTCATTATTTCAGCTGCCTCTTTAGCTTTAGTAACATCTTTATATAAAATAGATGCAAATCCTTCTGGAGATAAAATTGAGTATATAGAATTCTCAAGCATCCATACCTCATCAGCAACAGCAAGAGCCAATGCTCCTCCACTTCCACCTTCTCCTATAATCATAGAAACTATAGGAACCTTTAAATTACTCATAGTCATAAGGTTTTTAGCAATTGCCTCTCCTATACCACGCTCTTCTGATTCTATTCCACAAAAGGCACCTGGAGTGTCTACAAAAATAATTACAGGTCTTTTAAATTTTTCTGCTTGGAGCATAAGTCTTAATGCTTTTCTATACCCCTCTGGCTTTGGCATTCCAAAATTTCTTTCTATATTTTCTTTAGTACTATTTCCCTTTTGTATTCCAATAACTGTAACACTCTTATTTTCAAATTTAGCTATACCACCTACTATGGCACTATCATCGCCATAGCCTCTATCACCTTTTAACTCTATAAAATCCTCAAATATACTATTAATATAGTTAAGTGCTGTAGGTCTCTTAATACTACGTGCTATACTTACCTTTTCCCACGAGCTAAACTTGTTATCCATCTACTTCCAACACCTCTATTCCTTGTATCTTCAATTCACATGTATTTTTATAATAGTACTAAGAGTACTCTTCATATCCTTCCTGTGTACAACTTTATCTACATAGCCCTTTTCCAAAAGAAATTCCGCTGTCTGAAAATTATCTGGTAGCTTTTGCTTTATTGTTTGCTCAATAACTCTTCGTCCTGCAAACCCAATAAGTGCATTAGGTTCAGCAAGTATTATATCTCCTATCATTGCAAAACTTGCTGTTACACCTCCAGTGGTTGGATCTGTTAGTACAGATATATATAGTAACCCCCTATCATTATGATAGGATAATGCTGCTGACGTTTTGGCCATTTGCATAAGAGAAAATATTCCTTCTTGCATTCTTGCTCCTCCAGAGCAAGTAAATATTACTATTGGAAGTTCCTCCTTTGTTGCTAATTCTATGGCTCGTGTAATCTTCTCTCCAACTACACTTCCCATACTTCCCATGAGAAAATTACTGTCCATAGCACATATAACTACAGTATTACCATCTATATTCCCTATACCTGCTATAACAGCCTCTTTCATATTAGTAACTCTTTGTATCTTACTTACCTTCTCCGTATATTCTGGAAAGTCTAAAGGATTGTCTGAAATCATATCTGCAAATAATTCTTTAAATGTTCCTTCATCGATTGTTTGCTTAATTCTTTCTCTTGCTGTAAGTCTAAAATGTCCTCCACAAGAATAACACACTTTTAAATTATTTATTAAATCTCCTCTATATATGGTATTACCGCATTTAGGACATCTAATCCACATTCCATCAGGTACTTGTGGTCTCCTTTTTATCTCACCCTCTTTATTGCTCGGTTTTACTTCTATATAAACATTTTTTTTAAATAATGACCTTAAATCTTTCATATAATTACCTCATTTAGATTTAAACTATTTAACTTTATTAAGATATGCTTCTAAGAACCCTGTATCAAAAGTTCCTTCTACAAAACTCTCATTAGTTAAAATATCAAGCTGAAGGTCTATGTTAGTACTAACTCCTTCTATTATGAATTCACTTAATGCTCTTTTCATTTTGCTTATAGCTTCTTCTCTATCTTTACCGTGAACTACAAGTTTACCAATCATTGAATCATAGCAGTGTGGAATTTTATATCCTTGATATACCGCAGAATCTAACCTAATCCCATTTCCACCAGGTACATATAAATTAGTTATTTCACCTGGACAAGGTCTAAAATTTTTATAAGGATCCTCCGCATTTATTCTACACTCAATAGAGTGACCTGTAATTTTTATATCTTCTTGTGAAAAACTTAACTTTTCTCCATAAGCTATCCTAATTTGTTCTTTTATTAAGTCAACTCCTGTTACCATTTCTGTTACAGGATGCTCTACCTGTATTCTAGTGTTCATCTCCATGAAATAGAACTTCTTATGCTTATCTACTAGAAATTCTATAGTTCCAGCATTTACATACCCTATAGATTTAGCTGCTTTAACTGCAGTCTCTCCCATTTTTTTTCTCATACTATCATCTATAAATACTGATGGTGCTTCTTCTAACACCTTTTGATTTTTTCTTTGTATAGAACATTCACGCTCACCTAGATATACTGTGTTTCCATAATTATCTGCTATGAGTTGTATTTCTATATGCCTTGGTTTTTCTATAAACTTTTCTATATACATCGAATCATCGTTAAATGAAACTTTCGCTTCTCTCTTTGCTGCATTAAAATCACTTATAAGCTGATTCTCATTATTTACAATCCTAATTCCTTTTCCTCCGCCTCCGCTAGAGGCCTTTATCATTACTGGATATCCTATTTCTTTAGCTATTACTATAGCTTCCTCTTCATTATTTATAATTCCCTTTGATCCTGGTACTACTGGTATATTAGCCTTTTCCATAAGTTCTCTGGCTTTTGATTTATTTCCCATATTGTTTATATTTTCTGCTGTGGGTCCTATAAATTTAATATTACACTCTTCACACATCTTGGCAAATCTACTATTTTCAGATAAAAATCCAAACCCTGGATGAATAGCCTCTGCACCTTTTAAAATAGTAGCATTTAATATATTATTTTCATTTAGATAACTATCCTTTGAGGCTGATGGTCCAATACAAACACACTCATCTGCCATTTGTGCATGCAAAGCTTCTCTATCACCTTCAGAATATACAGCTACAGTTTGTATTCCCATTTCTCTACAAGCCCTAATTATTCTAACTGCAATTTCTCCTCTATTAGCAATTAATATCTTTTTAAACATACGGCTACCTCTCTTACTTTTATACTCCTACTGCGAAGGTTAATTCACATTCACAAGCTACTACTCCATCAACTGTGGCAATTCCTTTACCAATACCCATTGGTCCTTTTATCTTTATAATTTCAACTTCTAGTTTTAATCTATCACCAGGTATAACTTTTCTCTTAAACCTAGCATTTTTTATCCCACCGAAGTAGGCTATCTTGCCTCTAAACTTTTCATCATAAAGTAATGCAATGGCACCAACTTGTGCAAGCGCTTCTACTATTATCACTCCAGGTAATACAGGTTCTTGCGGAAAATGACCTTGAAAAAAATATTCATTCATAGTTATATTTTTATATCCTACCGCTTTTTTCATTGGTTCTAAACCTTCTATTTGATCTACAAATAAAAATGGATATCTATGAGGTATTATTTCTTGTATCTCTTTTATATTGAGTTTTATTACATCACTTTCTATTGCATCCAACATTATTTATATTACCTCCTTTATATAATCTATATTTCTAAAGTTTTATAGCCATTATAGGCTGACCAAATTCTACTACATCTCCATTATTAACAAATATTTTAGCCACTGTTCCTTCAACTTCACATTCAATTTCATTCATCAATTTCATAGCTTCAATTATGCACAGAATTGACTCCTTTGATACTGAATCTCCTATTTTTATATAAGGTTCTCCATTTTCTGTAGGTGAAGAATAATATGTTCCTACCATAGGTGACTTAACTATAAAGCATTCTTCTAAATTACTCTCTTCAGTAATTATTTCTTCATGCTTTGTTGATATTACTGAAGTATTATCATTTGCATTATTAGTATGATTAACATACTCTATATCACATTTATCTGTGATTTTAGATTGATTTAATCCTCTAGCATCTTCATTATAAATAATTTTGCTAGAATCATTTTTGCTCATCCTTATTCTAAGTCCTGCTTCTTCTAGTTCTAATTCCTTAAGATCGGAATCATTTATTAATTTAATTAGCCTTTCAATTGCTTCATAATTCATAATTTATTCCTCCCATTTCTTAAATAAAAGTGTAGCATTATGACCACCAAATCCTAAGGAATTAGACAAAGCATATTTTAGTTCTGCTCTTCTTCCAATATTAGGAACATAATCTAAATCACAATCTTCATCCTTCTCTTCAAGACCAATAGTAGCTGGAATAAACCCTTCCTCTAAAGCTTTTATACATACAATTGATTCTATAGCACCTGATGCTCCCAATAAATGTCCTGTCATTGATTTTGTAGAACTAACTGGGATCTTATAGGCTTGCTCTTTAAATAAATTTTTAATAGCTATAGTTTCAAATTTATCATTATATGGAGTACTAGTTCCATGAGCATTAATATATGATATATCTTCTAAGCTTACATTTCCTTCTTCTATGGCAAGTTGCATAGCTCTTGCTGCCCCTTCTCCATCAGCACTAGGCTGAGTGATATGATAGGCATCACAAGTAGCTCCATATCCAATAACTTCACCATATATTTTTGCACCTCTTGCCTTTGCATGCTGGAGCTCTTCTAAAATTAAAACTCCTGCTCCTTCACCCATTACAAATCCACTTCTATTTTTATCAAAAGGAATAGATGCTTTTTTAGGATCCTCACTCTTACTTAAAGCCGTTAATGCAGTAAATCCAGCAAGACCTATTGATGTTATAGATGCCTCTGTCCCACCTGTAATCATCACTTCTGCTCTATTTGCCTTTATCATCTCAAAAGCTTCACCTATACTATTAGTTCCTGTAGCACAAGCTGTCACTACAGATAGGCATGGCCCTTTAGCACCATATTTAATAGCAACATTTCCTCCTGCCATATTCTCTATCATCATAGGAATTAAAAATGGTGATACCTTAGTTGTATCTCTTTCTAACATTCTTTTATATTCATTTTCTAATGTATCGAGTCCACCAATTCCTGAACTAATTAAAACACCTAATCTATATTTATCAATACTATCTAAATCTAAATTTGAAGATTTTACTGCCTCCTCTGCTGCTGCCATAGCAAGTTGACAATATCTATCCATCCTCTTAGCTTCTTTTCTATCAATAACCTCTGTAGGGTCAAAATCTTTAACCTCTGCCGCTATTTTAACTTTAAACTTTTCTACATCCATAGATTTTATAAAATCTATGCCACATTTACCATTCTTAACTCCATCCCAAAAGCTGTTAATATCATTACCAATAGGAGTTAATGCTCCCATACCTGTGATTACCACTCTTCTATTCACTTTATATGTCCTCCTTAAATAACTACATTACCATTCCGCCATCTACATTTATAACTTGACCTGTTATATAGTCTCCACCCTCTGATGCAAGAAAAACTACAGTCCTTGCTACATCTTCTACATTTCCAAATCTATTTAAAGGAATTAGTCCTAACATACCATCCTTTACTTTTTCACTTAATACATCTGTCATATCACTTTTTATAAATCCTGGTGCTACAGCATTTACAGTTATACCTCTAGCTCCTACTTCCTTAGCTATTGACTTAGTAAGTCCTATAACACCTGCTTTAGATGCTGCATAGTTTGCCTGCCCTGCATTCCCTACAACTCCTACTACAGAAGAAATATTTATAATCTTTCCACTTCTCTGTTTAAGCATGTGAGACACTGCACTCTTACAAGTATTAAATACACCCTTAAGATTTATATCTATAACCTTATCAAAGTGCTCTTCTTTCATTCTCATAATTAATCCATCTTTTGTTATTCCTGCATTATTAATTAATATGTCTATAGTTCCAAAAACTTTTACCGTTTCATCTATTAATTTTTTTCCTTCTTCGAAACTACTTATATCTCCTTTTACTAAAATAGCATTTCCTCCAAGACTTTTTATTTCCTCGGCAACTTTTTCTGCCTCTGCATCACTACTAACATAATTTATAACCACATTAGCTCCTTTTTTACCAAACTCTATAGCTATAGCTCTTCCTATACCTCTACTTCCTCCAGTAACTACCACATTCTTTCCTTTAAACATATATATATCCTCTCCTATACATGAGCTTCTTGTAAATATTTCAATGTACTATAAATTGATTCTTTATCCTCAACATTTAATATTTTTACATCTTTACTTATCTTCTTTACAAAACCACTAAGGGCTTTTCCTGGTCCAACTTCTATAAAAGTATTAATTCCCATATCAATCATATTTTCTATAGTCTTTTGCCATTTCACAGAAGATTTAACTTGAGCTTCTAACAACTGTCTAAGTTCCATTACGTTTTGTAAAACCTCTCCTGTAACATTAGGTATTACTTCTATATTGCTTTCATTAAAAGTTACCTCACTTAATACATCTCCTAATTTTTTAGATGCATTTTCCATTAATTCTGTATGAAATCCTCCACTTACTGGTAACTTAACAATTTTCTTAGCACCTTTAATTTTTAAACTTCTCATAGCTTCTTCTACTAAGAAATCCTCTCCTGAAATTACAATTTGAGAACTACAATTATAATTTGCTATACCTATTATTCCTTTATCACTAAGTTCATTACATACTTCTTCTATAATTTCTATTTTCCCACCAATGATAGCCGCCATGGAGCCGTTAGTTTTATCACTATCTTCCTTCATGAATATTCCTCTTTCTCTTACTACTCTTAATCCTTCTTCAAAATTCATAATTCCACTTGAGATTAAAGCAGAATATTCTCCAAGGCTCAATCCTGCAACAACCTTAGGATTTATTCCATGAAATTTTAAAATTTCAAATAATGCTATTGAAAGAGTTACTATAGCTACTTGATTATTTTCAGTAGAGGTTAGTTCTTCTATGGGACCATTGAAGCATAACTCACTTATATCTTTATTTAAAATTTTGTTAGCTTTTTCAAATACTTTCTTAGCTTCTAAGAATTCTTCATGTATTTCCTTTCCCATACCTACGTACTGACTTCCTTGGCCTGGGAAAATAAATGCGATATTTTTCATAGTTACCTCTCAACTTTAAAATTTATTTATCATGGATTTTAGTAATGTTTCAGTACCTTCTACAAAATCTTTAATTATTTCTTCACAACTTTCTTCCTTTTTTATTAAAGCTGCAATTTGACCTGCCATAATAGAACCATTATCTACATCACCGTCTATAACAGCCTTTTTAAGTCCACCAACCCCTAATTGTTCTAGCTCTTCAGCTGATGTACCTAACTTTTCAAGTCTTAAATATTCTCTAGATAATCTATTTCTAAGAACTCTTACAGGATGCCCAGTACTTCTACCTGTAACTACTGAATCTATATCCTTTGATTCTATTACCTTTTTTTTATAATTTTCATGAATAGTGCACTCATTCGCTGCTAGAAATCTAGTTCCTACTTGAAATCCATTAGCACCTAATGCTAATGCAGCCAACATTCCTCTAGAATCTCCTATACCACCAGCTGCTATAACAGGTATATTTACAGCATCTACAACCTGAGGAAGAAGTGCCATAGTTGTAAGTTCTCCTATGTGTCCACCAGCTTCACAACCTTCAGCAATTACCATATCTGCTCCACTTCGCTCCATTCGTTTTGCAAGCCCTGTTGAAGCTACTACTGGAATAACCTTAATATTATGATCTTTCCACATATTCATGTATTTACCTGGGTTTCCTGCACCTGTTGTAACAACCTTTACTCCTTCTTCACAAACAATCTTAGCAACCTCATCAGCATTATCACTAAGAAGCATTATGTTTACTCCAAAAGGTTTATCTGTAAGCTCTTTAGCTTTTCTTATTTCTAATCTAACATTTTCTGGAGAGTTATTTCCTGCCGCTATAATTCCAAGCCCTCCCGCATTTGATACGCTACTTGCTAATACACTATCTGCAATCCAAGCCATAGCCCCTTGAATTATTGGGTATTGTATTCCTAAAGCTTCACATATATCTGATTTGAACATATATACCTCCTATGGTTAAGGTCAGATAGATAGCTATCTGACCTTTTGTTTTAATTAACTTTGCTTTCTATATAGCTTGAAATATCTTGAACATTTTTTATGTTTTCTATATCCTCATTTGGAATTTCAATATCAAACTCTTCTTCTAAACTCATAACAATTTCAAATATTTCTAGAGAATCTATTCCTAAATCATCTGTAAAACTTGCTTGTATATTTAGTTCCTCTACCTCTACACCTAGTTCTTTTGCTATAACTTTTTTTACTCTTTCTAATACCATTTTTTATTCCTCCTATATATTTTAAATTATTTATTCCATTTTAACAGTGCACTACCATAGGTTAGTCCACCACCAAATCCTATAATTACTATGTTACTTCCTTGTTTGATTTGACCATTTTTATTTGCTTCATCTAAAGCTATTGGAATACTTGCACTAGATGTATTACCCTTTTTGTCTAAATTTATAATGAATCTAGATAAAGGTATATCAATTTTCTTACTAACACTTTCTATCATTCTTATATTTGCTTGATGTGGAAGTATAAAATCTATATCATCCTTTTTTATATTGCTTTTTTGAATAATTCTATTAAATTCCTCTTCCATAACCTTAACAGCAAACTTATAAATATCTTTTCCATTCATCTGAATCTTATTATTATTTATAACTTCCTTGGTACATATATTCTCCATAGGAAGTATGTCACAAGTAAGGGATTCACCTTTAGATCCTACACTTTTACAGTTGATATAACTTATATGCTCTTCAGAATCTTTTCCTATAACTACAGCTCCTGCTCCATCTCCAAATAATACACAAGTATTTCTATCTTCCCAATTTACGATTTTAGATAATACCTCTGCTCCAATTATTAAAGCTTTTGTAGCCCTACCTGTTTCTATATATCCCTTAGCTATATCTAACGCAAATATAAACCCACTACATGCAGCATTTATATCAAAAGCCATAGCATTTACAGCACCTATTTCCTTTTGTACATTACATGCAACTGATGGAATTAAACTATCTGGTGAAACTGTAGCCACTAAAATTAAATCAATTTCTTTACCATCTACATTACTATCCTCTAAAGCCTTTAGAGCTGACTTTATTGCTAATTCTGAAGTATCTTCTCCAGTAGAAATTCTTCTTTCCGCAATTCCAGTTCTCTCTCTAATCCAGCTATCTGAAGTATCTACAATATTCTCTATATCTTTATTGTAAACTATATTAGATGGTGTATAAGAACCTGTTCCTAGTATTCTTGAACCAATCACATTTATTCTCCTTTACTTATTTTTTAAGATTGTATTTTGACTTAAAGAAGCTATTTACTTTCTCTAGAGATCTTATTAGCACTTCTTCCTCTTCATCTGTTAAACCTTTTATAGTCTCACTAATCATGTCCTGATGAAATTTTTCATGAACTCTATATGCTAACTTTCCTTTTCTAGTAAGAGCTATCATTACAGATCTTCTATCTTCTTCTCCTCTTGTACGTTCTACATATCCTTTTTTTACAAGTTTCGTTATGGCTGTAGTTAAAGTACCTACTGTAATATTTAAATCATTTGCTACTTCCGTCATTGTTCTTGGATGATACATTCCTATAGCTTCAATAGTATGTATCTCTGTAACCGATAAATCTTTAAGTACTCCTTCTTGTAGAGCAGTTTGTTCAATCTCTAGAATATCATTAAATATAGTTACTAATAATTCATTTAATACGTATTTATTTGAATTTAAGGATTTCATTCTACTTTATTCTCCTTTTGTTTGACTTTCAAATAGTTTGATAATCAAAGTATATTACTAAAGAAAAACAAAGTCAATATATTTTTTTTACTTTTATTTTTACCAAAAATTTAACTTGTCACAATTTATTCATTTTTACCAAAAATAAAGTCTAGATAAATCTAGACTTTATTAAAAATTTAATATCCAATTATCCCTGTATATCCCAAAGGATCTATTGGAACTCCATCTACTCTTATCTCAAAATGTAGATGTGGACCTGTGCTATCTCCAGTATTACCAACTTCTGCTATAACTTGCCCTCTTAGAACCTGTTCACCTTCAGACACATTTAATTTGCTACAATGTGCATATACAGTCTGCAAGTTATCACTATGGTCGATTATTACTACTTTACCATACCCATCTGCCATCCCTGAAAAGCTCACTGTTCCATCTAATGCAGCTTGAATTTCAGTACCTGTATTAGCAGCCAAATCAATTCCCTTATGATAATATCCTTCTCTCTTCTCACCAAAAGTGGAAGTTAGTATACCTTTTATAGGTGTTGTTATTGAATTGTGTAAAAAAACCTCTCTATTTATTTGGGTATTCCCCCTACTAAGAGGCGTAAAAGCAACTTGCGAATTATTAGTCTTTTGTATATATTTAACCTGATTTTCTTTTGTAACTGTAAAGTTAATTAAACTGTTATCATTTGTATTATTGTATCCTATTATTTTATTAGAAATTTCACTTTCACTTAAAACATCTTCTTTATTACAAATTATTTTTTCATATACTATCTTATTATTTACAGCAATATCTTTAACATTATCTATATTACATGTATCTATATAGATATCTCTTACTTTATTAAGAGCATTGTTACCTGTGGCTTCATCAGCAACTATGCCAATTTCTACACCATCTGATTTCATAACTACTGCCTTTATTTTTTCATTCGCTTTTACATTTTCTTTTGCTTCTACCGGATTCATGGTAATCATAGTTAAAATACATAAGAGTGATACACATACTATGACTAATTCTCGTAGTATATTTTTCATCATTGTATTACCTCCCTACTACAATGATAATATACCCCATTGAAATTATTTTAAACATAATGTACAAAACAATAGTCAATTTTATTATTAATAAAATATTAATTTTATATACTAATATCTATACATTTATTAATTATTAAATTTTACTTTTAATAGGTTTACTATATGATATACTAAGGTTATAATATAATTCTTAATTGAAACTTATTCTAAAAGGTTATAAAAATAGAGCAATAAGATATAACTTATATAACAAATAAATAATTTATTTACTTATATATAATTATAACCTTAGTTTTCAACAAGAGTTTAATGTAATGCTATTACATTACGATAACATGGAAAGGTTGAGATTTTATGAGTACTTTTATGTTTAAAACCAAAAATTTAGATTATACTCCCGTAAGCAATGTGTTTATAGATAACTTCATGGCAAAGGCTAGAGGCGAGTATATAAAAGTTTATTTACTTGGTCTTAAATATTGTGTTAGTGGAGAAATCGGTGTAAACTCAACTCTTATAGCTTCAGCTCTATCCTTATTAGAAACTGACGTAATAAATGCTTGGAATTATTGGAATGACGAAGGTGTTATAAGATTAGTTCCCATAGATAATATGGGAAATTATAATATAGAATTCTTAGAACTAACTAAGGCTCCCGATAACGGAAAATCTGTGAATTTATTAAAAGAACTAGATAATTCTATGGTTAAAGATATGTTGCAAGATATAGAAAGATTATTAGCACGTCCACTTTCGCCCAAAGAAATGACTACTTATCTCGGATGGCAAAACGACTTTAATTTTTCTCCTGAAATTATACTTTTACTTATAGAATATTGTGTTTCTAAAGGAAAATCTGACTATAGATATATTGAGAAAATAGCTGTATCTTGGAGTGATAACAATATAACTAGTATAGACGAAGCACAAGACTTTATAAAAAAGCATGAGGATAAATGGATTAATATAAGAAAAATCTTAACTTATTTAGGTCTGAAAAATGGTGATGTTATGAAACCTCAAGAAGAGCTTTTGGAAAAATGGTTAAATGTATATAATTTTTCTTTAGAAATTATATATAAAGCTTGTGACATTTGCTTTGAAAGACTAAATAGAGCCGACTTTAAATATATTGATGGTATACTTAATAGTTGGTTTAAAGACAAAATTAAAACTCTTCAAGATATTGAGTTAAAAGACAAGAAAAAAATTAATTTTAAACCTATTGTTAATGAAGTTTCAAATACCAATACAAAAAAAGGCAAAGGTAAATTTCATAGTTACGATCAAAGGACCTATGATTTTGAAGATTTAGAAAGAAAACTTTTAGGATGGGATAATAATGACTAATAAATATCATTTAGAAATTATGAAACTTTATGATAAAATAAAGGAAAATCAAAAAAATGCTTTAGAATTAAGAAAATCAGAAGTAAAAAAACGTGTTCCTGAAATAGATGATATTGAAAATCATATAGGGAAGCTATGTATTAAGGTTTCCCTAGCCGCCTTTCAGGATGCGCCTAATAGAGAACAACAT
This sequence comes from Clostridium sp. UBA7339, assembly GCF_002470865.1. Taxonomy (NCBI): domain Bacteria; kingdom Bacillati; phylum Bacillota; class Clostridia; order Eubacteriales; family Clostridiaceae; genus Clostridium; species Clostridium sp. UBA7339. Next base: position 251,268 of record NZ_DKPI01000010.1, read on the forward strand.
TTAAAAGAACTAAAGGAAAATATAACTAATTTAAGAGTTAAAAAGACTGAGTTACTGGTATCAAACGGTTATCCTTTAGATTATCTAGATATTCATTATAATTGTAATAAATGTAATGATACTGGATTTATAGGATTACAAAAATGTAGTTGCTATAAACAAAAACTTAATAGTTTTTATTATAGAAATAGTGATTTATTCATAGTTTCTGATGATCATAATTTTGCTAATTTTAATATGGACTTCTATAGTGATAAAAGAATTGGCCGTGAAAAATATAGTCCAAAGGAAAATATGAAAAGCATTGTAAATCAATGTTTTAGATATATAGCAAACTTTGAGTCAACATTAGAAAATCTTCTTTTTTATGGTAATCCAGGCACTGGAAAAACCTTTTTATCTCACTGTATCGCAAAAGAATTAATAGATAATGGATATTTTATAGTGTATAAGACTTCTGAAGAATTGATTAAAAACTTAAAAGATATAAGATTTAATAACAATTCAACTCTAGAAGATCACCTAATTAATTGTGATTTACTTATAATAGATGACTTAGGTACAGAAGTATCCTCAGAATTTGCTATATCTGAGTTATTTAACCTACTAAATACAAAGCTTCTAAGAAATAAAAAAATGTTAATATCTAGTAACTTTTCTTTAGATGAATTATTATCTATCTATTCAGAACGTATTACCTCTAGACTTTTTGGTAATTTTTCTTTGTTTAAGTTTTATGGTGATGATATAAGGCTTCAAAAAAATTTAAATAGTAAAGCATCCTCTAAATAATTTCATTTGATCAAAGGCATCCTAACTTATACTTATATTAAGTTAGGATGTTTTTTTATTTAGAAGAATCATAAAGGCCTCCCATCATTAAAAAATCTTCTGCTTTTTCATCTTCTAAGCCCCTTTTATTATTTGAGCTTATAAAGGTAGATCTTATTATGGATGAATCTCCATACTTTTCTCTTATCTTATCTATAGTACTATCTAAGTTTCTTTGTTTATCTATTTTTTCATCATCAAATAAAGATTTTTGATATATACTATTATCACTCAACTTAGTTACTCTGACTCCTAATAATCTTATGGGTTCTCTACGCCACATCTCCTTAAATATTACTTTCACTAATTTAAAAATTTCTTCAGTCGAATCTGTTGGGGTTAAAAACTTTTTCTGATGAGAATAAGTTGTAAATATATTCGACTTTATTGATACAACTACAATACCACATAAAGACTTATTAGCTCTAAGTCTCTTAGCTACGCTTTCAGTAAGTGACAATAATACTTTTAAAGCTTCATCTGTACTTAATATATCCTTGCTTGTAGTAGTTGAATTTCCTATGCCTTTTACATCCACATAATTATCACAGTTTATGGGTGAATTATCTATTCCATTGGCATATTCATAAATTATATTTGCATAGCTCTTAAATATATTTCTTAAAATGCTCAAATTATAATTTGCTAAATCTCCAATTGTAAATATATTTAAATCTATAAGCTTTTTTTCTGCTGCTTTTCCAACCATAAATAAATCGCCTACTTTAAGTGGCCACATCTTTATTTTTATTTCTTCTTTAAATAATGTATGGATAGAATTCTTCTTAGAAAAATCACTAGCCATCTTAGCTAATAACTTATTATTTCCTATTCCTATATTTACTGTAAAACCCAAGTCTTCTTCTATTTTTCTTTTAATCTCCTTAGCCTTTTCCATGTAGTCATATTTAAAATGACTTGCTTCCATAAAAACTTCATCTATAGAATACCTTTCAATAAAATCAGAATATGGCTCTAACAATTTATACATATCATTACTAAACCTTGTATATAGTTTATGTTCTGGTGGATAAACTTTTAATTGAGGGTACTTTTTCAACGCAGCTACTATAGGTTCTCCGGTTATTATATTAAATTTCTTAGCTGGAATTGATTTTGCTAAAACTACTCCTCTTCTATCTTCTATACTTCCACCTATTATAGAAGGAATTTTTCTTATATCTATTTCACTTTCTCCACATTTTAATAAATTTATAGCTGTCCATGATAGAAATGCAGAGTTAACATCTATGTGAAATATTATTCTCTCGGACTTATTCTCCACAAATATCACATCCTCAAAATTAACTTATATTCTTATTTTAACGAACAAATATTCGTTTGTAAAGATATAATTATATACCTTTATGACAATAATTTATTTTAAATTAAAATATATCCTTAATATTTATATATTTAATTTTTATGTATTTAATTATTTTTTACTTATGTATTAATTCAAAAAATAAAAAAAGACTCTGAATTAATTCAGAATCTTTGGAGCTGGCAATAGGAATCGAACCTACAACCTGCTGATTACAAATCAGCTGCTCTACCGTTGAGCCATGCCAGCATAAGTGGCGACCCAGAAGGGACTCGA
>NZ_DKPI01000003.1:0-540868 GCF_002470865.1 Clostridium sp. UBA7339
TGTGCAGCTGCAATTTCTGCACGTAAAGCCGGAGCTGAAGTTGAAATATTTGAAAAAACAGATTTATTACTAGGACTTGGAAATGTTGGCGGAATTATGAGGAATAATGGAAGGTATACTGCAGCAGAGGAGCTTATAGCTCTAGGAGCTGGAGATTTAATCAACATAACTGATGCTAATACACTCCACAAAAATATAGATTTTCCAGGACATGAACATGCATGGCTTTACAATGTAAATAGAATAGAGCCAGCGGTAAGAAGACACATTGAAAAAATGGGAATAAAAGTTAGATTTGTAAGCCGTGTAGTAGATGTAAATATGGAAGGGATTAATATAAAGGGAATTTATCTTAGTAATGGTGAATATATAGAAGCAGATGCCTTTGTAGAAACTACTGGTTCTACAGGACCTATGGGAAATTGCTTACGCTATGGAAATGGTTGTTCTATGTGTATTTTAAGATGCCCAGCCTTTGGACCAAGAGTAAGTATTAGTTATAGAGCAGGTATAGAAGATATAAAAGGTGAAAGACAGGAAGATGTATTTGGTGCTTTCAGTGGATCATGCAAGTTGGAGAAGGATAGCTTATCAGAGAAAATAGTAAAACAGTTAGATGAAACAGGAGTAGTAGTATTAAAGGTTCCACCAGAAGATATAAATACGGATAAGTTAAAGCAAAAGGTTTGTCAACAATATGCACTAAAGGAATTTGCGGAAAATATAGTACTTTTAGATACTGGTCATGCTAAGTTAATGACTTCTTATTATCCCTTAGATAAACTTAGAAAAATTGAAGGTCTTGAAGAGGCAAAATTTGTAGATCCATATGCAGGTGGTAAAGGAAACTCCATTAGATATTTATCAGTTGCACCAAGAAGTAATCAGATGAAAGTTGTAGGACTTGATAATTTATTCTGCGCTGGAGAAAAAAGTGGGCTTTTTGTAGGACATACAGAAGCCATAACAACTGGTTCATTAGCAGGACATAATGCTGTTAGAAATGAGCTTGGAATGCCACTTTTAACCCTTCCAAGAAATTTAGCTACTGGAGACATTATAGCTTATGCTAATGAAAAGGTTCAAACTACAGAAGGTAGAAGAAATAGATATACTTTTGCAGGAGCCGAGTACTTTAAGAGAATGAAGGATAATGAACTTTATATTTTAGAGTCAGAAGAAATTCAAAAAAAGGTAAGGAAGTTGGAGTTAGATAATATTTTCAATCAAAAATTAGTATAAAATATATGATATTTATTATATAAATCTATTTAACAGAAACCATCAAGATATGAGATTAAATATATCCTGATGGTTTTATTGATGAACTTTTAATAATTCATTTATATAAAAATTTATGTTTTAAAAATTTTATATCTATATTTTCGCATTTAGCAATAGTGTTTATAGATAAACCTTCATAATTAAGTATTATTGATTTATCAATCAATAGCTCAGCTGCAAATTGATCAGCTTGCATTTCATATTTACCTTTAACTTGAGTAGTTTTACTTTCTAGAAAAAGTATATTTAAATTACTATGCAATATAGCGTGGCCAAGTTCATGAGCACAAGTAAATAACATATCCATTTCACTTAATCTAATATTTAAGTGAATTATTTTATTTTTTGGAGCATATTGATAAAATCCATGAATAGACCCTAAATCTTCGTACATAACATTTATTCCAAGAGCATCACATAATTCTCGAGGATCATTAGTTTTATATTTTTTTACTAAGTTATTTACTAAATTTGAAATTTCCAAGATTATATTCCCCCCCAAAATATCATTAAATTTTACGAAATAAAGTTTAAAATTATTTTTTATATTTTTTAGGGGTATATTTTATCTTATTCATTTTCTTAGCATACTCAATTCCATTTTGAATAGCAGATTTTAATAATTCCCAGTCTTCATCATTAATAGGATTACCGGAAAGCATAAGTCCTTCTTGATTTTCTAAAGACTCCAAGGTACTGTTAAAAATTTTCTCAATATCTTTTTTATCTTTGGGATTTAATTCTAAATCATCAAAAGTTGATTTTTTAGGTGATGATATATCACTTCTACCAAGTAAGTAGTCTACAGATACGGAAAAAAAATCGGCAATTCTTTGAAGCAATTCATTTTCTGGTATTGCTTTATCATTCTCATATTTAGAAATTGAGCTATTATCTATTAAAAGAATATCTGCTAATGATTTTTGTGTTAATCCATGTTTTTTTCGAAGTTCTTTTAACCTAATACCCAGTGTATTCATATATTTACACCTCCTATAATTATATTATAACCATATTTGAAGTAAAATCAATATAAGTTGAAATAAAATCAAAAAAATTCAATACGACTTGACAATTTGAATTTAATTCAATAAAATCAAAATATAAATATTGAATTAAATTCAAATATGGGGGTTGTATAAGAAATGAAGTATATTTAGATAAATAAATCAATAATAGTAAATCACGTTATAATTAGAGTGCAGGCTGAAATATGTCTTTAACAAATGAAATATTATATTGAATTTAAATCAATATAATATTTCAAGAACAAATAATAAAAATTGAATTAAATTCAAGGGGGATCGGTATGAATATGAATAAAAAAATTGAAACTATGCTTTATAACTTTAATCAAACGAAAGCAGAAATTAAAAATATAAAACTAGATATAGAGTTACTAGAAAATGAATATGATGACGGAATTGGTGTAAATTACGTGGAGAAGACAGGAAAAACTAATAAAATTACTTCAACAGTGGAAAACATGATAATAAGAAAAGAGGCTCAAATTAACAGATTAAATTATGCTATAAAAGTTAAAGAAGCTGAAATAAAAAAGATTGAAAATGCTCTAGAAATTCTTACAGATAGAGAAAGAAGTATTATTGAAATGAGATATTTTCAGAAGGAAAGTAATAGAAATATTTCGGCAAAGCTTTATATTACAGAAGAATATGTATCAGCAATAAAGTCAAAAGCTATTAAATCTCTTGCAAATATATTCTTTATAAATTCTTTATAAATTCCTTTTAAACTCTCTTTATATAATCGGGTTAAAGCGGTGCTAGAATAATATCATCGCAGTGGTGATAAGTTATTAAAAGTTGAGTCTTAAGATAATAAATTAGTTTTAAATTTTAAAATAAGAATAATAAAGTTTAGATTACTAATTTATCACTATGAGTTATGGTTAAAAAGTTTTATTAACAAATAAGAAATGGAGCTAAAGGAAAGGGGTGATAACAATGCGGTGACTTTCATATTAAGATTTATAAATTCTTTGAAATACATTAGGATAATTCAAAAAGAAAGAATAGCCTCTAATTTAAAGTAAATAAAAATATATATTTAAATTTTATTAGCTAAATAGGATCTAGATAAACCATTTCAATTTTAAAAACTAGTAACCAAAGTCTTAAACTGTGACAATGATTTTAATAAATAGCTAATAGATATTAAAAATATATAAATCAGTAGAGGAGGTAGAAATGAATATAGTAGAAAGTATCAAAGAATATATAGGAACCTGTCCTTATCTAGCAAATATTAATGATGGTATTAATATTAATTACTTAGGTGAAAATACAGTATCCTATATGATAGAAGAACTTCCTAGAGAACAAATTTTAAAAAAGTATATTGATGGAACTAGTCTTAGACAATACTGTTTCATGTTTGTCAGTAGGGAAGTATGCGGACAAGATGTAGTACAAAATATAGCTAATAGTAAATTCTATGAAAACTTTGCTAAGTGGCTAGAACTTCAATCAGAGCTTAATAATCTACCAGTACTAGATAGTGGGAGAGTGGCACAAAAAATAGAAGCATTAACAAATGGTTATGTTTTCGAAAAAAATCTAGATAAAGCACAATATAAAATAGAATGTAGATTGGTATATTACCAAGAAGGAGGAAAAAATAATGAGTAGAGAATCAATACAAAGACATCAAATAGCAGATTATATAAATATAGGTGGATCAACAGGTGTAGAAAAATATGAATTAATGGGAGCTGGATTTAATACATTAGATGAAAATCCAGCAGCTCAACTTGATACTAAAGTTTATATTAACGATAAATCATCGTCAACTACAATTAAGTCATACCAAACACAATTCCCATTCACATCAGATTTAATTAAAAGTGAAGGGGCAGTAATGGCATTATACAATGTTGGAAGAAATCATCTTACAGGTGCAGATGCACAATTTGACTATGTTAAAGTTGAACTATTTCAACCAATAGAAGGAAGTGAGAATACTTATAAGGCTAGAAAATTTATAGTAAGTTGTGAAGTTGCTGGATTAGCTGGAGCAGGCGGAGAAACTATTGTGGTATCAGGAAACTTAAATGCAGTAGGAGATTTTATAGAAGGTACATTCAATACTGCAACAAAAACATTTACTGCAATTTAGTAGGAGGAATATTTAATGAATATTAATGGAATTGAGCTAGAATTAGATATATTTGATGCCGATGTTGCAGAAAAATATGATAAAGCAATAAAAAAAGTAATGAATATAGAAGAAGAAACAAAGGGTATGTCAATTGGAGAAGGGATAAGAACTCAGTGCAAAGCCATCTTTAAAGTTTTTGATGAACTTTTTGGACAAGGTACTCATGAAAGAGTATTTGGAGATAAAGTTAACTTACTTGAATGTTTAAAGGCTTTTGAGGCTCTAATAACAGGCATAAATGAGAAAAATAAAGAAATTGAACTCATTGCTAATAAGTATTCTTCTAATAGAATTCAAAGACGTTCTAAAAAATAATGAATATTTTAATTGATGTTTTACCTCGAAAAGTTGAAATAGATAATAGAGAATATAAGATTAATTATGATTTTCGTACATCCATTTTGTTTGAGATAATGATTCAGGATGATGAGCTTGATGATAAAGAAAAGATATATAATGCTCTTCTTCTATATTATCCAGTAATACCAGATAATTTAGAAGAAGCAATTAAACAAATTCTTTGGTTTTATAGAGGTGGAAAAGATATTAATGAAGGAAGTAGTGGAGTATCTATGGGTAAGAGTACAAGAGCATATAGTTTTGAATATGACGATGACTATATTTACTCCGCTTTTCTAACCCAATATGACATAGACCTTCAGGATATAGAAGATTTACATTGGTGGAAATTTAAAGCCATGTTTAGAGCTTTAAAGGAAGACAATGAAATAGTTAAGATTATGGGATATAGATCTATGACTATAAATACCAATATGAGCAAAGAACAAAAGGATTTTTATAGTAATATGAAGAGAATTTATGCTATTCCAATGAGTAAATCTAAAAAACAAAAGGTAACAGAAATTGAAAATGCTCTTATGGAAAATGGAGACTTAAGGGGAATACTTTGATTTTAGTATTCTAACTATAAAAACTAATAAAAAGTGCTTATAAAACTAGGCACTTTTTATTAGTAAAGGTAGGTGATTTGCATAGTAAAAGTAAAATGTCCATTTTGTAATAAATTATTAATTAAAGCTGATTACATCAAAGGAGAAATAAAATGTAGTAGATGTAAGAGGTTAATAAATATAGAAATAAAAAAGCCAGAGCTTAGAGCCACACCATAGAGTAGTGAGCCATAGCCTGCTTTATAAAAGGCAGGTGATATTATGTCAAATACAAGTATAAATGAAGAGATAAATTTAACATTAAAAAGTATATTAGAAAATTTAGAATCACAAGGTGAAGAAGCTAAAGAGAAAAGTACAAAAATCATTTCTAAATTAGTTACTGGAGCAGGAAAAGAAATAATTAAGGCTAACTCCGTTGCTATGGGTAAAATTGGACAAGGGTTAAACAAAGGGTTTTCTAAGATAAATTTCTTTGAGTCTATAGCGAAAACTTTTGAAGAAAAAGTAGGAGGGCTTTCAGAAAAAGTAAGAAGAACTTTTAATACACTAAAAACTGATATTAAGCTTTGTACAATATTAGTAACAGATGTAATGAAAGAAACAAAATGGTTTAAAATGGCATCTTCAACTATAGATAGTGCTAAAAAGGCTTTTGAAAGAATAGGCTCTGAAGTAGGAATATCAGGAAAAGGAGCTTTTCTAAAGATTGCTACTGGGGTCGGTAAAGAAGGAGCAAGTGCGCTTATAAATATATCATCTAAAGTTGGAAAGGTAGCATCAACGGCTTTTAGTGGTACTATTAAAGCTATTGGAAAAGTTGGATCTTATGGAATAAAGGCTGGAGAACAGTTTGCACAAGGAGTATCTAAAATAGCTGATTTTAGTCAAAATGCAGGGAAAGAAATAGAAGACTTAAATGCATCAGCAGCAACTATGGAAGATGGATTAGGCCGTGAAGTTACTATATTTAAAAGCTCACTTATGAGTCTTGGAAAAGATATGGGTGATAGCATAGATGGCCCATTAAAAGAAATAACAGCTTCAGCAACAGGGATGATTGGACAGCTATCTTCAGCATTCCAAGAAGGTGGATTTGAAGGACTTGCAGGTAGTGTTGGAGATGTATTTACTCAAGCAATTACAGGCATAGCTGACAAGGCTCCTGAATTTATGAATATTGCAGTTTTGATTATAGAATCATTAATAGCTGGATTCCAAGAAAATATGCCGTTAATAGCAGAATCATCAATACAGATAATAATGCAGCTAGCTGAGGGTATTATTACCATATTACCTAGTATATTTGAGCTAGGAATTACTTTAATATCTGAATTGTTATTAGGATTAGTAGAAGCTATTCCACAGTTAATAACTTTAGCACAAGAATCTATTATAAGTATTATGACATTGATAACGGAAAATTTGCCATTAATTATGGAAAGTGGATTTCAAATTGTTTTAGCACTTATTAATGGAATAGCAGCAATGTTACCAGAGTTAATTCCAATGGCCGTACAAGCATTATTAAATATAGTAAATACCATCATAACAAATCTTCCACAAGTTATAGATGCAGCTATTAAAATAATAATGGCTCTAATACAAGGAATAATTGGAGCATTACCACAATTAATTATGGAAATTCCAAAGATAATAAATGGAATAGTATTAGGAGTCATAAATAATTTGCCAGCAATTATAAGTGCGGCAATTCAAATAATAATGGCTCTAGTACAAGGACTTATTGTAGCAATACCTACTCTAGTAGGTAGTATACCTACTATAATAGCTGCAATTATAGGAGCTTTTGCTCAAGCTGATTGGAAACAGATAGGTATAAACTGTTTGGAGGGTTTAAAAAATGGTCTCCTAGCAGGGGTTAGTGCAGTGATGGATACAGTAAAAAATGTAGCCAGTAGTATAGCAAATGGATTTAAAGACTTTTTTGGAATCCATTCACCATCAACTCTATTTAGAGATATGATAGGTAAAAACCTTATTAAAGGTATTGGTGTAGGTATTGATGTAGAAACTCCAAATCTTGAAAAAGAAGTAGATGGTAATCTAGAGGATCTAACAAGAAAAATGAGAGCTACAATTGATTTTGAAACTACTAAGGTTTCTGGCAATATGGCAATGAACTCTAGTTATAGAGCTGCTATGGAAACTCCATATTCCATAGTAAATAATAATGATAACGGTGTAAATGAGATTATTAATATATACCAACCAGTAAAATCACCATCTGAAGTTGCAAGAGCAATAAAAATACAAAGAAAGGAGCTTGCATTTGGATAAGTATATAGATATTAAATTAGAATGTAATGGCAAGATTTTAGAGATTGGCAAGGATAAATTATACAAATTAATAAATATAGAAGGAATCTCTAGCTCAGAATATAGTGTAGATATTGTAAATAATGCACAATTTGATGGTGGGACTGTTAAAAGTAAAAGAGTAGAATCAAGACTTATAACTATTACAGCAGAATATCCATCAACAGAGGATACAGAAACAAGAAGACAAAACCTAATTAGATTTTTTAATCCTTATTTAACTGGAAAGTTATATGTAAACTACTCTGGAGTTAAGAGGGTAATTAATTATGAGGTAGCAGGATTTAAAGATAGTAGAGAGAATTTATATGATCCACTTAAATTTATTATTAATCTGATATGTCCTAATCCATTTTTTAAAGATGAGAGAGAGTTTAGTAAGAATATGGCTGGTAAAATTAATAGTATTACTGTACCTTTCACTATTCCGGCAAGTGGTATGATTATGTCGGCTAAAGTATTGAGACAAGAGGCTACAATAATTAATAATGGAGATAAAGAGACAGGGTTAATTATCTCATTTATAGCAAAGGGTGAGGTGAGGAACCCAAAGATAGAAAACTTAACTACAGGAAAATTTTTAAGGATAGTAGTGGACTTGATGCCTGGTGATATTCTCACAATTAATACGAATAAAGGGAATAAGATGATAGAACTAAATGGGAAAAATATTTCTCAAAAAATGGATCGTTCTAGCTCTTTTATTGACATGCAGGTAGGAGAAAATATATTAAAATATAGTGCTGATAAAGGATATACAAATCTTAATGTTTATCCAAAGTGGACAGCTGAATTCTTTGGGGTGTAGGACATGGTAGAACTAATTATACTAAATAACAAATTTGAACCAATAGGATTTATAGATGAGTTCACATCTCTTATATGGACTAGAAGATATTACAATGTTGGGGAGTATGAGTTATATATAGATTCAAAATATTTTCAGTTATTAAGAAAGGGAGGATATATTTATAGTTCTAGCTTCAGAGAAGTTGGAATTATAGAAACTTATTCTTATATAAAGGAAGATAGTCAATGTACTATTAAAGGTAGATTTATAGAGGCTTTACTTAGTTATAGAGTTATAGATAAAATACAAAATCTGAATGGAACAGCTGAAAATATTGTTAGAAATCTTGTAAACAACTTTGCAATTGCTAATAAACCTATAAATAAACTTCAATTAGGTAATGCGAATGGACTAGGTGCAAGTATTGCATTACAAGTTGAATATGAAAATCTATGCAAAAAAATATATGATATTGTAGCTACTCAGGATTTATCTATAAGAGTTAAATACAATTATGAAGAGGATAAAATGTATTTTGAGGTGTGGCAAGGAATAGATAGAACGGAAAATCAAAGTTCAAATTCAATTGTTGTATTTAGTGATGAATATGAGAATATTTCTACGTCTACCTATGAGTGTAATCATAAAGAATATAAAAACTTTGCTTATGTAGTTGGCGAAGGAGGGGGAGATATTAAAGTAATTATTGCTGTAGATTTAACAAATGGTAATGAGCGAAGAGAAATTTTCTTCGAAGTCAGAGATAAACAAGATGAATTAACCATAGAGGAGTATAAAAAAGTATTATATCAAAAGGGAATTGAAAAACTATATGAATATGGAAATGTTGAAAATGTTAATACGACAGTTAATTCTATATCTAATCTTAAATATAAAGTAGATTATGATTTAGGTGATTTATTTAGTTATATAGATAATGAATTAGGTATAGTAGTTAATCAGCGAATTACTGAAATAACTGAAGTATATGAAAATAATAAGCATGATATTTCTATAGTATTTGGTAAAGAAGAAAAAACAATAATGCAAAAATTAAATAGAGAGGTGAAATAAAATGTCAATTATAAGTGGAATATTTCCTAGCGAAATTGTAGATATAGACGAAAGTGGGCTTCCTATTTATGATAGGGCTGTGGATGAAGAATATTTTGCAAAATATCATAGTGAATTTTTAAGTAATGGGGTATATGCCAATCCATCAAATAATTTTCAAGTAATGGTTAATGACTTGATGAAATTGAAAGTAAAGGCAGGTAGCTGTTTTATAAATGGTTATTATGCCTATGATAATTTTGATGGAGAAATAATTCTTGAGCCAGCAAGTTCAGATTTAAATAGAATAGATAGAATTGTAACAAGATTAGATAGGATAAATAGAAAAATATCTATAGAGATAAAAAAGGGTGCATATGGAACTACTTCATATTCAGCACCTAGCCTACAAAGGGATGATGATATATGGGAGTTAGGGCTTGCAGATGTATTAGTTAAAAAGGGTACAACCCAAATAGTACAAGCAAATATAACAGATCTAAGAGCTATACAAGAATATTGCGGTTATGTATATAATCCAATGCAAAATATAGATACTACAGATTTATTTGCTCAATATGATAACTCCTTTGAAGTATGGTTTCAACATGTTAAAGATCAGTTAAGTACTGATGCAGCTGGAAATTTACAGAAACAGATTGATACACATACTTCTGAATTGGCGGAAAAAGCGGACTATAAATATGGTACATGGACACCTGTTTTGTACACATCAGGTTCAGGTAGTAATAGTATAGGTGCAAATACTACAGGTAGTACTTGGGTGAGAATCGGTAATTTGGTTATAGCATTTTATACTATAACCGTATCCTCTTATAATACTGCTTGGAGTTCACAACTAATACTGTTAAAGGGGCTTCCATATGTAAGAGATTTAAGTAAAATAGCTTTCGGTAATGTATTGTCATATTATGGTGTCGTGAATACAACTGCGGATACCTTGTATCTAAAAGGACATACAACTTCGGGAGGTTCTTATTATCTAGAGAGAAGCGGAATAGGGTTAAATAGTACTGGAGCAGTACAGCTCGGTTGGCTCAATCAATCATTTGGTTTATCGGGTATACTATTTTATCAAGTTTAGACCAGCTAATTATAGTCAAGTAAAAAACAAAAAATTATTTCTATAAAAATTTGCATAACAAAAAGACTGTTTTAAAACACGAACGATCACAGAAAATGGAATAGTTAAGCAGCGTTAGCTGTCGCTTTATTTTCTAAAAACATTTGTTTATGAATTTTAGGATCTCTTAAGTTAAAAGGTTCTTGATTTCTTAAGACAGCAAAGATGTAGTTTAGTAACTTATGCATTATAGCAACTAAGGCAACTTTTGCTTTTTTACCATTAAGATTAGTTTCATAGTAATCTAGTAAAACTTTATTGATAGGAACTCCGTTACGAGTTTTTCTAATAGATGCAAGAGCAACAGCATATAATGCTCGTCTACCAATTCGAGTTCCTCGTTTAGAGATTTTATTTTGATTACCTTTAAACTTTCCTTATTCATTAACAGAGCTATCTATTCCAAAGAAAGCAATAAGGTGCTTAGGTTTAATAAAACCATTGATATCACCTATTTCAGCGACTAAAGTTATAGCAGTTAATTCGCCTATACCTGGAATTGATTTTAAAAGTTCAATATTAGCTCTAACTTGTTTTGGAAAATCGGTAGATTTAATTAAACTTTTAATTTCATTTATCAAGTTGTTAGTTTCTGTTTCTAGAGTATTTATTATTGATAAATTGCTAGCTATTTTAAAAGATATACCCGATAAGGGTAAGCCAATAAATGCAGCATCACTAGCTACGATATATAATTTAGAATAAACTTTTTCAGCCCATGCTAATCCTTTTCTAGACTTATTAATAAGTATAGAAAAGATATCATCCTTCGGTGCATCTAGCACTGATTTAGGAGAAGGATAGTTACTTAGTATAGCAATTGAGCTAAGTGATGTTACATTTGAAAACACAGTGCTATAGCCTGGAAAAATTACTCTTAAATCAGCAGATAGCTTTTTCTTAAATATAGAACAGGTATCAGTTAATTTATAATACTCTCTAACGAGAGATCTTAATAGAAAAACATCTAGACTAACGCCTTGTGAAAGCTTAATATTTTGGAATTACCTATTTTAGCAATAGATAAGGCATCTTTTTTATCATTTTTCACTTTTCTTATATCCATATTTTTGTTACACTTAGTAATGAGTGGATTGATAACAAATGTGTTATCGAAGTTTTTATTAAGAAAGTGGAAAAGAGATAAGTGGTACACGCCAGTGGCCTCCATGAAAATGCCAGTTTTCATGTTAAACTCTTCTTCCACTTTTTTTATTTCTGTTAAAAGGTGGTTGAAGCCACTAAGAGTGTGTTCTATTTTAAAAGATTTCTTATGGATTTCACCGTTAGGTGCTAGTATTGCAACATACGAAAAATCTGCTGAAACATCAATTCCAATCGTAGGATTATTAAAAAATTTAGACATAGTGAATATCTCCTTTAAATTTAATTTAGAGATAGAATAGAGCATCCAATCTATCAGTTAGTCTATAACCTTGTTTGTGACACGGGTAATTCCCATAAGGAAACCCAACTAGCTAAACATAGAATTCTACCTGATGGAATGATACGCTAATTTACGGGTATGAGCACTACGTGCTTCCCAGGAGGTTTACATCTATCCTCTATTCAGGAGTATTATACTAAATATAATTTAATTTGGTTAGATCCCTAATCGGGATTGTGATAAAAAACTAAAAATTAAAGATATGCATTTGGTGCCGTTAGGCATTAGGTGAGGTATCTTATAAAATACAAATAAAATTTATGATGTGAGTTTTAATGTTCGTTAGAAATGAGTTTAGTTTTCTATCAAAGGTTATGACTACATTATACAAGGAGGTTAAGTAATTATGATAGAAGAAATATTAATATTAGATATGTTAAGTACTAAGGGGGTTTCGATAGTTAGGCAAAAAGTAGTAATTCAAGATGGCGTAGAATACCCTTTTGGAGAACAATGGAGAAGAGCATATCCTAACACAGAAGAAGGAATAGAAGATTTAAGACGAGAAGTTCCAGAACCTTATTTGAGTACTATACTTAATTTATGGGATAATAAATAGTAAGAAATAGAGCCATAAGGCTTTTTATTTTCATTAGATTCGTAATAGAAGGATATTGTGAATTGATTTAATAGAAAAGAGATTAGATTTAATTCTGGTCTCTTTTACTTATAATAAAGTATATAAGTATAGTTAAAGGATAGATATATAAGTGAAGCGTAAAATTATATAGAGATTACATCAGCATGCATAAGAATTGGCATAACATAGCTATTAAGAACATTAAACAAAAGATTTTTTATAGTTTAATTTGGAGAAAATTTTTTGAACTTAAATTGGAAGTGTAAGTATGAATATATCAGTAATAATGGAGGGAGTGTGTAAATCAATTATAGGTATAGAGTTTGTATATAGATAATATAAATAATTATAAGAATAAATTTAAAATTAGAAAGGTGAAATATGAATGATGAATTAATAAAGCATAAGTTAGAAATACATGAGAAAAGAATTAATAATCATAGTGAACGTATTGATGAACTTGAAAGAGGAAGAGCTGCTACAGATGTTAAGATGGATAATCTCTGTGAAAAGCTTGAAGCACAGACAAAGAGTATAAATTGGTTAATAGGACTCATGGCTACAAGTTTGCTAGGGTTCTTTTTTTATGCAATTCAAACTAATTTATTTAAATAGGAAGGAGAGATAATTATGGAGTTTATTAATTACATTACAGAAAATGCTTTAATTTTAATACCAGTACTTTATATTATAGGTATGATTTTAAAAGGAATTGAGAGAATAAAAGATAAATATATACCATTAATACTATTACCTATAGGTATAGGTCTAGCTATAGCACTTATGGGCTTTGGTATAAATGCTATAATTCAAGGTGTTCTAGTAGTAGGTGTTAGTGTTTATACAAATCAACTTATAAAACAAATTAATAAGTAGTTTACAGAGTGGGAGCAATCTCACTCTTTTATATTTAAGGAGGAATTGATTATGAAATTAAGAGGTATAGACGTATCACATCACCAAGGGACTATTGATTGGGATAAGGTTAAAAGTCAGATAGATTATACAATCTTTAGTGTAGGATATGGTGATAACATAATAAGCCAGGATGACAAGCAATTCCATAGAAATGCTAAGGAATGTACAAGACTTGGAATACCATTTGGAGTTTATATTTATTCTTATGCAGCATCAATAGCTCAAGCTAAGTCTGAGGCAGATCATGTATTAAGATTATTAAAAGGTTATAAATTAGATTATCCAGTTTATTATGATTTAGAAGATGCAGGGACTACAGGGAAATGCTCTAATAAATTTATAGCAGATATTGCAGAGGTATTTTGTAATACTATAGAAAAAGCTGGTTATTGGGCAGGTATTTATGCAAATACATACTGGTTTAATAATAAGCTAACAGATAACAGGTTTAATAAATGGGTTAAGTGGGTGGCTCAATATAATACAACTTGTACCTATAAAGGTAAACATGATATGTGGCAATATGCTAGTGATGGAAGAGTAAATGGCATTAGTGGTAATGTAGATATGAACTATTGCTATGTTGATTATCCTGGACTAATTAATTCTAAAGATAACATAGATAAACCAGAAAAACCAAAACTTAATACAGATAGTAAAGAGGAAAATAAAATGGATTATATTATACAATATTCAAATGCAACAGACCAGGCAATAGCTGAGGTAATAGCTGATAGGATTAACTGTCCAACAATAAACTGTTTAAGACCATATGCACATTATGGACAATATAAAACAGTTATTGCAGTAGGAGAGGCTAAGAATAAGAGTGGTTATACAAATGTACTTATCCAGGGTAAGAATAAAGAGGAAACATTAGATAAGGCTATAGATTATTGTAAGAAGTTAGGTAAATAATATTTAAGGCTAGTAGGGAGTAAAATATTTATTAGTCTTATTATAAACACATAATTGAAAAGGGAACAAATGTTTGATAAAATGTATTTATAGGGGGTTATAAAATGTTGACTAAAAAGCAAAGGATAGTTCTTAATGCCATAAATGAATATGTACAAAGGGAGAGTATTTCACCAACAGTTAGAGAGTTATGTGATATTGTAGGTATAACATCTACATCTACAGTTCATGCACATTTAAATAAGCTTGAAGAAAAGGGATATATAACAAGAAAAAGAGAATCTCCAAGGAGTATAAGAGTAGTAAAAGAATACAACATATAGACTTTTAATAGGATTGTATTTTATACGAGTAAAGATTAGGTTAATTATACTGAGACCTAGTCTTTTAAATATGAAATATAGATGTTAAGTTTATATGTGGTTTTTAAAAGAAACTACATTAGATGTTTATAAGTAGTACAAAGAAATGACTAAATGAATGTTAACTGACTTTATAATTTATATAGGAAACTATTTAACTATTTAAATAGTTGTTTTATTAATGCAGGTTTGAAGGAATTCAGATTATAGGTGATGTGAGTAAAGGGGGTATATAAAGGTGCAATTTGAAAGATTTTAACAAATATGATATAATGGTAAAGAATGAAATATATAAGAAAGGTTAAAGCGGTAAGAACAGCAAATAATTTTAATAGATACACGGAATTAATAGGGAAATTAAACAATTTAGAAGTAAGAATATGGTATAATAAACGTGATAAAAACATTATTAATGAAATAGATAAATCATTATCAATAAAAGAACAAGCAAAGCAAGCTCACTTTTTAAGAAATAAGTATAGAGCACAAGCTAGAAAGCTAATGGCAGATAGAATGTTGGCAGAAAAATTAAGTATTAATAATACTAATCTACCTTTTGAGTATTATGAAAATAAATATTTAAATCAAGGATATAATGACAATGAACTCTATGAAAAGATAATAGCAGCATCTACAAGGACAAATAAAATGGTAAACGTAGCATTAGGAATTGGTTAGTGATTCTAAAAGTGCTACTATCATATTTTCAAGATAAATTTTTAAATTAGCTAAATTAAAAATGTTTTAATTATAAAATATATTTATATAATTTACCAAAAGTGAAATTAAGGGCAGTAGACTGAAGAAAGTCTTACTAGCCTTATTTTTATTTCATTTAAATTGAGTATAAAATTGTTTATGGAAATAATAGAAAATTTAGAAAAAAATGTTGACCAAGCGGTGGGAGTTAGGTACCATAATATTGTAATAATAATTTTAAATGGAGGGTTACAAAATGGAGCAACAATATTTATATACTGATAGGCTTTTACTGCGTAAGTTTACAATAGATGACCATGAGGATTTATATGAATATTTATCTAATTCCAAAGTTGTAAAATATGAACCTTATGATACATATACATAATTTATCTTTAAAAATAATGTATTATTTTCACGTTGACATTGATATATATAGCTTATAGAGAAAATATAGGAGATGAAAAAATGAAAAAAGTATTGTTGATTATAATGTGTTTAGGTGTTGTCGTTACTTCCATGGTAGGATGCAATAAGTCTATTAAAAACTCTAACAAAGATGAAAGCAATGGAACTCAAATTGAGGAACCAGTAGAAGATAATAATGTAAACATAGATATAAGAGATACTGCAATACAAGTTCAAAGTTCACAAGTAGAAAGTGGAGAATTAGAAGGAGAAAAAGTATTTGCAGTAGGAGTTGTATCTTCAATAGATTCTTTAGGGGAGAATATAGACAAAACTAATTTCATAATCACACAAAATGAAGGAGAAGAGGCCAAGTCTTATGTAGTTACATGGGAATTAGGAAAACTTAATTTTAAAAGTTTAAAAATATCAGACGGAGATGTAGTTAGGATTTATGGGGTATTAAAAGGGGAAAATGAAAAAGGTATGCCAATAATTAAATCTTCTCTCATAGATTTGGCAATGTAGTGTATGCAAAATAGCAAGAAATTAATTCTTGCTATTTTTATTTTTATAAAGAAAATAGATATTAATAGTAAGCATATGTTGTTACTAATTGTTAATAAGTAAATAATTTGTTAATGTACTTTTTCCTTTTAATGAAGATATTTATATATATGAAATATAGGTTCAATTTTCAGAAAATTTCATTGGGATCAGAATGACGATTCTCAATGGAGATAAAGAATAAAGTTAATTTTTATTGAAGGAAAATAGGATTAGAAATTCATTGTTGTAAAAATATTACTTTAAAAAGAGATGATGCTATGAAAAGTGAAGATAAATTAAGATAAATTAAGATAATGTGCCATGAAAACGTTTTAAATAGTGGGAAGTTGAAGAAAACTAAGGTAAGTGACAATTGATGAAACTGACTGGTCGGTATAAAATTGAGAGATATTAATGAAAGGGAGATGGACATGAACTATGGCAAAGATATCTAAGAAGATAGCTGAGAGTAGAGTTATAATTTTAGTTTTAGCATTTTTATTACTTATTCCATCTGTATTGGGGTTTATTAAGACTAAAATTAATTACGATATACTAAGCTATTTACCAGATGATTTAGAAACTGTAAGAGCAGAAGAGATTCTAAAAAGAGATTTTGATTGTGGATCACTTAGTATGCTGATAGTAGAAGGTATGGAAGATAAGGATGTAGCAAAAATAAAGGAAAAGGTGGAAAAAATTCAAGGAGTACAAAAGGTATTATGGATAAATGATGTTTTGGATTCACCAATTCCTAAGGATATACTTCCTAGTAGCATACAAGATGTGTTTTATGCTAAGGATTCAACTATGATGGTAATAATGCTAGAGGAAGGTAGTGCTAATATTATTACACAAAGTGCTGTAGAAGATATAAGAAAGGTTGCTGGAGAACAAAGCTTTCTAAGTGGGATGGCTGGAATAGTTAAAGATACTAAGGACTTATCAGATAAGGAAACTCCATTTTATGTATTAATAGCAGTAGTATTATCTTTAATAGTTCTAGCACTGACTATGGATTCAGTGGTAATACCAGTTATATTCTTAGGGAGTATAGGAATTGCAGTAATTTATAATATGGGAAGTAATATTATTTTTGGAGAGATATCCTATATAACTAAGGCTCTGTCAGCAATATTGCAACTTGGAGTAACTATGGATTATTCAATTTTTTTACTTCACAGATATGATGAAGAAAGAGAAGTTCAAAAGGACAAAGTAATAGCTATGGCAAATGCTATAGCAAATACAATGACTTCTGTAGCAGGAAGTTCATTAACTACAATAGCTGGATTTTTAGCTCTTTGTACAATGGACTTAGCTCTTGGTAAAGATATAGGGCTAGTTATGGCTAAAGGAGTATTACTTGGAGTTATATGTACAGTAACTGTTTTACCTGCTTTAATTCTTACATTTGATAGGGTTATTCATAAATACAGACATAAAACTTTACTACCAACCTTTGAGAAGACTTCTGAATTTGTGGTAAAACACCATAAAGCCTGTGTACTAATAGGAATATTAGTATTTATTCCTGCATTTATAGGTAAGGTTAATGCTAAAGTATATTACAATTTAGATGAGTCCCTTCCAAAGGATTTACCATCTATCGTGGGAACCAATAAGTTGAAGAATGACTACGGAATGACATCTACAAACATGATTTTAATTAAAGATAGCCTTGATAACTATAAAGTTAAAGCCATGGCTGATGAACTAGAACAGGTAGATGGGGTATCCTCAGTAATTGCTCTAGAGAAAATATTAGGACCAAGGGTACCAGAGAGCTTTATACCAAAAGATTTATTAGAAAAGATAAGATCAGGAGGCTATGAGCTTTTTGTAGTAAACTCAGAATATAAGGCAGCAACTGATGAGGTAAAGGAACAACTTGTAAAAATAAACGACATAGTAAAAAAATATGATTCTGATGGATTAGTAAGTGGAGAAGCTCCATTGACTAATGACTTAATCAAAATTTCAGATATAGACTTTAAAAATGTTAGTATTGCATCTATAGTAGCTATATTTATAATTATAGCACTAGTATTTATGTCATTAAGTTTGCCGATAATTTTAGTTATTGCTATTGAGCTTGCTATATTTATAAATTTAGGTATTCCTTTCTATACAGGTAGTGTAATTCCTTTCATAGCGTCAATAGTGATAGGAACAATACAATTAGGTGCTACAGTGGATTATGCTATATTATTAACCTCTAGATTTAAAGAAGAACTTGAAATGTCATCAAACAAAATGGATGCTATGAGAATAGCTGTTCAAAGCTCATCTAGATCAATTATTACTAGCGCTTTGACATTCTTTGGGGCTACAGCTGGAGTTGGTATTATATCTAAACTGGAAATGGTAAGTTCTCTATGTACATTAATGGCTAGAGGAGCAATTATAAGTATGTTTGTAATTTTATTTGTATTACCAGGAATTCTGCTAATTAGTGAGAAAGTAATAATAAAAACAAGTAAAGGTTTTATAAAAAATGTTGAGGAGGCTGCATAAAAATGAAAAGAAAAGCATTATCTAAGAGAGTTATAGTGTTAGCTACAGTAGCAGCTATGATGACTTCTACAGTGGCAATGGCACAAGAAATAAATAAGGATGAAACAGTATATGTAATTTTAGATAGTAATGGAAAACCAGAACAAAAGATAGTATCCACTTGGATAAATGGTGAAGAAAATCTAGGAGAATTTAAGGACAAGTGTAATTTAGATAATATAAAAAATGTTAAGGGTGAAGAAACTCCAACTATAAGTGGAGAGGAACTAACTTGGAAGGTAGATGGAAAAGATCTTTATTATGAAGGAGAAAGTAAGAGAGAATTACCTTTATCAGTTAGTCTAAACTATGAGATTAATGGAAAAAAAGTAGAGCCTAAGGAAGCTTTAGGACAATCAGGTAATTTTAAAATAACTTTAACAGTAAAAAATAATGAATCACGAACAGTTAAAATCAATGGAGAAAATAGAACTTTGTATGTTCCTTTTGTCACAGTTTCAGAAATTATGTTATCTAATGATAAATTTAAGGACGTAAAGGTGGATAATGGTAAACTTATTCAAGATGGAAATAATTCATCAATTACCTTTGTTTCTGCACCAGGATTAAAAGAGTCTTTAAATTTAGGAAGTATATTAGATATTAAAGATACTTTAGTAATAGAAGGAACAACTACAAACTTTAGTGTGCCAGCTATTATGATGGTTGCAACTACAGAAGCGCTAGATTTAGAAAATATTAGTGATGATGATAGTTTAGATAGTTTGAAAGATTCCCTTGTTCAACTTCAAAATGGTGGGGATGAATTGTTAGAAGGTTCTAAAAAGTTAGTAGATGGTCAAGGGCAGTTAAGTTCCAACTATGCTAAATTTAATGATGGAGTAGGAACTTTAA
Organism: Clostridium sp. UBA7339; assembly: GCF_002470865.1. Taxonomy (NCBI): domain Bacteria; kingdom Bacillati; phylum Bacillota; class Clostridia; order Eubacteriales; family Clostridiaceae; genus Clostridium; species Clostridium sp. UBA7339. The sequence continues at coordinate 19,995 of NZ_DKPI01000003.1, forward strand.
AAAATGGAGTTGCTGATTTAAGTAATGGAATAGACAGCTTATCTAATAATACTCCTACTTTAAAAGCTGGAGCTGATAAGCTACAAAATGGACTTTCACAATTAAAAGATGCTCAAGGACAATTTTCTAAAGGAATAGAAACTTATAAAGACAACGCTTCTAAATTATTTACAGCCTATAATTCCATAGATAAAGGGATAAATTCATGTTTAACTGGTTCAACAAAGCTAAAAGAAGGATTAGCTGCAGGTAATGAAGGTTTAACTAATCTAAATAATTCTACAGCAAATTTAGATACAATAGCAGCTCAATTAGATGCAATGAGTGCTTCAGTTGCAAAGGTTAATCCTGAATTAGCAAATAATATTGCAAAGGCAAGTGGTGGAATTAAAGCTGTATCTCAGGGACAAAAGGATGGCATAGGAAAACTACAACAAGGAATGAAAGGTGCTTCTATTGGTGCAGGTGACCTTGAAGAAGGATTAAATGGATTATCTAAGGGGTCAAATGAGTTTAAAAATAAAGGGCAACTTTTATTACAAGGTACTAACACTTTAAAGGAAAGTTCAGCAAAACTTAATGGAGCTTCAACAGAGTTGTATAATGGAAGTACAGCACTATCTCAAGGAATTGGTTCTTTAGTAAATGGTACTAATAAGTTAAGAGCTGGAGGTTCATCATTATTAAATGGAAGTAATGAACTATATGATAATTCAGGGAAATTATTAAAAGGTATAAATCAATTAAAAGAAGGAAACACAGAACTTTATAAGGGTGTTGTTAAATTAAAAGAAGAAGGCTTAGATAAGTTAAATGAAAAAGGTAATACTGCTATAAAGGATATACAAGGGGTAGTTGAAGCTAAGGACGAGCTTGTAAAACTTTCTAAGGAATATGGTGCTTTTTCAGGTATGAATAATTCTATGAATGGAAAAGTTAAATTTGTTATGAGAACAGAGGAAGTTAAAGCAGAGGCAGATAATAAGGGAGATAAAGAGAAGGTAGTAGTAAAAGAAGAAGTTAAAGAGGAAAAAGGTTTCTTTAAAAGTTTATTAGATATATTTAAAAAATAGATTTATGTATAGTAATATTAAAAACAAGAGAGGTTCTTAAGAACCTCCCTTATATTTATATTTAAAATATATTATCAGTGTTAACTAATAGTATGTATTTTAAATGAAAGATTATTAAGAAAAATTCTAATAATAATGTAGAAAAACTTAGAATAATTTCATAAATGTAGGTAAAAATACTACCGAAGGAGGAGTATTTATGGATATTGTAAGTTTTTTATTATATTTTACATTTAATTTCTTTTTCTATGGATTTGTAGGGTGGATAATTGAGAATTTGTTTTGCTATTGTATTAGAGGTCACTTTCAAAAGGATGGCTTTCTAAGTGGACCATTTAAACCTATGTATGCCATAGCTATGAGCATTTTAGTAGTAATAGAATCTACTTTTACAATTAATGTTTATTATTTAATACCATTATGTTTTATAATTCCAACTACTGTGGAATATTTAACGGGAATAATAATGAGAAATCATTTTAACAAAAATTACTGGGACTATACTGATCTTAAGTATAATTTTAAGGGAATTATATGTTTAGAGTTTTCTATAGCTTGGACTTTATTAAGCTTTATTGGAGTAAAGTATTTGCAGGTAGTGATAAATCAAGCATATGAAATAATTTATCCAATATGGCCAATTTGTTCTACGATTTTACTAATAATTTTACTTATTGATGAGATTATTACTTTTAGAGAGTTTAGAGAAAAGGGAAAAATTATCCAAAATTAAATTAAGACATAGTAGTAGAATAAGGTCTATATTTATAAAGTATTATATAAACAGGTAGTTAGTATAACTGCCTGTTTATTTTTCAATAAGTCCTAATAATAGTTTGTTTAATCTATAAGACAAAAGTATAAGTACAAACAAAATTATAATATATCTATAAATATATAGACAAAAACTTGAATATATCATATTATTATATTATAGAATAATTGAATAATATTTGATTAAGGGAGGTATTATAGTGGAAAAGATGGATAGATTTATTGATGATGAAGGTAGAATAAAAATATGGCCAAAGAAGAAAGAAGTAAAAATTGAGATTCTGAAATATTTAGCTACTAAGTTTAAGTATGACTGTTTATATAATGAGAAGGAAGTTAATGATATTATTAAAAAATGGCATACTTTTGAAGATTATTTTTTGCTGCGTAGAAGTTTAATAGATTATAAATTTTTATGTAGAAAAAAGGATGGATCAGAATATTGGAGAAATAGTGAGGAAACCCATGAATAATAAAATAGATATAAAAAAAAGTAATATAAAGAGTGTTGATACAGAAAATAAAGATATTAAAAACAGTGGAGTTTTAGAAGTAAAATCTAATGAAATATTCTGGAATTCAACCATGGAAGAGCTTAAAAAGGGATATATTCAAGAAGGAGATATTATTAAATGTTTAATTTGTAGTAAAACATTCCAAAATGGAAAAGTATATAGAATAGATGAAGAATTTTATGAATCATGGAAAGCAGCAGAGCTTCATATTCAGAATGCTCATAATTCCATGTTGGAATATCTACTAAATATGAATGGAATTTTTACTGGGGTTACAGATGCACAGAGGGAAGTATTAAAGCTTTTTGCAGAAGGTATATCAGATAAAGAAATAGCCAGTAGATTAGGAGTTGCCACTTCTACTATAAGAAACCATCGATATAAGTTAAGGGAAAAAGAAAAGCAGGCAAAGCTATATTTAGCAATGATGGAATTATTAAATGAAAGTACTAATAAGAAGATAAACAAATTAGAAGAGGGAATTATTTGTGATGCTCATAAGACTGCTACTACTTTAGATGATAGATTTAATATAACTACTGAAGAAAAGCTTCAAGTTATACAAAATTATATTAATGAAGATGGTAGTTTGAAAAGATATCCATCTAAGGAAAAGAAAAAGATTATAGTTTTAGAGCAAATAACAAGAAATTTTACTATAGGAAAAACTTATCCAGAGAAAGAAATAAATAGAATATTGGCTAGGATATATGAAGACTATGCCACTTTAAGAAGAGCATTAATTGAATATGGATTTTTAAGCAGATCTAATGATTGTAAAAAATATTGGGTGAAAGAATAAAATACTATAAGTGTGAATACTTTAAATTAAATTGAAGGAAAAATAGTATTTATATAGAATATACATTATTATTAGATTACAGTATAAACTTAAATAGAAGTAGATTTTAATTAGTAATTTATAGAAAGGAAATGGTATAGAAAATTTATATAAATTTATCTATACTGGGTGACAATATGAAAATAGAATTAGATGATAAAAATATACTTTATGTATTAGACAGTATTCATGGTAAATATATAAGCACAAAGTTATATTTTAAGGAGCATACCAATGAAATAGATAAAATAGGTATGACTACTCCTGAAGAATTAAAAGACTTATATAATAATTTACTTGAACAAGTACATGCTCAAGGAGAGTACAAATTTCTAGAAAAAATAAAGTAATGGAAGGTAGAGTTTCTATTGCATGGAAATAAGGTCATATACAAAGAATAAACTTTGTATATGACCTTATTTTACTTCAGGTAGGTGATTCCAATATCTGGTGGGCATACTTCTACGTGTTAATTTAAGATTTTCTCGTTCCTTTATATTTATAGCATTGTAGAATTCTTTCCAAAGGCTTTCAAAATTATCATTGAGAGAGGAAGTTTCTAGATATTCACCATTAGCTTTAGAAAAAGATGAGATAATACCGTCTTTTTTATTATATATTAAAGCAAGCTCTCTCTTTATATCATGAATTATAAAATTTTGGTCAGAAAATCTTTCTATAAAATGAGTCTGAATAAGGGGAAGAATATTATGATCAGGCTCTATAACTGAGTAAAAGGTAAAGGGAGCTATTTCTTTAAATCTAACAAATCCAGTAAATCTATGAGCTTCTAAAGAGACTCTTCTGCAATATTTATCTACAGTTAAGATAATGTCATTATTTTTAGCTAAATTAATGCTATCTCCAAATTTGTAACAAAGTTTAATGTATTTAAATATTAAATCCTCAGAAGAGGGGAGAGCACTTAAATATAAATAGTATATATTTTTAAGTGTTAAGTAGCTAAGGTTATCTTTTATACTAGAATATACTCTATTAAATTTGTCTTCTTCAGTAGTTATTTCTTCTGTTGTTGTAATTAAGCTAGGAACATATGAGGAAGACTTGGTAATTTTCACTTCCTCTTTATAACTATAGGCATAGAAAATTGTAGTTAAAAGTCCCTCAAAGGAACCATCGTATAAAAATTCTTTCATGTTGTAACACCACCTATAACTTTATTATATTTATAGTTCTCCAGTTATATAGGAACCTCTATCCTCTAGAAGTAAAGTTTTATCTAAGGAGTTTATATCATCTTGGGAGGATGAGGATAATATAAGTTTATTATATTCATTACCTAAAATTGGTATAGAACTGTTATTATAGTTAAAGCCAAGAAAGCTTAATTGTTCATACCTTTCATTTTCAATATAGTTTAAGTCAATTTTAGGTTTTAGCACAGATCTTACTTTTTCTTCATCTAAATCCACAGAACCGTAATACTTACCCTTACATATTATAAAGTATTGAGCTCGTTTTAAAACAACTCCTAATTTTTTTAAATCCTGAAAGGTGAGAAAACCAATTCTTCGAGCACTAATTATCTTTTTAGCGCCTCGAATACCTATACCAGGTATTCGAATTAATAGTTCATAGGAAGCTGTATTAATTTCTAAAGGAAAGATATGAAGATTATTTAGAGCCCAATTAGTTTTAGGATCAAAATTTATATCAAAATTTGGATTTTGTTTATTAAGAAGTTCTTCAGCTTTAAAACCATATACCCGTAGTAACCAATCTCCTTGATAAAGTCTATGCTCTCTAAGGGTAGGTGGGGTTTTGAAATTGGGTAAATTTTTACCATTATTCACTGGAATGTAGGCTGAATAATAGACCCTTTTTAGTAAGAAGTTGTTATATAGATTTTCTGTAAGATTTAAAATATCTAAATCATCTTCTTTAGTTGCACCTACGATTAATTGAGTGCTTTGTCCACCAGGTACAAATAAAGGAGCTTTTTTAGACAGCTTTCTCTCTCCATTACTTATAATTATGTTATTTTTTATGGATTTCATAGGGGTAAATATATCCTGTTTATTTTTTTCAGGGGCTAGAAGTTTTAGGGAATTATTAGATGGAAGTTCAATATTAACACTCATTCTATCTACATATTGGCCAGCTTCTTTTATTAGATCTTCATCAGCTCCTGGAATAGCTTTAAGATGAATATATCCACGAAAGTTAAAATGATTTCTTAGCCTTTTTACAACTGATGTTAATAGTTCCATAGTGTAATTAGGATTTTTAATTACTGCTGAGCTTAAAAATAATCCTTCAATATAGTTTCTTCTATAAAAGTTCATAGTTAAGTTTATCACTTCATCTACGGTAAAGGCAGCTCTTTCTACATCATTAGTCCGCCTATTAATACAATAGGCACAATCGTATATGCAGTAATTAGTTAATAAAATTTTTAAAAGAGATATACATCTTCCATCTGGAGTAAAGGAGTGACATATACCACTAGGAGCAGAAGAACCTAAAGCACCTTTGATTCCTCGACGATTAGAACCTGATGAGGAGCATGATACATCATATTTTGCTGCCCCACTTAATATCCTAAGCTTTTTACTAATCTCCATTTAAACTCACCTTCTACAATAAAATAGATAATCCATATAAGAATTATAACAGAACATTTGTTCGAGGTCAACAAAATAAAATTTATTTTTTGTAATATAGTGTGACTTATTTGAAGCATCATACATAACATAAAATATAGCAAGAATTATGGAGTTATTAAATGAACAATTGTAAAGATAACTATAATTGTAAGGATAAATGTGATTGCAATGACAATTGCAACGATGATTGTAAATATGATTGCAATTATGAGTGCGATTGTGATTGTGATTGTGATTCCACTGACGGTGGAGTAGGTGGAGTTGTTGATGCGAAGGAAGTTAGATGTCAAAGAAAGGAAGATAGACTACTAATATTAATATTAATACTTCTTTATTGTCAAAATGTATATACAAACTCTCAATACTATAGATGTATTAATAGTCAAATGCTAAATTACATGATGTGCTCAAATCGTCAGTTAATGTGTACAATTTTATGTATGTCTCAGAACTTAGTAGATAGCATAGTAGATTGTTGTGCTAATCAAAGAAATCGTAAATAAGAGCAGAGTAATCTGCTCTTTTACAATTGGTTAAAAATATATGAAGTGTGATAAAATAAAGTATATATTTAAGAAATAAGGTGATGAGATGGATATGTATGAAGATATAATATATGGAGAGCTAATAGAGTGGAAAAGAGAAATGATGAGGAAACCTACTATTGGAAATAAGCTTTCTAAAAATATACAAGATAAAATGAACGGATTTATTCCAGAAAAATTTCATGTTATGGTTACAGAAGTTATAAAAAATATGGTTAAAGTAGTTATTTTAGGGTCTGAATATACTACATTGGAACCTATAACATATATGTCAATAATAGAAAGAGAAATGTTAGTAAAGGAAAAGATTCAATTATATAGAAAGGTAGCAACAGTAAGTGGAGCTAGCACAGGATTTGGTGGTTTTTTTATAGGGCTAGCTGATTTTCCTATTTTGCTAAGTATAAAAATTAAGCTGTTATATGAGATTGCTAGTATATACGGTTATGACACAAAAGATTATAGAGAAAGATTACATCTTCTTTACATATTTCAAATTGCTTTCTGTAGTGATAAAAGAAGAATAGAAGTATTTCACATATTAAATAATTGGAAATCCTATTCAGATAAGTTGCCTTTGGATAAAGAAAACTTTGATTGGAGGATCTTTCAACAGGAGTATAGGGATTATATAGATTTAGCTAAGTTTTTTCAGCTTGTACCAGTTATAGGAGGAGCAGTAGGAGCTGTAGCTAATTATAAGTTAGTAGAAAAGCTAGGTGATACTGCTATGAATGGATATAGATTAAGGTATTTTCATTAGAGCAGCAAAATTTACAATTCTAATTTCAATAAAATATCTTAAGAGAACACCTCTTAAATATTATATTGTTGTAGCATAGTTTAAGTTAAAGAAAAAAAAGTCGGAATGTGAAGTTTAATCTACATCCCAACTTATTTTAAAACTCCCGCTATGATCTCCTTCAACTTGTATTTTATATTTCCCATCATGAGGTATGACTATAGTTTGAATTAAAGAATTATCTATGTTTTCAGTTTTATATAATGTGTGATCATCCTCATCAATTAGCAATATAGCCAAGTTTCCACTTTCATTTTCAACCTTTATATTAAGAGTTAACTGGTCATCCATGTCTAACTTAAGAATTTTATATTTATAACCCTTAAAGCTTTTGTAGGTCATTTCTATAGAACTATCTGAAGAGTGTTCCTTAGCTTTACTAGTTTTGTAGTTGCCATCAGTGGTTGAACATTTGTTGAGTAGCACAATAGTAATTAATATACATAGGAGTAGTAGGAGTTTAGTTTTTTTAGCCATAAATAACCTCCACATACACATCTAATATATTATATAAAAATAATAAAGAATTATGCCTAAATTATCTATAAATTATATTTTTAAATTTTAAGAGAGCTATTTACTAAAAGTACATAATATACTTTAAAAGAAACATATGTACTATATATTATCTATATAAATCATAGTATATGTAGACAAGATAATATATAATTTAATATGAATACAAACTTATATTCATATTAAATGTTAATAAAACGGAGGTTTTTAATGATTAATGAAAAAAAAGAAATAACTAAAAATGGAAATAAAAAGAAAAACAACTTTTTATCTGGGCTTATGTTTTTAGTAGTTTGTGGAGCTATTGGAGCTGGTATAGGGTTTTTATCTGCAAGTTATTTTAAAAGTTTTATGGATACCTATATCAAAAGTGATAATTTTCTTTTGGAATTACTTAAATACTATGGACTTATACTAATATTTTTCTTAGGGTATATAGTTCATATTATTATTCATGAAGCAGGACATCTTTTATTTGGATTTATGACAGGATATTCTTTTGTATCCTTTAGGATAGGATCTTTAACTATAATTAAAGACAAAGATAAAATGAGTTATAAAAAGTTTGGTATACCAGGCACAGCAGGGCAGTGTCTTATGATGCCTCCAGAAATAAAGGATGGAAGATATCCCTTCATAATGTATAACTATGGCGGAGGAATAATGAATTTAATAGTAGCAGGAGTGGGTATATTACTAGTTGTTTTAATAGAAGGAATTCCTGTTTTGATTTCAACAATACTAATATTAATTAGTGGAGCAGGTATATTTGCAGCCCTTACTAACATAATTCCATTAAAGGTTGGAGGAATTTCTAATGATGGGTATAATGTTATATCTATGTTGAAAGATGTAGATGCAAGAAGAGGGTTTTATTTACAACTTAGGGTTAATGGACTACAATCACAAGGAATGCGAATTAAAGATATGGAATTGGAAAAATTTAAGTTGAATGAAGGAAGTAACTTAGTGAATCCACTTAATTCTTCACTTAAACTTATGGAGTACAATTGGTATTTGGATAATATGGATTTTACAAGGGCAAGAAGGTGTATTGAAGATTTTACACCATGGATTAATAAGATAATCCCATTGTATAGAAATGAAATAAATTGCGAAAAAATATTTTTAGAACTCATAGGTGATTGCAATAAGGAGTTTATTGATAGCATATATGATAAAAATCTTAAAAAATATATAAAAGCTTCTAAATTTATGATAGGAAAAAAGAGAATAATGATGGCTTATGAAACTTTCTATAATAATAATAATGAAAAAGCATTAGGTTATTATGAGGAGGCCATAAAGTTATCTGAGAAGTATCCAGTTAAAGGGGATGCAGAAATGGAGTTAATGTTAGTAAATTGGATTAAGGAGATGAAGAATATTTAATCCAAGACTACCAGTTCAAGTGGAGTTGAAAGCTATGTCTATATAAGATGTAGCTTTTTCTGTTGTATTTATAGAAAAAGAATAAAATTGGAGATAAAAGTTATAATATTTAGAAAATAATGCAGTTACATTTACAACGTAATGTGATAAAATATACAATATAGATATGAAACTTTTTCTAAGGCTATTAATAAAAAGAGGGGGATACTTATGGCTTTAAAGAGGAATGTGGAAGTAACCTGTCCAAATTGTTTGATAAAAAGCAACATTAAGTTATGGAATAGTATTAATGTAACTATAGATGAAGGAATAAAAGAGAAAGTATTAGATAATGACTTTTTTAAATTTAAATGTCCTATATGTGGACAGGTATCAACCTTTGAATATGATTGTTTGTATCATGATATGAATAAAAGAGAGATGATATATTTAATAACAAATTATAGTAGAGATAACGATGAATTAGCTAAAGAGCTAGAAGCATTATCAGATGAAATCTTGCCTCAATTTGGTAATGATTATAAACTTAGAATTGTAACTAGTAACTATGATTTAATAGAAAAAATTAAAATTTTAGACTGTAATTTAGATGATAGAGTTATGGAAATATATAAATTATATTATATTACTAATTTAGTAGACACTAATTTGGATTTTTGTACTAAGAAGATATATTTTGATTATGATATTATTAAAGATAGTATGATTTTTATACTTATAGATGAAAAAGGGGAAACACCATTGTACAATATAGATATGAAAATATATAATTTTATAAGAGATAAATACTTAAATAATATAGAGAAAAAGGTATACAAGGGTTTTCAAGTTATTGATGAACAGTGGGCAATTGGGATTAATGAATATAATAATTAATGATTTAGTATAATTAAGGCGGTATAAATACCGCCTTTTTATTATTAATTCTTCAAAGATATTTAAAAAATGTGGAAAATTATAATGAAAAACATTCAGATATTCATAAATCTTATAAAATTATTTTTAGTAATTTTATCTATGGATATTTTTACAAAAATCCTGAAATCCAGTAATATTCTTATTTTTGGTTTGGTTAATAAATCCATTATGGATAATGGTTACCTTTGGAGGATAATGTATCATTCATTAGAAATTATCAACCATTATAAATTTTAAATTTATATGTTATAAATATAGGACAAGGTGGTTAGACGTAAAAGTACATTAACTACTAGAAAAGTGGACAAGTTATTAAGTCCAAATATAGGAGGAATGGAAATGAAATCGAGAACATTATCAATATTAACATTATTATTAGTAGGAAGTACATTCGTAGGCGGAGTACAAGCTGAAGCTGCTGTAAAGACTAAAAATCAAGTGAAAACTGTGAGTTATAGAACTATAAGTAACAATCAATATGGCAATGTAGATTATACTAAATTTATGAGTGGAAACTTTACAACTGACTTTGAAGCTATGAAAAAAATTATAATAAATCAAAATAATTGTACTACTGTACCAAGTGCACCGTCAAAAGACCAAGTAAAGGAACCAGTAGTGGAACAACCAACAACAGAACCAACTACCAAGCCAACGACACAACCATCAACAGGACAGGATACGTCAACTAAAACTCCTGTTACTGAAGCACCTGTTGTGCCTGAAACACCAGTAGTACCAGAGGCACCAGTTGTTAATGAGAAGTTTATGGCTCAAGTTGAACAAGCTATATTTAATAAAGTAAACGAAGAGAGAGCTAAAGCTGGAGTAGCACCTTTAACTTATAACAAAACTATGGAAAAATATGCTAGAATTAAATCTCAAGATATGGGAGATAAAAATTATTTTAGTCACCAAGACTTAAGTGGAAATCTTATAACAACTAAAATGAAGGCTGATGGAGTTTCATATAGAGCTTGGGGAGAAAATATAGCATATATAGGGGGAGTATCTGACCCAACTGCATTAGCTAATCAATTTATGACTAACTGGATGAATTCAGAAGGTCATAGAAAAAATATACTATCAACTAATTTTGAAAGTATAGGTGTAGGTGTATATAAAGCTGGTAATAGAGTTTATGCAACTCAAGAGTTCTATAAATAATAACAGATAAATTTTAAAAATCAAATATACATTTTCCCATAAAATTAAAAAATGTCCCTTATTGCAGATAATAAAGCTGCAATGAGGGATATTTTTATTAACTTTAATTTTACTAGTTTTTATTTCTTGTAGTAGTAAATTCAGTATATTTCTCTATGAAGATTAATATATTTTACTATATAAATTATTAATTTAGGAGGAAGATATGTCTAGAGGTAGGGGTAAGGAAGATAAAAAGACAGCTAAGAATGCTGGCAAGGATAAGAAGGGTGACAAGAAAGTTAAGAATAAGAATGAGTTAAAGAAGAAAAAATGAACATAGTATTTTAAATCTATAAAAAAGTATAAGGGCTATCTCAAAGTTGAGATAGTCTCTTTGTTTACTATAAAAAATAATTAAATTAATAAAAGTATTTAAATCCATACTATAACACATAATAAATGTATATTAATTAATGTAAAAGGAAGGGATTTTATGGAAGGAAAAAAATGTGTTAAAGTAATACCTCTGGGTGGATTAGGTGAAATCGGTAAAAATATTACTGCCATTGAATATGATAAAGACATTGTAGTTATAGATTGTGGAATAGCATTTCCAGATGAAGAAATGTATGGGGTTGACTTAATCATACCTGATATAACTTATTTAATGGATAATAAAGAAAGAGTAAAAGCTTTTGTTCTTACTCATGGACATGAAGATCACATTGGTTCATTACCTTATATTTTAAAACAACTAAATATTCCGGTTTACGGAACTAGATTAACATTAGGTATATTAGGTAATAAACTAAAGGAACATTTTTTAGAAAATGAATATACCCTTAAAACTGTGGAAGCTGGAGAAACTATAGAATTTGAAGATATTAAAGTTGAATTCATAAGAAATACCCATAGCATAGCTGATTCTTGTTCCTTAGCTATACACACTCCTATTGGGAACATAGTCCATACTGGAGATTTTAAAATTGATTATACACCTATAGATGGTTTAGTTATGGATTTAGAAAGAATATCTGAATTGGGAAAAGAAGGGGTATTGCTTTTAATGGCAGATAGTACTAATGTAGAAAGACAAGGTCATAGTTTATCAGAAAAGTCTATAGGACAGACCTTAAATAGAATTTTTTCTACAGCTACTGGAAGAGTGATAGTTGCAACCTTTGCCTCCAATATACATAGAATGCAACAAATAGCTGATGCTTCAGTTAAGTACAAAAGAAAAATTGCCTTTAGTGGTAGAAGTATGGAAAATATATCTACTGTAGCTATGGAGTTAGGTTATTTACATATTCCAGAAGGAACTATGATAAATGTAGATGACATAAGAAATTACAGAAATGAAGAAGTAACTATAATAACTACAGGTAGCCAAGGAGAGCCTATGGCAGGCCTTGCGAGAATAGCATTTTCAAATCATAGAAAGATTCAATTAGAGCCTGATGATCTTTTTATTATATCAGCATCTCCTATACCTGGGAATGATAAGCTTATATCTAAAGTTATCAATGAACTTTATAAAAAAGGCGCAGATGTTATCTATGAAGCTTTAGAAGATATCCATGTATCTGGGCATGCTTGTCAAGAAGAGTTAAAATTAATACATTCATTAGCTCATCCAAAGTATTTTATGCCTGTTCATGGAGAATATAGGCATTTAAAACATCACAAAGATCTGGCTAAAAGTTTAGGTATGGAAGATAAGAATATATTTATAATGAATACTGGAGATATACTTCAGCTTTCTGAGGATGAAGCAAGAATATCTGGTAGGGTTCATACTGGAAGGGTACTTGTAGATGGTATAGGAGTAGGTGATGTAGGCAACATAGTACTAAGAGACAGAAGGTATTTAGGTCAAGATGGTATGGTTGTTGTAGTTGTAACTATAGAGAAGGAAAGTTATAGTATATTAGCAGGACCAGATATTATAACTAGAGGTTTTGTTTATGCCAAGGAAGCAGAAGATATGATCAATAAAATTAGAGATATAGCAAGAGAAGAAATTGAAAATTCTTTAGCAAATAATCAGATAGAATGGTATGTATTAAAGACTAATGTAAAAAGATCCATAGAGAGATTCTTATATGATGAAACTAAAAGACGACCAACTATATTCCCAATAATTATGGAAGTATAATATACTAATGTTTAAATAACGTGCTACAGATAATAGTTCTCTGTGGCATGTTATTTATTTTATAATAGCTATTAGTAATATTTAAATCCTAATTTAATAAATTTATACTATACAAATTTATTAAATTAGGAGGGGTATTATGGAAGAAAGAGTTATAAGTGTGAAAGGAAAGGGTAAAGCATCAATACCACCAGATACAATAGAAATTAATATGATATTAACTACGTTAAAACCTACCTATGAAGAAGCTATGAATGCTGCTAGTAGAGACTTGGATGAATTGAGGTTATGCTTAAGGAGTGCAGGTTTTGATAAAAAAGATATAAAGACTACTAATTTTAGAGTGGACACTAAGTATGAAAATATTTCTGATGCAAATGGAAATTATAGGAGAGTTTTTGTAGGATATGAAGTTACCAATAACTTAAGAATTGAATTTGAGCAAAATGCCATGATGTTAACTAGAGTCCTTAATGCTCTTGCAGGTTGCAAAGCAACACCTGAGTTTTCTATAAGGTATAGGGTTAAAGATGATACAGAAGTTAAGAATTTACTTTTGGAAAGGGCTGTAGAGGATGCAAGATCAAAGGCTAAAGTAATGGCAGAGGCTACAGGGGTAAGATTAGGAAAGGTACTAAGTATAGATTATAGTGGGAGTGATATTCAATTATATAGGGATATTTATAGTATGAATAAGAATCTAATTTCTACAGGAGGAGCTCCAAACATTGATTTGCAGCCTGATGATATAGATGTAGAAGATACAGTGACTGTAGTTTGGAGGATGGAAAGTTAATTTATTATGGTATTATAAGAGTAGTTAAGCCTTAGAAATAAGGCTTTTTTTATAAAATCATTGAAAAGTATATGGAGTTATTGATACAATTATTTACATATAAGATAAAAGGGGGTAAGTGGATGAAGGGTTTTTTTAGAAAAAAGTCAGTTATCATTTTTATTATAGTAATTCTTGTAATAATAGCTGCTGTATTTGGGGTAAATTATCTAATGGATAGAAAGTCAGGAAAGTTAACAGCTAAAGAAAATCAACAGGAAATAAAATCAATTAATGAAGAGATATCAAAAGAAGATTCTAAGGAATTGAAGCCAGCAGATTATTATCCAGAAGCAGATGTTTATGATATAATGCATAGAATGGCTAATACTAAGATAATTGCAGAGAATAATAAAATTTGGGGAGAATTATCCATGGAAAAAGAAGAAATTCAAAATTTAAAAAGTATTGTAGAAAAGATAGATTATGAGGATAGAGAAAAACTGTTAGATATTTTAAATAGATGGGAAAAAGGAGATTTCTCTCAGGCAGATAAGGATCATAATTATGTATGGGAAAAGTTAGGTGGAACTATAGGACGAGCTGTAGGTATAAAAGCTGATTAAAAGGTATAGAATTTTTATTCTATACCGTTTAATATTTTTTCACTAATATGGCTAGAATACAAAGGCAGATTAGAATTTTAATTATATATTTAGATTAAATTTTATGTTAATTTCATATAAAATGTTTATAAAAGTTATTAGCTAGATGCAAGCTAATGAAAGTATAGATTAAATTTGATATAATAATTAGTAATTAGGAATTATTATATTAACAATAGTTAAGAAAGAGTGAAGATAAATGAATAAAAAAAGTCATCAAACAAAGTGGAGACGATTAGATAATACAGCAAAAATATTTCCTGTCATTGCTAATGAAAACTTAAGTAATGTATTTAGAGTGTCTGTCACTTTGAAGGGAGATGTAGTACCAGAAATTTTACAGCAAGCATTAGAAGAGGTACTTCCATGGTTTGATGGATTTAACGTAAGGCTTAGAAGAGGTTTTTTTTGGTATTACTTTGAAACTAATAAAAAAATGCCCATAGTAGAAAAAGAAGCTACTTACCCATGTAAGTATATAGACCCACATAGTAATCAGCAATTTTTATTTCGTGTATCTTACTATGAAAAAAGAATTAACTTAGAGGTTTTTCATGCCATTACAGATGGAATGGGTGCTATTAACTTTTTAAAGGAACTTACTTATCACTATGTAGAACTACTTAAAATCAAGGATTCCTCTAAAAAAGTTACAAGGAGACCCAGTAGTGAATGTATACTTGATACTGAGGATAGTTATTTAAAAAATTATAAGAGGTTAGCTAAGAAACCTTATAGTACTAAAAAGGCTTATCAGTTAAAGGGAGAAGTACTATATCTAGATACAGTAAGTGTTATTCATGGTTATGTTGACCTAGCAGGACTTAAATCAAAATGTAAAGAAAAAGGAGTAAGTATAACTAGATACTTATTGGCGTTATTGATATGGTGTATTTATGAGGAATACTTAAATAAGCAAAAACATGAAGACCCTATATCAATTAATTTACCTATTAATCTTAGATCTTTCTTTGATTCTACAACTACTATGAACTTCTTTGCTGTAACAGCCATAGAATTTTTATCTGATGGAAAAGAGCATAGTTTTGAGGATATTCTTTTTATGGTAAATAAGCAGATGGATGAAAATATAACTAAAGAGAAGCTAGAAGAAACTATTTCTTATAATGTATCCAACGAGAAAAAAACTTTAGTTAGATTTGCTCCACTAGTCCTTAAGTATATTGCATTACAGTTAGTTTACGGAAGAATAAGTAGGGGAAATACTATGACTCTATCTAACTTAGGATATATAAAGGTTCTCCCAGAATTTGAGGAGTACATAGAGAACTTTCATTTTATTATAGGTGTATCTAAAAAACAAAAAATGAAGTGTGGAGTATGCTCTTATAAAGATAAAGTGGTAGTGACTTTTTCCTCAGTGTTAGGAGATACATATTTGCAAAGAGCTTTCTTTAGAGCTTTAACTAAAGAAGGAATTGGTGTAACAATAGAAAGTAATGGTGTATTAAATGAAAAGGTGTAGAAGATGTCAAGTAAACATATTGGATGAAACCCATACTTGCCCTCTATGCAGGAGAGTATTAGAGTATGATGAAATGAATGAAGAATCCACAAGAATGTATCCTAATGTTGAGTTTGATATAGGTAAATATAACAAAATAAAAAGAATTTTTTTGTTTATATTAACTGTAGTTTCTGTAGTTTTAGGTTTTATTAATTATATTACCTACTCAGGAGTTATATGGTCTTTAATTGCGGTGGTTGGAATTATATATTTTGGAGTTACAGTTACCTATTCCATTATGAATAATGCTAATTTGGCTTCTAAAATATTAGTTCAAACCATAGGAGCTGGAATACTAGTTGTAGTCATTGATAATGTTACAGGATACATTGGATGGTCTGTGAACTATGCAGTCCCTGCAATGATACTATTTGCTAATTTAGCAATTGTGCTTCTTATGATAGTTAATCCCATGAATTGGCAAAGTTATTTTATGTATCAAATTGCTATTACTATTTTTAGCTTTATTCCTTTGATACTATTTTGGGTAAAATTAATAGATAGACCGTTTTTAGCTATTTTAACTAGTGGAATTTCAATTCTTATTTTAATTGGTACCATAGTTTTTGGGGATAGAAGCGTAAAAAATGAATTAATTCGCAGATTTAATACCTAGGAGATAGAAGATGAAAGAGAAAAAGATTAGTATTCGTGGAAATTTAGTTAGAGAATTAATTAATAATATTACAGATACTTCCTTGGGGGAACCAATTCAAACAGGAAAATTTAGAAAGCATCCTGTAGAACCACCTTGGAAGTGTCCTAATGGATATTTATATGAAAAAATAGAGTTAGATAATTTTGTTATGGAATACTTAAAGCCAGAAGAAAAATCTAACGGAAAAGTAATTCTGCAACTTCATGGTGGAGGCTACATTGGTCCCATGAAAAATGTGTATAGAAGATTTGCAGTAAATTATTCAGAACTAGGTAAAAATACAGAAGTTTTAACTATTGATTATAGAGTAGCTCCAGAGAATCCATTTCCGGCAGCATTAGAAGATGCAATAGCTGCTTATCAGTGGCTTATAGAAGAAAAAAATTTTGAATCAAAGAAAATCATGGTAGTAGGAGATTCTGCTGGAGGAGGATTAGCATTAGCACTGTGTCTTTACCTAAGGGATAATGAAATTTCCCTTCCGGCAGGAATTGTAGTTATGTCACCTTGGAATGATTTGACTCATAGTGGTACAAGTTATATAGAAAATTATGAGCTTGATCCTCTTTTTGGTAAGACTACAAACAATATGCTATATGATTCAGCATATTTAGGAGATAATGATCCTCATAACCCATATATATCACCAGTATATGGAGATTTTACAGGATTTCCGCCAATGCTTATGCAAGTGGGAACCCATGAAGTACTTTTAAGTGATACTCTTACCGTGGCAGAGAAGGCAAGAAATGAAAAGGTTAAAGTTAAATTGTCTGTTTATGAAGGTATGTTTCATGTGTTTCAAATGGCAGGAGATTTAATTCCGGAAAGTAAAGCGGCATGGAAGGAAGTTGGAACTTTTATAAATAAAATTTGGAAAACTAAATAGTGATAATAGATTTAACTATTTTGGGGAAGGGGAATAAATCATTGAATATTATTACTGTAAACAATGAAAATATTGAAAAGGAACATATTTGCTGTGCTATTGCTGATAAGAAAGGTGAATGCCAAGTGTCATCGAAGAAAGCATGGATGAAGGCTAGGTTCGCTGATGGATTGGTATTCAAAAAAGGTGATGTAAGAGGTAAAGTTTTTATTGAGTATATACCTGCAGAGAAAGCTTGGTGTCCTATTATTGCAGAAGAGTACATGTTCATTAATTGTCTTTGGGTATCTGGTCAATATAAGGGTCAAGGGATTTCGAATAAATTATTAAATGAATGTATTATATATAGTAAAAACAAAGGAAAAAAGGGATTAGTAATCCTATCTTCAGATAAAAAAAGATCCTATTTAGCAGATAAAAAATATCTGATTCATAAGGGGTTCTTAATTGCAGATAGAGCAGAGCCTTATTTTGAACTGTTATATTTACCTTTTAAAGATGGAGAAAGTAAACCTTCATTTAAGTCATGTGCAAAGGAAGGTAAAATAGATGAAATGGGATTTGTACTTTATTATAGTAATCAATGTCCTTTTACAGCTAAGTATGTGCCTCTTGTTGAGGAAATTGCTAAAAGTATGAATATTAATATGCAGGTTAAGAAATATGAAACTAAAGAAGAAGCTCAAAATTCACCAACACCATTTACTACCTATAGTTTATTTTATAATGGAGAATTTATTACAAATGATATCTTAAGTGAGAAAAAATTTATTAAAATATTAGAAGAAAATCAAGATTACAGTAAAGTAGAGGTATAGAATAAATGGCATTAAGAAAAATTAGACTTTCAAATGATGAGATATTAAGAAAAAAAAGCAAAGTGGTTGAAAAGGTAGATGATAGAATTAGATTAATCTTAAATGATATGGCAGATACTATGTACAATACAGAAAATGGTGGTGGCTTAGCTGCTCCACAGATAGGAATATTAAAAAGATTAGTTGTAATGGATATGGGACAAGGATTGATAAAATTAGTTAATCCAAAGATAATCTACAAAGAAGGGGAACAAAATGTGGTAGAGGGTTGCTTAAGTATACCAGATACTTGGGGAAAACTAAAAAGACCAGCAAAGGTTATAGTGCAAGCCTTAGATGAAAATGGTGAGGAGGTTACATTTACCGGTACAGGTGACTTAGCAAAATGTTTCTGTCATGAGATTGATCACTTAGATGGAATACTCTTTACGGATCTTGTAACAGAATACATTAGGTAATTATCTTTTAAAATAAAAGTATCCTATACTATTTAAAGAATAATATAGGATGCTTTTTTAAATTATGTTATATAAAAATTATAATAGCCTTGAATGCGTTGAATGTGCAAATTAATTTATGTAAAATAAAGAATATTATAACAATATATTTTATTATGATATATAATTAAATAGATGTTTTATGGTAAAGAGAGGTACTTAATGGTGGATGAGCAAAATATACAGAATGAAATGATAAGTAAAGAAAAGTTAATAGAGTTTGTTGCTCCTTATTATAAAAATAAAGATATAATGCATGGCTTATCACATATTGAAAGAGTTCTAAAATATGTTGAAAGATTAGTGAAGAGCATTGATTATAAAGTTGATATGGATATTTTATTATATGGTGCATACTTTCATGGCTTTATATATAATAGTGAGAAAAATATAATTCAATGGTTATAGTCACAGAATATGTCTCAGAGTATGATAAAGAAAATTATTAATGCTTCAAGAGAATCACAAAAGGATGAGGAAGCTATCACTATAGAAGGAAAAATTCTTCATGATGCACACATGATAGAAGGTGGAAAAACATATTTAATTGTTAAATCACTTATAACAGGATCAGTTAGAGGACAAACATTAGAAGAAACGATTAAATATATAGAAGATAATATACTTGGTAAGGGTACTTGTTATTTGCCAAAAGCAAAAAAGATCTATCGGGAGCAACAAGAGTTTGCTAAGGCTTTTATTTATGATTTAAAGGTGGGTTTAAAGTGATAATTACATTGGGAGGTTTTTAATTTGAATTTTGAAGTTGTTTTAAGAGAAAAGTACTTAGAAAATCCCTGCTCACTTCAGCCAACGGCGTTATGGAAAACCATAAAGATGACTTCTGATTTTAAAAAGGAAATTAAAGTTAATAATAATGAAATTGTAAATCTTATTATAGAAAATGTGGATTTCAAGGAAATGATATTTGACATATTTTAAGAAGAAAATTATAGATAAGGCTTATTTTCAAAATTAATGAATCTTTAGTACAGGTGCTTTTATATAGCAAAATTCCTGAAACCCGCATGAATAGAACAACTATTTAACTATTTACCTATTTACCTATTTAACTAGTTTCATAGTTAAATAGTAGAAATTTTAAATAGTTAGGAGAATATTTATGTATAATATACGCTATGCTACTATTGATGATGCAAAAATACTAGGAGAAATTAATATTGGTAAGGAGCTAAAAGAGTATCGTTATGTAAAAGAAATTGAACAATTAAAGGTGGTGACTTTTAGGCAATGAGCCTAAAAATAAATTATGACAATTCATGGAGAAAAAGTAAATTCTAGAGGTGAGACCTTGGAAAAATTTTTAGAAAGGTATAATCCTGAGAAATATAAGAAACCTGCAGTGACGGTGGATACTTTAATATTTACTGAGAAAAAGGTGCATGAAGAAAAAAATCAACTACAAATATTGCTAGTGAAGAGAAAAGATCACCCTTGTATAGGTAAGTGGGCAATTCCTGGAGGGTTTGTGAATATGGATGAAGATATAGAGGCGGCAGCTCTTAGGGGATTGAAAGAAGAAACTAATGTGGATGATGTTTATCTAGAGCAACTATATACCTTTGGAGACGTAGGAAGAGACCCACGAGATAGGATTATAAGTGTTTCATATGTTGCATTAGTAGATTATGATAAATTAAAACCTAAGGCTGGAGATGATGCAGCAGAGGTGGCTTGGTTTAGAGTTGAAAAAAACTTATTATACTCTAGTCAGGAAGAAGGTACCTACAGACTAATTTTTTATAATGAAGAAAGAAAAATAAAAATAGAATATTTAGTATTAGAAAAGAGTGTTAAAAAAGGAAGTGGTAGAAGCAGAGAAGTATATATAAAACCTTCAATGGAAAATACAGACTTATTAGCTTTTGACCATGAAAAAATGATTAATTTAGCTATTAACAAGTTAAATATTCTTAGGTAAACTAATACACTTATATTTTAAAATTGTTAAGCAAATGAGGAAATAATCTTTGTTTGTAACACTTATTACAGCAATTTATAGTGCCATGTGATATTATATTACAAAATGAAGAAATAAAGGATAAGTAAGGAATGGTGAAGTCTTATGGATGAAAAATGGATTAATCAGTTAATGACCATTGAATTATTTAAAGATATTGAAAAAGAAGAACTTAAAAGTGTATTAAGCTGTTTAAAGTCTAGCATAAAAACCTATAAAAAAAGAGATATAATAACTATTGAAAAAGACAAATTAACTGGGATAGGAGTAGTTTTGGAGGGTGAAGTAAGTGTTAGTAAGGAAACTTTAGATGGGGATAGAGTTATGATGTCAAGAGTAAAAAGAGGAGATTTATTTGGAGAGATAGATGCTTTTTCTAAGGATGGATGGCTTTCAACTGTAGAGGCATATACTGATTGTACTATCCTATTTTTGCACCCAGATAAGATTGTAGGAGTATGCAATAAAGCCTGTGAAGGACATAAAAATTTAATACAGAATATGTTACAAATAGTAGCTAAAAAAGCTCTTAGTTTAAATGAAAAGGTAGAAATTCTTTCATTAAAAAGTATAAGAAAAAAAATTAGCACATACTTGATTCAGCAATATAGTATTAATAACAGTCTTACCTTTGATATACCTTTAAAGAGAAATGAATTAGCTGAATATATACTTGTATCTAGACCTTCCCTTTCAAGAGAATTAATAAATATGAAGGAAGAAGGAATTATAGATTTTCACAGAAGCTCCTTTAGAATAATTGATCTAAAAGGTTTAAGAGAATGTCTAGGATAGCGAGTTATTCAAGAGAGGCTTTCTCAAAATAGAAAAATCTATTTTGAGAAAGCCTCTTTTGATAAATCTATAAATAATCATAAAATTTACAAATATCTAACAATGGTATCCTGAGATACCGAAATTAAGTGTGAAATTACATATTATATTAATATAGATTAAAAAAACCAATTAAAACAAAATTTAAAAGGAGGTTTTTAAATGAGTATGTTTTGTTATCAATGTCAAGAAACTGCAAAAGGTACAGGCTGTACAATAAGAGGTGTATGTGGAAAGACAGAGAAGGTTGCTAACTTACAAGATTTAATGATTTATTCACTAAAGGGAATTGCTATTTTTCAGCAAAAAGGATTAGAAAAAGGTATAAGATTTCCTAAAGCTAATCATTTTATAGTAAGTGGACTATTTATGACTATTACAAATGCTAATTTTGATGATTCTGCATTTGTTGAAAAAATAAAGGAAGCCATAGAACTTAGAGAAGAAGTTAAGAAAGAATTACTGGATAAAGGAATAAATTTAGGAGAATTACATGATGCTGCTACTTTTGTAGTACAAGGTGATTTAGAGCTTTTAGAAAAATCAAAGGCTATTGAAGTTGGAATATTAGCTACTGAAAATGAAGATGTACGTTCTCTTAGAGAATTAATTATTTATGGTGTAAAAGGTATGGCAGCATATGCTGAACATGCATTAAATTTAGGAAAAGAAAATGAAGAAGTTTATGATTTTATGGTAAAGGCATTAGTAGCTACATTAGATAATACATTAAGTGCAGATGAACTAGTTGCCCTTACTTTAGAAACAGGTAAATTTGGTGTGGATACTATGGCAATGCTAGATGATGCCAATACAGGTGCTTATGGAAATCCAGAAATTACTGAAGTAAATATAGGAGTTAGAAATAATCCTGCTATATTGATATCAGGACATGATTTAAAGGATTTAGAAGAGCTTTTAGAACAAACAAAAGATACAGGAGTAGATGTTTATACTCATGGTGAAATGTTACCAGCTCACTATTATCCATTCTTTAAGAAATATTCTAATTTTGTAGGTAACTATGGTAATGCTTGGTGGAAACAAACTGAAGAATTTGAACCTTTTAATGGGCCAATACTGTTTACAACAAATTGTATAGTACCACCAAAGGAAAGTTATGCAGATAGAGTTTATACTACAGGTGCTACTGGATATCCAGGATTTAAATATATTAAAGATAGAAAAGATGGAAAAGCTAAAGACTTTAGTGAAATTATAGAACATGCTAAAAAATTACCATCACCTAAAGAAATTGAAAAGGGTAAAATAGTAGGTGGTTTTGCTCATGCACAAGTATTTGCTTTAGCAGATAAGGTAGTAGAAGCTGTTAAATCTGGTGCTATTAAGAAGTTCTTTGTTATGGCTGGTTGTGATGGAAGAATGAAATCAAGAAATTATTATACAGAGTTTGCAGAAAAATTACCAAAAGATACAGTAATATTAACTGCAGGATGTGCTAAATATCGTTATAATAAATTAAATCTTGGCGATATAGGCGGAATTCCAAGGGTTTTAGATGCAGGACAGTGTAATGATTCTTACTCATTAGCTGTAATAGCTTTAAAACTAAAAGAAATATTTGAACTAAATGATGTAAATGAACTTCCTATAGCTTATAACATAGCTTGGTATGAACAGAAAGCTGTAATAGTACTTCTAGCATTACTTTATTTAGGAGTAAAAAATATTCATCTAGGACCAACACTTCCAGGATTCTTATCACCAAATGTAGCAAAAGTATTAGTAGAGAATTTTGGAATAGCAGGCATAGGAACTGTGGATGAAGATTTAGAAATGTTTCTAGGATAATATATGCCCCTAATTTACCCCTAATATATTTATCCTTAACATATAAATATTTCAGTGAAAATAAGGGTATTGACTTTATATATTAAGTTAATACCTTTATTTTTGTATATAAATTAATCTATATAAGTGAAATAATAATATAGAAATATATTCTAGTGTAATATATAATTAAAGTTAAATAATCTTGCAGAAGAGGACAAGAACTGCAAGGTTTAATGCTTTATAACTTGATATACTTTTATTAAAGGAGGGATAGATATGGAACTTTTAGATAAAATGAATAGAGCCATTGAGTATATGGAAAGTAATATAACTAATAGAATTGATTATGAGAAAGTAGCTAATGAAATTGGGTATTCAGTGCATCACTTTCAAAGAATGTTTTCTTTTATTACTGAGATTTCAATGGTAGAGTATGTTAGACGTAGAAGGATGACTATGGCTGCTTTTGAACTGCAAAACAGCTCTATGAAGGTTATCGATATTGCACTAAAGTATGGGTATGAATCACCAGAGGCTTTTGCCCGCGCATTTCAGAATTTGCATGGCATAACTCCTACAACAGCAAGAAATAAGGGAATAAGTCTAAAAGCATATCCACGTATATCCTTTCAAATTTCTATTAAAGGAGTAAGTGAAATGAAGTATAGAATTGAAACAAGAGAAGCTTTTCAAGTTTATGGCATTGAAAGAATATTTGACACGAATTATGATGAGAATTTAAGAGAGATACCCAACTTTTGGGATGAAGTATTAAGTAATGGGGAATGTGACAAATTAGCTGAATCTACAGGTAACTTAAACAATCAAGGAGAGTTATGTCCAGTAAATGCAATATGCGATTATAGGAAAACTGGTGGTACTACTTTTCCATATATGATATGTGCTTTAAAGAGTGATAAAAGTGATACCACAGGTTATAAAATAGTAGAGATTCCATCAGCCACTTGGGCGATTTTTACTTCAGAGGAATATGATATTGATGATATTAGTACTGCTTTTCAAGATTTAAATAAGAGGGCACACACTGAATGGCTACCTACATCAACTTATAATAAATTAGAAGGTTATGATTTAGAAATGTATTATGAAAAAGAGAGTGGTAAAGGCTATTGTGAATCTTGGATTAGAGTAGAGTCTAAAACTGAATAATAATATATAAATAAGGATCAGCTATAAATTTATAGCTGATCCTTATTTATTATACTAAAAGTTCTTCCATATTCCATACCTGAGTTGCTAAATCTTTATAGAAATCAACTTCATGGCAAACTAAAAGGAGAGTACCCTTAAAATCAATAAGAGCTTTTTTTAGTTCAGCCTTAGAGATAGCATCTAAATGATTAGTTGGCTCATCAAGTAAAAGCCAATTTGTTGGAGTTAAGGTAAGTTTACAAAGTCTAACCTTTGATTGTTCTCCGCCACTTAAAGTTTTTAGTTTTTGATTCATATGCTCATTTTTAATACCACAACGACCAAGGGCTGCTCTTATTTCGCTTTGAGATTTTTTAGGAAAAGAATCCCAAACTTCCTCAAGAGGAGTATGGTCTGAACCATGAACCTGTTGCTCAAAGTAAGCTGGGTACAGATAATCTCCAAGCTTTATATCACCATCTATTGGAGGTATTACTCCCATTATGGTCTTTAAAAATGTGGATTTACCTATGCCATTACAACCTGTAATGGCAATTTTTTCACCTCTTTTTAAAGTAAGATCAAGATTTTTTATAAGTGGATAGCTGTAGCCAATGGTTAGACTAGAGCTTTTCATCACAAGGGAAGCAGAGGTTCTTTTAAAATTAAAGGAAAAACTAGGTTTAGGAGAAATTATTTTTGGTTTTTCTAGTTTTTCAATTTTATCAAGAGCCTTTTGTCTACCCTTAGCCATTTTTGCAGTAGAAGCTCGAACTTTATTTTTATCAATAAAGTTCTGAAGCTTTTGAATTTCCTTTTGTTGAGCAGTATATTCAGCTATATATCTTTTTCTTTCCTCATCTTGTAGTTTTAAGAAGTTATCATAATTTCCCATATACCTTTTTATAGAGGAAAACTCTAAATTGAAAATTACATTTGTAATTTTGTTTAAAAAGCTAGTGTCATGGGATATGACCACAAAAGCATTTTCATAGTCATGTAGATATTTAGATAACCACTCTATATGCTCTTTATCTAGATAATTAGTAGGCTCATCTAAAAGTAATATATCAGGAGCTTCAAGAAGTAGTTTTGCTAGCATAACCTTAGTTTTTTGACCTCCACTTAAATTTTTAAAGGGAGTATCCATACCAAGGGCAGTTATACCAAGCCCTTTACACATAGTTTCAATATGCTTTTCAATATTATAAAACTCACTAGAATCCAGCCTATCTTGAAGATGGCCTAATTTATTGATTAATTTATCATAGTCATCTACATCTCCGGTAGCTAACTTATTACTTATGAGTAAGATCTTTTCTTCTAATTCATAAAGATTTATATAGGCTTCCCTTAAAATTTCTTTTATGGTTAAATTTTCGTTTATATCAGAATTTTGTTTAAGATATCCAATCTTACAGGAAGAAGCTTTAGTAAAAGTACCTTCATCGCAGATTAATTTTTCAGTTAAGATGTTAAACAGGGTAGTCTTACCAGCACCATTAACTCCAACAAGACCAGCGTGTTCGCCTTTTAGTAATCTAAGGGACATATTTTTAAAAATAGTTTTATCTCCAAAACTAAAGCTTAGATTTTCAATATTTAATATACTCATGTCTTTATACCTCCGTAAAATAAAAAAAGGAAAGAGGCTTTGCTCTTTCCTTAAATTTCATGTAAATTAATGCAGTGAAAATTATATTCTAAATCATAGTAGAGTGAAAAATTAGATCTCATATTAGCTATAACAAAATAATAGTGTAGTGATACTAATTTAAATTTTATATGATTTAGAGTATTAAAAAAGAGTCTTATCCTGTAAAAGATAATTCTATTCAAATGTTTAGGTAAAAAAGGGCACAGTTATCCCGTTATTAACCTAAAACACTTACAAGAACTACCATTTTACACAATTCGACTCAACCTCTTTCTTTGCATTAATTTATTTTAAATATAATAATATTCAATATATTTATTATTACATATATACATAAATATTATACCATAGTAGTTGAAAAAGTAAATACAAGTAATAAAATAACTGTTGCTTTTAAACATATCCTCATATTAATCCTAGTAAAGATTTTGTAATTAAGAGAATGAAGTGAGAAGTAGATATGATAAAAAATACTTATTGTAGGCATTAATAAGTACTAATAGGACAGTTGTATAAATTAGTAAGAATTCAATAATAGCATAAAAGTACTAAATACTGCGGATCTAAAGCCTTAATTAATTTTTCTAATAATAATATAATATAGTTAAGAAATTTAAATAAAAATTTCATGAAAGAGGGATATTTATGAAAAACTTAACATTAAGAGATGCAACGGAGGTGGATGCCCCCATTATCGCTGGTCTTATATATGATACTGAGGAAACACCAGATCATATTTGGGGCCAGGGCACTAAAGAGGAGATTTTAAATAGGATTCAATGGCTAGTATTAAGTCAGGAATCTAGATATTCATATTTAAATATAAAGGTAGCAGAACTAAATGGAAAGACCTGTGGAGCTATAGTTCTTTTAAACAGTGAAGAAATATCTGATTTAGATACAAAAACTAGTTTTGAATTACTTCATATGATAAAAGGAATTAAAGGAAAAATAAAATTTATAAAGGACCTTATTTTAGGAATGTACTTAAAAGAGGGTGGAGATAGAGAGTTATATATAGCAAACTTAGCAACTACTAAAAAAGTTAGAGGTCTTGGAATAGGAAAAGAACTAATGAAGTTAGCAGAAAAGGTAGCTAAAGAAAAAGGATATAAAGGTTGTTCACTGCTAGCTAAGGATGAGAAAGTAAGAAAGTTCTATGAAAACTTAGATTATAAATTTGAAAAAGAAGAAAAGTATTTTTCTCAATATTTATATAGAATGGTAAAAATAGTTTAATGTTATATATGTAAATTATTAGGACTAAATGTCCATGATATATATTACCTATGAAAAAAAGTCTTGTCACTTCTAAATGACAAGACTTTTTTCTTATATGTTATTTCTGACTTTAACTATTTCTTTATTCTTAATATATACTCTAGGAATTCTGGATTTAATTCTGCAAAGAATTTCATAGTTTATTGTGCCTAAGGCTTCTGCCATATCATCAGCGTTAAATTTTAAGTCTCCTTCTACACCTAAAATAATAACTTCATCACCAGTTTTTACATTTTCTATGTCTGTTACATCAATCATACACTGATCCATACAAATTCTACCTAGAATACTAGCAAATTTGCCATTAACAATTACCTTAGCATTTTCACTTAATGCTCTAGGATAACCATCTCCATAGCCTATTGGTAGTGTAGCTACAATAGTTTTTTTATTAGTTTTAAAGGTTTTACCATAACTTATATACATATCCTTATGCAATTCTTTTACATGAGCTATCTTTGCTTTCAAAGTTAGAGCTGGTTTTACTGAAATGTTATCCTTAGAAACTTCTTTAGAAGGGTAATAACCATAAAGTATAATGCCTGGTCTCACGCCGTTTAAATAAGTTTCAGGCATATCTATAATTGCTCCGCTATTAGAAATATGTTTTAATGGAATTTCAATTCCAAGAGTTTCTAAATCCGCCATAACCTTTTTAAATTTATAAAGTTGTTCATTGGTATAGGTTTTGTCCTTTTCATCAGAGGTGGAGAAGTGAGAATATATTCCAATCACTTCTAAACCTTCTAAGTTATAAACTTCATTTATAATTTTAACGGTATCATCACCAGGGAGAAATCCTATTCTACCCATACCAGTATCTATGGCAATATGGATTTTAGCTTTTTTATTAAGGCTTAAGGCTATTTTAGATAGTTCTTTTGCATAATCTAAATCATATATTGTTTGCTCAATATCATAATTTATTAGCTCTTCGCCTAAGTATAAAGGAGTATATCCTAAAATTACTATAGGAGCATTAATATTATTTTTTCTAAGCTCTATAGCTTCTGTCAGCATTGCTACAGCGAGTCTAGAGGCTCCATTTTCTAAAAGGGTAGGAACAACATCTACAGCTCCATGTCCATAGCAATCTGCTTTTACGATAGCAATAAGCTCTTTATCTCCAACTAATTTTTTTATATTTTTTGTGTTAGTGGCTATTGTATCTAAATTTATCTCAGCCCATACAGGTCTCATTATTTTTTCCATTGTTACACCTCGTAATTTCTTTCATTATTTCTAGTAAGCTATTTTAGTTATATTCATTAAGAATTTACTTCGTTATATCAAGTGAAACTTACCTTATACTATTATTTTAGTATAATTACATTAAATCACAAGAACCAGTTAGTACAGGATTTATTGATAAGGTGGTTTACTTAGCTTTTTTATATTATCACCAATTATTTTTATTCCTACTTTGATATCTTCATCACTTACTCTACCAAAGCCTATTCTAAAGCAGTCCTTGCCTTTTACACTATTTATATAAAAGATATCACCAGGCATAAATAGCACATTATCCTTATAACATATATCTAGAAGTTGTCTTGCATCTATATTATTTTTAAGCTTAATAAATATATGAAGGCCACCTTCTCCAGTAACATATTCATAAGGGATGTATTCATTTATCATTTCCATAACCAGATTATACTTATCTCTATAATATTTTCTTACATTTTTTACATACCTACTAAAGGCTCCACTTTTTAAGTAATAGTAAAAGGAAGCTTGATCAAGGAAAGAACAGTGAATGGTTCTACCTCTTTTTACACTTTCTAAAATATCAATCAAATCTTTACTAGCTAAAATCCATCCAATTCTAAGGCCTGGAAAGAGTATTTTAGAAAGACTGCCAATATAGATTATACTATTACCCATGCCACTTAATGATGCTATGGGATCGATGGGAGAGCTAGAGTATAGAAGCTCTTCATTAAATCCATCTTCGATTATAGGTACAGAGTACTGTCTAAAAAGATTATAAATTTCTTTTCTTCGTTTGGTTTTGGTTACAATACCTGTAGGATTATTATAAGAAGGGATTATATATCCAAATTTAGGATTATACTTTTCAAGCTTCATTTGTAAATCTTCTAAATCCATACCTTCTTCATTCATTTTTACCTGGATAACTTCAATTTCATGGGATTTCATAATTTTTAATGCTGTATTATGGGTAGGTTCTTCACAAAGGATTATATCTCCTTTTTTAGTTAAAGAACCTATAATAATATCAAAGGCTTCAGTAAAACCGTTAGTGATTAATATATCTCTACCTTCAGTATTAACTCTTTTTTCCTCCATATACTGAAGAAAATATTGGATTAAAGGGGCATATCCCTTAGCATATCCATAGTTTAATAGGTTTTCTTCCTCATAAGTCCAAGCATCTAAGAGAGCTCTTTTAAAGTCATCCATATTAAAGAGACTAGGTTCAGGGGCAATAGATTTAAAGGAAATCATATTGTTTTTATAGGGAAGTTCACTTTTAATAATATCAAGATTTCTAAGGGTATCAGCATAATTGCTAATCATATTCATAAAATTAATATTATATTCTTCACAGGTGTTTTCAGTCTCCATTAAAATAAAGGTACCAACACCCCTCTTAGTAGTTATTATTCCTTTGCTTTCCAGTTCTTCATAGGCAGCAATGACAGAATTCCTACTTATGTTTAAAAGTTTACTTGCTTCTCTTGTGGAAGGCAGTTTACTATCTTTTTTTAATTCACCCTTTTTTATTCCATTAATGATATGTGTTTCTAGTTGCATATAAATAGGTTCATCCTTATTTATAATTAGAGTAGAAAATATCATATTTAACACCACCTATTTTTATTAATTGTATTCCTATAAAAGTTATCATAAGAATACAAAGTAAAAAAGATTCAAGTTTGCATTGGTTATCTTTACAAAACCAAACAAAAGAATCACTTAAAAATAGTTTATTAGAAAAATAAGTTAGTTTCAATAGAAAAACAAGAATAATTGTTGTAGAATATTAATAGAAATTTTGAAATACTTAGGAGGACATCATGAATAGTTTAGTTATTGTATTTTTATTAGCAGTAGTAGGAGGGGTTATTGGATGGGTAACAAACATATTAGCCATAAAGCTTATGTTTAGACCAATTAATCCAATTAAAATTCCATTAATAAATTTAGAGATAATAGGATTAATTCCAAAGAGAAAAAATGAAATAGCACAAAATATTGGGGAAGTGGTGGCAAAGGAATTATTGTCAATTGATGATATAATAAAAAATGCAATCACAGAAGAAGATAAGGTTATATTTAGTCAGTTAGTCAAAAATAAAATAAGAAATTTAGTGGCAGGAAAGATGGATTTTGTGCCAGCACCCTTTAGGATCATGGTTCAAGGACCTATAGATAACATTATAGAGGAAGAAGTTGATGAGGCTTTAAAGGAAATGGAAAGTGAAGCTGTTAGTCATATCAAAGATAAAGTAGATATTAAAGAAATGGTTGAAGAAAAAATAAATGAGTTGGATTTACAAGAACTTGAAAGAATTATTATAAATGTAGCTAAAAAGGAATTAAAACATATTGAAGTTTTGGGCTTTATCTTAGGAGCTGCAATAGGTATAGTTCAAGGATTAGTGGTTATGCTCTTTAAATAAGAATATACATAATTATAGATAAGCAGTTGATATAAGGTATAAAATATGATATGTTAAATTAAGAATTTAATAAAAAATCCACAGAATTCTGTGGGAGAGGTTCGTAACCATCCCTCTATAAAAAACTAGGGAATAAGACTTATATGGTCGTGCTATACCCTTAGTGCGACCTTTTTTAGGT
Organism: Clostridium sp. UBA7339; assembly: GCF_002470865.1. Classification (NCBI taxonomy): domain Bacteria; kingdom Bacillati; phylum Bacillota; class Clostridia; order Eubacteriales; family Clostridiaceae; genus Clostridium; species Clostridium sp. UBA7339. Next base: position 51,665 of record NZ_DKPI01000003.1, read on the forward strand.
TGTATTTTTTATGCCTTGGGATGGAGCTCAAGGCATTTTTTTATGGTTTCATTAAGAAAGGAAGAGAAAAGATGGACAAGAGAAAAGTAATAATAGATTGTGATCCAGGAATTGATGATTCATTGGCTATAATTCTTGCACTAAAATCAGAGGAGATAGATGTTAAAGGGATAACTATAGTATCGGGGAATGTCCATGGAAAAAAAGGGGCAGAAAATGCATTAAAGATACTTAAAGAACTAAATAGGTTAGATATACCAGTGTATCTTGGGGAATGCGAACCTATGGAAAGAAAATTAATTACTGCAGAGGATACCCATGGAAGAGATGGACTTGGTGAAAGTTTCTTACCAATGGTAGAGGAGGTAACCTATAAAGAAGGTGCAGTAAATTTTATTCTAGATGAGTTAAAATCAGAGGATATCACAATTATCGCATTGGGTCCTTTAACTAATATAGCAAAAGCTTTAGAAAAAGATTGTGAAGTTACAAGAAAGATGAAGGAGTTAGTTCTTATGGGAGGAGCTTTTAAGAGCTTTGGGAATTGTTCTCAAGTAGCAGAGTTTAATTTCTGGGTTGACCCTCATGGTGTAGAAAAAGTCTTTAAGGAATTAAAAAGGAAGATTACCATGGTGGGATTAGATGTTACTAGACAATGTGTTTTAACTCCCAATTATATTGAAATGATAAGGCAGTTTAATGAACCTCTTGGAGAGTTAATTGTAAAGATAACTAAATTTTATGTGGACTTTCATTGGAACCAAGAAAGAACCTTAGGATGTGTAATTAATGATCCACTAGCAGTAGCATATTTTATTAATCCTGAATTATGCTCTGGAAAGGAATATTTTGTAGATATAGTTACAGAGGGAAAAGCTATAGGAATGACACTGGTGGATGAAGGGGATTTTTATAGAGAGAAACCAAATTGTCTAGTGTTAACAGAAGTAAATTCAAAAGGTTTTATGGAAATGTTTCTATCAAGAATTTTCCCAAAATATAAAGAAGATATAATATCAATTTTAAATAATTCTAAATATGGACTAAATTAAGAGGAGGAAGATTAGAAATATGAATAGTAAAAAGAATAAGAGAATTATTTTTATGGGTTTAGCAGTAGCTATAAACTTAGTAGGAGGATTTATAGCATTATCATTAAAACTTCCAATTTACATTGATACAATAGGAACTATTTTAGTTTCAATATTATTTGGACCAGTAAGTGGAGCTGTGGTTGGAGGATTATCATCAATTATTAATGGTATAACTTTTGATCCTATTTCATTTTATTTTTTACCAGTACAATTAGTAGTGGGGATAGGTACAGGAATGTTATTTAAAGGTAAGAAGGTTGGAGTTTTAAAGTTGATTTTAAGAATATTATTAGTTACAGTTTTAGGATCAGCAACAGCAGCAGTTATTGCTTCCTTTGTTTTTCAAGGGGTAACTTCCTCAGGTTCAAGTATTTTAGTTGCAATACTTAAAAACTCTGGAATTAGTATTATTACAGCAGTTTTTTCTACTCAGATTTTTACAGATTTATTAGATAAAGCTGTGAGCTTTGGATTAGTTTTTACAATTATTAAAATGTTACCATTAGATATTAAAAGTAATATTGTTGGGGATGAATAGTATGGATAGATATAATATAATAACAGGGAAGAATAAAAGAGAAATAGTATTACTAAAGGCTTTTCCATGTGTTTGGGGGAAGTGCACATTTTGTGATTATATAGAGGATAATTCAACAAAATCTGCAGAAATCAATGATATAAATAAAAAGGTGTTAAAGGAAGTAAAAGGAACATATGGTACCTTAGAAGTGATTAATTCAGGAAGTTGCTTTGAATTACCTATTGAAACCTTGGAAAGCATTAGAAAAATAGTAATAGAAAAGAATATAAAAAAGATGTTCTTAGAAAGCCATTGGTGCTATAGAAGTAGATTACAAGAAATGAGAGATTTCTTTGGAATTGAAGTTATTTTTAAAATTGGAGTTGAAAGTTTTGATAATAATTTTAGAAATTTAGTGTTAAATAAAAATGCTAGATTTAAAGATTATAAGGAAGTTAGAAAGTATTTTAGCTCAGTATGCTTAATGGTAGGTATAAAAGGACAAAACAAAGAAATGATTAAAGAAGATATTGATATAGTGTTAAATCACTTTGATTATGGAACAATAAATATCTTTACAGAAAATACTACGGATATTAAGAGAGATGAAGAATTAATAGGTTGGTTTGAAATGGAATATAATTTCCTTAAGGATGTTAGTAAAATTGAAGTGTTATTTGAAAATACAGATTTTGGAGTAGGAGATTAATTTTAAGAATTAACTCATTAAGAGATAGAATATAAGAGGTGAGCCAATTGGCTCATCTCTTATATTAATGAAAATTCAATAATCTTATCTAGTAAAGTTGAATATTCCATGTTGGCAGCTTTTGCGCTTTTAGGAAATAGAGAATTTTTAGTCATACCAGGTAAAGTATTTAGCTCTATTACATAGGGTTTGTTATTACTCACTATTATATCTACTCTTGCATAGGCTTTACAATCAAAGATTCTATAACATTTTTTCGATATTTCATTGATTTCATTTTGAAGGGATTCAGGAAGAATAGCTACCTCCTTTAAGGTATCTGTATCATTGTACTTGGATTCATAATCAAAGAAATTACCTTTATGGATTATAGAAAGAATAGGCAATGTGTCACCATTCAATAGGGAAACAGTATACTCACTGCCATTTATATATTCTTCTATAATTATTTCATCATCATAATTAAATCCTTCTAATATAGCATTTCTAAGCTCATCTCTGCTATAAACTAAAGAAATTCCAATACTTGAACCACCACTGTTAGGTTTAATTATCATAGGATATTGTAACTTTTCTATTTCTTTTAAATCCACACCTTCATGTTTATATAGATTAATTCCTTTTGCTATAGGAATACCTTCAGCTTTAAAAATTCTTTTACATTGCTTTTTATTCATGCAAAGAGCACTAGTCAAAGGATTACTTCCAGAATAGGGAATTCCCATACTTTCTAAAATACTTTGAATAGCACCATCTTCTCCAAATTCCCCATGAAAGGCTAAAAAAGCAAAATCTAAGTCGTGAATTTTATCTATAACTTCGTTTTTAGAGTTTATAATCATAGGAATTACTTCATATTTATCTCTATTTAGGTTTTTAATTATTTCTTCTCCAGATAAAAGGGATATTTCTCGCTCAAAGGAAATTCCACCCATTAATACTCCAACTTTCATATATACATCTCCTCAAATTTATATTCTTATACTATAATAATATTTCAATGAAAAAAAATAGAAAGTACCATTAAGTAATGGATTTTAGATAAGGGTGGTTTAAGAAGGTAGCTTAATTTTTAAAATTGTCATTTTATTTGTATTGCTAGTACATAAATGAGTTTCATTATATTATAAATTATATGGAATATAAGTACCGCATGGTGTATAATTATTCTCAATATAGGAATATAATGGATAGTGTTGGTGTATGTATGAACAATTTATATAGCAAACATGAATTACATCTAAATTTATCTATGGATAGGTAAAATAATTGTTTAAAACATATCAATATTTTATATAGGAGGAGAAATGAAAAGAAAGATATTTATAGGAATATTAGTCATAGTAGCAATAGAGATACTATATATCATTTATCCTAAACAGGGAACTTTTGAAGAGTTTGTTATAAATAGGTATAACATGGATAATTGTACTAGTGTAACCTTTTTTTCTTTAAAAGGAGGAATTGATTCATCTGAATCATGGAATATATATAAAGAAGAAAAGACAATGAAATTTATAGATTATATGAAGAATGTGAAAATGAAGGAAAATAGAAGTAGTGATTATGGAATAGAATATTTGATGACAATTATAGGGTCATATAAGGAAGAGGGGTCAACAGGTCCAATAAGAATTGATATAGCTTGGATTAATGAAAAAGAGATTATGATAAGTTATAAAGGACAAAAAAGAAAGTATTATAAAATAGTAGATGAAGACTTTAGTATGGACAAGATTAAAGCATTACTAAAAGATGGGTAATGCTTTATGACAATATAACTAAGAATTTGTTAGAATAGTCCTTAGTATAATAATCCAAGAATTAAGAAATAACTAAGAATAATATATTTATTTTTAGTTATAAGTCTTTGATTTAATAAGGGTTAAGAGGAAAACTAAGGAAAGGAAGCTTGTTAACATATGAGTACTATAGTATGTGATTGCGTAAATATAAAGAGAAATTTAAGCATGTTAACGGATTTTTACCAATTGACTATGGGTAATGGATATCTAAAGAAGGGGATGAAGGATAGAATAGCATATTTTGATATGTTTTTTAGAAAAATCCCTGATGATGGGGGATATGTAATAATTGCTGGATTAGAACAATTTATAGAGTATATAAATACTTTAAGTTTTACTGAAGAAGACATAAGCTTTTTAAGGGAAAGAGGAATATTTTCTGAAGATTTTTTGGCGTATTTAAGAGAGTTTAAATTTCAATGTGATATATGGGCCATTCCAGAGGGCGCGGTGGTATTTCCAAATGAGCCTATAATAACTGTTAGAGGGCCAATTCCTCAAGGTCAATTAATAGAAACTATGCTACTTTTAACTATAAATCATCAAAGTTTAATTGCTACTAAAGCAAGCAGAGTTGTTAGGGCATCTAAGGGGCGAAATGTTTTAGAATTTGGTTCTAGAAGAGCTCAAGGTTATGATGGAGCGTTATTAGGAGCAAGAGCTGCTTATATAGGAGGTTGTTTTGGCACTGCATGTACAATGGTAGAAGAATTATATGGAATTCCATCTCTAGGAACCATGGCTCATAGTTGGATTCAAAGCTTTCATAGTGAATATGAAGCCTTTAAGGCTTATGCAGAAGTTTATCCCACTTCCAGTGTACTTCTTGTGGATACCTACAATACTCTTAAAAGTGGTATACCTAACGCAATAAGAGTTGCTAAGGAAATATTAGAGCCTAAAGGAAATAGATTAAAGGGAATTAGGTTAGATAGTGGTGATATTGCATATCTTTCAAAGGCTGCTAGGAAAATGTTAGATGAAGCTGGCATGGAAGATTGTAAAATAACTGCATCTAATTCCTTAGATGAATACCTTATTAGTGACTTGTTACTACAGGGTGCTGAGATAGATATCTTTGGAGTAGGAGAAAATCTAATAACTTCTAAATCTAATCCTGTATTTGGAGGGGTATATAAGTTAGTAGCTATAGAAAATAAAAACAAATTAGAGTCTAAAATAAAATTAAGTGAAAATCCAGAAAAGGTAACTAATCCTGGTTTTAAAAAATTGTATAGGTTTTATCATAAGCAAACTAATAAAGCAGTAGGTGATTTACTTACCTTAAGGAATGAAGTTGTAGATGAAAGTAAGCCATATATTCTTTTTCACCCTGTTCATACATGGAAGAAAACTGTTTTAACAGACTATTATGTAAAAGAATTACAAGTGAAAATCTTTGATAAAGGGCAATGTGTATATTCATGTCCTAGTATTCAGGAAATTAGAGAGTATTGCAAAGGACAGGTTGAAACCCTCTGGGAGGAGTCTTTGAGGCTTAAAAATCCTCACAAGTACTATGTAGATTTATCTGAAGAACTATGGACACTAAAATATGATTTAATTAATAAATATTCCAATGAAGAAAGTCATCCTTAAAAAAAGTTAATTATTAATATATAAATATAAAAATGACTATATGATATGAATGTCACATAGTCATTTTATGGCTTCATTTATTTATTCATTAAAGGTAAGCTATTTAGATTTGCAGAGTCTTTTCTATTATTAAGATTACTTAGGGTTTCATGACCTTTTTCTGTTTTACCTAATGAATCTATTAGTATATTTTTAGAGTTTTGGGTTTGAATTGTATGCTGATCCTTAACCTGTTCTTCGTTGGAGAAATCATCATTAATTTTTATATGATCTAGATCTTTATTTAAAGTAGTTACATAGTCTAAATCATCATCCATAGAAGAAATAATATCTTTTGGCTTAAATAGAATTTCTTCAAAGTTATTGTTATATTTGCTATTCATTATGGGCCTCCTTATAATTAGTTTTTTAATATGTTTTTAGCTTTTACAACACATCCTTGAACACAAGGAGCTATGTATCTAAATTTAGGGTAAGGTTCTTCTGTAGCAGATACATATTTCATGACTATGCTATCCAAATTAGATGATTCAGTTAGTTTAAAGTATAGATATTGTTTCCTCTGTAATTTATTTATTCTATTTTTAAAGTATGAGCTTACCTTCATCCAATTAAACTGTTTACTTATATTTAATTGATTGAAACCTGTAGCATAGGAACCAGGTTCAATTAAGATTATAGGAATATTCACTCTTGGAAGTTGCTTAAGTTCTTTATTTAAACAATACCCAATGGATTCAAGGGCGAATTTAGTAGAACAGTAGGGAGATAAAAATGGTATAGCCATGCGACCAGTTAAGGAAGAAAGAAATATAATTCTTCCCTTTCTTCTTTTTATCATTCCTTTTAAAACAATCTGAGTCAATTCTATAGGACAAAACACATTGGTTTCAAAAGTAGCCCTAAATCTGTTTACATCTATCTCAGCTACGGAGCCAGAATCTCCTATGGCAGCATTATTTATTAGTACGTCTATAGGTAAGTTTCTTACTTTTTCTCTATCCTCTTTACATAATACATCTAACTTAAAGCTTTCAATGGGAAGTTTCCATTTTCTATTTAACATATTTAATTTGTATGCCTGTTCATTGGTATGAGTGGTTGCATAAACATAGTGACCTCTACTGGCCAAGGTTATAGCTGCTTTACGTCCAAGACCAGAACCACAACCAGTTATTAATATGTGTTTCAATATTATCACCTCTAGGTTAGTATGTGTTTTATTTCACTTATAATTCTTCTTATACAAATAATGACTTATGGAAATTTATCCATAAGCCATTAATCAATAATATATTGTCTTATTTTAAAAAGTTTTTAGTAGCATTTATAACAACTTCTCTATCATCAAAATGAAATTTTCTTTTACCTATAATTTGATAGTTTTCATGACCTTTTCCAGCAATTATAAGCAAATCATCATCTTTTAGTATTTTTAATCCTTTTTCTATAGCATTTTTTCTATTAATAATTTTTTCATAAGGAGTTATTGTAGATAACATTCCTAATTCTATATCATCAATGATTAATCTTGGATTTTCAGTTCTAGGATTATCAGAAGTAATTATACAATAATCTGATAAAGAGCCAGCTATTTTACCCATAATCCCACGCTTGGTTGTATCTCTATCTCCACCACAACCAAAGACAGTAATAATTCGTCCACAGGTTATTTCTCTTGCCATAATGAGGAGTTTCTCCAAAGCATCTGGAGTATGAGCATAATCTACTATTATATTTTTATTTAAGTTGTTTTTTATCAATTCAATTCTACCAGGAACAGGGTTAATATTGGGGAGTAGTGTTATAATGTTCTCAATGCTCATTCCTAGAGAATAGCATGCAGCTATTGTAGCTAATACATTGTATACGGTAAATTTACCGGGAATCTTTATATTAATTTCATTGCAAGTTTTTTTAAAATTCACTTTAAAACTAACAGAATTACTTCTATATATTACATCAGTAGCTTGGATATCAGCTGGATTTTCTATTCCGTAAGTTAGTATTTTACATGGAGCTTCTTTTATTATTTCTTTTGAAACATTGTCATCGATATTAATAATTCCTAATTTACATTTGTAAAATAACTTCATTTTTTCTCTTTTATAGGCTTCCATAGTACCATGTTCATCTAAATGATCTTGAGATAGGTTAGTAAATATTCCTATATCAAAATCACAAAAATCAACTCTATGTTTTGCTAGAGCAGAAGAAGTAACTTCTATTATGACACTGTTGGCATTATTATCTTTAAATTCTCTAAAGGCTTTTTGAAGTTCCAAAGCTTCAGGAGTAGTTGGAGTAGTTTTGCTAATATTTACTTTTTCATTGGTAAGTTTGAAGCCTAAGGTACCGATGACACCTACAGTTTTTCCAGTGGATTCTAATACATCTTTAATATAATGTGTAATTGTAGTTTTCCCATTTGTTCCTGTTACTCCTACAAGTTCTATTCCTTTTGAGGGCTCCTTATAAAATATATTACATATATTAGCCAAAGAAATTCTAGTATCTTTCACTTTTATCGTAACTATATCATTATTTGAATAAGTAATATCTTTCTCTACTAATATGGCAATAGCACCATTTTTAACCGCTTCATCTATAAGATTATGACTATCAATATTATTACCATTTATACATATAAATAAAGAGTTTGGTTTTATCTCTCTAGAATCATAACTTACGTTTTCGATGTCTATATCCACATATCCATTTATTAAGGTGTAACTAATTTGATTAAGCAATTTATATAACTTCATAATTATTCCTCCGCAATTAAATAAACTCATAAATAAATTCGTATATTCTTATTATACGGAGTAGATTTCCTATAAATAGTGTTTATATTGCTTAAAACAATGCAAAAAGTGCTTATTAAAAAATCAATGATGTAAAATAGTTTATTCATTTGATAAAGTTACAACTACTAATTCAGGATAATTAAATATTCTTTGAGGAGCTAGGCTGTTACCAAGCCCTCTACTAATTACTAAAGATGTAGAGTTTAATCTGTGGATTTCACTAGTATATTTTGGAAAAAAACCTTGATCTGGTGCAATAATTCCACCTAAAAATGGAAGGCGAATTTGTCCACCATGGGCATGACCGGAAAATACTAAATCTATATTTTCTTTGGTATAAAGTGTAATTAGCTCGGGTCTATGAGAAAGTAGAATAGTAAAATTATTTTTACTTTCAATTTTTAAATTTCTCAATATTTCATCAAAGCTAAAAGGAGAGTTAGGGTACTCGTAATTATCTATAGGATTAAAGCATATGTCTGCTAGTCCTAAAAGAGAAATAGTAACACCATTTAACTGTATATTTTTATGAGTGTTATCCATATTTATGACACCATACTCTTCAAAGATGATTTTTAATTCTTCATATAAATCTGATCTTGATTCATGATTTCCAGATACATAGTATACGGGAGCTATATCTACAGCTGATTTAATGTAGGAAGTAGCTATATTCATATTATCTTTATTTGTTCTTCGGCTATCAATTAAATCACCAGTAATTACAATTATATCCGGGTTAATTTCTTTAGTTAAGGATATTAGATTTTTTTGATTAGCTCCAAATTCTTTATTATGTAAATCTGAAATTTGAAGAATTTTATAACCATTAAAACTACTAGGAATTTTTGAGTTTACGTAATCTATATTAGTTACAACTATATTATTATTTTGCCAATAACAGAAAGTTATAATAACTATGAGTAAAATCATTACAATTATTAATTTTTTTATATTCATATTACACATCCTTATATTAATTATTAGCATGTCCTATTATATTAAATAGCAATTTTAAAATTAATTTATTTATAGTATACACAAATATATTTCTTTACTAAAGACAAATGCACAATATTTAACATATATGTAATAAGTGCAAAATTATAATAAGAACTCCTTTCATAAGTCTATTTAGCCTTTATTGATATTTCTATGGCAAAATGATAGAATATGAAAAAATGGAGGTAATATTATTATGTATAGCTTTAAAAATGACTATAGTGAAGGAGCACATCCAAGAATATTAGAGGCATTAATCAAGTGTAATATGGAGCAGAGTGAAGGTTATGGAGAAGATATATTTACAGCAAGAGCTATTAGGTTAATTAAGAAAATAATAAGAAGAGAAGATGCAGATGTTCATCTTTTAGTTGGAGGAACTCAAACTAATCTTACTGCTTTATCAGCATTCTTAAGACCTCATGAAGCGGTAATTGCAGCAAATACTGGTCACGTGCTAGTTCATGAAACTGGAGCCATTGAGGCTACAGGGCATAAGGTTATTTCTGTAGACGTAGAAGATGGAAAATTAACCAGAAAAAATATAGAAGCTGTAATAGAAGAGCACACAGATGAACATATGGTAAAGCCAAAACTTGTATATATTTCTAACTCTACAGAAATAGGAACAATATATAAAAGGGAAGAGGTAGAAGAGTTAAGTGAAGTGTGTAAAAAATACGATTTATATCTCTATGTTGATGGTGCACGATTAGGCTCTGCACTATGTTCTAATGAAAACAATATGAAAATCTATGAATTGGCTCAATTAGTAGATGCCTTTTATATAGGTGGAACCAAAGGAGGAGCTTTAATAGGAGAAGCTCTTGTAATATGTAGAGATACTTTAAAAAAGGATTTCAGATACCATATTAAACAAAAGGGAGCTCTACTTGCAAAGGGAAGAATACTAGGAATTCAATTTGAAGAATTATTTAAGGATAATCTATATTTTGATTTAGCAACTCACGCTAATAATATGGCACAAATTCTTAAAAAGGGCATTGTAGATGCTGGTTACAGTTTTATGATAAATTCATCTAGTAATCAAGTCTTTCCTATACTTCCTAATAAATTAATTAATAGTCTTGAAAAAAAGTACTTATTTTTGATTTGGGAAAAAATTGATAAAGAGAATTCAGCTATTCGTCTTGTCACATCTTGGGCAACAAATGAGGAAAAAGTATTGGAGTTTATAGCTGATGTGAAATTATATAATTAATATATAAAAAGATAGAAAACTAGATTTAACTAGTCAATTCTGTCTTTTTACTTTTATAACAATATAAGTATTAGATAGATAGTTTGAAGTTGAGTAAAAAAGTAAGAATATTATGCAAAATTATGATACAATTATTACATACAGCACTAAGTATGTTGTATAAATGTAATAAAATTCATAAAAAGGTATTGACAGTTACCTTACGTAACCTTCTATTATATTAATATAGGGTAAGGTATACGATTGCTTTGGAGGGATAAATATGAATAGTGATGAATTTTATACCACTGGGGAATTTGCAAAGAAAGCAGGAGTTACCATTAGAACTATTAGATATTATGATAGCAAAGGAATTCTTAAGCCATCATATACTAATAACCTAGGATATAGATATTACTCTGATGAAGATTTTATAAAATTAAAAAAAATCTTAGCTTTAAAGTACCTGGGATTATCCTTAGATGAAATTATAAGCACAGAAAATTGTGATTATAAGAAAGAAGATATGATGAATTCTCTGAAACTTCAGAAAAGTATTATTAAAAATAAGATGAATAATATGAAGGTAGTATTAAATGCTATAGAAACAGCTGAATTTAGTATGAATGAGAACTCTAATATGAAATGGGAAGAGGCTATTGATGTAATAAAATCTTTAGAGAGTGAGAAGGAATTACTGCAACGTAGTAGAGATGCATCTAATTTAAATGAAGGTGTGAAGTTAATGGATAGATTCTCAACAAATAGGTATGGTTGGTATCCATGGGTATTTGATAATATGAAAATCAAAAAGAAGGATAAGGTTTTAGAAATAGGTTGTGGTAATGGAGTTCTATGGGCTAAAAATATGGACAATCTACATGAGAGTATAGAGGTTACGCTAACAGAGATATGTGAAGATATGATAAATGAAGCAAAGTTAAATTTACGAGATAATTCTAAAAGGTTTAATTTTATAATAACTGATTTAACATCATTACCCTTTGATGATAATAGTTTTGATGTAGTAATTGCTAATCATATATTATTTTTTATGAAAGATATAGATTTAGCTCTAGCTGAGATAAAAAGAGTTATTAAACCTAATGGAGTAGTATACTGTTCTACTATTGGAAGTAATCATTTAAGGGAGTTACAAGAATTAATGTTAAGCTTTAGTAGTAATATACGCATATATGAAGATAAGTTATCTTGTAAATTTGGATTAGAGAATGGGGAAAAAATACTTAGTAAGTATTTTAATACAGTAGAGAAAGTTTTGTATGATGATAAGCTTATAGTTAATGACACCAATAATATATTAGAATATATCTATTCTATACCTGGAAATATATTAGACATTATTGATTCTAAGAAAAAAGAATTTGAAGGTTATATAAAAAAAATAATTGATAAAAATGGAGAAATTTTTATAACCAATAGTTTAGGTTTGTTCAAGGCTAAAAATAAATAGAGTGTAAACTTTTACTTGTGTAAAACAATATTACATAATTTAATTTATTACTTAGGTTATGGGATATTGATATTATAAATAAAAAATTGTTAATTTAAATAAAGTATTTTTAATTAACAAAATGTTGTATAAGAAAGGAAAGAATTATGGGAATAAATGTTACAAGCGAAATTAAACCATTAAAAAAAGTCTTGTTGCATAGGCCTGGTGCAGAAATTGAGAATTTAACACCGGAATATCTGGAGAGATTATTATTTGATGATATTCCTTATTTAAAAGTAGCACAGGAAGAACATGATGCCTTTGCACAGGTTTTAAGAGACAATGGAGTAGAAGTTGTATATTTACATGAATTGGCAGCAAAAGTAATGGAAGACCCAGATGTTAAAGATGAATTTATTAAAATGTTCATAAAAGAAGCTAAAGTAGAGAGTGAACAAGTTAAAGAAGAATTATATAACTATTTAATTAGTTTTAATTGCAATGAAGAGTTAATTAGAAAGACTATGGCTGGAATTAGTAAGTCAGAATTGAAGAAAGCAAAAGCAAGGCATTTAGAGGATTTTTTAAATGAGGCATATCCATTTATTACAGATCCAATGCCAAATCTTTATTTTACGAGAGATCCCTTTGCATCCATTGGAAATTCAATAAGCTTAAATAGGATGTATTCTGAAACAAGAAATAGGGAAACTATATATGCACACTTTATATTTAAATATCATCCTGATTTTAAGGGAACTAATAGGCTTTATGACAGAGATTTTGATTATAATATAGAGGGGGGAGATATTCTTAATATATCTGAAAAGGTTCTTGCAATTGGAATATCTCAAAGGACAGCTCCACAGGCAATTGAAAAAATATCAGAGAGAATATTCTTTGAAACACCAGATAGCAAAATTGAAACTGTATTAGCATTTAAAATACCAAAGACTAGAGCATATATGCACCTAGATACAGTATTTACTCAAGTTGATTATGATAAATTCACTATTCACCCACAAATAGAAGGACCTCTTGAAATATTTGAATTAACTAAAGGGGAAAATGGAAAAGTGAAAATTACTAAGGAAAGTATGACATTACAAGAGGTATTGTCGAAATATTTAGAATGTGATGTAAAGTTAATTCGATGTGGTGGAGGAGATTATGTAATTTCACAAAGAGAGCAATGGAATGATGGCTCTAATACTTTATGTATAAGACCAGGTGAAGTTATTGTATATTCAAGGAATTATGTAACTAACAAGATATTGGAAGAGTATGGGATAAAAACTCATGTTATACCATCATCTGAATTATCAAGGGGACGTGGAGGCCCTAGGTGTATGTCTATGCCTTTGATTCGTGAGGTTTAATAACACAAATATAACCAACATTTATTGTGTATTTTAAATTAAATAAAAATATAATATATTTGTAAAATAAAAAATCTTCTTTAAGTATCCAATAATTAAATACTGAAGAAGAATAAAATAAAATTATATAAAAAACAACATATTAGGGGGAGTATAACAATGGCAATTAATTTAAGAGGACGTTCATTTTTAAAATTATTAGATTTTACACCAGAGGAAATTAGATATTTATTAGACTTATCTAAGGACTTCAAAAATTTAAAGAGAGCTGGAGTACCTCATAAAAATTTAGAGGGAAAGAATGTTGCAATATTATTTGCTAAGGATTCTACTAGAACAAGATGTTCCTTTGAGGTAGGAGCTATGGATTTAGGTATGGGTGTTACTTATTTAGGACCTACAGGTTCTCAAATGGGTAAAAAGGAATCTATTGCAGATACAGCTAGAGTATTAGGTAGAATGTATGATGGTATAGAATATAGAGGTTTTGATCAAGAAATAGTTGAAGAATTAGCAGCTTATGCAGGAGTTCCAGTTTGGAATGGATTAACAACTGAATTCCATCCAACTCAAATGCTTGCAGACTTATTGACTATAGAAGAGAAGTTTGGAAGATTAAAAGGAATTAACTTTGTATATATGGGTGATGCCAGAAATAATATGGGTAACTCTTTAATGGTTGCTTGTGCAAAAATGGGTTTAAATTTTACAGCTTGTGCACCTAAAGAATTATTCCCAGCTGAGGAGCTAGTTGAAACTTGCAAGGAAATTGCAAAGGAAAATGGATGTACTGTAACATTAACTGAAGATGTTATGGTTGGAACAAAAAATGCAGATGTTATCTATACAGATGTTTGGGTATCTATGGGAGAACCAGATGAAGTTTGGGAAGCAAGAATAAAAGAGCTAAGACCATATCAAGTGAATAGAACTGCAATGGAAAATGCTAAACCAGAAGCTATATTCATGCACTGTCTACCAGCATTCCACGATTTAAAAACTGTAGTAGGAAAAGAAATGGGAGAAAAATTTGGAATGACAGAAATGGAAGTTACTGATGAGGTATTTGAGTCAAAACAATCTGTAGTATTTGATGAAGCTGAAAATAGAATGCATACAATTAAAGCAGTTATGGCTGCAACTATAGGGCTATAATAATTAAACCCCTTCTTAAAATTAAGAAAGGAAGGGGTTTAACCTATTATTTAATTAGCTAAACAATAAAATATTATATTTAAGGCATAGATAAAAATATAGTAGTCTCAACATATTTTATATTTAAATTATATATGGGGTGAATTAAATGAAGGAACTAGTAATAGCTTTAGGGGGAAACGCCTTAGGAAAAACAGCTGAAGAACAATTAGATTTAGTTAAGCATACAGCAAAAACCATCGTTGATTTAGTAGAAGAAGGCTATAATGTAATTGTTGGCCATGGTAATGGTCCACAGGTTGGAATGATAAACTTAGCCATGGAATTTGCAGCAAATAATGGAGCAAATACTCCATTAATGCCTTTTGCAGAATGTGGTGCCATGAGTCAAGGATATATTGGATATCACTTACAACAATCTATTAGAACAGAGCTTATATCTAGAGGAATTAGAAAAAATGTTGCAACTGTAGTTACTCAAGTTGTAGTTGATGAAAATGATGAAGCTTTTAAAAACTTAAGTAAACCAGTAGGAATGTTCTATAGTAAGGAAGAAGCAGAAAAGATAGCTGCAGAAAAAGGATTTACATTTGTAGAAGATGCAGGTAGAGGATATAGAAGAGTAGTTGCATCTCCACAGCCGCAAAAAATTGTAGAGCTTGAAACAGTTAAACAATTAGTTGAACAAGGAACTATAGTTATTACTGTTGGTGGTGGTGGTATTCCTGTAGTAGAGGAATCTGATGGATCTCTTAGAGGTGTTGCAGCAGTTATAGATAAAGATAAATCAAGCGCAAAACTTGCAAAAGATTTAGATGCAGAAATGCTAGTTATTTTAACAGCTGTTGATAGAGTTTGTATAAACTTTAATAAACCAAATCAAGAAGAACTATCAGAAGTTAATCTAGAAGAGGCTGGTAAATATATACAAGAAGGCCATTTTGCTAAAGGTTCAATGCTACCTAAGGTAGAAGCATGTATGGACTATGTTAAATTTAGTAATAATGGTAAAGCTTTAATAACTTCACTAGAAAAAGCTAAAGAAGCTTTACATGGTATAACAGGAACTATAATAGAAAAATAATCGAATTTTATCTGGGTAAAACTAGAGTGTGAGGATTTAAAGCATCTGTGAAAGCTGTTTTAAGTCCTCATTTTTATATGTAAATTTTAGTAAAGGTGATATAATTCTTTTATAGGGTGTTTAACTATTTTTATATTTTTATATTTTTATATTCAGTGAAGGTTAAAATCTATGAAGCTTAAAGCATGTAGGGAAAATATTATGGTGAACATTAACTAAAATAATTTATATTGGAGGTATATGAATATGATTACTATTGTAGCAAAAAAGACTATAAAAAAAGATAAGAAAGAAGAATTTAAAAATTTAGCCAATAAACTTATAGAAGAAAGTAGGAAAGAAACTGGATGTATAGAGTATGATCTTTACGAAGATTTAAGAAATAGTGATGTAGTTGCATTCATTGAGGTTTGGGAGAGTGAAGAAGCAATAAAGTTACATAACAATACAATACATTTTACTAATCTTGTACCAGAACTCGCTAAACTTCAAGAGGGAGAAACAGAAATAACTCTTTATAAAAAAATATAGATAGAAAGCCTATTTCAAAGATAATATTGAAATAGGCTTTATTATATTTGAGAAAGTATTCCTAAATTATAACTTGATGTATGTATAAAAATACATATTTTAATAACAGGCAATGGAATATATGAAAAGTTTAATATATTGAAATTTTTATAAAATATTCTTTAAAATGAAATGAAGTTTATTACATATATTATAAAACCTTTAAGTTAACCACATAATTATCCATTAGAACAGTGAATATTATAACAGTTATTATATAAAAATATATATATTCGATAAAATAAATATTAGTTTTCTATTGTAATTTTATTAGTTTTGGAATAAAGTAATAATTGCTGATAAATTTCTACGTTATATTAGATAGATACATAATAGAAATAGGGATTTGAAAGTAAAATTTGACTGAATGCTAATATAACATAAGTGGCATTTTAACGGAGGGGATTTATATGGATATTAACTTAATTGGAGTACCTCTTTATTATGGATGTGATAGAGCAGGGGTAGAAAATGGACCAGATGAATTAAGAGAAAATGGAATTAAAAAATTATTAGAAAATCATAAAAATAAGGTATATGATTTAGGTAATATTTATGTTAATAATACAAAGGATAAGCAACCTTTTGCGGCCGGAGTAAATGCAAAATACATTAATGAAATTATAGAAGTAACTGAGAATTTAGCTAATTCAGTTTATAGTTCCCTATGCGGTGGAGGTTTTCCTATAACTTTAGGTGGAGATCATGCTTTAGCTATGGGAAGTGTTGCTGGTTCAAGTAGATATTTCCAGGGAGATTTAGCTGTAATATGGATTGATGCTCATGGAGATATAAATACCTTTGAGACAAGTCCTACAGGAAATGTTCATGGTATGCCATTAGCTGCATCAATGGGTTTTGGAGATGAATCTTTAACAACTTTATATTTTAATGGTATAAAAGTTAAAAAGGAAAATGTATTTATAATTGGAGCAAGAGATTTAGATGAAGGTGAACTTCAATTAATTAAAGATAAAAATTTAACTGTTTGGACTATGGATAAAGTAAGAGAAATAGGTGTAGATAAAGTGTGTAAGGAGCTTTTGGAAGGTTTAAAAGCACGAGGAATAAATAATATTCATATTAGCTTTGATATAGATTCTGTAGATCCAAAATTAATAAAAGGAACGGGAACTCCAGTTCCAAATGGATTTAATATAAATGATGCAGAGAAGTTATTAACTAGTATATTTAATACTAGATTAGTTAAATCTATGGATTTTGTAGAATTTAATCCATGTTTAGATGATACTGATACTACGTTAAAAAGTTGTATGGCATTAATAAAAAAAATAGGTGAATTAATATAGATATAAAAATTAAATAATTAAATCTGTAGAAATGTAGTATACTATGTTTAATGATATATATTTATATCTAAGTTAATCAAAATAAAAATGGAGGTAATAGTTATGCAAGTAACAAAGGAAATGACTATTGGGGAAGTAATAAGACAAAATGGGAAAGCAGCAGAAGTTTTAATGAGTTTTGGTATGGGTTGTGTTGGATGTCCTTCAGCACAAGCGGAAACTCTTGAAGAAGCATGTATGGTTCACGGATTAAAAATAGATGACTTATTAAGTAAACTCCAAGCTATTTAGGAATAAAATATAAGATTTAAAGACGCTACATAGGTAGTGTCTTTTTTTATAGATTAATTTACAAAAATGAAAGGTGTATAGTTTAGAATTATTATTTCTATGCATAAAAATTGCTCTTTTAAAAGATAATATATTAGAAAACTAATAATTGGAGGTAAATTAAAATGAAATCAGTACATTATAATGTTTCAGGATTAGTAAATTCAGAAAGTAGAACTAAGTTAAATAATTCTTTAGATAAAATTAATGGTGTACAACAGGTCTGTGTTGATATAGCAAGAGGTACAGTGGAAGTAAATTATAACAGTCCAGCAACTCCAGAAGAAATTAAGGACTGTATTTCTCATACAGGGTATATAGTAAAGTAAAAAAAGATAGAGCAAGAGTAATGGAGTTAAAATATTAATTTCTATATATAGATAAGGAGTGTTAAAATGGACTACAATTTTCCAATTGGGTTTAAGCCTCAACATCAAAGTATACAGCCAGGCATTGAAAGTGAAATGGAACCAAAACCTATCTATGAAATAGATGATTATCATAAAACTTCAGACAGATTAAAGGGCAAAGTAGCTTTAATTACAGGGGGAGATAGTGGTATAGGAAGGGCTATTTCTATACTATATGCAAAAGAAGGAGCAAAGGTATGTATAATTTATTTAAATGAACATGAAGATGCTAAGGAAACAAAAAGTCTTATTGAAGAAAGAGGAGGAGAGTGTTTGCTCATCTCTGGAGATATTGGTAATGAAGACTTCTGCAAGGAAGCTATAAAAAAAGTAGTACAAAAGTATGGAGTTATAAATATTTTTGTATCAAATTCTGCAGAACAACATGAGTGTCAACAAATTAATGAGATAACTAGTAAGCAATTACATAAAACCTTTGATACAAACTTCTTTGGAGCTTTCTATTTAACAAAAGAAGTACTCTTTCATATGAAGAAGGGGGATTCAATAATATATACAACTTCTGTAACAGCCTATGAAGGAAATGAAACTTTAATAGATTATTCTTGTACTAAAGGAGCTTTAACAGCCCTAACTAGAAGTTTATCAAAGTCATTGGCTACAAGAGGAATAAGGGTAAATGCAGTGGCACCAGGTCCAGTATGGACGCCACTTATACCATCATCCTTTCATAGTGATAAGGTATCTACTTTCGGCAGTAATACCTTGTTTAAAAGAGCAGGTCAGCCTGTTGAAATTGCAGAGAGCTATGTATTCTTAGCTGGAGATGGGGCTTCATTTATAACTGGAGAAACTATTCATATAAATGGTGGTCAATTTATAACTAGTTAATAATTTATATAATTAAATTAAGTTACTTAGTTAGACCATGAGTAGATAATGTAATTATTGTCTACTCATTTTATTTTCATGAAATAAATTATAAAAAACATAAAATTAACACTGTTTAATTTTACATATATGGTATAATAATGAGTTGAGGCAAACTATTGGAGTATATCAAAGTGAAGCCATAATAATGTGAATAATTTTTGGGGGGTAAAATATGAGAAGTATAGCATTTATAGGAGGACTATTGATAGATGGATCAGGAACTGAACCTGTAGAAAATTCCTTAGTTCTTGTTGAAAATAAGAAAATTACTTATGCTGGAGTGATGAAAGAAATAGAAGAGAATTATGAAATAATAGATATATCAGGAAAAACTATTATGCCAGGGCTTATAGATTCTCATCTACATTTTAGCGGAAATAGAACAGATAGTGATACAGAGTGGGTATTAGAGCCTGTGATACAAAAGACAATAGTAGCTGTTGCTCAAGCTAGAGAAGCTTTGGAGCATGGACTAACATCCGTAGGTGAAATTTCTCGTTCTGGAATTCATCTTAGAAATATGATTGAAGAAGGAATAATACCAGGACCACGTATAGTTGCAACAGGTTTAGGATTTTGTAGAACTTCAGGACATGGAGATTCACATAATTTACCATTGAACTATAATGAAGATTCACATCCATGGGCAGAAAGAGTTGATGGACCTTGGGAATTGCGTAAGTCTATCAGAAAACGAATACGTGAAAATCCTGATGCTATAAAAATATGGTCTACTGGAGGAGGTATATGGAGACATGATGCCAAAGCAGCATCTCACTATTGTATGGAGGAAATACAAGCTGTGGTAGATGAATGCAATATGGTTGGATTACCGGTTTGGTCTCATGCTGAAGGTTATGAAGGAGCTTTAAATTCATGTAAGGCAGGAGTTTCTGCTATAATCCATGGTCAGGAATTAAATGAAGAATGTTTAGAAATAATGAAGGAAAAGAATATAAGCTTTTGTCCAACCCTTCAATTCTTCTATCAATGGTTTACAGTGTACGAGCCTCCCTATAGAAAAATTTTAGATGATTATGAGGGAGAGACAGTAGCTGAAAAGGAGCTAAATCGTATAATAAGTAATCTAAGAAATGCAAATAAAAAGGGAATAAGAATAACAGTAGGTTCAGATTCCTTCTGTAGTAGCTTAACTCCCTATGGAGAATATGCAATAACTGAAATGTATACTCTTTGTAAAGCTGGACTTACCAATATGGAGGTAATTTTAGCAGCTACAAAAAATGGAGCAGAAATGCTAAAAATTGATGATATAACAGGCACTTTGGAGTTAGGTAAGTTTGCTGATATTATTGTATTGAATGGAAATCCATTAAAGGATATTCATGATATAAGAAGTGGTAACATGCAGATAATTATGAAGGAAGGTACCTTTGTAAAGAAAAATATAAATTAATAGTTTAAAGAGTTGTCTTAAAATACACTAGATCTTAAATTGATGTTTAAGCATCATTTCCTTAATGAAATGTGAATAAATATCTTAAAGAGTGCAAAATTTTAAGGCGCTTTTCTTTTTTTTGAAAAATATAATTACTTAGCTTTATTGAGCAACAAAGCACATTAACCCATTAAGAAATAGTGAAATATAGATATATATGAAGATTGTTATTAATTTATCATTAAAAAGTAATGGATTAAACAAAAATTAATGGAATATTGAGAGAATAAATCAATATATATATATCATATAAAAAATGGGGGGTGAGAATTTGATTAAATACATTCTAAAAAGACTAGGTATAAGTGTAGTAACTATATTTATAGTTATCACTGCGACATTTTTTTTAATGAGATTAATGCCTGGTGGACCTTTTGATGGTGAAAAGCCACTACCACCAGAAATAAAGGCTAGTTTAGAAGCAAAATATGGATTAGATAAATCTTTAGGTGAGCAATATTCTATGTATTTAAAGGACTTGCTTAAGGGGGATCTAGGTCCAAGTATGAGATACAAAGGAAGAGAAGTACAAGAAATAATAGGTTATTCTTTCCCGGCATCTGCTAAACTTGGTGGAGTAGCTGTGGCAATTTCCTTAATTTTTGGAATACTTTTAGGGATAATTGCTGCTCTTAAATATAATAAGTGGCCAGATTCAATATGTATGGTACTTGCTACACTGGGAGTTACATTGCCAAGCTTTGTTATAGCTACATTATTGATGTATGTATTTGGAGTTAAACTAAGCTTAGTTCCAATAACAGGGTTAGATGACTTAAAGAGTTATATTTTACCATCAGTAGCTCTAGCTGGATATTCCATAGCATTTATATCTAGACTTACAAGATCTAAACTTTTAGAAGTTTTGAAATCAGATTATATTAGAACTGCAAAGGCAAAAGGAGTTAATGGTAGAAGAATTATGTTTAAACATGCTCTTAGAAATACATTAATCCCTATAGTAACCTACGTAGGTCCATTGATTGCAGGAATATTAACTGGTAGCTTTGTAGTAGAAAAGATATTTGCTATACCTGGACTTGGAAGAGAGTTTGTAACTACAATAACAAATAGAGATTATACAACTATACTTGGAGTAACTATATTCTATAGTACACTTCTTATACTATGTAATTTAATTGTGGATATTATGTATGTAATTATAGATCCAAGAATTAAATTAGAAAATGTTGAAGCGTAGGAGGTGATGTTATGGAATTTAATGAAGAAATTAATGAAATTTTAGAAAAGGATTTTGTCTTTGTAGATGAAGGTAGTAAACAAAAGGATACAATAAATAGGCCAAGTGTATCTTATTGGAAAGATTCGTGGAGAAAACTTAAAAAAAATAAGTTAGCAATAGTAGGGCTTATCTTTGTTATTCTTATAACTCTAGGAGCTATATTTATTCCTTGGTTTTCTAAACATGATTATACGACAAATAACTTAATGCTTACTAACCAAGGACCGTCTGCAGAGCATTGGTTTGGAACAGATTCACTAGGAAGAGATTTGTTTGTAAGGGTTATGTATGGTGCTAGATATTCTTTAATAATTGGTTTTGTGGCATCTATACTTAATTTGGTTATAGGTATAGTATATGGTGGAATTGCTGGACTTATAGGTGGATGGGTAGATAATATTATGATGAGAATTGTAGATATAATATCTTCTATACCTATGACAATATATGTAATACTATTAATGGTCATTCTTGAAAAAGGTGGTTTATTCAATATT
Organism: Clostridium sp. UBA7339; assembly: GCF_002470865.1. Taxonomy (NCBI): domain Bacteria; kingdom Bacillati; phylum Bacillota; class Clostridia; order Eubacteriales; family Clostridiaceae; genus Clostridium; species Clostridium sp. UBA7339. Next base: position 74,189 of record NZ_DKPI01000003.1, read on the forward strand.
ATTGTAGCATTGGCTATTTCTTATTGGATAGGTATGGCTAGAATTGTTAGGGCAGAAATACTTCAGCTTAAACAACAAGAATTTATTTTAGCTGCTAAAACTTTAGGAGCTCAAGGTAAGAGAATACTATTTAAACATCTAATTCCAAATTGTTTAGGTCCAATTATAGTAACTCTTACACTGCAAATACCAACTGCAATATTTTCAGAAGCTTTTTTAAGTTTTATTGGATTAGGATTAGTACCACCACTTGCATCATGGGGAACTTTAGCTAGTGATGCTTTATCTACTTTAAGATTATATCCGTATCAGCTTTTATTTCCGACGTTGGCTATATGTATAACAATTTTTTCATTTAATATGCTTGGTGATGGGCTTAGAGATGCTCTAGATCCAAAGATTAAAAAGTAGGTGGTGGAAGGATGAGTAATTTGTTAGAAGTAAATAATTTAAAAACATCTTTCTATACTCAATTTGGAGAAGTGCAAGCTGTAGGGGGAGTTTCATTTAATCTAGAACATGGTGAGGTTATGGGTATAGTTGGAGAATCTGGTAGTGGAAAAAGTGTTACAATGATGTCTATTATGAGGCTTTTAGATGATAATGGTAAAGTAAAAGAGGGGAAAGTAAGATTTGAAGATAAGGATATAGTATCTATCAGTGAGGAAGATATGTCTACCATAAGAGGGAATGATATATCCATGATTTTCCAAGATCCTATGACTTCTTTGAATCCGCTTATGACTATAGGAAATCAAATTATGGAGCCACTTAGAATCCATAAGAAGATGACTAAAGAAGAAGCACATAAAAAAGCTGTAGAATTATTACACTTAGTTGGTATACCTAGTCCTGAAAGCAGAATGAAGCAATATCCACATGAGTTTTCTGGGGGTATGAGACAAAGGGTTATGATAGCTATGGCATTAACTTGTAATCCAAAGCTATTGATAGCGGATGAACCAACTACTGCACTAGATGTTACGATACAAGCACAAATTTTAGAGATAATGAAGGATATAAAGGAAAAACTAAATACATCTATAATTCTTATTACACATGATTTGGGAGTTGTTGCAGATATTTGTGATAATGTGAATGTAATGTATGGAGGTCTTATTATAGAGCAAGGAACTGTAAAGGATATATTCTATAATTCTAAACATCCATATACTTGGGGTCTTATGGAAAGTGTTCCTAATCCTAATACCTTGGTAAGAGAAAGACTAAGACCTATAGATGGTCAACCACCAGATTTATTTAAACCTCCAAAGGGATGTCCATTTTATGTTAGATGTAAATATTCTATGGAAGTATGTAAAGAGCATAGACCTAAATATTATGAAATAACTCCAGGACATAAATCTGCTTGTTGGTTAAATGATAATAGGGCACCAAAGGTTGAAACTCCATTGAAGAGGAGGAAGGAAGATGAGTAGCATGGAGAAACTAATAGAAATAAAAAATCTATGTAAATATTTCAATACTAAGAAATCAATTTTTAGTAAGAATAAAGGAATATTAAAGGCTGTTGATGGGGTATCTCTTCAAATAAAAAAAGGAGAGACTTTAGGCCTAGTAGGAGAATCGGGATGTGGTAAAACAACTTTAGGTAGGACTCTATTAAAATTATATAATCCTACTGCTGGAGAGATATTTTATGATAATGAAGAGATTGGTAAGCTAACTAATAAGCAGATGCTATCTTATAGAAAAAAGATGCAGATGATATTTCAAGACCCTTATGCATCACTTAATCCACGGCTAACCGTTGGAGATATTATCGGTGAACCATTAGATATTTATAAAATATGTAAAGGCAAAGAAAGAGAAGAAAAAGTAAAGTATTTTTTAGATAAGGTAGGTCTTGATCAAAATCATTTAAATCGTTATCCACATGAGTTTTCAGGAGGTCAAAGACAAAGAATCGGAATAGCAAGAGCTCTTGCAGTTAATCCAGAGTTTATTGTTTGTGATGAACCTATTTCTGCTCTAGATGTATCCATACAAGCTCAGATAATTAATATGATTGAGGATTTGCAAAATGACTTTGGCCTAACTTACTTGTTTATAGCTCATGATTTATCCATGGTTAAGCATATATCCAATAGAGTTGGAATAATGTACTTAGGAAAACTAGTTGAAATAGCAGAGAGTAATGAGGTATATAGTAAACCAATACATCCCTATACCAATGCATTACTATCTGCAATTCCAATTCCTGATCCGGATGAAGCTAAAAGAAGACAAAGAATAATTTTAGAGGGAGATATTCCATCTCCAATTGATCCTCCACCAGGATGTAGATTTAAATCTAGATGTAAATATGCAAAACAAATTTGTGGTGAAGAGGAGCCAATTTTAAAGGAAGTATCTCCTGGCCATTGCGTAGCTTGTCATTTATTTTAAAATAAATTAATTAATTTAATAAGGAGGTCAATGAATGAAGAAAACTAGAATAATGGCACTGATAATGACTGCAATAATGACAGGTACATTACTTTTAGGATGTACTAAGACTAAAGGAAATGAAGGAGAAAAACCTGGTGATAGCAATACGCCTGTGGTAGAAGAAACAGTAGAACAAAAAATAGTATATAATTTAGGTGCAGATCCTAAAACTATTGATCCACAACTAAATTCAGCAGTAGATGGTTCAACAATAATTCACAATGCTTTTGAAGGGTTAATGAGAGAGGATGAAAATTCTAAAATAGTACCAGGTACTGCTGAAAAGTATGAAGTATCTGACGATGGAACTGTATATACTTTCCATTTAAGGAAGGATGCTAAATGGTCAGATGGAAAACCGGTAGTAGCTGGGGATTTTGAATATGCATGGAAGAGAGCATTAAATCCTAAAGTGGCAGCAGAATATGCATATCAACTTTTCTATATAAAAAATGGAGCTGCATACTATAATCAGGAAAAAGTAGGAGGTAAGGTTGCTACAGCAGAGGATGTAGGTGTAAAGGTTATAGATGATAACACCTTAGAAGTAACTCTTGAATCTCCAGTTCCATATTTCTTATCATTGGCAGCTTTTCCAACTTATTTCCCAGTTAGAAAAGATATTATAGAAGGAAATGAAGAAAAGTGGACATTAAAGCCAGACACATATATATCTAATGGACCATTTAAGATGTCTGAATGGAAAGAAAAAGAAAGTATTACATTTGTAAAAAATGAAAATTATTGGGATGCTAAAAATGTAAAACTTGAAACATTAGAAGTAAAATTAATAGATGATCAAATAACTTATTTAAATGCCTTTAAGAGTGGAGAAATAGATGTAATAGAATCACCACCTCAGGCTGAAATTCCTACATTACTAGATGAAGGAACAGCAAAAATATATCCTTATTTAGGAACGTACTTCTATGTAATAAATGTATCAGACAAAGCTAAGGATGTAGACCCTAAAGCAGCTGAAGCATTAAGTAATCCTAAGTTCAGAAAAGCTTTATCACTAGCTATAGATAGGCAACTAATAGTTGATAAGGTAGCTCAAGGTGGTCAAGCACCAGCAACTAGCTATGTTCCAGCAGGTATTCTTGATTCAATAGGAAAAGAGTTTCAAAAGGATTATTCATCAAAGGGTGCAAATATTGAAGAAGCTAAGAAATTGCTAGAAGAAGCTGGATATCCAAATGGAGAAGGAGCACCAACAATAACATTTACTTTTAATACAGATCAAGGTCATCAAAATATAGCTCAAGCAGTACAAGATATGTGGAAAACAAATCTTGGAATTAATGTAGAGTTGAAAAATGAAGAGTGGGCAGTATTCCAAGATACAAGGAATAATTTCCAATATTCTATGGCTAGACATGGATGGATAGCAGATTATAATGATCCGATGACATTCTTAGATATGTGGACAACTGGTAATGGACAAAATAATGCAGGATATTCAAATAAAGAATATGATAAGTTAATAGCTCAAGCTAAAGTAGAGTTAGATGATGCTAAGAGAACAGAATTATTACACAAAGCAGAAGATATTTTAATGGATGAATCACCAATTATACCACTATACTATTATACAAATGTATTATGTATAGACAAAAATGTTAAAGGAACTTATAAATCACCATTAGGACAAATGGAATTTAGAGATGCTTATGTAGAGTAATTAAATAAATAAAAAGAACTTTAAAATCAAAATGCTATCTCAAAAGAAATTTTGAGGTAGCATTTTAAAAGTGCTTTACAAAATAAATTAATTGTGATATTATTTAAAAAAATGAAATGTAGAAAGCGTTGAAGAGAAGAAGTAAAATTAATGTATCTTTACAGAGAATTCCCCATAAGCTGAGAGGTGGAAGAGTAAGTTGATTTGAATAACATCTCTGAGCAGTGCTCCGAAAGATAACAACCAGTAGGCAGTACCGGATCTGCACCCGATATAGTGCTAGAGTATAATCAATTTGTATTAATTGACGTACTTGAAGAGATTGTTATTGTAAAGTAGCAATGAATTAAGGTGGTAACACGTGAGTAGTACTCTCGTCCTTTTATATTTATATATAGGGATGAGAGTTTTTTTATTATATATAAATAAAAAAGATAAAGTATGGGCCCATAAAACTTTATCAACTCTTTAACTTTAAACTTAAAATCTAAGGAGGAATTATTATGAAGATAGAAGGGATTGTTATTCCGAAAGGATATAAATCGAATGCCACATTAATAGAAACAGAAGTACACATAAAGAAGATAAAAGATTTTTTTGAAAGAACTTTATCAGAAAATCTTAGCTTGACTAGAGTTTCAGCTCCACTGTTTGTGGACTCTCAAAGTGGATTAAATGATAATTTAAACGGAGTTGAGAGACCGGTAGTATTTGACTTGCTGGCTACAGGAAAAAATGTTGAAATAGTACACTCCTTAGCAAAATGGAAAAGAATGAGTCTTCATAGATACAACTTCCAAGTTGGAGATGGATTATATACAGATATGAATGCTATAAGAAGAGATGAAGAACTAGACAATTTACATTCAGTTTATGTAGACCAATGGGATTGGGAAAAGGTAATAAAAAAAGAAGATAGAAATGAAGAATATTTAAAAGATATTGTAAGAAAAATCTATAAGGTATTTAAGAAAACTCAAGAATTTGTTGATAAAAATTTAATGAAGGTAGAAAATCCTTTACCAAATGAAATACATTTTATAACTACTCAGGAGCTAGAAGACATTTATCCAAACTTTACTTCTAAGGAAAGAGAAGATGAAATTTGTAGGGAGTTTGGCGCTGTATTTATAATGAAAATAGGTGGAGCGTTAAAATCGGGAGAAAAGCATGATGGTAGGAGTCCGGATTATGATGATTGGAATTTAAATGGAGATATATTATTTTGGTATCCTTTATTAGATAGGGCTGTAGAACTTTCATCAATGGGAATAAGAGTAGATGAAAAAGCCCTTGATTATCAATTAACAGTATCAGGTAATGATAACAGAAGACGTCTAGATTTTCATAAGAGATTATTAGCAGGAGAACTTCCATATACAATTGGAGGAGGAATAGGTCAATCAAGAATATGCATGTTTTTTTTAAACAAAGCTCATATTGGTGAAGTTCAAGCTACTACATGGGATGAAAAAAATATAAAAATTTGTAAGGAAAATAATATAAATTTACTTTAATTCATAAGTGGATTTGTATATTTAATTTTTATATGATGAAGAAATGAATCATAATAAATTTAATTATTAAAGTGTGTTTTAATTTAAAAAATAGTTAAAAGTGAGGCTATCTTAGAATGTTTTTTATTATTCTAAGATAGCCTCACATATTAATATGTAAATTAGTTAGATTTATACTAACAATAATTTTATATATTTAATTATTAAATTAAATATATAAAATGACAAAAAACACTAGCCATATATATGGAAGTGTGGTAATATAAATTCTATGTTAAAAGTACAGACTACCCCATATTATTTATGGGGTAATTCTTATTATACAAATGTAGAGATTAAAAGTCAATAGTAAATTAATAAAATATAAAAATAAATTGTATGGGAGAAGATAACATGAATAGTAAGTATATTTTTGTAACAGGTGGAGTAGTTTCATCCTTAGGAAAGGGTATTACAGCAGCATCTTTAGGTAGACTTTTAAAAAATAGGGGATTAAATGTTACAATACAGAAGTTTGATCCATACCTAAATGTAGATCCAGGAACAATGAGTCCATATCAACATGGAGAAGTATTTGTTACTGATGATGGTGCTGAAACTGATTTAGATTTAGGACATTACGAAAGATTTATTGACGAAAATTTGAGCAAAAGTAGCAATGTTACTACTGGTAAAATTTATTGGTCAGTCATATCTAAAGAAAGAAGAGGAGAGTATTTAGGTGGAACTGTTCAAGTAATACCTCATATAACTAATGAGATAAAAGAAAGAATATGTAGGGTAACAAAGGAAAAGGCAGTAGATGTGGTAATAACTGAAATTGGTGGTACTGTAGGAGATATTGAATCCTTACCATTTTTGGAAGCTATAAGACAAATTCAGTATGAAGTAGGTAAGGAAAATGTGTGTTTTATACATGTGACTTTAGTACCTTATCTAGGAAAAGCTGGTGAATTAAAAACAAAGCCAACTCAACATTCGGTTAAAGAATTAAGAAGTATAGGAATTCAACCAGACTTAATAGTTTGTAGAGCTGAAAAGGAAATATCAGATGAATTGAAGGCAAAAATAGGTTTGTTTTGTAATTTAGAAGGTAAAAATGTAATACAAAATCTAGATGCAGAGTACTTATATGAAGTACCTTTAATGTTACATAAGGAAGGTCTAGATAGGTTAGTATGTGAAAGATTAAATTTAGAATGTACGGATATTGATAATTCACAATGGATTAATATGGTTAATAAAATTAAAAATTTAAATGAGAAAATTAAGATTGCTTTAGTTGGTAAATATGTAGAACTACATGATGCGTATATCTCTGTAGTTGAGGCTTTAAGTCATGGTGGATATGCTAATGATTGCATAATAGAAATGAAATGGATAAATGCAGAAGAGGTAGCAAGATATAATTCGGATGAAATTTTTTCTGATGTGAATGGGATATTAGTACCAGGGGGATTTGGAGATAGAGGAATAGAAGGCAAGATTGAAGCTATAAGGTGGGCAAGGGAGAATAAAAAACCTTTATTTGGGATATGTTTAGGTATGCAATGTTCAGTTATAGAATTTGCTAGAAATGTACTTGGATATGAAGGAGCTAATAGCTCTGAGATTGACCCAAATACAAAATATCCAGTAATAGATTTAATGGCAGATCAACAAGAAATTGAAAACTTAGGTGGTACTATGAGACTTGGTTTATATCCATGTAAACTAGACAAAAATTCAATAGTGGCTAGTGAATATGATGAAATATTGGTAAATGAAAGACATAGACATAGGTATGAATTTAATAATAAGTTTAGAGAAGAATTAGTAGAGAAAGGTATGAATATTACTGGGACAAGCCCCGATGATAGATTGGTAGAAATTGTTGAAATAAAAGATCATCCGTGGTATGTATCAGTGCAATTTCATCCAGAATTGAAATCAAGACCTAATAATCCTCATCCTTTATTCAAAGGATTTATAAGAGCTGCAATTAGAGATAAGGAAAGTAAATAATATAAATAATAAAAGAAGCATTTTTCTAGAATATTAACTGATATCTATAAATTTGATAGCAGTTCAATAGAAAGATGCCTTTTATTATTTATTTAAAGAGCTTTAATAAGTATAAAACCATACATATACAAGCATAATAGGATTATGATTTATTTGTTACTATTCAATTGAGAATAATTATCAAAAACTATTGACAATACCGCGAAGATCCGATATTATTTAATTGAGAATAATTTTCAATTAAGGAGGATGTGTTATGAAAATAGTTTATTGGTCAGGTACAGGTAATACAGAGAAAATGGCAGAATTAATTGCTAAAGGAATCAGAGAAGAAGGAAAAAATGCAGAAGTAATCAATGTTGCTAATGCTAACAGTAGCATCTTTGATGATGAAAATGTAATAGTATTAGGATGCCCATCTATGGGAGATGAAGTATTAGAAGAATCTGAGTTTGAACCTTTTATTGAAGAGATATCTTCAAAAATATCTAAAAAGAAAGTTGTTTTATTTGGATCCTATGGTTGGGGAGATGGAAAGTGGATGAGAGATTGGGAAGATAGAATGCTTTCTTATGGATGTGAAATAAAAGAGGACTGTTTAATAATTTGTGGCGAACCAGAAGATGAAGATGAATGTATAAATTTTGGTAAAAAAATAACACTTTTATAGGTAGGTAATGAAAATGACATGTTTAGAATTTTATAATAAGTTAGAATCTATGAATGGTGAAGAATATATTAAAAACTTTTTAATTTATAATACTTCATTGGTGATTGCAAAGGTTAAACCAGCTGCTACTATTACTTTTAAAAAATATAATAGAAATTTATATAGCAACTGGGGTTCAATGGGAAAAGCGTTTATTCAAAGTATAGGTCTTGACTTTATAGAACTAAGAGAATCTGATGATTCAATTGTAGTATTAATTTATAATCAGCGGTTACTTGAAAAATATATAGGGAAAGAAGAAAATAAAGAGTTTTTAATAGGTCTAGGCTATTCAGAAAATGGAACTATTATAGAATATTTAAATGTGTTAAAAAATAGATATAAAGAATTTAACTGTCCACATGAATTAGGTATTTTTTTAGGAATACCAATTAATGACGTGAAAGATTTTATTAACTGTAATGATAAGAAGTGTTTATTGTGTGGATATTGGAAAGTGTATAATGACTGTATTTCAGCTCAAAGAATTTTTCAATCTTATGATCAGGTTAAAGAATATACAGTAAATTCTATATTTAAAGGAATTGAAGGAAGTACTTTAGTGCAAAGTATAGAAAATAATTTTAGTTTTTATGGGTAAGGCAAAAGTAGAGATGAATAAAAAAACAGAGTGTGTAAACTCTGTTTTTTTATTTAAATGTTTAAGCAAGGCCTAGAATTCGAACTAGAGTTGTTATCGTAAAACAAATTACAATACCTGTTATGGTAGGAATTGCAAAGGAAATGGCGGTCCATTTAAAGCTTTGAGTTTCCTTTTTTATAGTTAAACAAGTTGTACTACATGGCCAGTGCATTAAAGAAAATAACATTACATTTAATGCTGTGAGCCATGTCCAACCATTTGAAGTTAGAAGTTGTCTTAGTTGAATTAAACTATCAAATTCCAATAAACTTCCAGTGGCTGTATAACTCATAATAATAATAGGAATTACAATTTCATTAGCAGGAAAACCAAGTATAAATGCCATTAATATATAACCATCTAAGCCTATTAAATTGGCGAAGGGATTTAAAAAATTAGCACAATGAGCTAGTAGACTAAAGTTTCCAATTGTAATATTAGCCATTATCCAAAGAACTAATCCAGCAGGTGCTGCTACAACAACTGCTCTACCTAAAACGAATAGAGTTCTATCCAATATAGAGCGGATTATTATTTTCCCCACTTGTGGTTTTCTATAAGGGGGAAGTTCTAGAGTAAAGGATGATGGTACTCCTTTAAGTATAGTTTTAGATAGAATTTTGGATATCATTAGGGTCATAAATACTCCTAATAGGATTACACATGTTAGAATTAATGAAGATATAATAGATTGTGATGGTCCAACAAAAGTGCCAGCAAAGAACATGGTGATTATAGCAATTAAAGTTGGAAAACGTCCATTACAAGGTACAAAATTATTTGTAATAATTGCAATTAGCCTTTCTCGAGGGGAGTCTATAATTCTGCATCCAATTATTCCTGCTGCATTACAGCCAAATCCCATGCACATAGTAAGAGCTTGTTTTCCGCATGCACAGCTTTTTTTAAAGAAGTTATCTAAATTAAACGCTATTCTAGGTAAATATCCTAAATCTTCAAGAAGTGTGAATAATGGGAAAAAAATAGCCATTGGAGGAAGCATTACAGCAATAACCCAGGCTAAGGTTCTGTAAATTCCTTTTATTAGAACACCTTCTAGCCACCAGGGTGCACCTAAACCTAGTAAAAATACACTAAGTCTATCTTCAATCCAGAAGAGTGCAGTAGATAAAAGGGATGAAGGGTAATTAGCACCTGTAATTGTTATCCAAAAAACAACACATAAAAGTAAAATCATTATAGGTATTCCATATATTTTAGATGTAAGAATTCTATCAATTTTTCTATCAGTAATATTATATTTATAATTCTCTTTTGTAACCACTTTCATGCTGATTTTTTCGGCTTTACTTACTAAAGTAGTTACTAATATATCCCTAAAATGTTCTCCCGTTATGTTATAAGTAGTTAAAAGATTAGTTGCTTCTATTATCTTTTTTTTAATTATTTCATTATTTAGCATGTTAATATTTAAATATTTATTCAAGGATTGAATTAGACTAGGGTCATTTTCTAATAATTTTAAAGAAATCCATCTAGGGTTAATTTTAGAAGCTATATTTTTTAGAGCTATTTTTACTTCTGGTTCTATTAGTGAGATAGAATCTTCTAAAACTTTATCATACTTAATTTTAATAGGATTTATAGGCACTTCATTATTTGTGAGATTATATACTATATCCATTAATTCTTTAAGACCATATCCTGTGGTAGCGCTAGTACCTACAGTAGGAACACCGAGAAGTAAGGAAAGTTTTGTTAAGTCTACATTAATTCCTTTTCTTTTAGCTTCATCTAGTAGGTTTACACATATTACTACATTGTTAGTTATTTCTATAGTTTGAAGTGCTAAGTTTAAGTTTCTTTCTAGACAAGTAGCATCAAGGATAACTATAGTGGCATCAGGATTACCGAAACAGATAAAGTCTCTAGCAACCTCTTCTTCTACAGAGTTAGCCATAAGAGAGTAGGTTCCAGGTATATCAACTAGTATAAAGGATTTATCCTTGTGAGTATATCTTCCTTGTGCATTGGATACTGTCTTTCCAGGCCAATTTCCAGTGTGTTGGTTAAGTCCAGTTAAGCTATTAAAAATTGTGCTCTTGCCTACATTGGGATTACCAGCTAGAGCAATTATTTTATCTGAGGGGGAAGCACGATCTATATTAAGTTCTTTTTCTAAAGCGCTAACTCCGGTAGATTGATTAGTTAATCCCATTAAAAAACCTCCTATAATAAATTATTGTATTATTTAATCTTATATAATTATGAAAAGTTTAGGGTAAGCATAGATTGTGTTACATAATGTCTAGTAATAGGCTTCAGATGAAGTTACTATTCTATCTGAAGCCTATAATGTTTTGCAAATAAGAATAAAACTAATATATTTTTATTCTTATAATGAAATGCTTTAGTAGGCTTACCACATTAAAGTGCTTCAACTAATATGTTAGAAGCATCTTCTTTACGAATTGCAATTACTGCTCCACGAATTAAATAAGCTACAGGATCACCAGAAGGACTTTGATTAAGAACTTCTATTTCTGTATTGGATATAAGTCCAAGATCAAGCATTCTGCGTCTTATAGATCCACTAGAGGTAAGAGTTTTTACTTTGCATTTTTTGCCCATAGATAAATCTGTTAAGGGTAATATTCTAGATGACTCTATATAAACATTTGAATTTTTATTCATACTGTTAATCTCCTTTTAAACTTTTTGTATTTATAATTAATTAAGTAAGTTATAGTACTTCTAATTATTTTTAATTAATCATATATTTAACTAGTTAGAGTAGGGAAAAAATCTTTCCCTACTCTAACATATGATTATTTATATATTCATGATACTATTTTAAAAATACTATTTTAAAAATAAAGTAGAAATATTTAATAGTTTTTAATTATTTATATTTTAGTGTTTATAATCTAAATAAATATGTAATAGAAATGGAAGGTTGAAAATTTGTTAAGGAACAAAATATAATTTATAGAATATGGAGGATAAAGTAAGTGGATAAAAAATTTTATACAGTTAGAGCATATGAACAGAAGCTATTTGATGATAGATTAATCACTGCATCCATGGAAGATTATGTAGAGATGCTTTATAGATGCACTATGGAAGGGGAGGATTATATAAGACTTAATAAGCTGTCTGCAATGCTAAATGTTAGGGATTCTTCAGCCTCCAAGATGATGCAGAAGCTCGGTAAGCTAGGTTTGATTGATTATGAAAAGTATGGAATTATAAGACTTACTGCTCTTGGTATAAAGGTAGGTAAATATCTTTTATGCAGACATAATACAATAGAAAAGTTTTTGAAATTTTTAGGCTCTGATAGTGATATACTCATAGAAACAGAGTTAATTGAGCATGTGGTAGGTAGTGATACTGTAGAGAATTTAAATATATTTAATTGCTTTATAGAAGATAATAAAAATATTTTAGATGAGTATAGAACATTTAGAGAAAAGTACTATAAGAATGAAGATATTGAGGAAATATAAAAAAGCTACCTAAACGCTATAGCTTTAAGGTAGCTTTGTAAAGTTTATCTAATTTTATATTTTAAGATTTAGGAAGTTTAATTATTACCTTAAATAAGTCTCCGTCACATTTCACTTTAAGAGTACCTTTATGGAGTTCTACTATAGTTTTAGAAATAGCAAGGCCTAAACCAGAACCATCTATTGTAGAATTTCTAGATTTATCGCCTCTAACAAATCGTTCAAGAATATCATCTTCATTAAAATCTAAATCATATTTTGATATATTTTTTACTATTATCTCACATTCTTTTTCACATTCAATAACTTCAAGATAAATTCTAGAGTTTTCAAGTGAATATTTTATAGCATTGCATATTAAGTTATCCATAACTCTTGAAATTCTAGCACCATCTAGGTGTAGGTGACAATCTTTATTTCCAATTACTTTAAAGGTAAGACTCTTATTTTCACCTAAAAAGCTTAGTTCTCCTAGACTCTGATGAATTAGTTCTACAATATCTACATCGCTTTTATTTAAAATAATTTGTCCAGAGTTCATTTTTGACATTTCAAATAAGTCTTCAACAAGCTTTTTAAGTTTAGTTGATTTATTATCTAGAATGGTAACATAATCCTTTATTTCGCTTTTATCAAGGGATTCATCTTTAAGTATATCTACATAATTTACTATGGAAGTTAATGGGGTTTTTAAATCGTGGGATACATTAGTTATAAGTTCAGTTTTTAACTTCTCACTTCGAATTCCTTCTTCAACTTTCTTGTTATAGCTTACCTTTAAATTGTTTATTTCCATTGCTAAGTTGGATAAATTACCAAGATTTTTAGCATTTATATCTACATCCATATCTCCATCTTCAATTTTTTTAAGATATTTGATTAAATTATTCTTATTATTTATGCTCTCTAAATATCTAACACATGTACTTGCTATAATTATAAAAAAAGTTGATTTTATAAGGAAACTATTAAGATTCCTGTTGAAGTAAAAAAAGTAATCATTAGAATTAAACACATAGGATAGTGGAAAATACATTACCCAAAATATAAAAAGTCCTAATAGTGTAGTATCGAAAAATAAGTTTTTAAATACATCCTTAATACTTACAAAAAAAATATTAATAGATTTTATTAGCCTAAAAATAAGTAAATTGTTAAAAATACGTATATATTTTTTTATTCCAAAAATTTTAATACAGAAAAATTGTTTAGTTAACAAAATCATAAATATAATTAATAGAGGAATAGAAAAATAAAATCTAAGTCTTATGAAGTTTGCCATACTACTATATTTAGCACCACGAATAAAGTAAAGTTCCTCTAATTCAGCATTAGGAGAGGTATATGCACCATTGTAGTAACCTCTTGGAGCTGAATAATGGGATAAATTATTAGAACTATAAACTACCACATCATCTTCTTTAGATAATTTTATTAATGCATCTTTAGGTGGAAGTTCATTGAAGGGATAATCTGAAAACCAATTTCTATTAGAAAACCACCTATTATTAGTTTTATCAATCAGTAAAACTCCAATATCACCAATAAGAGAAGTTTCTAAGGAGTTTTGTATAACTTTTGCATCATTATCAGTTTTACAATAGAGAATTTTTGAAAATCCTTCTGTAACACTTAGTAAATTTTCTCTGAAATTGATGACATCATTTTGTAACATCTCATTCTTAAAAGTTTTTTCGTTAATAATAGCAGTTCCATAAAAACTATATCTATTGGTATAATTATCATAATCAGATAGAGTTATTTGAAGAAATTTTGGAAGAACAGTTATACCTATAATAAAAACTATCAGTATTTCAATTAAATTTATATTTTCGTTAGAGGCATTAATCCATTTTTTAATTAATTTTTTAATAGTAGAAGTCAAGGTTTAACCCTCCTTTAACTAGGATTTTCAATTTTATATCCAACTCCCCAGACAACTTTTATATATTCTGGATCTTTAGAATTAATTTCAATTTTTTCACGCATTCTTCTAATGTGAACAGTTACTGTATTCTCACTATGGTAAAATGGAGCTTTCCATACATTTTCATATATTTCTTTTATAGAAAAAACTTTACCGTTATTAGAAGCTAGTAATAGTAATATTCCATATTCTGTAGCTGTCAGTTTTACAGGCTCATCCCTTAGGGTTACAGATTTTAGGGTTGTATCAATAATTAAGTCTTTAATTATAATTTTATCTTTTAAATTTACATTTTCTATATCAAGAGGTTTTTCATATCTTCTTAGTTGAGATTTAACCCTAGCTATAAGTTCAAGATGATTAAAAGGTTTAGTTATATAATCATCAGCACCACTATTTAATCCAATAATCTTATCAAGATTTTCAGATTTAGCAGACAGAATTATTATAGGTATATTTCTATTTTCTCTAATTCTTAAACATGTCTTTATACCATCAAGTTTTGGCATCATTACATCTAATAATATTAAATGAATCTTTTCTTCTTCTAAAATTTGAAGAGCTTCAATTCCATCGTAAGCCTTTAACACGTTTAAGCCTTCACGCTTTAAATATATTTCTATAGCATTACATATTTCAACTTCATCATCTACTACTAAAATATTGAAATTTGACATACTATTGAGCACCACCTTTTATTTTTAAACATTTTTTATGATTTACAATTAATATTTTACAACATAAATACACAAAAAGTATTAAAACTTTATTACTAATTATAATAACTATAATTTTAACTAAAAAAAGAATAACTCATAGATAATTTTAACTTAATAAATTATCTATAAGTTACATTGAAGTTGATAATAAAAACATATATATGAGATTAAATTTATATAGTGATATTTAATAATTATATAGCCCAATTACCATTTACAAATATAGGGGATTTTGAACCATCAAAGCCAATTCCAGTAATATTTAAATCAGAGGTTCCTATCATGAAGTCAACATGAGTCAAAGAGTCATTGCCGCCTAGAGCTAACACTTCTTCAGTAGTTTTGTTTGATCCATCTTTCACACATAAGTTATATGCTTTACCTAAGGCTAAGTGACATGAAGCATTTTCGTCATATAGAGTGTTAAAGAAAACTATATTGGAATTTGAAATAGGAGAGTTAAATGGAACTAAAGCAACTTCTCCAAGGAAATGAGATCCTTCATCAGTTTCAATTAATGACTTTAAGGACTCATAGCCTTCTTTAGCTTCAAAATCAACAACTCTACCATCTTTAAAGGTAAGAGAGAAGTTATTAATTAGGTTGCCACCATAGTTTAGAGGTTTTGAGCTAAAGACCTTACCATTAACTCCTGTTTTCTTTGGCATTGAAAAGATTTCTTCTGTAGGCATATTTGCAATAAATTCTATTCCCTCTGGAGTGTATTCTGCACCACCTATCCATAGGTGATTATCCACAAGCTCTAAATTTAAGTCTGTACCTAGAGAGTTGGTGTAGTGAAGATATTTAAAATTTTTCTCATTAAGGTAGTTTATTTTTTTAATTAAATTTTTCTTGTGATCCTCCCAAGCTTTAACTGGATTTTCTTGATCCACACGTACTATATTAAATATGTTTCCCCATAGTTTATTTATTGCTTCATCCTCAGAAAGATTAGGGAATACTTTAGTTGCCCAACCTTTAGTTGGTAGAGCTATTATAGACCAAGAATTTTTATTACTCATAAGTCTTTCGCTAAATTCTCTTGTAGCTATGCTAGAGGATTTTTGTGAAGCTACAATTTTTTTAGGATCTACATCTTTTAGTAGTTCAGGATTTGATGCACTTATACTTAAAAAGCAAGCTCCATCTTTAGCATAGGTGAGCATGGATTCTTTCATCCAATCTGGATATGATTCAAAAACATCTATAGGGGAGTTGAGATATTTGAGTTTAGCACATTCTTCATCACTCCAATGAACAACAACTTCTTTTGCGCCAATTTTATAGGCCTCGTCAACAATCATTCTCGTGAAATTAACGCATTCTACAGGTGATTTTATAACAAGAATTTGATTAGGTTGTACGTTTACACCGATTGATACACTAAGTTTTGCATATTTTTTTAATAACTCATCATTTATTTTCATATACTCAGATCATCTCCTTAATAATTGCGTAATAATTTTAAATTATTCTAATAAAGTAAATTATTAATCATTTTTATTATATATGTAAAACTATTAAATTTCTATACAAAATTATTTTATAGTATAGGTTTTTATGTTAAAAAGATATTATAAATATAATTTTGAAATATTTACATTTATTTTTCATAATTATTATAAATCACTAAAAATCAGCATAAAAATAAGTATAACATATTTTAGGAGGATATATGGATAAATTAATTTATTTAAATCATCTTGCAAAAGTATTTTCTAATAATTTTCATTTAGAAATAAATAAGAGCCTAATGAATAAAAGGATAGATATTTATGGAATTTGGAATATGAAATTTGGAAGAAGCTTTATTTCTGAAAATAAAATAATTGATGAATATGAGTGTAATGAACATTGTTTGGTAGTCAGTGAAGATAGAGTTGATGAGAAATTTTTAGATGATTTTATAAATTATCTTAAGAAATGCACGGTAAGTATAGTTAATCCACACAAGAATCATAAAACTACCTACATAACTGGAATACTTGTGACTAAAAACATAAATGATGAAGATATTATGAGAAAAATTAAAAGATTTAATTATACTAAGAATTATAGAATGAGTTTTTATGGATGGAGTATTTTAAGGCTTATTGTAGTAGATTTGAATAACGGTGAAATATATCATAATAAAATATCTAAAGATATAATTGACAGTTTATCCTTCGATAAGGTTAATATAAATTAATCTATAATCGGCATTTTCTTTGTTTAATATAACTTAGTTAAAAATAAGGTTTATAATTTTATGACCTTGTTTTAAATATAAAGGGGGTTTTGGTATGAATTCATTAGCTTTATTATTAATTTGCATAGCTATATTCATTGTAGCCTATGTGACTTATGGAGCCTTTCTTGCTAAAAAATTTGGGATTGATCCCAAAAGAAAAACTCCAGCACATACACTAAGGGATGATGTAGACTATTGTCCAACAAATTCAAAGGTATTACTTGGACACCATTTTTCATCTATAGCTGGAGCAGGTCCAATCACAGGACCTATCCAAGCGGCTATATTTGGATGGTTACCTGTATTATTGTGGATAATCATAGGAAGTATCTTTATAGGCGGAGTTCATGATTTTGGATCATTAGTTGCATCTGTAAGGCATGATGGGAAAACAATAGGTGAAGTTATTAAAGTAAACATTGGAGAGAAAGGAAAAAAATTATTTAATATATTTGGATGGGTCACAATTGTATTGGTAGTAGCAGCTTTTACAGATATTTGTGCATCTACCTTTGCTTATGATCCTGCTATTCCAGAAAATTTGATGGGAGCTCAAGCTGGAACAGCATCTATGCTATTTATTGTATTAGCAGTGATTTTTGGATTTAGTGTGTTCAAAAAAGGTGCTAAGTTATCAGTAGCTTCAGTAATAGGGATAGTGCTATTATTAATTTGTATTTATATAGGATATATATTTCCAATTATTAAGTTGTCAAAGCTTGGATGGCAAATATTATTACTAATATATATTTTCTTAGCATCTACATTACCTGTTTGGTTATTATTACAACCAAGAGATTATTTATGCTCATTCCTACTATACGGAATCATTATAGGTGCTCTGCTTGGAATAGTAATAAAAAGACCTGCTATGGAATTAGCTGCTTTTAATGGGTTTAATATGGGTGGAAAAACTCTATTCCCATTCTTGTTTGTAACTGTTGCTTGTGGTGCTATTTCAGGTTTCCATTCTCTTGTGAGCTCAAGCACCACATCTAAACAGATTGATAGAGAAGAGCCGGATGCTAAACTTATAGGATATGGTTCTATGTTAATTGAAGGTATAGTAGCTGTTATAGCTCTCATAGCTGTAGGCTATGTAACCAAAGCAGAAGGTACACCTGCTGTTATATTTGCAAATGGTGTTGCTAATTTTATGAGTGGATTCGGAATACCTCAACAAGTAGGTATAGTGTTTGTTACTTTGTGCTTTTCAGCTTTTGCTCTTACAAGCTTAGATACAGCTACTAGGATTGGAAGATATATTTTACAAGAGTTATGTGAGGGAAAAGGTGGTAAAAAGAATATTATAAGCAAAAACATGTATGTATCAACTGGAATAACTGTTTTAGCTTCCTTTGGTTTAATCCTTTATGGATATAATAAGATATGGCCAATATTCGGATCCGCTAATCAACTTTTAGCAGCTCTTGCACTTTTAGCAATAACAGCATGGCTTACTAAGAGTGGAAAGAAAGCTTTAGTTACAATTATACCCATGGTATTAATGTTTATTGTAACATTATCTGCTTTAGGTCTATTAATTAAAGATTATATTTTCTCATCAACTCCCAATTATATATTAGGTATAATTGCACTAATACTATTTATTCTTGCTATAGTCTTAATAATAGAAGCGTATAACACATTAATACGAAATAATAATTCAAAGAAAAATGTTAATAAGACTATATTAAAGTAGTTAGCATATTTTATAGAAAATAAAAAGTAATATCTACAGTAAAAGAGCCTATTTATGAATTAATTAATAGACTCTTTTATTATGGTATAATAGAATATTTATTATGTAACGATATACATATATAATAAAATTTTGTTGTGAAATTACGTAAGAGTTGCATAAGAGTATTTCATCTGGAGAATATTTATGTTATAAATAAATATGAATAATGAATTTAATAGGATATATATAACGACAAATTACTAACACAATTCATTAATGGAATGAATAAGTTTACAATGGATTTATCCGATGACTACCAGTTCTAGTACTCCCTCTTTTTAAAAGTGAGAGTTAAGAGTTGGTATGTCCCTGGATAACGATTTCTAAGCTTCGGAGAAGCTAAGAAATCAGTTTATTTAAGGTATAAAAGTTTTTCAAATATAAGGAGGTGAACTTTAGTAAGTACAGTACTTATTGGTACAAACTTCTAAAGTTATTTATGTTTAAGGAACATATAGATGAAAATAAAGAGCAGATTATAAAAGATTTGATAGAATTGGTAAAAATAAGAAGTGTAGCTTCTCATAAAAAGCCTAATATGCCTTTCGGGGAAGAAGTTCACAAGAGTCTTAGGTTTGTGTTAGACAAAGCTAAAGATATGGGATTTAAAAGTCAAAGCTTTTGCGGATACTGTGGTCAAGTAGATGCTGGATGTGGTGATTATACAATTGGTGTTTTATGTCATGTAGATGTGAACGAAGAAGGAGCAGGGTGGACAAAACCCCCATTTTCAGGAGAAATTTATGATGGTAAGATATATGGACGAGGTATTGTAAAGGCAAAGGCACCTTTAATAGCTTGTCTATACGCTATGAAATTCTTAAAGGATGAAGATTTAATTCCAGAAGGAAAAAAAATTAGAATGATTGTGGGGGCGGATAAGGAGACTGGAATAAAAAGCATAAATTATTATAAGGAATATGAAGTAGCTCCAGATATAGGGTTTACCCCAGACGGTGTATTTCCTGTTATATATGGAGAAAAGGGTATAATGAATTTTGATCTTCATATGGAATTTTCAGGTGGCTTTGATGCGCCTATCAATATAGTACAAATAGTTGGAGGACAAAGTATAGATACTGTACCGTCTAAAATTAGTATTATACTTAGTTGTGAAGATATATTTAAAGATAAAATTGAAACGGAGCTAAAAAGGTTTTCAAAACTTCAAAACATAAAATATAAAACTATAAGTCAAAATAAACTTATGAATATAGAATTTATAGGTAAGGAAGCTGATAGTAACAACCCGGATAAAGGAGTAAATGCCATATCCTATGGACTTAAGTTTCTTGAGAATTTTGAGGAATTTATTGATAAAAGAGAATTTGTTCATGAATATAATAGATTAATTTCTACTTCATACAATGGAGAAAAAATAAATTGTAAATTACAAGATGAAGATTCTGGTAACTTTACTTTTAATGTGAGCACCATAAATTTAACTAGTGATAGAGTTGATATAAAGGTTAATATCAACTATCCTATATCATATGTATATAGTGATGTATTAGAATTAGTTAAAGATGGTTTTAAGTATTCTTCTCTTGAAATAAAAAATCTAAGTCACCTAAGGTCAGTTTCCTTTTCTAAGGATAGCTTTGTAGTAAAAAAACTTATGAAGGCTTATAGAGAAGTTACTGGTGATGAAGAATCACAGCCTTACGTAAGTTCAAAAGGAACCTATGCAAGAGTCTTGAGTAACCTGGTATCCTTTGGACCTATACTTCCTAAAAATAAGGGGTTAGATTATGGAGTTGATGAATTTATTACTTTGGATGAATTTATGGATTTAGTAGAAATATATGCTATGGCTATATATGAACTATTGAAATAAAATTTAAAATTGTTGAAAGGGGTGGAGGATATTAAGAAAAAAAACATACTATTGCTTATAACTATTTTCTGGATTAGCTTTATATTTTATATGTCATCTCAACCGGCGGTGGAATCTTCAAGTTCTAGCTCTAAAATAGTAAATGTTATATTAAGTACTTTAAAATTAGATGAATCTAAGGGGGAAGTATTGACTGTGATAGTTAGGAAGGGAGCTCATTTTACAGAATATTTCATTTTGGGTGGTTTAGTTACAATCACCTGTGGAGCTTTCAATAAAAAGAAAAATAACTCTTTTATTCTATTATCTTGTATATTAGTGGCTTTAAGCGATGAGTTTTTGCAGAGTTT
The DNA here is from genome assembly GCF_002470865.1 of Clostridium sp. UBA7339. Classification (NCBI taxonomy): domain Bacteria; kingdom Bacillati; phylum Bacillota; class Clostridia; order Eubacteriales; family Clostridiaceae; genus Clostridium; species Clostridium sp. UBA7339. Next base: position 95,477 of record NZ_DKPI01000003.1, read on the forward strand.
TATTATAGGTAGGAGCTCTGAAGTAAGAGATGTACTAATTGATTTTAGTGGTGTAGTTACATTCTTTATAGTAAATTATATGGCTACCCATATAAAAATAGTGAAAAGAGGACAATTTTATGAATAAGTTTAAATTATACCATATGTTTGTGTACATAGGATGGTTTGCTATTATATATTATTGTATTTTAAAGATATTTAACTTCCATATAGCCTTTGCAGGGTTCTGGCTAATAGTAGCTATATTGAGTTATATAACTCATTGGATTTTAAAAAATAACCTTACAGAAAATTCCTCAGGAAAAGTATTAACTGTAATTGTTTCTATAGGTCTTATATTTTTTTGTGTATTAGAAGGATTAATTATATATACTGGCACTATTGAGGATGACCGTATTACAGATTATGTTTTAGTATTAGGAGCTGGAATAAATAAGGAACAAATATCTAAATCTTTACGTTTTAGACTAGATAAAGCTATAGAATATAATAAAATCCATGATAATATACCTATTATAGTTAGTGGCGGCATGGGTAAAGATGAGGATATCACTGAAGCTCTTGCTATGAAGAGATATTTAGTAAGTAATGGAGTAGATGAGAATAATATTATAATGGAAGAAAAGTCTACTAATACCTATGAGAATTTTAAGTTTTCAAAAGTAATAATGGAGAATAAAAGTAAAGAAAAGGACAATATAAGTGTTACCTTAATAACCAATAGATTCCACATGTTTAGAGCTAAGTACATAGGAATTAATACGGGATTAAAGATATATTGTTATAGTGCTAAAAATGAAATAATTACATCATTGAATTTTTATGTGAGAGAAAGTTTTGCTTATGTAAAGGAGTTAATTTATCATTATATAAAATAAAGTTAAACAGTACTGTATGTTGATTTTATTATTGAAAAATATTAACGTAATTAATTTAATAATATGTATATTAGGATCTATAGGAGGCGATTTATATGTATATAGGAATAGATTTAGGGGGAACTAACGTAGGAATTGGTATTGTGGATAGTGATAATAAGTTAATATACAAAGATTCAATTCCTACTAAAAGGGAAAACGGATTCAATGACATTATTGAAGATATAATAGCATTGATTTCTAAGACTATAAATGTTAATAATATACCTAAATCTCATATACAGGGTATAGGAATAGGTATACCTGGAATAGTGGATCCTAAAAGCCAAATCATAATTGATTGTGTAAATCTCAGGTGGAATAATGTAGATATCAAGAGTGCTATTGAGGAGAAATTAAGTATTCCGGTTTTCGTAGGTAATGATGCTACTGTAGCTGGAGTAGCTGAATTGGTAGTTGGAGCTATGAAAGGCTATCATACGGGAGTTTTACTAACCTTAGGAACCGGTATTGGTGGAGGCATAATAATTAATGGACATGTATATGATGGGTTCCACGGAATAGGCTCTGAAATTGGGCATATGATAGTGGGAGAAAATTATTATGATTGCAATTGTGGGAGAAATGGATGTTTAGAAACCTTTTCCTCATCTACAGCTATAATAAAGCATGCAAGAAAACTGATTGAAGAAGGAAATGATTCAGCTATTATGACTGAAGTTAAAGGTAATTTAAATAGTATTGATGGAAAAGTTATATTTGACCAAGCTAAGGCAGGAGACAAGGTAGCTTGTAAAGTAATTGGTAGAATGACAAATTATTTAGCTATAGGAATTATGAATATTATTTCTATAGTAGATCCTGAAGTTTTTGTAATAGGAGGTGGTTTATCAGCTGCAGGAGAGTATTTTATTTCTATGTTAAGGGAAAAAGTATCTCAAATAACTTATTATAAAGGTATGGATGTAGGGAAAATTTTATTATCTGGCATTGGAAATGATGGTGGTATTATAGGAGCAGCTTCTCTGTGTAAATATAGATAAAAAATATATATATAATAAAAGCATTTATGGATATAAATAGTATTCCATAGGTGCTTTTAATTTCATTCACAATTTATCCATAAAATATTTCGAAAAAATCTAAAATTGAATTATATGTATAGCACATATAAAAAAAATATGAAATTTTCAAATAAAGGTTTATTTTTTTTGAAGTTTGTATTATTATATAAATAAAGACGAATAATAAATGTATTATATTATATAATGTTCGTATATATTAAAGGGGGATACGTTAAATGAATAAAATATTCACCATTTATGTTGAAAAAAAATCAGAATTTAATAAGGATGCACAAGAATTATTAAGAGAAGTTAAAAACTTATTATCAATAAAAAGCATAAATGATATAAGGTTAATAAATAAATATGATATTTGTGGTATTACAAATGAAGAGTTGGAAGCAATAAAATATACGGTATTAAGTGAAAAGAATACCGATAATATATATGAGGAAAATATAGATTTAGAAGGAAGTAATTACTTTGTAGTTGAATACCATGAAGGCCAGTATGATCAAAGGGCTGATTCAGCAGCTCAATGTATTCAACTAATTACACAAAAGGAAGCTCCACAAGTTAAGACAGCGAAAGTAATAGCTTTATATGGAGAGGTTACCAAAGAAGAAATTAAAAAAATAAAGAGTTATTATATAAATTCTGTAGATTCTAAGGAAAGTTCACTAAAGAAAAAAGAAATTATAATGGAAGATCAACAATTGCCATCAGAGGTAGAGATAATAGATGGATTTATAAATATGAATGAAAGTGAATTGCAGAATTTTTTAAAGGAAAAAGGGTTATCTTTAAGTATTGGAGATATAGTTCTTATAAGAAATTACTTTAAAAGAGAAGATAGAAATCCTACAATTACAGAAATAAAAGTATTAGATACTTATTGGTCAGATCACTGTAGACATACTACTTTTCAAAGAGTATTAACAGATGTAGATTTTGAGGAAGGAAAGTATATAGAGCCTGTTAAAAAAGGGTTCGAAGTATATAAGAACTACAGAAGAGAAGTATATAAAGATAGAGAAAAGCCAATAACTTTGATGGATATGGCAGTTATAGCTATGAAGAAGCTAAGAAAAGATGGAAAACTTGAAAAATTAGATCAATCTGAAGAGATAAATGCATGTAGTATAGTTATCGATGTGGATGTTAATGGTAAGCTAGAAAAGTATCTTCTAATGTTTAAAAACGAAACGCATAATCATCCAACAGAAATTGAACCTTTTGGAGGCTCCTCAACTTGTCTTGGAGGAGCTATAAGAGATCCACTATCAGGTAGAAGTTATGTATTTGGAGCTATGAGAATTACTGGTTCTGGAGACCCAAGAAAAGCCATAAAGGAAACTTTAGTAGGGAAGCTTCCGCAAAGAAAGATTACGAAGGAAGCAGCAAAAGGATATAGTAGCTATGGAAATCAAATTGGACTTGCTACAGGATATGTAAGAGAAATTTATGATGAAGGGTATGTAGCTAAGAGAATGGAAGTGGGAGCAGTGCTTGGAGCAGCTCCTGCAAAAAATGTTATTAGAGAAGTACCAACTCCAGGAGATGTAGTAATATTACTTGGAGGAAGAACAGGAAGAGATGGAATTGGTGGAGCCTCAGGATCATCTAAGGAGCACAATGAAAAATCCATTGACAACTGTAGTTCAGAAGTTCAAAAGGGGAATGCACCTACAGAGAGAAAAATCCAGAGATTATTTAGAAAAAATGAAGTTACAACATTGATAAAGAGATGTAATGATTTTGGCGCTGGTGGAGTTTCTGTAGCAATTGGAGAACTTGCTGATGGAATTAAAATTAACTTAGATAAAGTTAAGAAAAAATATGAAGGTTTAGATGGAACTGAATTAGCTATATCAGAGTCACAAGAAAGAATGGCTGTAGTGGTTTCACAAAAAGATGTAAAGAAATTTATAACTCTTTGTGAGGAAGAAAATTTAGAAGCTACAGTAGTGGCAATGGTAACTGAAGAAAAATCCATGATTATTACATGGCAAGGAACAGAAATAGTTAATCTAAAGAGAGATTTCTTAGATACAAACGGTGTTAGTACTTATGGTAAGGTTCAGGTTACTGCACCCAAAGAAGAAGATAACTACTTTAACAAGAAAAATATTAAGTTATCACTAAAGGAAGCCTTTGAAGAATTGTCTAAGGACTTAAATGTGATGTCACAAAGGGGTCTTATGAATATATTTGACTCCACCATAGGAGGAAATACAGTATTAATGCCATATGGAGGAGAAACTCAAAGAACTCAAGTGGATGGGATGGTATTTAAGATACCAGTGGAAAATGGAGAGACTACTACTACAGCTTTAATGGCGCATGGTTATAATCCTAAAATTTCGAAATGGAGTCCCTTCCATGGAGCATTATATGCAGTGGTAGAGAGTATTACTAAACTAGTAGCTTTAGGTGGAGATATAAATGGAACTTACCTTTCTTTCCAAGAGTATTTTGAAAAGTTAGGAGATGACCCTAAAAAGTGGGGAAAACCATTTGCAGCATTACTTGGTGGACTATATGCACAGCACAATTTAGAAATAGCAGCAATAGGTGGCAAGGATAGTATGTCTGGAACATTTAAAGACCTAAAGGTTCCACCTACATTAATAAGTTTTGCTGTGACTACAGGAAACATAGACAATACAATAAGTAATGACTTTAAGAAAGTTGGAAGTAAAGTTATAGTTATAAATGCGCCTATAAAGGAAGATTTTACTCCAGATTTTAAAGTGTTAAATAATAACTATAGATTGGTAAGTGAACTAATAAAGTCAAGAAAAATTTTAGCAAGTGGAAGTATAAATTATGGTGGTGCTTTAGAAGCTATTTCTAAAATGTGCTTTGGAAATAATATAGGTATTGAGTTAAATGAGAAAGTATCTATGGAGCAGCTTCAAGGATTTGGGTATGGATCTATCATACTAGAAGTTAACCAGAATTTTAATATGGATAATGAAAACATAATTTATCTTGGAGATACAATAGAAAAACATGCAATAGTAAGAGTAAATGAAAAAATTAACTTAAATAAGTTAGCTAGTTCATATGAAGATGGCCTTGAAGAAATTTTCAATAAAAACTACGGAAAAGATAGAATAAATCATCTTGAAATGAAGGACGAAATTTTATTTGATAGAAGCAAAAGAGATGAAAATTTAAAAGTATCACCAATGATTAAGATTGCAAAACCTAAGGTACTTATTCCGATTTTCCCTGGAACAAACTGTGAATATGATTGTGAGAGGGCTTTCTTAAAAGCAGGAGCATTGGTTGAAACTGTTATATTTAATAATTTATCTCCTGAACATATAGGGCAATCTATATTGAATATGGAGAAAAGTATAAAAGAATCTCAAATAATTATGTTACCTGGAGGATTTTCAGCGGGAGATGAGCCAGATGGTTCAGGTAAGTTTATAAATGCCATATTTAGAAATGAAAGAGTTAATAATGCTGTTATGGAGTTATTAAACAATAGAGATGGCTTGATGCTAGGAATTTGCAATGGATTCCAAGCTCTTATAAAACTAGGACTTGTACCTTATGGAGAAATAAGAGATATTGCTGAAGATAGTCCAACTTTAACCCATAATTTAATTGGAAGTCACCAAAGTACAATGGTAAATACTAAAATAGTGAGTAATAAATCACCATGGCTTAGTGAGTGTAATGAAGGTGAAATTTATAAAGTTCCAATTTCTCATGGTGAAGGAAGATTTGTTGCTAATGAAAATGTGGTAAGAGAATTATTTAAAAATGGTCAGGTTGCAACTCAGTATGTAGATAATAGTGGTAATCCAACCTATGATATAAACTTTAATCCAAATGGATCTATATATGCAATTGAAGGAATCACAAGTATAGATGGAAGAGTATTTGGAAAGATGGCTCATAGCGAGAGAGTAGGAAATGGTGTTATTAAAAATGTATTAGGTGAACATGATATGAAAATCTTCCAGAGTGGAGTTAAGTATTTTAAATAAGATTTGTAGATGTGGAGGAGAATTAAATGAAGGTAGCAATTATATTTGGAAGTAAATCAGACACAGAGGTAATGAGAGGTGCAGCGAAATGCTTAAGAGAATTTAATATCCCTTTCCAAGCTCATGTGTTGTCAGCTCATAGGGTGCCAGAAAAATTAACAGAGGTTTTAAAAAAGTTAGAGGAAGAAGGCTGTGAAGCAATTATAGCTGGAGCAGGGTTAGCAGCTCATCTTCCAGGAGTTATAGCTTCAAAAACTATTATACCAGTAATAGGGGTTCCAATAAATGCAGCTATAAATGGCGTGGACTCTCTTTATTCAATAGTACAGATGCCAAAATCAATTCCAGTGGCTACTGTAGGAATAAATAATAGTTATAACGGTGGAATGATGGCAGTACAAATGCTTTCAGTAAAGTACCCAGAAATTAAACATAAGTTAAAGGAATATAGAAAAAATATGAAAGAAAATTTTATAAAAGAAAATGAAGCGGGGGTAGAATTATAATGGATATGAAAAATTTTATTTATGAAGGAAAAGCAAAGAGAATATTTAAAACTGAAAAGGAAGATGAAGTACTTGTTTACTACAAGGATGATGCAACAGCTTTTAATGGTGAGAAGAAGGCATCAATAGCTTCAAAGGGAATACTAAATAATACTATCAGTTCCATAATCTTTGAAATGTTAAAAGAAAAAGGAATAAAGACTCACTTTGTTGAAAAAATTAGCGATAGAGAACAAATATGTAAGAAGGTAGATATAATTCCACTAGAAGTTATAGTTAGAAATATAGCTGCTGGAAGTATGGCTAAGAGATATGGGGTTGAAGAGGGTACAGAGCTTAAGAATACAGTACTTGAAATTAGTTATAAAAATGATGATTTAGGAGACCCTTTAATGAATGACTATCATGCTATGGCCTTAGGAATAGTTACAAAAGAGGAACTAGATTATATATATGACCAAGCTTCTAAAGTAAATAAAATACTTACTGAATTTTTCTTGAATCAAGATATAAAATTAGTAGATTTTAAATTGGAATTTGGAAAACTTAATGGACAAATATTACTAGCAGATGAAGTTTCTCCAGATACATGTAGATTATGGGATCTTAAAACAGGAGAAAAGCTTGATAAAGATAGATTTAGAAGAGAGCTAGGAGATTTAGTAGAAGGATATACAAAGGTGCTTGAAAGAATTAAGTAATTAATCATTGGCAAGAGTATTATTTAGGAGGAAACAGTAATGGATTTTAAGTTTAAGGCTTCTAGTTACGATGGATATGAGTGTTATGATGAAGATAAATTTCATGATGAGTGTGGGGTATATGGTATATATAGTAAAAAGGATAATTTAGATGTGGCAAAAAGGACATACTATGGTCTTTATGCCCTTCAACATAGAGGTCAAGAAAGCGCAGGAATAGCAACTTTTGATGGAAGTGATATGAATTGCCATAAGGATATGGGTCTTGTATCTGAAATATTTAGTAAGAAAACCTTAAAGGAATTAAAGGGATATGGTGCAATTGGGCATGTAAGATATTCTACAGCAGGCGGAAGTTCATTAAAAAATGCTCAACCACTTATGGGTAAATTTAAGCTAGGAAACATTGCTATAGCTCACAATGGAAATTTAACTAATGCTGATATCATTAAAGAACTGTTAGAAGAATCAGGGTGTATGTTTCAAACATCTACTGATACTGAGGTAATTATAAACCTTATTTCTAGAGGTGCTAAGAAAGGTATACTTCAAAGTGTAATTGATTCTATGCAAGCAATAAAAGGTTCCTTTGCTATTGTAATATTAACTGAAAATGAGTTAATAGGAGTCAGAGACCCTTATGGAATTAGACCACTATGCCTTGGTAAAATAAATGAAAGTTATGTATTAGCATCAGAAAGTTGTGCACTTAATGCTACAGGTGCTGAATTTATAAGAGATGTTGAGCCTGGTGAAGTAGTTGTAATTAATGAAGAAGGTGTAAAATCCATAAAGTTTGGTGAAAAATCTAAGCTTGCCACCTGTTCTTTTGAATATATATATTTTGCAAGACCAGATAGTGTTATAGATGGAATTAGTGTTAATAATTCTAGATATAAAGCAGGAATTAAGCTTTATGAAGTGGCACCTGTGGAAGCTGATATAGTAGTTGGGGTACCAGATTCAGGAATGTCAGCTGCAATGGGATATGCAAAGGCATCAGGTATACCTATAGATATGGCACTTATTAAGAATAAGTACATTGGAAGAACTTTTATAGCCCCAACACAAGAAGAGAGAGAAGCTTCTGTAAATGTAAAGCTTAATGTGATAAAAGAAAATGTTTTTGGTAAAAGAGTGGTTTTAATAGATGATTCTATAGTACGTGGAACCACAAGTAAGAGATTGGTAACTATGCTTAAGGAAGCTGGGGCTTCAGAAGTTCATTTTAGAGTTTGCTCTCCTATGGTTAAATATCCTTGTTATTATGGTATTGATATACCTTATAGAAGTCAGCTTATAGGTGAGAAAATGAATGAAAAAGAAATAGGGGAAGTTATTGGAGCAGATAGTCTAGTCTATCTTTCAAAAGAAAACTTATTAGAATGTCTTGATAGTGACCATGGATTTTGTTGTGGATGTTTTGATGGAGAGTATCCAATATCAGCACCAGTTAAATTTTAGTAAGGAGTGATATAGAATGATAACATATAAAGATGCAGGGGTTAATATAGAAGAAGGTTATAAAGCGGTAAAACTTATGAAAGAATATACAGCAAGAACTTTAACTTCATCGGTTTTAAATGGGATTGGAAGTTTTGCTGGAATGGTAAAACTACCGGAAGGATATAAAAAACCTGTACTAGTTTCAGGTACTGATGGAGTAGGGACTAAGATTGAAATTGCAATCAAGCTTAAAAAATTTGATACAGTAGGGATAGACTGTGTAGCTATGTGTGTTAATGATATTCTATGTCATGGTGCTAAACCTTTATTTTTCCTAGATTATATTGCTTGTGGAAAATTAGATTCTCTAATAGCCAGTGATATTGTAAAAGGTGTTAGTGAAGGATGTCTACAAAGTTATGCTTCGCTTATTGGAGGAGAAACAGCAGAAATGCCAGGAATGTATAATTTAGGAGATTATGATCTTGCAGGATTTGCTGTTGGTATTGTAGATGAAGATGAAATTATAGATGGAAGTAAAATTAAAGAAGGGGATGCACTTATAGGCATAACTTCTTCTGGTGTACACAGTAATGGCTATTCCCTTGTAAGAAAAGTTGTTGAGAATTATGATGAAGTCCTTGAAGGAAGAACCTTAGGAGAAATTCTATTAGAACCAACAAAGATATATGTTAAGCCAGTATTAGCACTTATGAAGAAATTTGATATCCATGGAATGTCACATATAACTGGCGGTGGATTTTATGAAAATGTACCAAGAATGTTTAAAGATAACTTTACAGCAGAGATAAAAAAGGATTCTTTCCCAAGACAACCTATATTCCAATATTTAATTAATAAAGGCGTAGACGAGTATCATATGTTTAATACATTTAACATGGGAATAGGTATGGTTCTTGCGGTAGATAGCTCAGTTAAAAATGATGTGATTAATGAACTTAAAGCTCTTGGAGAAGAAGCTTATGAAATAGGTAAAGTACAAACTGGAGGTGGAGGAGTTTGCTTAATATAGCAGTATTAGTTTCTGGTGGAGGAACTAATCTCCAGTCTATCATTGATAACATTAAAAATGGATATTTAAAAGATGTAAATATTAAGTATGTCATAAGTGATAGAGAAGGAACCTATGGAATAGAAAGAGCTAGAGCACACAATATTGATACTTTAGTCTTAGATAGAAAGATATATAAGAAAGAGCTAAGCAATAAAATTTATGAAGTATTAAATGATAAGGTGGATTTAATTGTTCTTGCGGGATATTTATCAATTATATCATCTCCTTTAGTAGATGGTTTTAAAGAGAAAATAATTAATATTCATCCTTCACTTATTCCAAGCTTTTGTGGAAAAGGAATGTATGGAATTAAAGTTCATGAAGCTGCAATAGATTATGGTGTAAAAGTTAGTGGATGTACAGTACATTTTGTAGATGAAAATACAGATACAGGAGCTATAATTATCCAGAATGTAGTAAATGTAAAATCAGATGACACTCCAGAAAAGCTACAAAAAAGAATATTAGAAGAAGAACATAAAGCTTTGCCATTAGCTATAAAGCTTATGAGTGAGCATAAGCTTTTTATAGAGGATAGAAAAGTTATTATAAAGGAGTAATGGAATTATGAAAAGAGCTTTAATAAGTGTTTATGATAAGAATGGAATTGTAGAGTTTACAAAATTCTTAGTAGAGCATGGGATAGAAGTTATATCTACTGGTGGTACCTATAGTCTTTTAAAGAAAAATAACATAGAAGTTAAAGAAGTAGCAGAAGTTACAAAGGCAGCAGAAATGTTAGATGGAAGAGTAAAAACACTACACCCTGTAGTTCATGGAGGTATCCTTGCTATTAGAGATAATGAGGAGCACATGAAGACTTTAAAAGAAAGAGAAATAGATACTATAGATTTAGTTTGTGTTAATCTATATCCTTTCTTTGAAAAAGCTAATGAGGGATTAACCTTTGAAGAAACAGTAGAATTTATAGATATAGGTGGTCCAACAATGCTTAGAAGTGCTGCTAAAAACTTTAAAGATGTGGTAGTAATAAGTGATGTAGAAGATTATAAAATAGTTATGGAGGAAATGAAGGAAAGTGGAGAAGTTTCCTTTGAAACTCGTAAATATCTTGCTATGAAGGTATTTAACTTAACCACAGCCTATGATAGTGCAATATGTGAATACTTATTAAACCACATGGAGAATAAGGATAAGCATTCAAATAAGTATTTATCCTTATCTTATGAAAAAATGGAAGATTTAAGATATGGAGAAAATCCTCATCAAGAAGCTTCTGTATTTACTAACACAAATAAAACTGGAATGCTTAATAATATTGTAATATTAAATGGTAAGGCACTTTCTTACAATAATATAAAGGATATGGATATAGCTTGGAAAGTAGTAAATGAATTTGAAGAAATTACCTGTTGTGCTTTAAAACATAATACACCATGCGGAGTTGCGGTGGGTGATTCTGCTTTAGATGCTTATAGTAAAGCATATAGTTGTGATAATGTTTCAATTTTTGGAGGTATAGTAGCTATTAATACTAAAGTAACTAAAGAGGCAGCAGAAGAAATGAAAAAAACTTTCTTAGAAATTGTTATTGCGCCTGAGTTCGAAGAAGAAGCTTTAGAAGTACTTAAAACAAAGAAAAATCTAAGAGTTATAAAATGTATGAGTAAACCAAGTGATAAAAAAGAAGTTGTTTCTGTAGATGGAGGTATATTAGTACAAGATGTAGATAGAAAGCTTTATGAGGAATTAAAAGTAGTTACAGAAGCAAACCCTTCAAAGGAACATATGAGTGATATGATATTTGGAATGAAGGTTTGTAAATATGTAAAGTCCAATGCTATAGTAGTAGTTAAGGATGGTATGGCCAAGGGAATAGCTGGTGGACAAGTTAATAGAATTTGGGCTACAACTCAAGCTATAGATAGAGCTGGAGATGGAGTAATCCTTGCTTCTGATGGGTTCTTCCCATTTAGAGATTGTGTAGATGAAGCTAGTAAACATAATATAAAAGGAATAATTCAGCCAGGTGGATCTATGAGAGACAATGAGAGTATTGAGGCATGCAATGAGTATGGCATACCTATGATTTTATCAGGAATGAGACATTTTAAACATTAGTATCCTATAAGTTAAACTGGAGGTGATTTTATGAAAATTTTAGTCATAGGAAATGGTGGAAGAGAACATGCTATAGCATGGAAGCTCGGTGAGAGTGATAAGGTTTCAAAGATATATTGTGCTCCAGGAAATGGTGGTACTTCTATGGAACATAAATGTGAAAATATTAATTTAACAGATAATGATAAACTTCTAAACTTTGCTTTAGAAAACTCTATAGATTTAACTGTAGTTGGACCAGAAGTATACTTATGTAATGGTATAGTAGATTTATTTAAAAGTCACAATCTAAAAATATTTGGACCTAGTAAGAAAGCAGCAACTCTTGAAGGAAGCAAAACCTTTGCTAAGGAATTTATGAAAAAATATGGAGTTAAAACTGCAGCTTATGAAGCTTTTAGAGATTCAAAGAAGGCTTTAGAGTATTTGGAAAAGGCTGAATATCCAATAGTTATAAAAGCTGATGGACTTGCTGCAGGTAAGGGCGTTGTTATAGCTGAAACTAAGGAAGAAGGAATTTTAGCCATTAATGATTTCATGGTTAATGATACTTTTGGAGGAGCAGGTAAGGAAATTATAATTGAAGAATTCTTACCAGGTGTAGAAGCTTCAATATTAAGTATTACGGATGGAAATACTATAATTCCATTTATATCATCTAAGGATCATAAAACTATATTTGAGGATAATAAGGGACCTAATACAGGTGGAATGGGAACTGTGGCTCCAAACCCATACTGTAATGAAAGTGTTTTAAAAGCCTTTAAAGAGGATATTTTAAAGCCAACGCTTAAGGGGATACAGGAAGAAAATCTAGACTATATAGGAATAATATTCTTTGGATTGATGATTTGCGAAAAAGGAGTATATCTTTTAGAGTATAATGTTAGAATGGGTGATCCAGAAACACAGGTGGTGTTACCTCTTATGGAGAGTTATTTTATTGATATAATTGAAGCTGCAATAGAAGGAAAACTTAGTGATGATATAGTTAAGTTTAAAAATAAGACAGCTTGTTGTGTTATAGGCTCTTCGAAAGGATATCCGGGGAGATATGAAAAAGGTGAGTTAATTACAGGTGTTGATAGTTGTAGTGAAAAGGTATTTATTGCTGGAGCTGATTCCATATATAATAAATTAATTACTAATGGTGGTAGAGTTTTAGGAGTTACAGCTCTTGGAGATAATCTAGAAGAGGCAAGAGAAAAGGCTTATAAAGGGATATTACAAGTAAATTTTAATGGAATGTATTATAGAAAAGATATAGGTAAATAAATACTGAAATAAGAAAATGCTAAGGAGGTGGAATATAGCTACTCCTTAGCATTTTTATTTATATACTCACTATATTATATATTTATAGGCTTTGTGAAAATTTCAGAAAATGGTTTTCATAAGTAAATCTACATTTATTTAAAATCTAGTTTATAGAGTAGTCTTGATTGTAAAATAGTTAAAGAAAAGAGAAAAGAGAAAAGAGAAAAGAGAAAAGAGAAAAGAGAAAAGAGAAAAGGGTATAATTTTATTAATTTAAGGTATATGAAGTAACTTTAAATCCTATAATATACAGTGAGGAAGTTCTTACGAATTTATTACAATATGTTTTTTATGTTGAAATAAATTCGTACATAATGTATTATAATCAATGTGTATATTTATGTGTTAAAAATTTATGTGTTAAAAAATATATACCAAAATATGTAAAAAGTATTAACAAAATTAGTAAAAATGTGTAAGATATATATAGAGGATTTTAAGAACACATTATTATGTAAAACTATAAAATAATTTCCATGATGATAATAACATATTATATATGGAAGAATAGAAAAATAAAGGTGAAGATTATGTTTAATTTAATATTATTAATTATTATGTCTCCATATACTGCATTATTTACCGGAGTATATACTACTTATAGAGTTATAAAGATGAGAGAGGAAATACAGAAAAATAGTTGGAATATGGGATTGGTTCTTTTGTTTCTTTGGTCTCTATTAGCTGGACTTCTTAATAAAAGTATTATGTCTGCCGCTGTTTCAATAGTTTTTTTCTTATATTTTACTATAAGTGTAGTATTACAAAACTATTGCAAGACAGAAGAAAAATTGGAAATAATATGTAATTATTTAATTAAGTTTTCAATTTTTTCGGGAATTGTTGGAATTATAGAAAAGGTTACTTTTGCATATTTCCCAATGGAACTGTGGAAAAAATTTTTAGGTGTACCATTGGAGGTTTCAACTAATCATAGAATTTTTAGTACTTTTGGAAATCCGAACATAGCTGGAGATTGGTTTGCTATTATGATGATAATGGCCATATACTATGCTTCTAATAGTAAAAGTGTTAAGGTGAAGTTGGCATATTATAGTGCTACAGCTCTATTTTTAATAAATCTTTGTTTAACTGGCTCAAGAGGGGTTTTTATTGGATTAATATTTGGATTAGTTTCCCTATTACTATTGAAAGTAAAAAGAAATAAGAGTGATATAATAATTGTTATATCTATTTTATTAGTTATAGGTATAGTAGGTTTTACTCCTCCAAAAGTATCTGATATTTCTCAAGAGATTACTGGTCATCAGATGGAGAGGTCTTTTGACACTAGAGAAGAAATATGGTTAGGATCTTTAAAGATGATAGATGAGAAACCATTGATTGGTTGGGGAATGTTAGGAACTATAGAGCATGGTAATGAATATTCAAGATATAGTTCTGTTATTAATCATTCTCATAATATATGGCTATCATTATTAACTTCTTTAGGAGTAATCGGACTTTTAATTTACTTATATATAAGAGCAAATATCTATAAAGATTTAATATATCTTTATAAATCTGGATATAGTAGTGTAGCTTTACTTATGGCAATACAAGTAGTTGTTTTAGTTCATGGAGTAATTGATTTTACAATAATAACTCCACAAATAGGAATACTATTTATTGGATCATCATCTATAGTCACGGCTCTAGCAAAAGAAAGTGTTAGTGTGTTTTCAAAAAGAAGAAGTATAGCTGTATAGTTATTAAGTTTTGTAAAAGCTTTTATGAAGAAGTTTATTCTCATAAAAGCTTTTTTTATATATTAGAGCTTAAGTAAAGGCTAAGTACAGGATTTTCATTTATTAAAATTATATATGTAATTAGTATAATAGATTAATTTATATTGTTGTATTAATATTACCAATAAGTATTATTATACTTATCAATAATTAGTATTGGTAAATTGCTATATAAAGCAATAAAATGAAATTAAGAAATTTATAACAAGGTTTTAATAGGGGGCATTACATTATGAATCTAAAGTATTTAAAAGAGCTGGAACAGCCTATTAGAGAAAAGTTGATGAGAGAAGAGTTGGGGGAAGAAAAGTGCAAAATAATTGATAAATTCAATTTACATCCCAATGAAAACTTATATTGGGAAAGAGTAGAGCCAAAATACCCTAATCAAGAATATTTTAGTCATAAACTAGCCACGAAGAGTACGCCTATAGGGATAATATTTCATATAAATAGATTATGTTATGCAAAAACTAAATATTTTGAACAGAATTGGGATAAATTTGTTCCATGTATATATAGTTATATAAATAATTTTGTAGAAACGGAAATCTATAATATGGAGTATATCAAACATAAAAGTACAGGTATAATTCTAGATTTGCGAGAACTTGCAAAAATTCATTGGATAGATGATTTCAGAGCCATATGTACTTACTTAGAGGAGAAAGAGATAGAAATGCAATCCTAATAGAAAAATTAAATTTATAAGAGCTTAGTTATCATCTGATAATTAAGCTCTATTTTTATAAAGGACTATAAAAGAAGAAATATTTAGGTTAATATATTAAATAGATAAGCAAATATATTTAATAGTATATTATTATCTTGAAGGGAGAGATAAATATAATAAATATAGATTGGAAGCCGGATAAAAACATAAATAAGCCTCTATATATTCAAATTGTAGAGTACTTTAAGGAGAAAATAAATGGAGGAGAATGGCAAGTCGGATTCATGATTCCTACGCAACGAGAATTAGCTAAAATTTTTAATGTAAATAGAAGTACTATTGTTTCAGCTATAGATGAGTTAAAGGCAGAAGGAATCTTAGAGGGTAAGGGAAAGGGTGGAACTAAAATAGTAAATAATGTATCACCTTTATTATCTAATATACAACCAGATTGGAAGTCCTATATTGATGAAGGCATTCATATCCCTAATGTTAAGACTATTAAGAAAATCAATACCCTTGAGTTTAGAGAAGATTATATACGATTGAGCACTGGAGAACCATCATCAGAATTATTTCCAAAAGAAGATATGAAAATAATATTAAATGAAGTAGCAAGGGATATGGATAATTTAGGATATGAAAGTCCCAGTGGAACTATGTATCTTAGGCAGCAAGTAAGTAATTATTTAAAGACAATTGGCATATATGCATCACCAGGTTCTATACTTATTGTTTCTGGAGCTTTGCAAGCAATGCAGCTAATTTCTATGGGATTATTGCAAAAGGGTTCTACTGTATTGTTAGAAAATCCTTCTTATATGTACTCACTTCAAATATTTCAGTCATTAGATATGAGAAGAAGTGGGATACCTATGGATAATGAAGGAGTTATGGCTAATTTAATTCCAGATTACATAAAAAAACATGTTCCATCTATACTATATACTATACCAAATTTTCAAAATCCTACTTCTATAGTCATGTCAGAAAAAAGAAGAAAAGAGTTGATAAAGGTTTGTCAGAAAGAGAAGTTACCTATTATTGAAGATGATGTATATAGGGAGCTTTGGATTGACGCTCCACCACCGGACCCTATTAAGAGTATAGACACTAATGGATTGGTATTATATGTAGGGAGTGTATCAAAGACATTATGTCCAGGATTAAGAATTGGGTGGATTGTGGGACCAGAACCAGTAATTGAACGATTAGGTGATATAAAGATGCAAACTGATTATGGTTCTAGCTCTTTATCACAACTTACTGTGGGTAAGTGGCTAGAAACGGGGTTGTATGAAAATCATTTAAAAGAGATAAGAAGTCAATTAACTATAAGAAGAGATGTAACAATAAATGCTTTAAATAGATACTTCAAGGATATAGCTACTTGGGAAATACCCTCAGGGGGTTATTATGTTTGGATTACTTTAAAGTATAAAATAGGTATGTATAAGCTTTTTGATGAAGCATGTAAAATGGGAATTTTATTGTATCCTGGATATATATATGATGCTAATTTTAACAATTCTTTGAGAATATCTTTTTCATATGCACCTATAGAAGAGCTAGAGGAAGGTTTATTAAAACTATCATTGCTTATTAAAGAATTAGTTAGAAGGTAAGAACTCTGTTTAGAGCGATTAAGCAATCAACTAAATTTAGAATTGTATTTGTTTAATTACTCATAACATAATTATATGGTTGTGTTATGAGTAGTTTTTGGTTGGGTTTATTTTAATTAATATGGATGGAGAAGTATTGAGTGAATTTTCTTATAATATAAACAAGATAGCAGCTGTTAAATAAAACTAATTTAAATTAGGTATCTTTATATTAGGGGACTGGAGAGGATACTATGTTAGAAAACACTTTGATTAATGATATCCATATAAAAGAAATAGAGGAGCTGGAAGAATTTCCGCTACTAGAGATAGATTTAAAAAAGGTATATGATAATACTAAATATGTAGTGGATTTATGTAAGAATCAAGGAATTTCTGTAGCAGGAGTAGTTAAAGTTGTACATGCTATGCCACAGATAGTTTCAGAGATGGATAAGGCAGGATGTGAGTATCTTGCTACATCTAGAATAAATCAAGTTATAGAGATGAAAAAACAAGGTATAAAAAAACCTGTTATGCTTATAAGAATACCTATGCATAATGAAATAAAACAATTAGTGGAATATGTGGATATAAGTTTAAACTCTGAAATTGAAACTTTAAAGAAAATAAACGAAGAGTGTAAATACAAAAACAAGAATCACAAAGTTATTTTAATGATGGATTTAGGTGATTTAAGGGAAGGTATTGTAGATGAAAAAGAGTTCATAAACTTAGCCTTATATGTAGAGAAAGAATTAACTAATGTAAAACTTTATGGTATAGGGACAAATTTAGGATGCTATGGTTCTGTGAAACCTACAGAAGAGAATTTAGGTAAATTATGTAATGTGGCAGAAAAAATAGAAGCTTTGATTGGAAGAGAATTGGATGTGGTTTCAGGAGGAGCTACTTCTTCGTTAACTTTAATTTGGGATGGAAAAATACCAAGTAAAATTAATAATTTAAGAATTGGAGAAGGAATATTAGTTGCTAAGGATTTAGATGATTTTTGGGAGTATGATATGTCCATGTTACATCAAGATGCCTTTGTGCTAAAAGCTCAGGTAGTGGAAGTTAAAAATAAGCCATCTCATCCAATTGGTGAAATATTTATAGATGCATTTGGGAATAAGCCCACCTATGAAGATAGAGGTGAAAGAAGACGTGCATTATTGGCAATAGGTAAGCAGGATTTTGTTTCTGTAGATACTTTAATACCTATAGATAAAAATATAGAGGTAATTGGTGCTAGTAGTGACCATTTAATTATAGATATAGAAGACTGTAAGACAAATTATAAAGTTGGTGATGTTATAGAATTCAATATATATTATCCACACTTATTATATCTAAGTGGATCAAGGGATGTAAATAAGAAATTTATATAATGAAGATAAAGGATGTTTAAATACAATATAGGTATATACAATAGATATTTTGAAATCTATTGTATATACCTATAATTATTTACAAAATTAAATAATATTAATATAATAATATTTGTGACAAGGACATGTGCCATTAGCTCAGTTGGCAGAGCACCTGACTCTTAATCAGGGGGTCCAGGGTTCGAACCCCTGATGGCGCACCAAGGGAAACAACACTGTAGAGTGTTGTTTCTTTTTAATAAAAATTTTTTTGAAAAAAGTAGCTCGTAAAATAATTAATATGATTAAATTAATCTATTTAAGTATAAACTGAATTGGTTTATATTTTTTTACATTAAATGATAAATATTTATTTAATGTATTTTAATAAAATACTTTACAAAACTTACAGTGGGTTGTATAATAATATTTGTGACAAGGACATGTGCCATTAGCTCAGCTGGCAGAGCACTTGACTCTTAATCAAGGGGTCCAGGGTTCGAACCCCTGATGGCGCACCATACCTCGTAGTACTAATAAGTATTACGAGGTATTTTACATTTTAAACTAAAAAATAGTATAGACTTAATTAATAAAATATATTAAGGTTAATATAGATTTTATACAAAATGAAAGAAGGAAAAATAATGAATCATTTATCAACAGAAAAAACTAATGCTCCTATTTGGTTTATATTTAGACAAAATGAATTATTAGTAGAAGAAAAAGAGGATAAAATTTTTATACCAAGATTTAAAGATTTAGAATCAGTTAATATTAATCCAGTAAGAGTTCAAGATCTAGGAACTAGAAGTTGTGGTAAATGTTACTCTGTAGAGGTATCAAAAGAGTATACAGAACCTTTGGGTATGAAATTTATAACCTTAAGAAACTTATATGGACAAGTTTCTGATGAAATATATATAGAAGCAGGACGTGCTATTCAAATCATGAATTGGGATAGAACCCATCAATATTGTGGTGTTTGTGGTAATAGTACTAATACTATACTAAATGAATATGGGAAAATATGTCCACAGTGTGGTTTTATAAGCTACCCTAGAATAAGTCCTGCTATAATAGTTGCTATAGTTAAAGATGGTAAATTACTTCTTGCTAAAAATGCTAAGTCAAAACATAATTTTTATAGTGTTTTAGCAGGGTTTTTGGAACCTGGTGAAACATTAGAGGAATGTGTAGAGAGGGAAGTAATGGAGGAAGTGGGAATAGAAGTTAAAAATATAAAATATTTTGGTAATCAACCATGGCCATTTCCTAATTCTCTTATGGTAGGGTTCACAGCAGAATATGATAAGGGTGAAATAAAGGTTGATGGAGTTGAAATTGAAGAGGCAAACTGGTTTGAGGTAAATAACTTACCTAGTATTCCTGGAAGCATTAGTATTGCAAGAAAACTAATAGATTGGTTTAAGGATAATTATACTGAGATCTAGATTTTAAAATTAAATTAATAATAGAATTCATAGGAAAAGTATATTGTGTTTAACAGTATACTATAAAAACTTTAACACATAATAAACAATGAATATATGTGTTAAAGGAGGGATAAAGATGGATCATGATTTATTAAGAGAACAACAATATGAGATTAAACAACGTGAAGAAGATAAAAGGAAATACAAAAAGGAGAACTATCTTCGTAATGGGAATAAATCTCAAGGTCAATACGCTCAAAGTAGCTTTAATACTACTATTGAAGAGCCAGGTACCAATGAAAGTGGTATCGTAGCAAAAAAAAACGGTTATTAAAATTAAATATTTTATTTATAAAAGGGCTATTTCAAAGTAATCTAAATCTTAATTATGTTGAGTATTATCTGCTAATGGTATTAAAGTATAAACTCAATATTTTAGAGATTCTAGAGAATTATTTTGAGATAGCTCTTTAGGGTTTAATTATAAAATCTTAGAATTTGAAAAGAAAATAATGTGCTAAGGAATTATATAAAAATTTCAATAAAAAAATCTTACTATGTTATAATAAAGCTATTGAAATTTTACATAGCAAATAAGGAGCAATTAAAGGATGAATAAGAATAAAGTTAAGGCTTTTGCCACTTGGGCAAGAAGTAATCTTATTGAAAAAATAAAAGATAGAGCGTATAAAATAGGTATTGAAGATAATAGAATTAGAGATATAGAAGTGGTTCAAAGTGGATTTAAAGTAGTGGGTGGAGAAGAAATATTTAATATTTCACCTAAGCATAGAAAATCACTAATAAAGGAAATAGAATCAAAATCTTTAGATGAAGTTGTGGAAGAAGTGGCATATACTTGGTTTAACAGGTTTATAGCTTTAAGGTATATGGAAGTACATGATTATTTGCCCATTGGAATAAGAATTATATCTTCAGAGATACCAGGTAAAATGGAACCAGATATTTTATTTAGGGTTGGTGAAGTTATAAGAGAGTTGAGACTAGATTCAGATTTAGTCTATAAATTGTTAGATAGTAGTAAAAATTCTGATAGAGAAAATCTATATAAATATATTTTAATAAGACAATGTAATGAATTAGGGAATATTATTCCTGGTTTATTTGAAAAAATAGAAGATTATACAGAATTGTTATTTCCTGGTAATTTGTTAGAAGAAGGTTCCATACTAAGGAAAATGTGCAATGACATAGATGAAGAAGACTGGAAAGAGGAAGTAGAAATTATAGGGTGGATGTATCAGTATTATATATCTGAAAAGAAGGATAAGGTTTTTGATGATCTAAAGAAAAATGTAAAAATAACTAAAGAAAATATTCCAGCAGCTACTCAGTTATTTACTCCTAAGTGGATAGTGAAATACTTAGTAGAAAATTCATTAGGAACCATATGGATTCAAGGACATGAGGATGAAAATTTAAAGAATGAATTAAAATATTATTTAGAGGAAGGCATTCAGGATTTCGAAATAGATGACATTTTACATAATATTAAATTGGGGAGAAAAAATTTACATCCTGAGGATATAAAGGTTCTTGACCCATGTATGGGTTCGGGGCACATATTGTTATATGCCTTTGATGTGCTTTATAAAATTTACAAATCTGCAGCTTATCCAGAGCGAGAGATTTCAAGAAAAATTTTAGAAAATAATATATTTGGATTAGATATAGATTTAAGAGCTAGTCAAATTGGTATGTTCTGTCTTATTATGAAGGCTAGAGCGTATAATAGAAGATTTTTCAGAGAAGTTGAAAAAAATCCTTTGAAGCTTAATATAGCAGCTATAGAAGAAAGTAATGGTATTACTTATGAAATTATAGAATATTTCGCAAAGGAAGATGAAGAGCTAAGAGGTGATTTATCTTATTTAGTAAATACCTTTAAGGATGGTAAAGAGTTTGGATCAATATTAAGAGTTGAGAAGGTGAATTTTCAGAGGTTAAAAGAACGGTTAGGAGAGATAAATGAAGAAAATAATTTAGTATTTAGTGATTATAGACAGATACTGTTAAATAAATTACCAAAGCTCATTAATCAGGGAGAAATAATGAGTATTAAATATGAGGTTTGTATTACTAACCCACCTTATATGGGACTAAGGGGAGCTAATGATACCCTAGCTAAATATTTGACCAACCATTATCCTTTATCAAAGCATGATTTATTTTCTGTGTATATGGAAGTGTGTAAGAACTATCTTAAAGAAGATGGAATATATGCCATGGTAAATCAGCATTCATGGATGTTTTTAAGTAGCTTTTTAGAACTTAGAAATAAGATTTTAGAAGACAGTACTTTTATTAGCATGATTCACTTAGGATCTAGAGTATTTGAAGATAATGTGGGTACCATAGTACAGAATGTTGCTTTTATAAATCAAAATAGTGAAATTCCTAAATATAAAACGAGAATTGTAGACCTTACTAAAGAGTTAACAGCTTTGGAAAAGAAAATAAAGATTAAGTCAGTTTGTAGTGGAATGGAGAGAGAGGGGATTTACAGTATATGGCTAAAAAAACTAATGACAATCCCAACAAAACCTTTTGCTTATTGGGTAAATGATAATGTATTAAATTTATTTTCTAATTTACACAAGTTTGAAAATATTGCAAAGCCTAGACAAGGAATGGCTACATCAGATAATAAACGGTTTTTAAGAGATTGGTATGAAGTTGATATAAATGAAATTAATTTTTCAGCTGCTGATAGAGATGAAGCTTTGTTAAGTAAGAAAAAATGGTTTCCATATAACAAAGGTGGAGAATACAGAAAGTGGTTTGGTAATAATAGATATGTGATTAATTGGGAAAATGATGGCAGTGAAGTAAAAGATTATGCAGCAAAGTTATATAAATCATATAGTAGAACTATAAAAAATGAGGAGTTTTATTTTAAAAGTGGTCTTACATACACTTTTATTTCTGAAAATATGGGAGTAAGGTATTCTCCTCAGGGGTTCATATTTGACGTTGCTGGATCTTCTATATTCTTTGATGATAAAGACCTAGAAAAGGTAGTACTAGCATTGTTATGCAGCAAAGTTGCTAATATGTTTTTAGATATAATGAATCCAACCTATAATATACAAGTAGGAGATTTGAAGAATGTTCCAATACATGAAGATATATTTAAAGAAGAAATAAAATCTACCATTGATGAAATTGTACAAGAAAACATAGCCATTAGTGAAGCGGAATGGAATGACTTTGAGACATCATGGAACTTTAGAACTCATCCATTGATGAGAGGCTTAAGAGAAAAAAAAGTTAAGGATGTAACCATAGAATCTAGATTTAAATTTTGGGAAAAAGAAAATATGAAAATTATTGAGAAACTTAAAAATAATGAAGAGAAGTTAAATAAAATTTTCATAGATGTTTATGGTTTAAATGAAGAATTATCCCCGGATGTATCATATAAAGATATAACATTAAGGAGAATTGAGGTAGAAAGAGAAGTGAAATCTTTAATATCTTTTGCAGTGGGATGTATTATGGGTAGATATTCAATAGATGTTGATGGGTTAGTGTATGGAGGTGGAAACTTCCAAGATAAATGGGATTTTAAAAATTATAGAGTTAAGAAAGTAGAAATAGATTCCACTGGAAAAGTAAATGATAATAGATGGGTTAATTCAAGTTTTATGCCTAAGGTTGATAATATAATGCCTATAACAGAAGAAAAATATTTTTCAGAAGATTTAATGACCAAGTTCATTGAATTTTTAAAAGCAGTTTATGGAAATGAAGTATTGGAAGAGAATCTTAATTTTATAGCCAATATTTTAGGCAAAAAAGATAGTGAAACTTCAAGGCAAAACATTAGAAGATACTTCTTTAAGGAATTCTATAAGGATCATATAAAAGCTTATGGAAAGAAACCCATATATTGGTTATTTGATTCAGGTAAGAATGATGGATTTAAAGCATTGGTATATGCTCATAGATATGACGACTTAACTGTAGCTTTATTGAGGACAGAATATATTCATCTTATGCAACGGAAATATGAAGGTGAATTGAGTACATTGGAGCTAATAAAAGACTCACAGGAATATAGTGCTAAGGAAAGAGCAATAGCTAGGAAAAAAAGTGAAAAGTTAAAAAGGAAAATAGAAGAACTCATTGAATATGATGAAATAGTTGCGTATATGGCTAATGAAAAAAAATCCATTAACTTAGATGAAGGAATTAAAGAAAATTATGATAAATTCCAAGGTATCAAAATTATGAAAACAAATGGAAAAGAAACTAAGATAAATCTTTTATATAAAATCTAAGGAGTTTATATTAAAACATATTGGGGTACAATTATACTTTATTTTATGGTAATATTTAAAATGGATTAATATTTAATAGAGTTTTATATAAGGTAAACTTTAAATAAGATTACTACATATCTCATATTATATAAAATGCTAAATTATATTATTAAGTTGTATTATATAAAATGGATTAAGCTAAAGTGTGAGGTAATTAATAAATATATAAGGTAAGGTGAGTAAAATGAATTATGAAATATTAGCAAATACAATTTTCCCTAACATTGATAAGGAGCCTGAGTATTATATTTCAAAGTATCCCAAGAGAAACCTTAAAGAAGGTGCCAAGGTTACTAGATATGCTCCAAGTCCAACAGGGTTTCAACATATAGGAGGAGTATTTTCTGCATTAATAGATGAAAGAATAGCTACTCAAAGTGAAGGAGTTTTTTATTTAAGAATCGAAGATACAGATCAAAAAAGAGAAGTGGCTGGTGCTATAGAAGATACTATAAATACCATGCATAAGTTTGGGTTAGATTTTACAGAAGGTATGACAGGGGATAATACATCTAAAGGTGAGTATGGTCCTTATAGACAAAGCGAAAGAGAAGAGATATATAAAACTTTTGCTAGAGATCTAATTAAAAAGGGGCTTGCTTATCCATGTTTTTGTACATCAGAAGATCTAGAACAACTGAGAGAAAAACAAATTAGTGAAAAATTAACTCCAGGATATTATGGAGAATATGCAATCTGTAGAAATTTATCTCCAGAAGAAGCTTTAAAAAGAATAGGTGAAGGTGAAAAATATATTATAAGATTAAAATCTCCAGGTAATCCAGAAAACAGAGTTGAGTTTCACGATCTAGTTAAAGGTGATATTTCTTTCCCAGAAAGCAATCAAGATATAGTTATAATTAAATCTGATGGACTTCCAACCTATCATTTTGCTCATGCTATTGATGATGCGCTAATGGGAACTACTACTGTAATTAGGGGAGAAGAATGGTTATCATCTCTTCCAATTCATATTCAACTCTTTGATATTCTTGGATTTGATAGACCTGAATATGCACATACTCCTACAATAATGAAGTTAGATGGAGATTCTAAAAGAAAGTTATCTAAGAGAAAAGATCCCGAAAGTGCAGTAAGTTATTATGATGAAGAAGGATATCCTATGATATCTGTTATAGAATATTTACTTAATATAATAAATTCTACTTTTGAACAGTGGAGAGAAGAAAATCCATCATCTGATTATCATGAATTTAGAGTATATCTAGATAAGATGAGTAAAAGTGGTGCTTTATTTGATATTGTAAAATTAAGTGACGTAAGTAAAAATGTAATTTGCAAGTTAAAGGCTGATGTGGTATATGACTACTATATAAATTGGGCTAAGAATTATGATAAGGAAATGTATGACATAGTAACTAACAATGAATTAATGTGTAAAGAAATATTCAATATTGATAAAGAAGGACCAAAACCTAGAAAGGATTTTGCTAAATGGAATGATGTTAAGGAAAAAATATTCTTCTTTTTTGATGTATTATTTAAGAGTACTGTAGAAGAAATAGAATTTCCTAAGAATATAGATTTACCAGAAGCTAAAAGGGTAATAGAAGCTTATGCTAAGGCATATAATTTTAATACTGATAAGGATACTTGGTTTGAAGAGTTAAAAGTAGTAGCTGTAGAATTAGGGTACGCTACAGATAGAAAAGCCTTTAAGAAAAATCCTGAAAATTACAAAGGTATGGTTTCAGATGTAGCTGGATGTGTAAGAACGGCATTAACTTATAGAAATAATACACCAGACCTTTATACTATTATGCAAATAATGGGGGAAGAAACAGTTAGAAATAGATTTGCTAAATTTTTGAAACTATAATTAGAAATATAGATAAAAATCATCTCTGTAATTTTATAGAGATGATTTTTTATCTATAACTGAAACATACTTATTACCTTCAATATAGTACCTCCAAAGAAAATCTTTTGCCTCTTCAGCGTAATCAATGCCAATCCTTTTAGAATATACAATTTTGAAATCTTTAAAATCGTCAGCATATAAGGATAATTCCTCACTTAATATAGAATGGGTATTTAAAGATTTGTCTATATTAAGGGCTATACATAGTTTTCCAGGACCAGAAGTGAGATTTAATATTTCTCGAGGCTTAAGCTTAGTAAAAGGCTTATTAAATCGGTTTTCACTCATAACTTCAATACCTTCTATTGGTTCAATGGCACGAATTAAGACTCCTTGAGGATCGCCTTCACAACCGGTTACTATATTCATACAGTTATACATTCCATATATTTTATATACGTAGGCTATACCAGCACTTTTAAATAAAGGTTCCGTTCTAGTGGTTTTCTTATAGTTATAGGCATGAGAAGCTTTATCAATTTTTCCCACATAAGCCTCAGTTTCTACAATTCTACCAGTAAGCTTATATCCCATATAATTCCTTACTACTATTTTACCTAAGAGGTCCTCAGCAACTTTTCTTGCATCCCTACGAAAAAAATCAAGGGAAAGGTTTTCAAATTTCATAAATATCCTCCATATTTATTTTACAAATGTAATATTTAATCTTTTATACTATATAGTTTAGGTTAAAATCGCTTAGATTATTTATAATATATCTATATAAAGATAAAATATCTAGTAATTTTCATTTGATTGAATTAAAATTTGAATTAATAATTTAAATCTGTATTATATATATGAAAAAATAAATATTAACTATTTTATGATAGTATAGTTTGAATTTTCAGGGAGGAATTATATATGAAAATTAAAATAGAAACAGTGCTAATTACTGGAGCTTCGTCTGGAATTGGATATGAGTTTAGTAAAATATTTGCTCGAAATGGCTATAACTTAATTTTAGTTGCCAGAAGAATTGAAGTTTTAAAAAGGATTAAAGAGGAGCTATCAAAGATTTATGGAATAGAAGTAATTATAATTGAGAAAGATTTATCTAAATCTCATAGTGGAAATGAGGTTTTTAATGAAATTATAAATTTAGATATAAGGATAGATGTACTAATAAATAATGCTGGTGTAGGTTATTGTGGTCTATTTCATGAAATTAATATGGAAAGTCATCGTTTAGTAATACAAACTAATATGGTTGCTTTAACGGAGCTTACATATTTAATTTCTAATGAAATGATTAAAAATGGGGGTGGAAAAATCCTAAATGTGGCATCTACTGGTGCTTATCAACCAGGACCTTATACTGCAGTATATTATGCATCAAAAGCTTATGTATTATCTTTAACTGAAGCTTTATCAATCGAACTTAAAAAGTATAATATTCAGGTAAGTGGACTTTGTCCAGGAACTACAAAAACAGATTTTCATCAAAGAGCTGGCAAAAGAGAATTAAGAGGAGCTATGTCGCCTAAGTTAGTTGCTGAAATAGTGTATAAAGAATTTATGAAAGGAAGAAGCATAATTATACCTGGGATTAAAAATAAAATTGCTATAGGAATATCTAAGGTTTTACCTAGAAAACTATTGGGAAAAACCGTTGGATTTATCCAAAATTCGGCTATTTTACTTAATAAGTAATATTTTTGTAGGAAATGTATTAATAATAATGTATAATTATATATTATATGGCTTTAATTTCATATAGGGGGGTAAAAATTTGAAAACACAAGATGTATTTTGGGGTATAATCGGAATTCTTATTGTGACTTTAATCATAGTTTCTATATTTAATATAAGAATTAGAAGTTCGATAAGAAGGCTAACTAATGAAATGGAGAAAATTGCTCAAGGTGATTTAACAAAGAAACTAAAGGTAAACAAAATTAAAATAATAAAAGAACTAATAGTTTATTCCAATGACTTTATGATAAAGGTTAGAAGGCTTATAGGAAAATCTACAGAAATTAGTGATAGGATACTTATAAACTGTGATGTCTTAAGTAAAGGTATGAAAAATATGGAGTTACATGTGGTTGAAAATGTAGAATCTATAACCACCATATCGGATGATATGAATAATCAGGTTGATAAAGTTGTATCTGTTAGAAGTGATATAGAAAGTATTGTTTTAAATCATGGGACTATGGTTAGAAATTCTCATAGCGTGGAAAAAACAGCTATGTCAATGATGGAATCTGTAAGTGAAAGCAAGAGTGAGTTTGATAAACTTATTAATAAGATGGAAAAATCACTATGTTTGGAAAAGGAACTCTCTCTTAGGATAAAAGCCTTAGAAATTGGTGCACAAAAAATTCAAGATATATCTGATACTGTAAAAGAAATAAGTGGTACTACAAATTTATTGTCTTTAAATGCATCCATAGAAGCTGCAAGAGCAGGAGAAGCTGGAAGGGGTTTTTCTGTAGTGGCTGAGGAAATAAGAAAGTTGGCAGAAATGTCATCTGTACAAGCAGATGAAATTCAAAAGATAACAGATAATGTTCAAAAAGATATATATGAATTTGGATCTATAATGGAAGAAGATTTATCAGTTATAAAAGAATCTATTTCATACGCTAAGAAAAATAGTAAAAATTTTCAATCTATATCTAGTTCTAGTATGAATACATTAAACTCTATACAAGAAATAAATAAAGCTATTGAGGAGCAAAATGTAAATTTAAGGAATATAGAGCTATCTATAAATAGTATTTCTAATTTTGTTTCTAAAACTACCATTCATGTACAAAATACAGCAGAAAGTTCTAAGGCTCAACTTAAGGTAGTAAAGCGTGTTTCTGATAATATCAAAGAAGTTGTAAATATGAATAAAGATATGAAGCTTATAATATCATCCTTTGCACAAAATTATATTTTAGATGAAGATACTGAAAAATATATAAATAATGCTAAAAATATTTTGAATAGTGTTGCAAAAGAAGGCACAATAATATGTTTAGAAGAAACTAAGTGTAATAAAACATTAAAAGAATTTGTGAAAAAATATCCGTTCTTTTATCTACTATCAGTTATGGATATAAATGGAGATACTAAAGGGATAACCCTTGAGGGAAGCAGGGAAGAGTTATATTGTAATTATTCTCATAGACCATACTTTAAAGAATCCATTAAAGGATTAGTATATAAGTAAGAGCCCTATATATCTTCTGATACTGATGGATATTGTATAGCTCTTTCAGTACCTATAAAGAATAATAGTGGACAAGTGGTAGGTATTGTAATGGGAGATTTAGTATTAGAAAAGAATTAAAATGAAGCTATCTNNAGATAGCTTCATTTTAATTCTTAGTTTTATAAACTTCTAAAGCTCTTGATAATTGATCTGGACAGGAGGTATCTTTTGAACCGCACTGGATTCCTTTTAGTCTTGATATAACTTCATTGATATCCATGCCTTCTACTAAACTAGAAATACCTAGTAGATTACCGTCGCAACCGCCTATAAAGCTTACATTTTTTATTTTATTTTCAACTACGTCAAAGTTAATTTCTTTTGAGCAAACTCCTAAAGTAACATATTTCATTTATTATTTCCTCCTATTCAAACTTACATACTATTTGATAATACTGTAATAAGGTTAATATTTCAATATTAGCAAATGATTATTTTAAAATTGAATAGATGATTTTGCAATAATTAAAAATGTTTAACTAATTATGAAGTTTACTAGCTATTATTTCTTTAACCACAGTAGGAAGCTTTTCTTGTTCTTCTTTAGATAAATTTTTAGTTTCAATAGGAGGATGAATAAATAACTCTACATTAGCAGCCTTAATTCTATTGTTATTAGCTTCCATAAGTTTATAGGAACCATTTATAGTTATAGGTACAATAGGTGCATTAGATTTAGTTGCTAGTTTAAAGCTACCAGCTTTAAATTCACCTAGAGGACCACCCTTACTTCTAGTACCTTCTGGGAATATAACTAGTGAATGACCAGCTTTAATTATTTTTACCCCTTCAATTATAGCAGTAGCAGATTTTCTAAGATTACTTCTATCCATAAATACACAGTGAATATATTGCATCCAGGTTCTAACTATAGGTATTTTTAAAGTTTCAACTTTAGCAATAAAACCTTTTGGTTTATTAATATAACTCATTAATAGTGGAATATCAAAATTTCCTTGATGATTACTAATAAACACTACGGGAATATTAGATGGAATATTATCTTCACCATAAACAGATACTGTTGCTCCGCTATATTTAAGCTGCGACATAGCCCACTTTGAGGTTACTTTATGTATATAAGCTTCCATTTCTTCAGTTTTTCCGTGTTTCTCTAAAGAATTAACTTTATACATTGGTCCAATTTTGGTCAAAAGACTAATGGCAAAATGACCAAACCAAATAATTGTTTTAAACATAATAAATCCTCCATTATAATAACGTATATTAGTAATTATAGTACAGAGTGTTAATTTAATAAAGAATAAAAAACCTCATATTAAGGTAATTGTAAAGTTTTAGTTTATTATTTAGTAAAAGTTTAAACAATTTATATGAAGAAAGTGGTATAATCCAATATAAGATAATATAGAAAGGGTGATATCTATGACTTTAAAAGATATAGACATAAAAAATAAATTTAAAAATCTTGAATTAGAGCAATTAGAAAAACATAATGAAAAATTATCTTCAGCATTAGTTGCTGGTGTAGTTATTGCTGCTATTGGAATTGGATACAAGGTAACTAGAACTATTATGAAGGTAAAAGGTAAAAGGTAAAAAATAGTGTAACTTAGTGTCTATAAAATTTAAATTTAAAGCTTATAGGAAGTGAATTAAATGTATGAGATATTAAAGGAGATGGAAAAAGAATTAATAGATTTAGAATCTATTAATTTAAAGGATTTGAAAGAGGAAAATACAGCAATAATAGTTGTTGATATGGTTAGGGGTTTTTATGATGTAGGACCTTTGGCGTCTTCTAGGGTGAAGAATATAATAAGCCCTTTAGTGAAGCTAAATGATAAAACTACAGGTTATAAAAAAATATTCTTTATAGATTGTCATGAAGAAAACTCTAGTGAGTTTAATGCATATCCACCTCACTGTATAGCTAATACAGTAGAATCACAGTTAATAGAAGAACTAAAGGTCTATACAAAGAATAATAGAATTATAAAGAAGAATAGCACTAATGGATTTCATGCTAAAGAATTTCAACAATGGCTTAAAGAAAATTCTAGCATCAATAACTTTATAGTTACAGGTGTTTGCACAGATATATGTGTAGAAACCTTAGCCATATCCTTAAAAACCTATTTCAATGAATTTAATGAAGAAAAAAGTATAATAGTTCCTATGAACTTAGTAGAAACTTATGATTTAGGAATACATAATGGAGATTTGATGAATTTAATAAGTCTATACAAGATGAAAATAAATGGTATAAATATAGTTAAGTATATAGAATAATAAAAATGAGTGGACAATTCCACTCATTTTTACTTACAAATAAGTATCAAACCATTGAAGAGCTTCAGAAACTATAGCCTCTGTTATATAATGGTTTAGTCTGTCGTAGGTTTTCATATCTACTAAATCTTTATTTTGGTAGTGATCTTTTATTGCATTAAAGAAAGCAATCTCACTTTTAATTGGCACTAAAGCATCCTTATCCCCGTGAAGTAAAAGAAGAGGAGTATTATTAAAATTATTAATATTATTTATAGGGCTATATGAAGATAGTTCATTTAAGCTTTTATCTATATAATCCTTATTATCTTTATACTGATCCCCAATTATTTCTAAAGTCGCTTCGACCCAAGCCCCAGAGCTATTCATAATTACTCCAGCCTTAATGCATTTATTATGAGCAATGATACCAGAAGTAATCATTCCTCCCATGGAATGACCAGATACTCCAATTTTATGTTCATCTATATTGTAGTTAGATTTAATATAATCAAGAATAAAACTGAATTCCTTTACAGAGGATAACACCGTTGGCCAAAACTTAGTTAATCCACTTTCACCTTGCCAATAATCTATGGTTCCACGCTCACCATGATTTATTGAATCAGGTATAACCACCATATATCCATTGCAAGCTAAGAAACTCCCTAGGTTTTTATGAACATCCTTATTAGAACTCCAGCCATGATAAAAGAATATTACAGGAAGTTTTTCAGTAAAATTTTTAGGATATATTATTAGAGTAGATATATTTTCAATATATACTTTTTTAAAATTGATTAAATTATTAATCCACATTGTCTTACCTCCTTTAAGATTCCCCAATTATATTATACATAAATTATTATAATTTTAAAAGATAATTACCATTACTATTGAATAGGCTAATATTAAAAATTAAAGAAAACAGACCATATTGAATTGATAAAATATGATCTGCTTTTCTTTAAAATAAATATAACTAAATATTAGAAATTATTTTAGAATATGAAGTGAGCAATAATTGAAATTATAGGAAGAGTTATTAAAGTTCTTTCTATAAATATTATGAACAATTCTTTTATATTAACAGGTATTTTAGAACCTAGCAATAAAGCTCCAACTTCGGAAAGATATATAAGCTGGGTTATAGATGTTGCAGCTATAATAAATCTTGTCATATCACTTTGAATTCCACCTGACATTATAGATGGTAATAGCATGTCTGCGAATCCAGCTACTAATGTGCTAGAAGCTGTTGCAGCTTCTGGAATTTGAAGAAGTTTTAAAATTGGTATAAAGGGTAAACCAAGAATTTGAAATAATGGTGTATATTCTGCTAACATTAGTGCTATAGTTCCTACAGCCATAACTACAGGGATTACTCCAAACCACATATCTACAACATTTAATGTTCCTTTAGTAAATACATCTTTTTTTAAGGATGAAGATTTAGCTTTATCTATAGCTTTTTCTAACCCGAATTTAAAAGGCGTATACCCTTCAGGAAGAAGGTCTTCCATAGATTTATTTGTATTATTATAGTATATATCCTTTTTCATTGATAGTGGAGGTAATTTAGGTACTAATATTGCAGCTACTAAACCAGCAAAGGTAACTGATAGATAGAAGGGTAAAAACATATGACTAAGCCCAACGGTATCAATTACAACTATGCTAAAGGTTATTGAAACTAAAGAGAAGGTTGTACCAATTACACAGGCCTCTCTTTCAGTATAATACCCATCAACATATTGTTTACTTGTTAAAAGAACACCAATAGTACCATCTCCAAGCCAAGAAGCAATACAATCTATTGCAGCTGAACCAGGAAGATTAAAAATTGGTCTCATTATTTTTACTAGGAGGGAGCCTACAAATTCTAAAAGTCCGAAATTAAGAAGAAGAGGTAGAAATAATCCAGCAAATAAAAATACTGAAAAGAGTATAGGAAGTAAATCAGATAAAATCATTCCTCCTGTATTTTCTGACCAAATTGCTTTAGGACCTATTTGAAACATTGTACATATTATGAATATTCCACCTAAGACTCTGATAATAAACCAAATATTATTTACATTGAAAAGAGAATTTAAAAAATTATTTTTAACAATAAATTTAGGCTTTAATGCTTTAGTTACTATTGTAAAAAATGCGGTTACAACTATTATTGTTGTTATTATGTATGGAAGTGATTGGCCAAGAGCTTCTTGAACATAGGTTGATAAGGTTGCAACAGGTATAACTACTTCTTCTCCTTTGGTAATTGGGATCATAAATAAGAAGATACCTAAAGAAGAGAATATAAGAAATTTAATTACAGCTAATATATATGAATAATCTTTATTATTTGCTGAAATAGACACTTTATTGCTTTTGCTTTCCATTTATATGCATCCTTTCTGTAACGAATTTATGTATAATTATACATAAATTTTCCCTATAATGCAACATAATTATACATAAATATTGTATTTAACTTTAAAAAAATATAATGTTTTTCAAGGAAATGTAAAAATATATAGATATTTGTACTATGACATTTGATTGATAATATATTATTTTTAAACTGAACTTACATAAGAGAGTTATATGAAAAGTTATTTACTAATTTATTTTTAGTTATAGGAATTAATAATTATTAATGAGTTAACTGCATAAAAATAATAAGTGTAAGTAATAATTATACTTATTATTACTACTTACACTTATCTAAAGGTAAATACTTAGTTAGGGTTATATTGAAAGGTAGCACATAAGGTTTCTTCACTAGTAGATGAGGTATAACCAGAAATATCAATAGAGTTCGCAGTGCATTTGAGTTTTTTATTATAAATACATTGTTCTGCATTACAATTTACATTAGAATAAGGAGTATTTATACTTATAGAGTTTGTTAATGCACTTGATTTGTTTATAAAGTTTTCACAATTTGTACCATCAGGTTGATAGGTATTGGAACCCCCAATGGTTATCTGATTTAAATTACAGTAGTTGGAATTATTATGTATACAGTTGTGAACTGAACATTGAAGTAAAACCATTTTATCTCCTCCGAAAATAATTTTACTTTAGTATACCTAATTATTCTATTTTTTATACAAAATCATAAACTTCTTAAAATCTTCCTCACTAAGAAACATATCTCCAATGCTACCGTGTTTAGTATCATCCTTAGAAATTCCATGAAAATCAGAACCACAAGTTATTATCATATCCCTTGATTTAGCTAAGGATATAAATTCATCGGTTTCTCTTTTAAAGTTTTGATAATACAGTGCCTCAATACCATGAAAATCATAATTTAATATATTTTTAATAGGTGTTTTTTTAATAAGTTTAGGATGTGCTAGAATTACAATGCAATTATACTTTTTAAGAAGTTCAATTCCTTCTGGTATGGATATATGTTTATTAGGAACATAGGCAGGGCTATCATTTCCTATAAATTTGTCAAAAATATGTTGAAAATCAAAGGGGTATCCAGCATTTACTATGGCTTGTGCTATGTGGGGTCTAGCTATAACACCATTACCAATTTTTAAAACATCATCTACATTTATTTTAATGTTAAAGTATTTATCTAGATTTTTAACTATAGATGAGGCTCTAGTTTCCCTGTTTCTCTTTAAATTATTAAGAAATTTAATTAAGGTTTCATCTTTATAATCATTTCCTTTAAAATATCCTAAGATATGTATGCTTTCTCCATTGTGATTACAGCTTAACTCTATTCCAGGAATAAAATTAAGGGAAATTTCATTAGCTTTATTTAAAGCTTCGCTAATACCTTCAGTGGTATCGTGATCTGTTATAGATAAAAGTTCAACATTTTTATTTTTAGCCATTTCAACTACTTGAGAAGGGGAGAACCTCCCATCAGATGCAGTTGTATGACAGTGAAACTCTGCTATAATATTCATAAATATCTCCTTCCTTTGTATAGTAAATAGATATAATAATATAGATTTATTATATCTTAAGTGTAGTATTATTTATACTATATAAGTTGAAAGAAAATTCTATAGATATTACTCTATTACATCATAAAAATAATTGTCATAATTGAAATAAAGTTATATAATAAAGTCACAATGAAAAATACTTAATAAATTTAAAGGAGATAAAAATGAAAGGTGAAACAAGAAAAAGAATTGCAACATTAGATAATAGAATAAATACTACAAAGCTTGTAAAATTATATATCCTACATTATTTAATATATGAAAATAATGAGGAATATGGATTGGAAATAGTGAATTATATAAATAAAAACTTTACTAAAGTTTCTAATGGGTTGGTGTATCCACTTCTTAGAGATTTGGAGGAAAATTTATATCTTACAGCTAAATGGGAAGATTTTGATAGAAAAAATAAACGTTTATATAAAATTACCGATGAAGGTATAGAACACTATAAAAAAATAAAGGTAGATTATTTTCATGCCATAGAATATAATATTTCTATTTATAATAATGTTTTAAATCAAATTTATAAGAAACAATAGACAAGTTTTATAGCATTATTCAAAGATGGCTCATTCCTATTATTAATCACATATGTAATATTAAAGAATATTATATATGAAGAGATTAATTAATGGGAGGATTTTAATTATGTATAAGATAACCTTAGACCCTGGACATGGTGGAAGCGATCCAGGAGGCGTTTATGGTGATCTAATAGAAAAAGACATTACACTAACTATAGCTATAGAATGTGAGAAAGAGCTACTTAGACATGGGATAAAAGTTCAAATGACAAGAGATGCTGATAAATATCTAGGACTTTCTCAAAGAACTACTATGGCAAATAATAATATGTCAGATTATTTTATTTCTATCCATTGTAATGTAGGTGGAGGAGATAGAGGTGAAATAATTTATTCTATATATAATGGTAAAGGGTTGGAGCTTACAAAAAAAATTTGTAATGAAATTATGAATATTGGTCAGAATCAAGTTAAAATTTATAATCGAATGAATAAAAGTGGAAGAGATTATTTTCCTTTAATAAGAGACACTATTATGGATGCAATTATTATCAAGTGTGCTTTTATAGATAATGAAGAAGATAATAAGATAATTAGTACTATTGAAAATCAAAAGAAATTTGGAAAAGCTATAGCGAAAGGTATTCTTTCTCAACTAGATATTGAGTGTACTGACATGGATTAATTTAACAATATTTATTTTGATAGTTTCAAAAATA
Organism: Clostridium sp. UBA7339; assembly: GCF_002470865.1. Lineage (NCBI taxonomy): Bacteria > Bacillati > Bacillota > Clostridia > Eubacteriales > Clostridiaceae > Clostridium > Clostridium sp. UBA7339. Next base: position 132,263 of record NZ_DKPI01000003.1, read on the forward strand.
TATATATTAAACGAGCAATTATAAATGAAGAAAATATTAGACCCATTAGTAGATTAATTCTAATGGGTCTAATATTATTTTATACTTTTTATATAAATACTAAGTATATCCTCATAGGTTAATGGATAGGGATGATTTTTAAGTTTTGCTTTATTGGAGTTCATGTAAGAAGTATAATTTTTTAATTCATCAAGGGTTATTTTCAAATCCTTTGAAAATAATTCATCTATAAAGTTTCCAAACTCATCTACATTTGAGAAGTTCAATAAATATATGATTTTATCCACTTTATCCTTAGAATTATTTGCGTATATTTTAAGATATTCTTTTAAAAGAATTCCATTAGCCTTACCATGAGGTACATTATGATAATAAGTTAATGAATATCCCATTCCATGAGGAATAGATGTGCCGCTTTGTGAAATTACCATACCAGCAATAGAGGATGCTATTAATAAATTTTCACGTATTTTAAAGGGAATATTTTCTGAAGATATATATGAAATACATTCACTAAATATCTTTAAACCACTTTCTGCAAGAGCATTGCTAAAGCAGTTAGAATTAGTAGATAAATACCCTTCTATTAAATGTGAAAGTGCATCTATAGAAGTATTTATTGTTACATTTTTAGGTGTATCCATCAAGTAAGTAGCATCTAAAAAAGATACTACAGGAAAAATTTTAGGGCAAATACCTCTTTTATTTTTAATGTTATGATCTGTTAATATAGAGTAAGGTGTAGTTTCGGTTCCAGTTCCAGCAGTGGTAGGAACTGCAACGATTGGAAGAGAATTAAGAGCGGAATTTGTAAATAAATCTTCAATAGTGGCTTGTGAATTAAAAAGAAGAACTCCGGCAGCTTTAGATGCATCTATAGGTGAACCTCCACCTATTCCAATAATAAAATCGATACCTTTATCTTGGGCGAATAATTTTATTTTAATAATTGTTTCTGTAGATGGATTTTCTTCTACATCATCAAATATATGATAATCTATATTGTTTTCTTTTAAGGAATTTACCACATGGTTTAAAGAACCATTAGTTTTAGAAGAATGTTTACCAGTTACTATTAAAGCAGTACTTCCTAAAGAATTCATTATACTACCGTGATTTGCTATTGCGTTTTCTTCACATATAATCTTTGTTGGCATAAAAAATATTGGATTACTCAAAATTTTATTCCTCCTTAAAGTTATTGTAATATTAAAATTTTATCTTATATTTTAATATAGCATCTATTACAAGTTTTCTCAATTCATTAGAAGGATAACTTTATTATAAATTTTTATCTGTAAGATCTATTATTATTGAATATTTAAATTAATTTTGAAAATAATAGTTAATAGGGAGGTGAGCTTTATGGCTAAGAATAAGCAAAACAAACCTAAGAAGTCTTCCAATAAGGTGAATGGTGAACTAACTTCTATGAATGACAAATCAAATGACAGTAGAAATTCTAAAACAGGATATATGGAACAGCAACCTAATTCTCACTTAAATCAATTTAAATAAGTCTAGGTTATACTTAAACCGGTAACACTACAAAATATTAATATGTAGAGTTATCGGTTTATTGTTTAGTTGGATTGATTTTTTTGTTAATAAAAATTATAATTCTTTTTATTAGAGTTATGAAGGGAAGTTTAAGATGGAAGAGAGATTACAAAAATATATGGCTAGATGTGGTGTTGCTTCTAGAAGAAAATGTGAAGAAATAATATTATCTAACAGAGTTAAAGTTGATGGGATTATAGTAAAGGAATTAGGAACAAAAATTGACTCTAGAGTTAATGAAGTTAGAGTAGATGACAAAGTAATAAAACCAGAAGAAAAAAAGATATATATAGCACTTAATAAGCCTACAGGATATATATCATCTGTAAAGGATGATAGAGGTAGAAAAACTTTATTGGATATTGTAAAAGTGGATGAAAGGATATATCCTATTGGAAGGTTGGATTATGATACTTCTGGATTAATTCTTCTAACTAATGATGGTGAAGTTTATAACAATGTAATGCACCCAAGAGTTTCTATTAATAAAACTTATATAGCTATAGTAAAAGGAATAATCAATGATGATGAAATACATAAATTTGAAAAAGGAATTGATATTGGGGATTATATTACTGCACCAGGAAGATGTGAAGTGTTAAAAAAATATAAAAATAGTTGTGAAGTTGCTATAACTATCCATGAGGGGAAAAATAGGCAAGTGAGAAGAATGTGTGAAGCAATTGGACATCCAGTTGTAAGTTTGAAGAGAGTTTCAATTGGTGAAATAAAATTAGATACAGGGTTAAAAGAAGGTCAATGGAGATACCTAAGTGAAATAGAAATACAATACCTAAAGAATGGAGGAGATAAAAATGTTTAAATACTTAGGAAATATAACAGATCTATCTCACTATATAATTGAAAATTTTGTGGTGGATAAAAATATAGCGGTAGATGAGACTCTTGGGAATGGTGGAGATTGTGATTTTCTAAGTGAGAGCTTTAAAAAAGTTTATGCATTTGATATTCAATCAGTAGCAATAGAAGAATATAAGAAAAAGAACAAAGATAATGTAAAACTCATTTGTGATTCTCATGAAAATATAGAAAAACATATAACTGAAGAAATAGATGTAGCCATATATAATTTAGGTTTTCTACCCGGTGGTGACAAATCAATAACTACGGAGGCTGAATCTACACTAAAAAGTATTAAAGAAACTTTAAAAATATTAAAAAATGGAGGTTTTGCCATTGTATCAGTATACATTGGTCATAATGAAGGTCTTCGTGAAAGTGAACAGATACTAAAATATGCAAGTTCTCTACCAAAAAATAAGTATGGAGTAATGATTCATAAAGTTATAAATAGGAGTGAAAAGGCTCCATATTTATTAGTCATTGAAAAGAAGTGATTGCTCTAAAACAGTGATTTTACAATACTTAATACAGAAACTTAAACTATGTTATAAGTTTATAATTATCTCTTATATAGGAAAAAATTCATAAAATTAATAATCATAGAAGTTTTATGTTGAAGGATAATCCATACTGTGTTAATATGAAGTATATAATTCATTTTTCAGTAAAATGAATTATATACTTTATAATCTTTTAAAAGGAGTTAAGTGATGGAGAATAATAATACTGATTTAATGAGAATGATACAAACTAAGTTTTCAAGGTTAAGTAAAGGGCAGAAGCTCATAGCTGAATATATTTTAAAGCATTATGATAAAGCAGCATTTATGACTGCTGCGAAGCTAGGAGCAAGCGTTGGTGTAAGTGAATCAACAGTAGTTAGATTTGCTAACCAATTAGGTTATGAAGGATATCCTGAACTCCAGAAGGCGCTACAAGAACTTATAAAAAACAAACTTACCACAGCTCAAAGAATAGAATTATCTAATGATTTTATTATTCCTAATAACGCTTTAAAAGGAGTATTAAAATCAGATATAGAAAATATTAGAGCAACAATGGAAAAAATAAATTATGAGGCTTTCGAAAGTACAGTTAATAGTATTTTAAACTCTAAGAAAATTTATATTGTAGGATTAAGAAGTTCCGCTGCATTGGCAGACTTTTTAGGATTTTATTTAAATTTAATATTAGACAATGTAAAAATCGTATCTTACGGGATGAGTGATATTTTTGAACAGATGCTAACATTAGGTGAAGGAGACTGTGTCATTGGTATAGGTTTCCCACGTTATGCTATGAGAACTGTTGAAACCCTTAATTATGCAAAGTCAAGGGGAGCTGATGTTGTTGCAATTACAGATAGCGTTTTATCTCCGTTAGCAACTAAAGCTGATTATGTACTAATAGCTGAAAGTAATATGGCTTCCTTTGTTGATTCTTTAGTGGCACCACTAAGTGTTATTAATGCTCTTATTATAGCTGTAGGATTAAAGGAAAAGGACAAAATATCTAAAACCTTCACAGAACTTGAGCAAGTATGGCAAGAATATCAAATTTATTCCTACAAAACAAATAAAGATATTAACAAGTTTTAATTTTTATGTCTAAATTTTTATAAAATTATGTTGATTTATATACAAAAGTATTCTATTATGTAAATAAAGGCATGTAATCGTTTTTAGTATTTGCAATAAATCTGTTAAAATGTTTTTAAAAAAGAAGGAAAAAAAGCAAATACATAGAATATATATTACATGTAAAGATTTACTTCAGTGTGTTATCATACAAAAAGTAAATTATATAAATAATTTTGTTTAAATTTTAGGAGGTATTGATACTATGGATACTAAAGCTTATATTGAGCAAGTATTAGAAAACGTGAAAAAAAGAAACAGCGCTGAACCAGAATTTATACAAGCTGTTGAAGAGGTTTTAAACTCTATAGGGCCTGTACTTGATAAGCACCCAGAATATGTAGAGTCTAACTTATTAGAAAGATTCTGTGAGCCTGAAAGACAAATAATGTTTAAAGTATCTTGGAAAGATGACAATGGTAAAACTCAAGTAAATAGAGGATTTAGAGTACAATTTAATGGAGCTATAGGACCTTACAAAGGTGGATTAAGATTCCATCCATCTGTTTACTTAGGAATTATCAAGTTCCTAGGATTTGAACAAATTCTTAAAAATGCATTAACGGGACTTCCAATAGGTGGAGGTAAAGGTGGTTCAGACTTTGATCCAAGAGGCAAGTCTGATGCTGAAATCATGAGATTCTGTCAAGCGTTTATGACTGAATTACAAAGACACATCGGACCAGATGTGGACGTTCCAGCTGGAGATATCGGTGTAGGTGGAAGAGAAATCGGATACTTATATGGTCAATATAGAAGAATTAGAGGAGCTTTCGAAAATGGAGTTTTAACTGGAAAAGGTTTAACTTATGGTGGAAGCTTAGTAAGACCAGAAGCAACAGGATTTGGAGTTACTTATTTCTGTGAAGAAATGCTTAAACATGAAGGAACTGACTTCAAAGGAAAAACAGTTGCAGTTTCAGGTTTCGGTAACGTTGCTTGGGGAGCATGCCAAAAAGTTGCTGATTTAGGTGGTAAAGTTGTTACTTTATCTGGACCAGATGGTTATATCTATGATAAAGATGGAATAACTACTCCAGAGAAAATTAATTACTTAGTTGAAATGAGAAATTCAGGTAGAGATAAAGTTCAAGATTATGCTGATAAATTTGGATGCGAATTCTTCCCAGGACAAAAACCTTGGGGTGTTAAAGTTGACATCATAATGCCTTGCGCAACTCAAAACGATATTCATATAGAACATGCAAAACAAATCGTTGCTAATGGCATTAAATTTGTATGTGAAGCTGCAAATATGCCATGTACAAACGAAGCAGTTGAATACTTCTTAGCTAATGGATTAATAGTTGGACCTGCTAAAGCTGCTAATGCTGGTGGAGTTGCCACTTCTGCATTAGAAATGGCACAAAACAGTATGAGAATATCTTGGACAGCTGAAGAGGTGGATCAAAAACTTCATCAAATAATGGTAACAATTCATAAAAATGCTATGGATGCAGCTGAACAATGTGGATTTGGATACAACTTAGTTGCTGGTGCTAACATTGCTGGATTTATGAAAGTTGCTGAAGCAATGCATGCTCAAGGAGATATTTAATATTAAATTAAAATAGTTTTAATATTAAAGGAGGGAATTTTTAAATTCTCTCCTTTTTCATGTGATATGACAAGGATTTTAGTTTTAAATGTAATTTATTATAATTAAACTCTACTAATAAACGTAGAATAAAATTTTAGTTAACAAAATAAATTCATTGAATAATTAGGAATTTTATATTAAATTATAATATAGGAATATATTTAAAATAAAACAGAAGAGATGGTGATTTTTTGGCACAAGTAGTAGTTGTAGGTGGAGGTCCAGCTGGAATGATGGCTGCAATAGCAGCAAGTAAAAACAATAAGGTTATATTAATAGAAAAGAATAATAAACTTGGCAAAAAACTGTTTATTACTGGGAAAGGTAGATGTAATGTAACTAATAATAAGGATATTAGTGAGTTTTTTGATTATATTCCAACTAATCCTCATTTTCTATATAGTGCTCTTTATACATTTACCAATGAGGATACTATTAAGTTTTTTAATGAAAGAGGAGTTGAACTTAAAGTAGAGAGAGGGGATAGAGTTTTTCCTAATTCAGATAAATCTTCAGATATTATAAAAGCCTTTGAAAAAACTTTAATGGAGAAAAATATTGAAATTAAACTTGGAATTGCTGTAAAAGAATTAAAAGTTGAAAATAATAAGATTACTTCAGTAATCCTTGATAATGATGATTATATAGAATGTGATAATGTAATCTTAGCTACTGGCGGGGCTTCATATCCTCAAACTGGATCTAATGGTGATGGGTTTAGATTTTGCAAAAGTTTGGGTCATAATGTAGTGTCTATAAAACCGTCCTTAGTACCAATTGAAATTAATGAAGCTTGGGTAAAAGACCTTCAAGGTTTATCACTAAGAAATGTACAACTTACACTATTAGATAAGAACAATAAAATTATTTTTAAAGATCAAGGTGAAATGTTATTTACTCACTTTGGAATTTCTGGTCCATTATGTCTTAGTGCAAGCAGTTTAATAAAACCAGGTGAAAAGTATAAGATTGTATTAAATCTTAAGCCTGCACTTAGCGAAAAAGAGTTAGATTTAAGAATACAAAAGGATTTTTTAAAGTATAATAATAAGGACTTTAAGAATGCATTAAATGATTTATTTCCACAAAAATTAATTCCTATTATGATTAATTTAAGTAAAATACCAGAAAATCAAAAGGTAAATAGTATTACAAAAGAACAACGTAAGTTTTTTCTAAATCTTATTTCAAATCTTACAATGGATGTAAGAGGATTAAGGTCTATAGAAGAAGCAATAGTTACATCTGGAGGCATTGATACAAAAGAAATTGATCCGTCTACAATGAAATCCAAGGTGGTTTCTAACCTAAGTTTTGCTGGAGAAGTAATAGATGTAGATGCTTATACGGGAGGCTATAATGTACAGATTGCTATTTCTACAGGTTTTATAGCAGGAAGTAAGATATAAATATACAAGTAAAGTTATTATTGAGAAATTTATAGTTTAAAAACATCTATTTAAATTATAGATTGATAGTAACTATATAACTGAGGAGTGAAACTATGAAAATATCAATAGCTATTGATGGTCCTGCTGGAGCAGGAAAAAGTACTATAGCTAAATTAATAGGAGAAAAATATAACTTAATGTACATAAATACTGGATCTATGTACAGAGCAGTTACTTTATTTGCAATGAGAAAGGGTGTTGAACCTAATCAAGTAGGTGATTTATGTGAACTTATAGATACTTTGAAGATGTATTTTGATAATGATAACCTATTTGTTAATGATATAGATGTGACTGATGAGTTAAGGAGTATTGAAGTTACTAATAATGTGTCGAGATATGCATCTATACTAGAGGTTAGACAAAAGCTAGTTGAAATGCAGCAAGAAATAGCTAAAAATTACAATGTAATCATGGATGGTAGGGATATAGGCACAGTAGTACTTAAAAATGCATCCTTAAAAATATTCTTGACAGCTAGGGCAGAAGAAAGAGCTAAACGTAGGTATGATGAGCTTATAGCCAAGAATGTAAAAGTAGATTATAATAATATATTAGAAGATATAAAAAAAAGAGATTACATTGATTCAAATAGAGAAGTAGATCCTTTAAGAAAAGCTGAAGATGCAATAGAGATTGATACTTCTACTATGGGTATAAATGAAGTAGTAGATGCCATATCTAAGTACATATCATATATAAATGTAGATAAATAGTCATGTGTAATATAAAATAATTTGTTTTATAGTAAATGGTATTAGAGGTGAGGATAATATGTCTGAAGTAACTCTTGCAAATAAAGCAGGTTTTTGTTTTGGAGTAAAAAGAGCAGTTGAAGAGACTATAAGATTGAGAGAAAAATATAATAAGGATATATACACATTAGGGCCATTAATCCATAATAATGATGTTGTGAAAAGCTTAGAGGAAAAAGGTATTCATTCTATAACTCTAGAAGAAGCATATAATCTTAAAAAAAATGATGTTGTAGTAATAAGATCTCATGGTGTTGGCAAAAATGTATTTGACCATTTAAGAAAGAATAATGTTATAATAGAAAATGGGACTTGTCCATATGTGAGAAATATACAACAAAAAGTTGAGGAGTATTATAACAAAGGATATAATATAATTATTGTTGGTGATGATAAGCATCCAGAGGTCATAGGGATTAATGGGTGGTGTAATGATACAGCTATTATATCTAAGGATGGAGAAAACATAGATGCAATTAAGAGCAAGGTATGTGTAGTTTCCCAAACTACAGAAAAGCAAAGTAATTGGGAAAAGGTTTTGAACAGGATAATATCATTAGCTAAAGAAATAGTAGCTTTTAACACTATATGTAATGCCACAGAAGAAAGACAGGAATCAGCGAATAAACTTTCTAAAGAGGTTGATTTAATGATAGTTTTAGGCGGATATAATAGTTCAAATACTACAAAGCTTTATGAAATTTGCAAAAAAAATTGTGAAAATACTTATCATGTAGAAAAAGTAGATTCTTCACTTTTAAATATGATAGGGAATGAAAATATAAATAAAATTGGAATTACTGCTGGGGCGTCAACTCCAGAGTACGTAATTGAGGAGGCTATTAGTAAAATGAAAAAACAAAACGATATAAGTCAAGAGGATATGGACCTTTATGATAAATATTTTAAGGATACTAGCAACATATCTGTAGGAAGTATTTTAGAAGGTGAAGTATTTAAAGTAAATGAAAAAGAAGCATATTTAACTATAGGTACAAAAACTGAGGCTATAGTAACAGCAGAGGAATACTCTAGAGACAATGAAACTCCTTTAAATCAACAAATTAAAGTAGGAGATGTTATTAAAGCAAAAGTAATAAACAGAAAAAATTCTGATGGATTAGTTGTATTATCAAGAACTGAGGTTTTAAGAGCTGAACAACAACAAGTGTTAAAGGCTGCTTTTGATAATGGAGAGATAATAAATGTTCAAGTTAAACAAGAAGTAAAAGGTGGACTTGTAGCTTTATTTGAAGGAGAAAGAGTATTTATACCAGCATCTCATATAGAATTAAGTAGAGTTAGTGATTTGTCTAAGTATATAGGACAAAATTTTGATATAAAACTTATAGAGTATTCTAGAGAAAGAAATAGAGTTAAAATAGTTGGTTCAAGAAGAGAACTTTTAGAGAAGGAGAATGAAGTTAAAAAGGCTACTACATGGGCTTCTTTAGAAAAGGGAATGGTAGTTGAAGGTGAAGTTAAAAGATTAACTGCTTTTGGAGCTTTTGTAGAAATTAATGGTATAGATGGTTTATTACACAGTTCAGAAATGTCTTGGAATAAAGTTAATAACCCATCAAAATTATTTAAAGTTGGTCAGATTATTAAAGTTGGTGTTTTAGAAGTTGATAGAGAAAATAACAAATTAGCTTTAAGTGTTAAAATGTTAAGTGAAAATCCATGGAATAATATTAATGAAAAATATCCAACAGGAAATGTTGTTGCTGGAAAAGTAGTAAGATTTGCACCATTTGGAGCATTTGTTGAATTAGAAGAAGGTATAGATGGATTAGTCCACATATCTCAAATTTCTAATGAGAGAGTTGAAAAAATTGAAGATGTTTTAAAAATTGGAGAGATCGTAAAAGCTGTTATAACTCAAGTAGATGCTGAAGGAAAGAAAATTGGACTTAGCATTAAAGATTTAGAGGCATAAAAATTTTTAGAAGATACACTATACTGGTGTATCTTCTATTTTAAATTAAAATAAATATACTAAAAATGGTTATATTATTTAAATTTGGATTATAATATATATATAGATTCAAAAGTATGAGGTAGATGGATTTATGTATAAATTAGAAACATTAAATAATTCAAATTTAAATTTTATAAATGAGTTTGATATTACTAATGAGTATAAAGAAGAACTCATAGAGATTTGTACAAATAAGAATATATTTAAAAAACTCCTTTTGGGAAAAAACATCAAGTATATAAAATCTCAACAAAAATATATAGGGTTTTTATGGTATAGTAAACTTCAATATCAAGTATATAAAATACACTGTATAAAGTTTATTCCAGAATATAGTACTTTTGAGTATTATAAAGAAGTTTTTAAGTTTTTCAATAGTTGTAATTCAATTATAATCAGTGAAAATAATAACTTGAATACAACTTTATTGATTAAACTAGGATTTAGTGTAGAAAGAGCTATTATTGAAATGGAAAGAGATATAAATTCCTATGAAGAACAGAATAATGATGAAAATATTTCTTTTGAAACCTTTAAAGAAGGTAAAGATGAAAAATATAGGTGTTTAATTCAGAATAAAGTTTTTGATTCAGCTAATAGACAGTCTATAAATAAAGAGGATATTATATATGAAAAATATCAAAATTATTATATTCCAGAAGGATGTATTTTTATTAAACATAAAGGAGTTCATGTAGGGTATGGACAATTAATAAAAAAAGATTCAAAAATTTATATAGCTAACTTTGGAATTTTACCGGAATATAGAGGCAAAGGTTATGGAAAGAAGCTACTAAAATATATAGTAAATATAGCTCATGATCTTGGAAATAGTAAAATATATCTTAAATGTGATAAAAAAAATATAGAAGCTGTAAATTTATATATAGGTGAAAGGTTTAAAACAATTGATACTTACCATGAGTATAAGAAAGATAATATAGATTCATTTTAATATAATAATTAATATAGTAAATATAGAACTATACTTTATAATTATTAAGAACAAATATAATAAAAAAGAAATTAAGTCATGAAACTTAATTTCTTTTTTTGATTACTATTTTTCAATTTTTACATATTCAGCTAAAGCTCTTTCTAATATGTCCATTGCATCAGCTAGAGCTTCAGTATTTAAACAGTAAGATAATCTTATTTCATCCATACCAAGACCCTCTGTTGCATAGAAACCTTCTGCAGGTGCAACCATAACAGTTTTATTATTATAGTTATAGTCTGTAAGTAACCATTTTGCAAAATCCTCACCACTTTTTATTGGAAGCTTTGCTACAATATAAAATGCTCCAGTAGGTTTTTTGCATATAACACCTGGCATTTTTGAAAGCTTTTCAAACAGAATGTTTCTTCTTGATTCATATTCTTTTTTAACGTTAATAAAGTATTCTTTAGGAGTATTGATTAAATTTGCTGCTGCTAGTTGTTCTATAGTTGGAACACATAGTCTAACTTGACACATTTTCATAATTTGACTTATAAGTTCTTTATTCTTAGAAGCTACTAAACCAATTCTTGCACCACATGCACTATAGCGCTTAGATATACTATCTATTAAAATTACTCTATCTTTAATATCTTCCATATAAAGAGCAGAAGTGTATTTTAATCCATCATAAACAAATTCTCTATATACTTCATCTGCAATAAGGAATAGGTTATTCTCTTTACATATATCAGCAAGCATTCTTATTTCATTTTCAGTGTAAACAACTCCAGTTGGATTTCCAGGGTTAGAAACCATGATTGCTCTAGTTTTAGGAGTTATTTTAGATATTATAACATCCTTTGCTGGTAGATGGAATCCTTCTTCTGCTTTAGTTATAAAAGGTACCACTTTTACGCCAGCACCTTGTGCAAATCCTGCATAATTGGTATAGAAAGGCTCTGGTATAATTACTTCATCGTCTACATCACAAATTGCTGTTAATGCTAAAGAAATAGCTTCAGAACCTCCATTAGTAATAAGAATTTCATTAGATTCAAAATCTATATCCCATTCTTTATAGTATTTAATAAAACTATTAATTGCTTCATCTATTCCTTGAGATTGAGCATATTTAAGTACATCATCTTTATAGTTATTAATTCCTTCCATGAATTCCTTTGGAGTTTCAATATCAGGTTGACCAATATTTAAATGATATATTTTTACTCCTTTACGTGCAGCTTCAGCTCCATATGGTGCTAGTTTTCTAATCGGTGAATATCCCATAGCCAGTATTCTTTTTGAAAATTCCATTTTAACTCCTCCTAAAATAATATGAATAAATATTTAAGTTTATTTATTTTCATTATTGTACTAGTATACATTACATATTGTTTCTATTTTGTATAATATTTATGAAGAACTTTACCTAATCTTTTTATTCCTTCTACGATTTTATCTTCTGGCATATTAGAGTAATTTAATCTAAAGAAATTTTTCTTTCCACCATTAGGGAAGAAAGAAGCACCAGGTACATAGGCTACATTCTCTTTTAGAGCATCTTCCATAATAGAAGCAGAATCTAAATCTTTTCTTAATTCAACCCAAGTAAACAACCCTCCTGAAGGATAAGTGTATTTAACGTCTTCAGGGAAATATTTTTTCATGCTATCTATCATTAAGTCACGTCTAACTCTATAAACTTCAATTATGCTCTTTATATGATCATCTAAACTGTAAATTTTCATGTATTCTCCTGCGATAACTTGAGCAAAAGTATTACATTGTAAGTCTGCGCCTTGCTTAATTAAAATATACTTTTTAATTATTTCTTCTTCTGCTAATATCCATCCAAGTCTTAGTCCAGGACAGAAAGTTTTAGAGAAAGTACCTAGATTAATTACATAACCAGCTTTATCAAAGGATTTAATTGAAGGAAGACTTTCTCCCTCAAATCTTAAATCTCCATAGGGACTATCTTCAATTAAAGGTATTTCATACTTAGCAGCTAGTTCAGATAAGCGTTTTCTTCTTTCGATATTCATTGTAATTCCACTTGGATTTTGAAAATCTGGAATAGTATAAATCATTTTTATATTGTGGTCTTCGTTTTCTAATGCTTTTTCTAATTCCTCTACAATCATACCATTTTCATCCATTGGTATTTCTAAGAATTTAGGACCATAAGCCATAAATGCATTTAAAGCGCCAAGATAGCTTGGACTTTCACATGCAATAGTGTCTCCTTCATTTATGAAAAGCTTTGCAGAAAACTCTAAACCTTGCTGAGAACCATTAGTTAGCATAACATTTGAAGTATCGCATTTTACTCCTGTAGGCGCTATTCTTTCTTTTACAATTATTTCTCTCAAAGGCATGTAACCATCAGTAGAAGCATATTGTAGAGCTATTTGGCCTTTTTCTTTTATAACCTTTGATGCTACTTCGTTTAGTTTATCTAAAGGAAATAATTCAGGTGCTGGTAATCCACCTGCAAAAGAAATGATTTCTGGCTTTTCAGTCAATTTCAAAAGTTCTCTTATTTCAGACGCTTTTAAATTTGAAGTCCTATTCGCATAACGTATATTCATATATACACCCCCCCATAATTATGTTTTAAAATTAATTATACTATTCATCTTATGTACCATGATTTTATTATAACTTATTTGCATGTTTTTTCAAGATATTTTAATATAGTGGAAAGAGTAATAAAATAAATCTTAAAAATACTTGTTATTTGAGTGAAGAAGTAGTATAATGACTTAAAGAATAAATTAAATAATTAAATATTTCTTTAAATCAGTCCAGAGAGGCTGGCAAGAAGGTAGATATAATTACAGGACACACTATATTTATGTATATAACTTCTTGCGAAAGTAAGAAGTTTTTTTATTTATATACCTTTTAATCAGTACTGAGATACTGAAAGGGGAGAAAGAAATTTCTCCTAATATTAAAAATATTAAGGAGGCTTTATATGTCAGAAATAACATTAAAAAAAGAAGCAGAAGAAACATTGGCAAAGAGATCTATTAAGGAAGAGACTAAAAGAATGGTACTTGCTATGCAGCATTTAATTGCTATGTTTGGTGCAACGGTTCTAGTACCTGTACTTACAGGACTTGACCCTTCAGTTGCTCTTGTTGCCGCAGGATGTGGTACTTTGATATTTCACCTTTGTACGAAAGGAAAAGTTCCAGTATTCCTTGGTTCTTCCTTCGCATTTATACCGGTAATAATAGCTGCGGGAGAATTAAATGGCGGAGATTTAGCATATGCACAAGGCGGATTGTTAGTTGCAGGTTTTATTTATGTAATAATTTCATTTCTTGTTAAGAAAATTGGTGTAACCACTATAAAAAGACTCCTTCCAGCCCAAGTGGTAGGACCTATGATAATAACTATAGGATTAAACCTTGTACCTACAGCTATAGGAATGGCTAGTGAAAATTTTATTATAGCAGGGATAACTTTAGCTATAGCATTATCCATTAACTTATTTGGGAAAGGTTTTTCAAAACAGTTAGCTATACTTATTGCAGTATCATCAGGGTATATACTTTCATTAATTTTTAATATAGTAGATACTAGCATAATATCTAAATCAGCATATATAGCGGTACCTAGCTTCACACTGCCTAAATTTGATATGGCATCTATACTCGTAATTGCACCAGTGGTGTTAGCAGTACTAATGGAGCATGTTGGTGATATTACTACAAATGGGCAAGTAGTTGGTAAAAACTTCATTGAAGATCCCGGTCTTAATAGAACTTTATTAGGAGATGGACTTGCAACTATGTTTTCTGCATTTATTGGAGGGCCAGCCAATACAACTTATGGAGAGAATACTGGAGTTTTAGCATTAACAAAGAACTATGATCCATCAATAATAAGAATTACAGCAATATTTGCTATAGTCCTAGGTTTTGTAGCTAAATTAGGAGGATTACTATTATCTATACCTAGTGCTGTTATGGGTGGTATTAGTATCATGTTATTTGGAATGATTTCATTAATAGGATTTAAAACTATTAAAAATGGAGATGTAACTTTTGATTGGAAAAACATTGTAGTAATAGCTACTATAATAATAATTGGTCTTGGTACTACTAATTTAGAAAAATACACTGGTATATCAATTGGAATTCCAGTTGGTGCATCTGTTAAAATAACAGGCGTAAGCTTAGCAGCTCTTGTAGGGGTTATATTAAATATGATTTTAAATTTTAAAAGTGAAAAAGAAGAAAATAGAAATGAATATGTAGCTTAACTATGCATTCATTGAAATACCACTTAATACAAAGATTATGTATTAGGTGGTATTTTTTTACATCTGATGATATAATATAATAAAATATAACATGGGGGTGTGACAATGAAAAAAGTTAAAGTTGAAGATGCTATTGGGATGGTGGTGGCCCACGATTTAACTAAGATCGTACCGGGGGAATTCAAGGGTGCTGCTTTTAAAAAAGGACATATAATAGAAGTAAAAGATATAGAAGAGTTGAAGTTTATAGGGAAAAATCACGTTTATATTATTGAAATGAATTCAGAAATGCTTCATGAAGACCAAGCAGCTTTAGAGTTAGGACAAGCAATTGGAGGAGAAAATACCTACATTAAATCACCTAGTGAGGGAAAAGTAAATATTTTAGCTGCTCGGGATGGGCTTTTGAAAATTAACACTAGTTTGTTATATGAAATTAATTATATTAAAGACATTGTAGTAAGTACATTACACAATAATACTGTTGTAGAAAAGGATACAATTGTTTCTGCTACAAAAGTAACACCGTTAGTTGTAGAAAAAAGATATATCAATCAAGTTAAGGATATATTAAGAAATGTATCAGGGATTATAGACATAATACCTTTTAAAGTTCAGAAGGTAGGAATCATTATTACTGGTACGGAAGTTTATGAAGGCATCATTACTGATAAATTTGCTCCAATACTTAAGGAAAAGGTTAGTAATTACAAAGCTATTGTTGAAGATGTCATATTTGTTCCAGATGACTTAGAAAAAACAACTAATGCTATAGAGATATTTAAGTCTAGAGGATGCAGTTTAATAATATGCAGTGGGGGAATGTCAGTAGATGCAGATGATTTAACACCTGTAGCTATTGAAAAAGTAGCTTCAGAGATAATTACCTATGGATCTCCAGTAATACCAGGAGCTATGTTTATGTTAGCATATAGTGATGATATAACTTATGTGGGGATTCCAGCTTGTGGAATGTTCTCTAAAATAACTGTATTTGATGTTTTACTTCCTAGGATAATGGCAAAGGATAAAATTAGTAAAAGAGAAATAAGTGAGTTATCTCACGGAGGGCTTTGCTTAAAATGTAATATATGTCATTATCCAATTTGTCCATTTGGGAAATAGGGAGGTATTTTATATGAGTATTACTTTACTTGAAGAAGTGAATGAGCAAGTGAAGAATGGGAATTTTGTAGCTCTTTCTATAATTACTAAGGCTTGTGGATCTTCACCTAGGGGAGAAGGTACCATAATGGGAGTTCTAAGAGATGGTACTGTAATTGGTACTATAGGTGGAGGTGCAGTTGAAGATGAAATTATAAAATCTAGTATAGAGGCTATAGAAACACAAAGAAGTGGTAGATACGAATATAGTTTGAATGAAGCTAATAAAGAGCTTAATATGGTTTGTGGAGGAAACATTGAAGTATATATAAAAGTATTAATGCCTAAGCGTAAACTTCTTATAGTTGGTGGGGGACATATTGCATTGCCACTACATTTTATAGCTAATGTATTAGGATATGATATTGTAGTTTTTGAGGATAGGGAAGAATATTGTAATTGGGAAAGATTTAAATTAGCTGATGAGCTTTTACTAGGAGATATTAAAGAAAATTTAAAAAAATATCCTATAAATAATCAATGCAGTATAGTAATTATAACTAGGGGACATTTCCATGACTATGAAGCTTTAAAAACTATTATAGATACTGAAGCAAATTATATTGGTATGATAGGAAGTAAAGTTAAGATAAAAAAAACTATATATAAATTATTAGATGAAGGATTTAACAAAGATTTGTTGAATAAAGTATATGCACCTATTGGTATAGAATTAGGTGGTGAAAGAC
This sequence comes from Clostridium sp. UBA7339, assembly GCF_002470865.1. NCBI lineage: Bacteria > Bacillati > Bacillota > Clostridia > Eubacteriales > Clostridiaceae > Clostridium > Clostridium sp. UBA7339. The sequence goes on from NZ_DKPI01000003.1 coordinate 149,183, forward strand.
CAGAAGATATAGCATTATCTATAATGGCAGAAATTTCATTAGTTGTAAATAATGGAAAACTAGCCCATAAAAAATTACAATAATATATAGAGAGATAAAAATTTATCTTGAATTATTGTAATATAATCAATATGTTCATAATATTTTAATTATATAAGGGTTAATTTTCTTTCTAAAAAGTAAAGTATGATAGATAATATTGTATTTTATTAATATATAAATAAAAGGGAGTTCTAAGGGGGAAAAGAATGGTAAATCGAAAAGCTTTAAAAAGTAAATCTAAAGATCAATTAAGGGGGCAGTGGAAGATACCGGTCTTAATAACACTAATAATCTTTGTAATTCAAGGAAGTATAAGTCTTGGTTCTGAGACTTTTAAAGATACTATAGGACCATCACTTCTGATAACAGTTATAAGCATAATAGTAAGCTTAAGTATAGCAATTATGAGTAATTCATTTTATCTTAAAATTTCTAGGGATAAGAAAGTTAAATTTTCTGATATACTTATCTCAGGTAAGACTTGGGGAAAAGGTATGGGTATACAGCTTTTAATAGTATTAATGTACATACCAATAATAATTATTATTGGTATAGTTGTAGGGTTTATAGCAATTCATTATAGTAACCAGATATTTATGGGTTCTTTATCAGGTAATTCTATTCCATCTTTTGAAGGCATGACAACAATGATTGTTCTGGTTACGTTAGTTTTATGTATACCAATAATTATTTTGGGTTTATATTTGTTCCCAGCAGTGATTTTAGTATGTGAAGATAATAGTAAGGGTGTAATTCAGTGTATAAAAGAAAGTTTTAAATTAATGAAAGGGAATGTATGGAGTTTATTTGTACTATACCTTAGCTTTTTAGGTTGGGTGATTTTATGTATTGTACCAGGTGTAGTTGTAGCTATAATTGCAGTTTTTTCATTTAATGAAATACTCATTACTATATTACCGTTAATTATAGGAATTAGCTTTCTATGGTTAACCCCATATATGAATACAACATTTTTGAATTTCTTTAATGAAATATCTGGATACAATAATAAACCTATATATAATGAAATTAATCCATTAAATTAACAATATGTGTTATATATCTATATAAGTTGTCTATGAATGAGATTACTTATATAATAACTTAGTATTTAGCGTAAATTAAATTTTAACTAGGTTTATATATAAATGTTTATATCATAATTAAAGAAGATGTATATCAACTTAAATCCAAAGGAATTCTTTGGATTTTTATTATTAAGTCTAATTGGAAATTAATAAACTAAAGCCTAAATTAAAAAAATATTACTTCAAGATTTAAGATTGTATATAAATGCTATTGTTTGTTATGAATAAAGATGATAGATTTATAATAGATTACATTAAAGATAAAATATATTAATTAGCTATGTATTGGATAAATATAAATATAAATATAAATAAATGATTAGGTGATGAAATGAAGATAGTATGTTCAATAGGTCCTAATGTTAAGACCTTAAATGATTTAGATAAGTTTGTAAATGCAGGAATGAATTCAATGAGATTGAATTTTTCTCATATAGAAAATGATACAGCTAAAAAACAAATTAAGTATATGAAGGAGAATTATCCTGATATTTCTATTATTCAAGATTTACAAGGCAATAAAATTAGAGTATCTAATTTGTTTAATGGCCAATTAAGGGTTAACTTTGGAGAAACCGTATATTTTTGTAGTGAAGAATTTTTTAAAGAAAATCTTAGACATAGTGGAAAGAATACATTAATTCCAATTTCTTTTCAAGGACAATTTACATGGCTTTCTAAATGCAAAAAAATTCTTATGAAGGATGGAACAATGGAATTTAATGTTGTAGGAAAGCTTAAGGATAAAGAGGCAATAAAGGCAGAAGTCGTTTTAGGTGGCATGGTTAGAGGTGAGAAGGGGTTAAATGCTCCGGGAATGGATAGGTTGGGTATGACGTTAACCATAAAGGATAAGAAGGATATTGAATTTGGCCTATTAAGTGGTGTGGATATAATATGTCTTTCCTATGTTACGAGAGAATCTGATATTCTAGAATTAAAGGAATATATAAAAAAAGTAAAGAAATATAATCCTCAAATTATTATGCCTAAAATTTGGGCAAAAATAGAGTGTAAAGAAGGAATTCTTAATTTTGATTCTATTTTAAAATCTGTTGATGGAATTATGCTAGGTAGGGGAGATTTATTCTCGGAATTGGACATAATGGAAATTCCTTTTGTACAGGATGAAATAATAGGAAAGATGAAATCTGAAAAAAAGGAGCTTATAATCGCAACCTATGTGTTAGATTCTATGAGAAGTGCCCGAAAACCTAAAATTCCTGAATTAGATGATTTATATAATTTTATAAAAAATAAGGTTGATGGAATTATGCTAGCTGGAGAAGTTGGGATAGGTAAAAATCCTCTCCATGTTATAAGATTTACTAAAGAATTTATAGATAAATATAGTTATCTTAGTTAAGAAAAAAATGAAGATGGATATAAAATTTATATCCATCTTCATTTTAGAATTAATTAACTATTTAGTCTAGTTTAGTTATATTTTAGGAATAAATTCTATATATTTACATCGGGTTCAATGATATAATTAAATATAGATAGTGTAAAAACTCTACACTAACCTAAGCATATAGGGGGGATTATTATGAATAAAGATTTACAGAAGGAAAAGATACAAGAAATATATAATGAAATTACTAGATTAACAGAAGAATTATCAAAAATTCAATGTACTCATAATGAATGTGAAGAATGTCCTTTTAGAGAATTGACAACAACTGATTCTAATCAAACACTTGATTGTGGTGGATTTATTGATTTATTCATGTATAATTAATAAGTCCTTATAATTATTTAAAATGTAGAGCAAAAGCAATAGACTTAATTTTGTCTATTGCTTTTAAACATATATTAATGAAAATGTATATAAACTATTTTCCTAAGTTAAATATATCTAAATCTTTAACTTTCAATCCTCGTTTCATTACTGTTACCATGGCTCTTAAGGTGTCGAGAGAAGTCATTAATGAAACTCCTGATTCTACAGCTGTTCTTCTAAGTTTAAAGCCATCGCGCTGAGAGTCATTTCCTCTAGTTGGTGTATTAACTATCATATTTATAGATTTATTTCTGATAGAATCTACTATATCAGGTTTTCCTTCACCAATTTTATTAACTATTTTTGCATCTATACCTTCAATTTGAAGCATTTTTGCAGTTCCTTCTGTGGCTACTATCTTACAGCCAAGTAAGTTCATTTCTTTAGCTAGTATTAAGAATTCATCTTTGTCACTATTATTTATGGTTGCAAGTAATTTGTCTCCAGACTTTAAAATTGGTCTTTTGGCAGCCAAGAAACCCTTCATCATAGCTTCATCAAAGGTATGTCCTACACCAAGAACTTCTCCAGTGGATCTCATTTCAGGTCCAAGACTTACTTCAACCTTTGGAAGCTTTTCAGTAGAGAATATAGGTACTTTTACAGTTACAAAGTCAGGTTCAGCACATATTTGTTCCTTATATCCCATATCTTCTAGAGATTCTCCAAGCATGGCGCGAGTAGCTAATTCAACTATAGGTACATTAGTAACCTTGCTTATATATGGAACAGTACGAGAAGCTCTAGGGTTAACCTCTATGATAAAAATTTCTCCTTCAAACTCAATGAACTGAATATTTATCATGCCAAGAACTTTAAGCTCTAAAGCAATCTTCTTTGTATATTCAAAGATAGTATTCTTAGATTTGTCAGATATATTTTGAGAAGGATATATGCTTATAGAATCTCCAGAGTGGACTCCGGCTTTTTCAAGGTGTTCCATAATTCCTGGAATTAAAATACTTTTACCATCACAGATAGCATCCACTTCAATCTCTCTACCAACTAAGTATCTATCAATCAAAACAGGATTTTTATGATCTCTTTTAAACGAATTCTCCAAATACTTTTTAAGCTCCTTTTCTCTATAGGTGATTTCCATACCTTGACCACCTAACACATAAGAAGGTCTAACAAGTACAGGATATCCAAGGTTCTCAGCACCAACAATTCCTTCATCAAGGTTCCATACTGCAATTCCTTTAGGTCTATTAATATCAAGATCTTCAAGCATAGCATCAAATCTTTCTCTATCTTCGGCCCTATCTATACCATCAGCATCAGTACCTAAAATCTTAATTCCATTTTCTCTTAGAAACTTAGATAGTTTTATAGCAGTTTGACCACCAAATTGAAGAATTACACCTTCAGGTTTTTCCTTGTTGATTATGTTGAGTACATCTTCTTCAGTTAGAGGTTCAAAGTAAAGTTTATCTGATATATCAAAGTCTGTTGATACAGTTTCTGGGTTATTATTTACAATTATAGTTTCGATGCCTTTTTTCTTAAGAGCTCCAACAGCATGAACAGAGCAGTAATCAAACTCAATCCCTTGTCCGATTCTAATAGGACCTGAACCTATAACCATTACTTTTCTTTTATCAGATACAACTACTTCGTCAAATTCTTCATAGGTTGAATAGTAGTATGGTGATATGGCATCAAACTCTCCAGCGCAAGTATCTACCATCTTATAGGTTGGCATAATGTTATACAGCTTTCTAAGAGTATACAACTCTATAGGGCTAATATCCATTAAGTCTGCAATACCTTTGTCTGAAAAACCCTTTTTCTTTAATAGATTTAAATATTCTTTATTTAAATCTTCTAACTTAGCAGTTTTTAAGAATTCTTCTTGTTCTACTATCCATTTTATTTTATTTATAAAGAAGGTATCTATTCCTGTAACCTCTGATAATTTCTCAACTAGATATTTTCTTCTAAGCATTTCAGCTAGATCAAAGACTCTTTCATCATCTGGCACCATTACGCTACTCTTTAACTGAGACAAAGTTTTTTCCTGAGATGGCTTATGATCTAACACATATTTTCCTATTTCTAAGGAGCGAATTCCTTTTAGGAAGGCAGCCTCAAAATTTGATCCAATAGCCATGATTTCTCCTGTTGCCATCATTTTAGTTCCTAAGGATTTATTGGCATTTTTAAATTTATCAAAAGGCCATTTTGGTATTTTCACAACTACATAATCAAGAGCTGGCTCAAAGGAGGCCATTGTTTTACCAGTAACGGAGTTTACAATTTCATCTAGGGTATATCCAAGGCCAATTTTTGCAGCTACCTTTGCTATGGGATATCCTGTAGCTTTTGATGCAAGGGCAGAAGAACGAGAAACTCTAGGGTTTATCTCAATTACAGCATACTCAAAACTATTAGGATTTAAAGCAAACTGGACATTACATCCTCCAATAATTCCTACTTCATCTATGATTCTCAAGGCTGAAGTTCTAAGCATTTGATATTCTTTATCAGAAAGGGTTTGAGAAGGAGCTACAACTATGGAATCTCCTGTATGAACACCAACAGGGTCTATGTTTTCCATATTACACACGGTTATGCAATTTCCTTTAGAGTCACGCATAACTTCATATTCAACTTCTTTCCATCCTTTAATACTTTTTTCTAAAAGAACTTGATTTACAGGGCTAAGATAAAGACCATTTTCTAATATGGTAATTAGCTCTTCTTCAGTATCTGCAATACCACCGCCAGTACCACCAAGGGTGTAGGCAGGTCTTACAATTACAGGGTAACCAATCTTTTTAGCAAAGTTAACTCCAGAATCTACATCATTTACTATATCTGACTCAATAACAGGTTCGTTGATTCTTTCCATTAATGCCTTAAATAAATCTCTGTCTTCACCTTTTTTTATAGACTCTACCGAAGTTCCTATGATTTTAACTCCATATTTATCTAATATACCTTTTTCAGCGAGTTCTATAGTTAGGTTTAAACCTGTTTGTCCACCCATCCCTGATAAAATGCTGTCTGGTTTTTCTTTTACTATAATTTTCTCAATAAACTCAGTAGTTAATGGCTCTATATATATTTTATCTGCCACTTCCTTGTCAGTCATTATGGTTGCAGGGTTAGAGTTTATTAGTATGGTTTCTATCCCTTCTTCCATAAGTGCTCTACAAGCTTGAGTTCCAGAATAGTCGAACTCAGCAGATTGTCCTATTACTATTGGACCAGATCCTATTATTAATACTTTTTTTATGTCATTTCTCTTACTCATTGATTATTCCTCCTACATGAAAGCTCACTGTCTTTCTTAATGTAATTTATTTTATTAAGCTTAAAAAACTATCAAATATAACGTTATTTTCTTTAGGTCCTGGTGATGCTTCTGGATGATATTGTACACTTGCTATTGGCAATTTTTTATGCATCATACCTTCTAAGGTGCCGTCATTTACACTGACATGAGTGATGTCCATATCAACAGGTAACTTAGAAACATAGTAGCCATGATTTTGACTAGTTATGTATACCTTACTTGATATAATATCTTTCACTGGGTGATTAGATCCTCTATGACCAAACTTTAGTTTACTAGTTTCTCCACCAAAGGCCCAAGCTAAAAGTTGATGTCCAAGGCAAATTCCGCAAGTAGGTTTTGAAGTTGCTAATTTTACTACTTCTTTAACTATATTATCTAATTTCATAGGGTCTCCAGGACCATTAGATAGAAATATTAAATCTGGGTTTGTAGAAAGAATTTCTTCAGCCTTTGAGGTAGCTGGAAACACAGTTAGTCTACAATTTCTTTCTTTGAAACTTCTCAAGATATTTGATTTAACTCCAAAATCCATAACGGCAACATGTGGTCCACTGCCTTGTATTTCATATATTTCATCAGTAGATACTTTATACACAGCATCATCATTTTGGAATTTTTCCAACTTATCCTTTATATCTTCTAAGGATAAGTTTTTAGTTGTTATATAACCCTTCATTGATCCATGGTCTCTAAGAATTTTCGTAAGGGCCCTTGTATCGATACCTTCTAGTCCAAAAATCTTGTTTTCTATAAGATATCCATCTAACTCCATCTCACATCTGAAGTTTGAAGGATTATTAGATTTTTCTCTTACAATAAACCCCTTAACTTTTGGAGAAGAAGATTCTAAATCCTCTAAATTAATTCCATAATTTCCAATTAAGGGATAGGTCATAGTTACAATTTGACCATAATAAGATGGATCAGTAAGAGTTTCCTGATACCCAGTCATAGATGTATTAAATACTACTTCTCCAACGGTATCATCAATGTATCCAAAGGCTTTACCTTTGAATTCCATTCCGTTTTCTAATATAAGTTTTGCTTCAATATTTTTTGTTTTCAAGAAAAACCCTCCAATCAAAATAATTAATGTACAACAAAAAGGACAACAAACAAAGCAAATTATTAGATGCTCTATTTATTATCCTATGGGTTTCTCTTTAAAATAATTATAATTCTAGCCATTATTCCTGTCTCCCTTCTTGGCCTCTCTGGACCAACTTAAAAGTAGATTTATCTTTTTGATTTTATAAAAAAATTTTTCAAATGTCAATAATAAAATAAATATATTATTATAAAATATAATTTTTAATGAAGTATATAGCAAATATTTGTTGAATAAATCTAATAAAATTACTAACAATAAATTCAGGAGGTGATAACAAATGAGTGAAAACAATAATTTTAAAAATAATGGTTTGAAAAATGATAATAATCTCCAAGGATTAAATTCAAAGGCTATTGGTAATTATACTAAAGGGGCCGTAGAAAATTTTGAAAATAAAATTGTTAGTGAAACAAATTATTTAGAGAAAGTAAATGAAAATTTAGATAAATAAAAATATTTATAAATAAGCTTAGGTAAATTTAATTTTATCTAAGCTTATTTTTGTTAATTTTTATTAAATTCCATTGCAAATATAAATTAATTATATATTATATTAATTATTAGAAGTATTTAAGGAGTATATTATGAGTTGTTTAGGAAATATTATTTGGTTTGTATTTGGAGGATTAGTTGCAGGGTTGCAATGGTTTTTAACAGGTCTTTTATGGTGTATAACTATTGTGGGAATACCAGTTGGTATTCAGTGTTTTAAGTTAGCTAAACTACAATTTGCACCTTTCGGAAAAGAAGTTATTACAACAAATGATAGTAGTATGGGATTTTTTCTGAATATATTATGGGTAATATTTGGAGGTTTGCTCCTTGCAATAACCAATATAATAAGTGCATTTTTACTGTCTATAACTATAATAGGGATACCTTTTGCTGCTCAATCATTAAAAATGGCAAAATTATCTTTAGCACCATTTGGAAAAGATGTAATATAAGAATTGATTTAATAGGTTATATTTATGATTATTGTAGTATTAAAGTAATTATATAGGAGGAGTTATGAGAGATATATCAGAATTAAAGGGGAAGATTTTTAGACACTTCAAAGGGGATTTATATTTACTTGAGGATTTTGTAATAAATTCAGAAACGCAAGAAAAGATGGTGCTATATAGAGCATTATATGGGGAGTGTGGATTGTTTGTAAGACCATATAAGATGTTTATAGAAGAAGTACCTAAAAATAAGGTTAATCCAACAGGACAAAGGTATAGATTTCAAGAGATAATAGTAGAAAGTAAAAATATTTGAAGTAAAGAATAGTATAAAATATAAATCTATGTTATAATAGTAATCGTATGTTTTAAAGAAAAGTTCAAGAGGTTTTACCCAATGGGTAAGACTTTTTTAATGATAATTGGAGGTAACGTTATGATTAGTACTACAGGAGTTAGTTTAAGATACGGAGGACGTAAACTTTTTGAGGATGTTAATATTAAGTTCACAGAAGGTAATTGTTATGGATTAATAGGAGCAAATGGTGCAGGGAAGTCTACATTTCTTAAAATATTATCCGGAGATATAGAACCTAATACAGGCGAAGTTAATATAACACCAGGACAAAGATTAGCAGTTTTAAAGCAAGATCACTTTGCTTATGATGAAGAAGAAGTACTAAGAACTGTAATTATGGGTCATCCTAGATTAATTGAAATTATGAATGAAAAGGATGCTCTTTATGCTAAAGAAGATTTTAGTGATGAAGATGGTATAAGAGCCTCTGAGCTTGAAGGTGAGTTTGCAGATCTTAATGGTTGGGAAGCTGAAAGTGAAGCAGCTACATTACTTCAAGGACTCGGGATAACAGAAGATTTACATTACAAGTTAATGAAGGATTTAAATGGTTCAGAGAAGGTTAAAGTCTTACTTGCACAAGCCTTATTTGGTCATCCAGATATTCTTTTACTTGACGAGCCTACCAACCACTTAGATATTAAATCTATAGCTTGGCTTGAAAATTTCTTAATGGATTTTGAGGGAACTGTTATTGTGGTATCCCACGATAGACACTTCCTAAATAAAGTATGTACTAATATGGCTGATGTAGACTTTGGAAAAATTCAAATGTATGTTGGTAACTATGATTTCTGGTATGAATCAAGTCAATTAGCATTACAAATGTCTAAGGATCAGAATAAAAAGAAAGAAGAAAAAATTAAAGAGCTTCAAAACTTTATAGCTCGTTTTAGTTCTAATGCATCAAAAGCTAAGCAAGCAACTAGTAGAAAGAAGCAATTAGATAAATTAACTCTTGATGATATTAAGCCATCTTCAAGAAGATATCCATTTGTAGGATTTAAAGCGGATAGAGAAGCTGGTAATGATTTGTTAGTTGTTGAGAATCTATGTAAGACTATTGATGGTGTTAAAGTTTTAGATAATGTAAGTTTTATGATATATAAGAATGATAAGGTAGCATTTTTAGGAGATGGTATTGCTAAAACCACTTTATTTAAAATATTGATGGGTGAAATGGAACCAGATAGTGGAAGCTATAAATGGGGGATAACTACATCTCAATCGTATTTCCCATCTGATAACTCTGAGTTCTTTGAGAGTTGCGATCTAAATCTTGTGGATTGGTTAAGACAATTTTCAGAAGAAAAGGCGGAAAGTTTTATAAGAGGATTCCTTGGAAGAATGTTATTCTCAGGAGAAGAAGCATTAAAGCAAGCATCTGTGCTATCTGGAGGGGAAAAAGTTCGTTGTATGCTATCAAAGATGATGTTAAGTGGAGCTAACGTATTAATCTTAGATGAGCCTACAAACCACCTAGATCTTGAATCCATAACAGCAGTTAATAATGGATTAATTAACTTTGCTGGAACTATATTATTTACATCCCATGACCATCAGTTTATTAATACTGTTGCAAATAGAATAATAGAAATTATTCCTGGTGGTGTAATTGATAAGAATATGACTTATGATGAGTATTTAGAATTAAAATAGAGCTTAGGTTGATATAAAAATTACTTTTGTAGTAGATAGGCATTAAATGAATAAATTAACATTTAACTTGTATAAATATTAATTTATTTAGTTGACAATTTACCATTATTTATTTATAATACAAATAATATAAAATTTAATATGGAAATTCTATGAAAAGGACAGTACTTTCTTTATTAATTCTTAAAGCGAGTGAAGGTTGGTGTGAGCTTCACAAGAATAAAAGAATCTTAACAAGTAATTGTAGGGAAATTTATTTATAATAAATTAGGAAGAGAACCTTGGAGAAGCTGCCCCAAAGGATTACTTAGTAGGGTTAGTCGTGAAAAGCGTTAAAATTATGAGTGGACTTTTTAAAAAAGTCAATTAGAGTGGTACCACGGGTATATAACCGTCTCTTTCCAATGGAAAGAGACGGTTTTTTATATGCATTTTGAAATTTTAATAAATAAAAGAGTTAGAAATAAAAAGGAGGATTTATTATGGAGTATAAAAATATAATAGCAGAAAATTTATGTAAGCATATAGATATGGAAAAGGAAACAATAGAAAGACTTGTTGAAAACCCACCAAAACCAGAAATGGGGGACTTTGCATTCCCGTGTTTTCAGTTAGCAAAATCTATGAAGAAAGCACCAAATATGATAGCTCAAGATCTAAAAGGATTACTTGGTAATTTAGATGGATTTGAAAAAATAGAAGCTTTTGGTCCTTATATAAACTTTTTTGTAGCTAAAAATGATTTTATGAAAGAAATTATTGAAAAAGTATTAAATGAGAAAGAGAATTATGGAAGTACAAAAGAAGGAGTAGGCAAAAATGTAATTGTTGAATATTGTTCAGCTAATATTGCAAAGCCATTTCACGTAGGACATTTATATACTACTATGATTGGTAATTCTCTTTATAAAATATTTAATTCTCAGGGATATAACGCTATAGGGATAAACCACTTAGGAGACTGGGGAACACAATTTGGTAAACTTATATATGCATATAATCATTGGGGTGATGAGAAAGCTTTAGAGGAAGAACCGATTAAAGAAATGTTAAGGGTTTATGTAAAATTTCATGATGAAGCAGAAAAAAATCCTGCTCTTGATGATGAAGGAAGAAAGCATTTTAAACTTCTAGAGGATGGTAATGAAGAAGAAGTTAAGCTGTGGACTAAATTTAAAGACTTAAGCTTAAAGGAATTTGATAAATTATTTAATATGTTAAATGTGAAATTCGATTCTTTTGCTGGTGAAAGCTTCTATCAAGATAAAATGGATGCTGTCATTGATGAAATAGAATCTAAAGGGTTATTAACGGAAAGTAATGGTGCTAAGGTTGTTATGTTAGAGGAGCTTAATATTCCACCTTGTATAATAAAGAAGGCAGATGGAGCTACAATATATGCCACTCGTGATTTAGCAGCTATGTTCTATAGAAAGAAAACCTATGATTTTTATAAGAATATATATGTAGTTGCAAAGGATCAATCCCTTCACTTTAAACAAGTATTTAGCACAGTTAAAAAGATGGGCTATGATTGGGCTGATGATTGTATACATGTACCATTTGGCTTAGTTCGTTTCCCAGATAAGAAGCTTTCTACAAGAAAAGGCGATGTAGTATTCCTTGAGGATTTGTTAAACGAAGCTGTAGTTAAAACAGAAGAAATAATAAATGAGAAAAATCCTACATTAGAAAATAAAAAAGAAGTAGCTAAGAAGGTAGGAATTGGAGCAGTTGTCTTTGCTTATCTTAAAAACTCAAGAGAGAGAGACATAATCTTTGATTGGGATGAAATGCTTAGCTTTGAAGGAGAAACTGGACCATATGTTCAATACACTTATGCTAGAGGAAAGAGTATTTTAAGAAAATTAGGAGAAGGTACTGGAGAAGTTGATTATGGTAAGCTTATTTCAGAGGAAGAGTTTGAACTAGTTAAAACTTTATCTGGGTTTAATAATTCTATTAAGCAGGCTTTGGATAAACTACAACCAAGTATAGTTACAAGATTTACTATAGATGTAGCTAAAGCTTTTAATAAATTCTATAATTCTATAAATATATCTAATTCAGAGGACGAAGTAACAAAGAATACCAGATTAGCTTTAGTTAAAGCTACTCTTCAAGTAATAGAAAGTGGATTACATCTTATAGGTCTTGAAACAGTAGATGAAATGTAATAAAAGATTAATATAAAGAAAATCCCTTGGATGATTTATCATCCAAGGGATTTTCTTTACTTATTATGTTATTTATCATCCTCATATTTTTTTATTGTATTAACGTAATTAGGACACTTAGAGGTACAACTACCACAATTACATCCTTTAGATTTTTTCTTTAAATTTTTAAATAGAATAAAGATCGCTAATATAGCAATAATTATAGTTATAAGTATTTCCATAGTATTATCACCTCTTTAAAATATCAGTGAAGCTATATGATATATTCCAAATGAAAAAATCCATGCCACAATAAATTGATATACAACTGAGAATACAGCAAGTTTTCCGCTGAATTCTTTTTTAAAGGTAGCTACAACAGAAACACATGGTGTGTATAACAAAGTAAATACTAAGAAAGAAAGACCACTAGCTATTGTAAATGTCGTAGCTATGCTATTAGCTAAATCACCTGTATAAAGTACCCCTAGAGTTCCTATAACTACTTCTTTAGCCATAAGTCCAGTTAAAAGTGCCACAGAGTTTTCCCATGTACCAAAGCCTAATGGAACAAAAATCGGGGATATGAAGTTACCTATAGATGCAAGGAAACTTTCGTTAATTTCAGACATTCCACTCATATTAAAGTTTGATAAGAACCATACTAGAACAGATATAGAGAATATCAAAGTTCCAGCCTTTTTTAAAAATCCTTTACCTTTTTCCCAAGTATGAAGTATTAAACTTTTAAACTCAGGAAGTTTGTATTCAGGTAATTCTATTATAAAGGGTTCTTCGTCTTTTTTAAATAAAGTATTTTTAAATATAAACGCCATTATAAAGGCTACTATAAGTCCTAAGAAATATAATCCGAAAATGACTAATGATTCATAACCTGCAAAGAGTGCACCAGCAAATAGGGCATATACAGGTAATCTGGCATTACAAGACATAAAAGGAATAATCAGAGCTGTTAACTTTCTATCTTTTTCACTTTCTAAAGTTCTTGCAGACATTATTCCAGGTACTGAACATCCAAAGCCCATTATTAAAGGTATAAAAGCCTTTCCTGAAAGTCCTAATTTTCTCATTAACTTGTCCATAATAAATGCTGTTCTAGCCATATAACCGCTATCTTCAAGGAAGCTAATCCCTACAAATAGAGTTAATATAATTGGAAGAAACACAATTACTGAACCAACACCACCAATGATACCATCAATTATTAATGATTTAAACCAAGGGTATGTATTAGCTAGAGGTATTTCTATTAAAGATACAAAGTCTTCATTGACTAGTTTATCAGCTAATTCTTGCAGTGGCCCACCAACCCAATCAAAGGTAAATTTAAATATAATAAACATAATTCCTAAAAATATAGGGTAAGCCAAAAACTTATTAAGCACAATAGAATCTAATTTTTCAGTAATAGTATTAATGTTTGTTTTTTTTCCTTCTACACATCTGTTAAGAATGTTTTCTATATATCCATAGGTTTCTTTTTCGTTCATTTTATTAAACTCATGTTTAGAATTAATAGTTTTATCTATAGAGTTAAAGGAAGAGTTATTAATAAGAAAGTCTTTAACCTCTTTTACACCTTCACCTTTTGAAGCAGATATAGCCATAATATTAACACCTAATTCTTTAGATAAATCGGAATAATTAATGTGAATTCCATTACTTTCTGCTACATCTATCATATTTACCACTAATAAAATAGGCTTATTAAATTCGGTTAATTGAGAGGTTAAGTAAAGGTTTCTCTCAAGATTAGAACCGTCTATTATATTTACAATTAAATCTACTTCATCAGTATACAAAAAGTTTTTAGACACTTTTTCTTCATTAGAAAAGGTATCCATTGCATATATACCTGGTAGGTCAACAATTTTTATTTCCTTTGACAAATATCCTTCTTTTTTATCTACAGTTACACCTGCCCAGTTACCTACATATTGGTTAGAACCTGTTAGTGCATTAAATAAAGTTGTTTTTCCTACATTAGGATTACCAATAAGGGCAATGGTTTTCATATTACACTGCCTCCTTAATAAAAATTAATTCAGCATCTTTTTTTCTGATTGCAAGGTCTGTCCCTCTTAAGTTTATAATAATTGGATCCCCTAAAGGAGCGGTTTTCTTAACTAAAACCTCTGTTCCTTCAACAAACCCTAAAGCTAATAATCTTTTAGCTAATCTATCATCACATGCAAGTTCTTTAATTAAACCTTTATCACCAGGTTTTAAATTAAAAACATTCATGAATATCACTCCTTTATGAAAATAATTATCAATATCTATGGTAATATTATATTCTAAATGATAACCAATGTCAACTTAAAATATGTATTAATAAAATGCATAAAACGGATGTATAATATAGATAAAAGGGATTTATTTATGGTATAATATAATTATATATTTTTATAGTACATATAATTATATATAGGTTTATTTGAAGTACAATACCTATTAAAGAAATGAGTGGTAAGGTGATAGTTAAAGAAAGTACTATAGACATTGAAAAAGATAAATTTAAACAAAGTCTAAATATTAGCGGAGATAATGAACTTTATAAAAAATCAGTTTTCTTTGACTTAGAACATTATGTTTATAAGAAACCTATATGCATAGGGGTCTTTGGAGCAGGATATTATGACGAAGAAAATAATAAGTTGGTAATTACTCAGTATATGATTGAAAATAAGCATGAACTTGAGAAAATTCTTGCCTTGGCTAAAGAGTATTTTGAAAATATGAGAAATACATTAAAAAAAGAATATGTTGTTACTTTTTCAGGTAATAATGATTATCTAGTAATTGATTATCTGTTTAAAAAATATAAGTTAAATTATACTGTAGAAGAATATTTTAAAAGTATAGATTTGCAAAAAAAATATGAACAAGTTAAACAGAAGTCAATAGGACTTAAAGCACTAGAGAGTGAATGTGACATTGTTAGGGAAAGTGAAGTCATAAGTGGCTCAACATTAGCTAAAACCTTTGGTAAGATAATGAAAGATGATATGTATTTTTCAAGAATGCCTATGGAAAAGAAAGAGAAAATTCTTTTGTATAATATGCAGGATGTAGTTAGTTTATTTCATATATATACTCAATGGAATAAGTATATTAGACCAGAGTAATTAAAAACTATCTCATAGAAGAATATAAATTTGTATTTTTCTATGAGATAATTTTATATATATTGTATTTGGTATTCACAAATTTAGAATGTGGGAAATAATAGTTAAATTGTATAGAATGAATTAATATATTAAACATGATACCACATAAATTCATAATAACATACAAAATACATATAATTCTAAAAATTTAGGGGGTATTATGGAAATATTAATAAAAGGAAAAGGCGCTACTATAGGGAATGATAAGTGTGATTTAGTACTTAAAAATAGTAAATTTATTAATGTATTTACTGAAGAAATAGAAGAGGGAGATATAGGAATTATTGATGACACAATTATAGGAATAGGTTCTTATGAAGGGCTTAAGGAAATTGATTGTAGTTCTAAAGTTATATGTCCAGGGTTTATGGATGGACACATTCATGTGGAATCTTCCATGACAACTCCAGAATCTTATGGAAATGTAGCTTTAGCCAATGGGGTTACTACAGTAGTAGCTGATCCGCACGAAATTGCCAATGTACTTGGAATTGATGGAATATCTTTCATGCTAGATAGTGCACAAAGAAGCCCTTTGGATATATATTTTATGATGCCTTCCTGTGTACCAGCAGTATACTTCGAAGAGAACGGTGCTATTTTAAGTGCAGAAGATTTATCTAAGTTTATTGATAAACCAGAAGTAATAGGGCTTGGTGAGGTAATGGATATACCTTCTGTAATAGAGCAAGCACCGTCCATGATGAATAAGTTGAATGTATTTAGAGATAAAATTATAGATGGGCATGCACCTCAAATTTCTTATAAACATCTTAATCAATACATTTTATCAGGTGTAAGAACTGACCACGAATGTTCTTCAAAAGAAGAAGCTTTAGAAAAAGTAAAATTAGGTATGTATATTCTTATAAGGGAAGGTTCTGCTGCTAAAAATTTAAAGGATTTGATTTCTGCAGTTAATAATAAGAATTTTCGAAGGTTTTTATTTTGTACTGATGATAGACATCTAGAGGATTTGGTGGAAGAGGGATCTATAAATAATGCTATTAAACTCAGTATACAAAGTGGTATTGATCCTATAAAAGCATATATAATGGGGAGTTATAATGGGTACACATGTTATGGCATAAAAGATAAAGGAGCTATAGCACCAGGATATAAGGCTGATCTGGTTATTTTAAATGATTTAAATGAGGTAGATATTTATAAAGTAATTAAGTCAGGTCGAGAAATAGATGACTATAATAAATTATCTTACATTGTTAAAAGTGAAAACACTATGAAAATAGAAAAGCTGAAAGAGGAGGACTTTAGAATACTATCTAATGGAAACAAAGTAAATGTAATTGGTGTAACTCCAGGATCTCTTGAAACTAAGTTGTTAGTGAAATCTAGTAAAACTATAGATGGATATTTAGATATGAGTGAATATGAAGATGTTTTAAAAATAGGAGTTTTCGAAAGACATAAAAATACAAATCATTATTCCTTAGGATATTTATCGGGATTAGGTATTAAAAACTGTGCTATAGCTCAAAGTATAGCACATGATTCTCATAATATTATAGTTATAGGAGATAATGATAAGGATATGTGTAAGGCGGTAAATAAGCTAATTGACATAGGTGGAGGAATTACTATAGTCAGTGAAGGTGTACTAATTGATAGTCTACCCTTAGAAATAGGAGGATTGATGACTAATTCACCTATAGATTATGTATATAATAAGTTGAAAAATTTAAATAGATTAGTAAAGAACTATGGATTAAAACCTGATATGGATGCGTTTATAACCTTATCTTTTATGAGTCTACCTGTTATTCCAAAGGTGAAGCTTACAAGTAAAGGATTATTTTCCTATGATTTATTTAAATTTATTGAACTTTCTTTTAATTAATTACAACACAATATTACAAGTTATATAATATTAATAATACTTTTTATATAATTAAAAAATGAACAACATTAATTAAGGAGATTGTAATCTTGAAGAACTTAAACTCTATATATAAATTTAAGAAATATATCGGTATGAGAAATATAAAAACTGCTCTAGCCGCAGTAATAAGTGTAATTGTAGCTGAATTGTTTCATCTTCAATCACCATTTTTTGTGGTTACAGGTGCCTTGATTTCTATGGAAACCACAGTGAAGAAGGGAATTAATGCTGGAATTGCAAGGGTGCTTGGTACTATAATGGGAGGAATAATAGGCATTATAACTGTTCTAATAGATCCAGGTAACATATTTCTGCTCTTTTTAGGAATGGTGCTTTTGATTACATTACTTAATATATTAAAATGGCAAGACTCTATATCTATGGCTTGTGTTGTATTTTGTGTAATTATGATTACTATGACTAGTGAAAATATAGTTCTATACGCTTTTCAAAGAACCGTTGATACTATTGTTGGAATTGTAATATCGATAATAATTAATTACATTATATCTCCACCCTCAGATTCTAAATTTGCTAAGGGTAAATCGGAGCATGAGGATGATGAAGATATAGAAAATTTTATTATGAAAGTTCCTGAAAAAATAGATATAAAAGAGTAAAAATAGTAAAAACTACTGATTAATTTATCAATTAATCAGTAGTTTTTATTTTCGAAAATTTTATTAATTAAATGTTATAGATTAAATACATACCTATAAATGAAGTAATAATGAGTAAAACTTCCAAGTAGAACAAAAATATGAAATATTTCATGAGCACCAAAAGTTCTGTGTTTACCTTTTCTTTCTAAGCAATATATAATTCCACCGATGGTGTATAATACTCCGCCTATCACTAGTATTGAAAGACCTCTACTAGATACAACTTTTGAAAGTGGATTAAAAATGAATATAGCCATCCATCCCATAGCAATATAAATAGAGGAAGATAACCAGGAAGGACAATTAATCCAATACAATTTAAAAAGAATTCCAATTATAGCTACAGTCCATATTATAGCAAGCATATAGTACCTAATTGGTGTCTCTAATAGAACTAAGCATATAGGTGTATAAGTTCCAGCAATTAATACAAATATCATAGCATGATCAATCTTTCTAAGGATATTAATCATGGAATCTTTAGCTACGGTAAGGTGATATACACTGCTAGCTGTATACAGTAGAATTAAACTTATTCCAAATATAACAGTTGATATTAAAGTGTATATGTTGTAATTGTTACTATGAAGTTGAGCAAATAATAAGAAACATAAACCAAGTAAAGAAATTATAGCTCCCACCATATGGGAAAATCCACTAAAGGGCTCTCTAAATTTTGAATTAGTCATAATATACCTCCTAAGATTTATTGTAACATATAGTTATCAATACTATGTATTATTATATGTATATTATATCACATTGATTATATAAATATATATAATAATTATTAAAAATGTGTTAATTATAATTATTAATTAAGTTTAAGTTTCTATAAAATAATTTTAATATGTATATTTATATCTAATATTATTTACTACTATTAATAATAATATTATAATAAAAGAAAATATACATAAGAGGTGATTATGTGAACTTTAATATAGAAAATTTAGAAGAGCTTTTAATTAATATGAACTTAGATGATAGGATTAATATTAATAAAATACCAGATATTGATTTATATATGGATCAAGTAATTCAATTATTTGAAAATAACTTAGAGCATATAAAAAGAAACCCTACGGACAAGATTTTAACCAAAACTATGATAAATAACTACTCTAAAGACAAATTGCTTTTTCAAAATAAAAATAAAAAATATTCTAAAGATCATATTCTTTTAATGATTTTAATTTATGATTTAAAGCAAACTTTGTCTATAGCTGATATAAAAAAATTATTTACCCCTATGGTAAAAATATTATCAGAAGAAAAATCAAATTTTGATTTAAGTAATATATATAATGAATATCTTTCATTAAAGAAAAATCAAATTGATAAAGAAAAAGAATTCTTAACTTCAATTGTCAATGATACAACTAATTTATGTGAAAAAGAAGCTACTAAAAATTATGAGGATTATAAAAAAATATTATTGATTATATTAACACTTTTAAATTCAGCGTCCTTAAATAAAAGAATTGCAGAAAAGATGATAGATACTTATTTTAATGAATAAATTTAAAATCAATGAATAAATAAAATGACTGCCTTAATAGACAGTCATTTTATTTTTAGGTGTAAATTTATAATTAATGCTTATATTATAAATTATATGAAATATTTAATTAAATATATTGTTTGAAAAGTATTGACAAAAAAAAGAAATGAGCATAATATAAACGTATGAACAAGTGTTCACATGAAAGGGGTATGTAATATATGTATAAAGAAGAGGTTTGTATGCAAGTTTGCATACATGATGAAATTACTGAGAAATTAAAAGATAAAACTTTAAATGATACTACAGTAGAGGAACTGTCAAATTTATTTAAGTCCATGGCAGATCCTACTAGGGTTAAAATATTAAATATTTTGTTAAATACAGAAGCTTGTGTTTGCGACATAGCAGCTTTAACTAATATGACACAATCTGCAATATCTCATCAATTAAGAGTACTAAAGCTAGCTAGGATTGTAAAATCAAGAAAAGATGGAAAAGTTGTATATTATTCTTTAGATGATGATCATGTTAAAGATATTTTCTATAAAGGACTTAGCCACGTTAATGAATAAACTAGTTATAGGGGGAGTAAAATAATGGGACAAACAAAAAGGCTTTATGAAATTCAAGGATTGCATTGCGCAAATTGTGCTTTGAAAATCGAACGTGAACTAAATCAATTATCTTACGTACAAAGTGCTGTAGTCAACTCTGTGACATCAAAAGCTATTTTAGAGGTTGATGAGAACACTAATAGAGAAATAATATTTGATGATGTGGAAAGCATATCTACTAGAATTGAACATGGAGTTAGAGTTAAAGAAATTGAAAAAAATATTATAAATAAAAAAAATGTTAAGGTTCAGGGAAATATAAAAAGTATTAATTCTAATTCAAATGATAATAAAGTTAAGGAAGAAAAGGTTACCTACAAGGATTCTCATAGTGATGATCATGTTCATAATCATAGCCATGATCATGGAGAAGGGTTTAAAAAGAAACAAATAATAAAATTTATTATAGGAATTTCTTTGGCAGTTGCTGGAGTATTAACTAAGAATAGGATAAGTTTATGTTTATTTATAGCTTCTTATCTAGTAATTGGTGGAGATATTCTGCTTATTGCCGGCAAAAATATAATAAAAGGTCAAGTTTTTGATGAGAACTTCTTAATGAGTATAGCTACAATTGGTGCATTTTTAATTGGTGAATATCCAGAAGCTATTGGAGTAATGCTATTTTATCAAGTAGGAGAGTTTTTTCAAGAATTGGCAGTTAATAAATCTAGAAATTCTATATCAGAGTTAATGGATATTCGTCCAGACCATGCAAATTTAAAATTAAGTAACGGGGATATATCTTCTGTCTCTCCAGAAGAGGTAGGTATTGGTGATATAATAGTTGTTAAGCCAGGTGAAAAAATTCCTTTAGATGGAGTTGTAGTAAGGGGAGATTCTCAAATAGATACTTCTGCTTTAACAGGAGAATCTGTTCCAAGAGTAGTTAAGGAAAGAGCTGAAGTTTTAGCTGGATCAATAAATAAAACTTCTCTTATTGAAGTTAAAATAACTAAGGAATTTAGTGAATCTACAGTATCAAAGATTCTTGAATTAGTAGAAAATGCTTCAAATAAAAAAGCACCAACAGAAAAGTTTATAACAAAGTTTGCTAGATACTATACTCCTATTGTGGTTATATTAGCTATTCTACTAGCTTTCTTACCACCGTTAGCTATGGGTGAAGATTTATATACCTGGTTATATAGAGGACTATCATTTTTAGTTGTATCTTGTCCTTGTGCCCTTGTGATATCAATACCTTTAAGCTTCTTTGGTGGGATTGGAGGAGCATCTAGAAGTGGGGTGCTTGTCAAAGGAGGAAACTATCTTGAAGCATTGAGCAAAGCAGAAGTGGTAATTTTTGATAAAACAGGTACATTAACAGAAGGAAGCTTTGAAGTTACAAAAATTACTCCTTATGGATTCATTACTGAGGACATGTTAATGGAATATGCGGCATATGCTGAAATATATTCTAATCATCCTATTGCAAAATCTATTGTAGAATCCTATAAAAAAATTAGTACGAAGGCTATTATTGATAAAAGTAGAATAAAGAGTTATGAAGAGATTCCAGGTAAAGGTGTAAAAATATACTTTGGTGATAGATATATATATGCAGGAAATTATAAACTGATGGAAGAACTTGAAATTAGGTATGTAAAATCAAATGAAGTGGGTACTATTATATATGTTGCAGTAAATAATAATTTTGTAGGAAGTTTAGTGATTTCTGATAGAATAAAAAATACTTCACCTATGGCTATTGCAAAGTTAAAAGAACTAGGGATTAAGAAAACTGTTATGCTTACTGGAGATAATAAAACAATTGCTGAATATGTTGCAAAGGTTATTTCTATTGATGAGGTTAGGGCCGAATTAATGCCACATGAAAAAGTAAGTGAAGTAGAAAAAATATATAATGGCCTTTCTAAGAAGGGAAGATTAATATTTGTTGGAGATGGAATAAATGATGCTCCCGTATTAGCTAGAGCAGATATAGGGATAGCAATGGGGGGAATAGGCTCAGATGCAGCTATAGAAGCTTCTGATGTTGTTATTATGACTGACGATCCTGAAAAAATATCTACATCTATAAAAATAGCTAGGAAGACACAAAAAATTGTAGTTCAAAATATTGCATTTTCCTTATTGATAAAAGCTATAGTCTTAGTATTAACAGCTCTAGGGATTACCAATATGTGGATGGCGGTATTTGCAGATGTAGGAGTTACAATAATAGCTGTATTAAATGCTATGAGAGCTATGAAGATGGAAGAATAAATAAAAGTTTAACTTAAAAATACTAAAATACAGAATTAAAATATATTAAAACCCTTTAATGTTTTTAGCATTAAAGGGTTTTTAAACTTAAGTGATAATTATTAACTTATTTTTGACATAGTTTTAAATTCGCTAAACTCATCACTATTATCTACCTCAAATAATTTCTTATAACAATATGATATTATATCTCCTCTTTTTATAATTCCAATGAATATATTTGAGTCATCAACTACTGGAACGAAATTTTGTGATTTAGCAACAAGTATTAAACTTTCAATATCAGAATTAATTGATACGGGTTTATCTTTAAAATGTCTTGGTATATCCTTTATTAAAACATTTTCTGTATCCTTTAAGCTTAATTCGGAAGAATTTTTTAATTTCCAAAGAAGATCACCTTCTGTTAAAGTACCTACATATTTTCCTTTATCATCCACTAAAGGTATAGAAGTATATCTATGATATTCCATTCTCTCCATTGCTCTTCGCATAGTAGAACTAACCTTTTCAAAAATTACTTCGCTTTTAGGAGTTAGAAAAAAGGCAATGTTCATATTTTATCATCCTCCAATAAATCAATATTCAATAAGTATACTAAAAAGCTATACTTTAATTATAACATAGTTTTTAGACTAAAAGAGAGTAAAGTTTTTAATAATTTAAGAACATGTAATGCTATAAATTGATTCTATAATTAATTAAACACAAAAACATATGAGCAATAAACTCTTTAGGAAATGTAATTGCTAAAGTGTTTCTAAAGGCTATTGTGGATTTAGATGTATCTAGAAGATTGCAATTTTTAAAAATTAAATAATCTTTTAGTGAAAGTTCCTTACAATTTATATTTTTTTTATATACATTTACTTTTTGTAAAATTTTATTTAAAAGTTCATCATATCTATATACAATATTTCTTTCAATTTCTAAAATTTCTGCAGTGATTTCCATAGCCATGATAATATTAACACGGCTTTTTGTTATTATGCCTGAAAAGTTATCAATTTTTTTTATAGTTCTTAATAGTTTTAAATGATTGTATAGGGAATTATTAAAATTTAAGGAATCAGTTATAAGTTTAAACTCAATGGCATTAATATTTACTAATAATCCCTTAGGGAACTCATCTTTGAAAAAATAATAGTTTTGTCCTGTTAATTGCTTAAAGGTTTTTAATGTATCTAAATATCCTATACTTATATTTCTTTTAATTCTTTCACTATCAAAACTAATAATTGGACCAAGATTTTCACTACATTTTATTTCTATTATAGGTATATCATTTATATTATTAATTTTTTGACTGAATCCAGGTCCATCTATATCCACTTGGATTATAGCAGAACAAGGGCTATTTAAAAGCATGCTGGTTGGAATATTATTATACATACCTCCATCAACAAAACTGACACCATCAATAACCATATGCTTTAGGCCAGGCAGAGAGCAACTTGCCATTATATAGTCAATAATTTTTCCGTAAGGAATATCAGTCTTAAATATTTCTATAGGTTTTAGGGGATACATAGTAAGGGTAACAATACCAAAATCTATAGGTGAATTCCTTATTATATCTTCATTTAAATAGCGTTGTAGTAATCTTTTTAAAGGTGTATGATCTAACCCTCTATTAGATATAATATTTTTCATGAATTTAGGAAGATTTTTAAATGATAGATTTTCATCTATAGAAAAATTATCATCAATATTGAAGCAAGTTGAAAAATCTATTGATAGCCATAACTCTTCTAAGTCATTATAATTATTGCTACATATAAAAGCGCTATTAATAGCTCCAATAGAAGTTCCAACTACCGAAGATATATCTATATTTAATTCTATTAAAGCTTTCCACACTCCAACTTCATAAGCACCCCTAGAACCACCACCACCTAATACTAATCCATAACTATTCAAGCGTTATAACACCCCTTCGGTAAGTAAAATTAACTTAAATATAATTCTACTTAATATTATATTATACTAAATGAGTTAAATTTGATAATTATTATAATGATTATATTATATATACTAATAATTACTATTTATACGTTGAACTTTTATGTAAAAAACTATATAATTAGTATATACTAACAATAGAATTATAGTATAGTAAACTATTTTAAATGATATAATTTAAAAATGTCGGAAGATTTCAATAATAACCAAGATGAGAAGGAGATTAGTTATGGAAATAAGTTTAAATTTAATAGAAGAAGCAGTTAAATCCAATAGTATTGAGGAAGTAAGAAAAGCATTAATTGAATACATAAGAGTTGAACCAGAAAATTCAGAAAAAATTATAAATGCATTAAATTATGCTAAAGAAAACATTAAGGGATTATTTGAAATTCATGATGGAGCAAAACTAGAAGAGGATAATAAGTGGACTAAAGAATATTTTTTGAAAACTCTTCAAGATTTATCGAATAACTTTTCAGAAGAAAGATTTAATCATTTGTGCTTAGTAGGAGCTTTTATATATCCAAATGAAGATATTATAGAACAGGATACAGTTATAATTAACAATGTGAAACCTATTTCAGATGCTGAAATTAAATTTGAAAAAGTAAAGTCTGCTCTTGCATTAGGAACTGGACTTTTAATAGGATACATCATTGGTAAAAAGATTAATAAAAAAAGATAATATATATTAAAATGCCCTATTAGTATTTTATTGAATTAATACTAATAGGGCATTTTAATGTTTTTAGGAATTATAATGTATTGAAATTATTTTACAATTTTTATTGAAAACTACCACTATATAATTCATATCTTTCAATATGATTAATATGTTTTTGATAATCTTTATTCATTAAATTTATAGTAGTATAGCTTTCACGATTAATAAAATTAGGATCTGATATTAATTTACAACCTAAATTTAATACATTATTTGCAGCTTCACAAGTTTTTTTTAAAAGCTCTTTGTCAATAACTGTAGCATCAATATTAATATATGAATTTATATCAACACAATTATCAATTTCTATAGGATTACCACCTAAATCAGTTATTATATTACATATTCTATATGCATGTTTTTGGTAGTCATTTCGAACTTTAGATATTTGAGAAATAACATCTTCATTTTTAGAGTGCTTTATATAATCTTCAAAAAGGTTTATATCAATATATATGCCCTGTAATAATTCATTTAAACTATTAACTATATATTTTTTATCCAAGAAAATCAACTCCTTGCAATAATATTCATTATATTATTGCCTAAGTGGTATTGACATTATTCATATTAGAAAATATTATAAAAGGATAAAAAGGCCATTTAATATATGATCTTTTCAAAGCATACTAGGATTTGATAACTGGTTTGTCTAGTTTTTCTGGGTCTTCTAGTTTTTCCATTGAGAATCCTGTGTATCCATAAACTATTGATATTATAGGATTTATATAGTTCAAGAAGCAGAATGGTGCATATAAGAAACAAGAAACACCAAGAGTAGTAGACATAAATGCTCCACAGGTGTTCCATGGAATAAATGGTGATGTTAATGTTCCAGAATCTTCTAGAGCTCTAGATAAATTCTTAGGTGCTAAGCCACGTTTAGCATACTCATCTTTATACATTCTACCTGGAATAACTATAGATAAATATTGATCTCCAGCAAGTATATTAACAACAATGCAAGAAATTATAGTAATTAGTACAAGAGAACCTGTATTAACGGCAAGTCTAAGTAATTTTTCAGCAAGTACATTTAAGAATCCAGCTTTCTCCATTATACCACCAAAGGTCATCGCACATATAATTAAAGAAACGGTATACATCATACCTTGAAGGCCACCTCGAGTTAATAGTTCATCTACAATTTCAACTCCAGTTTCACTTACATATCCATCATTTAAAATGTTAACTATATCACCATAATTAGAACCTTGTACTAAAATAGCTAAAAGAACTCCCGTAGCAACACCTATTAGTAGTCCTGGAATTGCAGGCATTTTTTTTATAACAAGTATTATTACTATTATTGGAGGTAGCAATAGAATTGGGTTAATTACACCGGAGGCTTTTAGTCCATCAAATATTATATTCAACTTTGATACATCCAATTCTTGGCCTGCATATTTCATCCCAAGTATAGCGAATAGTATAAGAGATATTATTAAACTTGGCGTTGTAGTATAAAACATATGCTTAATGTGATCAAATAAAGTAGAACCAGCCATAGCAGGAGCTAAGTTAGTTGTATCAGAAAGCGGTGACATTTTATCTCCAAAATATGCACCAGATATTATAGCACCAGCTATCATTGGAGTAGGGATTCCTAAACCAATACCTACGCCTATAAGTGCAATACCTACAGTACCAGCAGTTGTCCACGAACTTCCAGTAGCTAATGAAACTATAGCGCAGATTATACATGTAGCAACTAAGAATATACCAGGAGATAAAATTTTAAGTCCGTAATAAATCATTGTTGGTACAGTACCACTTAATATCCAAGCACCAATTAAAACTCCAATTATCATAAGTATTATAATTGCTTGCATTGACATTTGAATAGTATCGATAAATCCTTTTTCGAGATCTTCCCATTTAAATCCAATACATAAAGCTGTAATAGTTGCAGCTGCAGCTGCAATTATTAAAGGAATATGTGGACTTGATTCATAGAATATAATTGCAATAGATAGAGAAATAATGAGAACTAAAATAGGTATAAGAGCTTGCCAAACTTTTGGCTTTCTAGGGGGGGAAGCTATCTTACTAGATTTTTGTTTTTTTTCTTTCATTAACAACACACTCCTATATTAAATTCCAATTTAAGTAATTAAATAAATTATATATCAGTATAATTATAATTGCAATACTATTCAGAAAATTTATGAATTAAAAAGCTGTATTTAATATTATGCATTTTTATGAAAAATAATTGATATAAACAGCTATTATAATTAGTTTATGAAACTTGATAAATTATTATATTCATTTTATTGTAATAAAAAAAGAGTACAAAAAAACTTTGTACCCCAAGTTATTATAAATGTTATAATTATACACTTATATATTAAATGATTTATAGGCTGTAAGAAATTTATTTATATCATCTTCGCTATGAGAAATTGATAGGAACATTGCTTCAAATTGTGACGGTGGTAAATTAATTCCTTTGTCTAACATATGCATAAAATATTTTCTAAATATGTTTGTATTACAACTTTTAGCATCTTCGTAATTATTAATTTCATTTAAGTCTGTAAAAAATACAGTCATCATACCACAAACTCTATTAATTACTACATTTATATTTTTTTCTTTTGAAATTTCTTTAATACCATTTTCTAATCTTGTTCCTATGGTTTCTATATGGGTATATATATCTTGTTTTTCATGTAATTCTTTAACTGTTGCTATTCCAGCAGCCATAACAAGAGGATTACCTGACATGGTTCCTGCCTGATACACAGGGCCTAATGGAGCAAGTAGTTCCATGATTTCACGTCTTCCGCCATAAGCCCCACAAGGTAAGCCACCTCCAATAATTTTACCATAGGTAATAAGATCAGGTTTAACATTTGGGAATAGCTCTCTTGCGCCTTTATATGCAATTCTGAAACCACACATTACTTCATCAAATATTAATAAAGTACCATTATCTTTACAAAGTTTATCTAAGTTCTCCATGAACTCCATAGAAGGTTTAACAACTCCCATGTTTCCAGCAATAGGTTCAATAATAACACAGGCTATATCATTACTATAAGCAGTAAATATTTCTTTTAAATTATCTATATCGTTATAATTAGCAACAATTGTATGCTCTATGTGTTCTTTAGGTATACCAGCGCTGCCAGGTATTCCACAAGTCATAACACCAGAACCTGCACTTACTAAAAATCCATCATAATGGCCGTGATAACAACCAGCAAATTTAACAATTTTATTTCTCTTAGTATAGCCTCTGGCTAATTTAATTGCACTCATAGTAGCTTCAGTGCCAGAGTTAACCATTCTAATCATATCAATTGAGGCAGTTTCACATAAAAGTTTTGCTAAGTCTAATTCTAATTTTGTTGGTGCACCAAAGGCTATAGCAGTTTCTGAAGTATTTTTTATAGCATCAACAACTCTGGAGTTACAATGCCCTAAAATCATAGGTCCCCAAGCTCCAACAAAATCTATGTATTCTTTATTTTCTTCGTCATATATTTTAGAACCCATACCAGATTTTATAATAGGAGGGGTGATACCCATATCCTTAAGTGCTCTTACTGGACTATTAACTCCTCCGGGAATATACTTTTTGCTTTCTTCAAATATAGTTTTATTGTTCATTAAGCTCTTCCTCCTAATTAAATTTATTTAGAAAAATACGTTCAATTAACTCATAGGCGTCCTTATTATTTCCTTTTAAAGTTTCTTCTTTTAAAACTTCAATGGCACGATTTATATATGTGTTAGCACTACTTTTTAAAAGGGTAGCTACAAGCTTGTCATTATCTTTAGTGTACTTTTTATTTTTAAAAGTTTTAAGATTATTTTCCACAAGTAATTTACCTTCTTCTTTTACATCTTTAATTATACCACTTAAGGACATTAACTTTAAAAAATTATTATATTCACCATAGTATTTCTTTATTATATATTTATTTGAATTCATAATATTTCTTCGCTGAATCTTATTTTCTTTATCTACATTTTGAAGATTATCTAAATTAAATAAACATATATTTTTTAATTCACTACAAGAATCTTCAACATTAATTGGTAAGGAAAGATCAAAAATTAAAATTGGTTGTGAAGGGAGATCTTTCTTTAGTACAATTGGAGTAGGGGAAGAAGTACAGCATATTAAAGCATCTATATATTTATAAGTATCTACCATATTATCAATGGGTATAATTTCAATCTTTTTATTTTCCATTAATTTTATATTTTTTATTATAGTACTATGATTAATAACCTTATCTGTATTTCTTACTACAATATATATTTTATCTAAGATATCTTGTTTTCCTATAAGATAATTTAAAGTTAATTGAGCCATTTTACCAAAACCTAATATTAATATATTTTTACAACCTTGGTCTATAGCTTTTTTAGCAGCAATAGATGAATAGGACACAGGTGTCTTATATAGTTTACTTTCGGTTTTAAACTCTTTACCACAACTAATAGCCATTGTAAATAGCTTATCAAAAGAAGCTTTTATAACTTTTAACTCTTTACTTTTTAAGTAGGCATCCTTTACTTGACCTAAGATTTGATCTTCACCTAAAATTTTTGAATGAAACCCACAACTAACTTCCAGTAAGTGAGTTATAGCCTTGCTATCATTAGAGTAAAATATATATTTAATAAACTCTTCATCCCAATTAAGTGTATTGAATACTTCTTGTATTATGATATTTTGAGATAGGGAAGATTTTAAGTATATTTCTGTTCTATTACAGGTATTAATTATAACAACTTCTTCGCATAGAGTTTCTTTCATTTTTAGTAATATTCCATCTATATTATCTTGGGATATTGCTAGTTTAGCTCTTAAAATTAAGTCAAGTTCTTTCTTTATTCCAATTAAATGAATCATCTTTACCCCCAAATCTATGAAACTACTAAATTTTATTTAATCAAATTTAAAACCCACTACAAGTGGGCACATTATAACTCATATATTGTAACATGAAAATTATACTATATGAAAATTTTTTTGACAATGATAAAATAGGATAATAAAATTGTATTGTATAGATTACTAATTTCTAACAAATAAAAGGTGAGGTAATACTATGAAAAAGTTTATTCTAAATGTCCTTATTTCTATTACAGGTTTTGTTTTAATTATTCTTATTTCTACTTTAATAGTAACAAGCATTAAACCTATTTATACTTACAGTATTAATAAATTTAATATGGAAGAGAGAACAAGCTTATCTATTGCGGAGATGAAAAAAAATTATTCTTATGTAATAGACTATTTGTTATATAATAACAACGACAAATTTGAACTACCATCTTTAGAATCATCAGAGGCTGGTGCTTTTCATTTTAAAGAAGTAAAGGAATTATTTAAACTAGCTAAGATTACTATATTAAGTTTAATAATTACGTTAGCAATATTGTCTGTACTGTATACTAGCAGTTATAAGAGCTATATTTATATAAAATATATTTCCATTATATCAATTATTACTCCAGTTATATTCTCAATAGTTGTAAGTATTAACTTTAATTTTTTCTTTACAATATTCCATAAAATTTTTTTTAATAATGATAAATGGATTTTTGATCCCAACACAGATCCTATTATAAACATATTACCTGAAGAGTTTTTTGCATTATGTACTGGTACTATTGGAATTCTTTGCATAGTCATTGGAATAGTACTATATGTGGTGTATTACAATTATAATAAAAAGAATTTAAAAAGATATTAGAAAAAATCTAATATCTTTTTGAAATTAAAGATAATTTACATTGACTTTTTTACCTAATGCAGTTAGTAATCTGGCTATGTCTTTAACAATTTTAATTTTTAAATTAAATTCATCTGGAAAAGATGGATTTTGATGAGCTGGATTAACTGCTTGCCCTATATATATATCTATGGATGTACCTTCATTAATTAACATATTAGTAATTCTAGAGGCTCCATCAGAGCCATTTATAGCACAGGGTATAGCATTCTTTTTAATGGAATTTAGATAATTTTTTAATAATTCTTTTACTTTATTTAAAGTTAGTATACCTTCTGTAACCAAGTCTATCCCTTTCATAAATCCCATAGGCGGGACTTCCGAAGTATAATGCTTTAAGTCTATCTCTATCGGGGTGTGTAATGTATTAGATATTATATTAGCAGTAGTGCCACCACATACAATTTTTTTACCTGTAGCATTTTTCACAAGATTTATAAGAATATCATCGTCATCCTTATTTTTAGGTGGCCCTGTAAAGAGAGAGATGTTTTGTTCCTTTCTTATCTTAATAGTTACTACTGTTGTATCATCCCCAGGTTTATTATCATATAAGTCTTTACAAACCTCTAATAGTTGTCTACATATGTTTTGAGCAATCACCTCTTTATGGAGTACATTAGTTAGATATCTATTTATATGAGGCCATTCCCAACCTAAATTTAAGAGTCCACCTACACCAGCATGTACAACTCCGTCACTTATAATAACTAGAGCATCAGATTCATTCATATAAAATCTACTTTCAAAAATAACTTTACCATTCACTATACGTCGATTCTTCTTGATGTCACAACTACGATTATTTCTAAAAAGAAAAACAGGTGGATTATCGTACTCTACCATATATACCTCGCCACTGTTTTTAATTTTCACAATTGTAAAAGTGGAGTAGGCTAACTTTCTAACTTGACATTCAGGCAATGTATTAATTATAGTATCTATAGTCTCATCTATAGTAGCCCCTTCTTTTAACATAGTAACTGCAATCTTAGATGTTAAAGTTCCTAGTATATTAGCTTTAACACCACTGCCAAGACCATCTGACATCACTACGATAATTCCATCTTCTGTATTAGCAATTTCAACGTTGTCACCACAAAGTTCTTCACCGTGTTTATTCATACTCATATTAGCTACATCTAAGTAATATTTTCTCATATTAGTCTTCCTCTTCTAATACTTTTTTTAACTCTAGGATAGCAACTTTAGTTTCTGCAGTAGTTTCACCAAGTAAGCTAGCAATTTCTTGAGCAACCATCATTTGCTTGTTTATAATTGTTTGGGTAACATCAATAGATTTACGCTTCAATTCAGTCAATTCTAATTTCCTATTTTCTTCCTCAGTTATGTCTGTAAATGTTATCAATAAAGATGAGTGATTTTTAATATAAATTACACTTTTATACCCATGAAAATCTAACTTACTGTAGAATACTTTTTTACCTAAAATATTCTTTTTTGTGTCGGCTACTTTTTTAAAGTCTAAGTCGTGTATAATTTCTGTTATAGGAACTCCTATTATACTTTCTTTTTCACAATTTAAAAACATTCTTCTTCCAGAGGGATTAATGTCCTTAATCAATAAGTTATCATCAATTATAATTAAAGCATTAGGTGAATTTTTAAATATTTCACTATTCATATTTTCTGCTAATGATCTCATATAAGGTACACACATCTCAACCTCAGACATTCCATTGTAAACAGCAATTGCCTTTTCAACACAAGTGTTGTATCCACAAGCGCCACAGTTTAATTCATCTTCTTTAGTGTATTTTCCCATTTGTTTAAGAAGAACTTTAATTTCATCGTCTTTAGGTGTTAGCATATGGATTTTTTTATTTTCAAAGTTTCTTGTAAGATTAAGATTATCCTTATTTATATTAATAACTTTTGAATTATTATTTTTTGTTTTTAAGTAATCTTGAATTCTTTGTAGTCTAGTGTATACAGATTCATTATCAGATAATGTGCCTGGACCGCCAAGACAACTTTCATTACAGGCACTTAATTCTATACACACATTCTTTAAAGTGTTATTTTTAAGTTCCTCTAAAATAACTTTACAATTTTCCAGACCATGAACCCTAATTACATTTAAATCTTTTTTATCAATAGTAGGTCTTATGGCATTTAATATTCCACCAACTACAGGATAGCGATCACCTCTTGTAGTACCGCTAAAATCTACTTCTCCATCTTCTAGTTCAGAATATTCAATACCATTTTCTTTTATATAGTCGATGATTTCGTCAAAGGTTAACACAGAATCAACAAATCCTAAATTAGATTCAGATAAAGCTTCATATTTTTTAGATACACATGGACCTATAAAAACAGTATAAGATTCCTCATATCTATTTTTTATGCTTTTTCCATGGGCGACCATAGGAGAGGATACTGGTAAAACTAATGGAATTAATTCAGGATAATATTTTTCTATTAACATTACTATGGAAGGACAGCAACTTGTGATAAATTCACTACTTGAACTACAATCAATCCTACATTCATATTCTTGAGTTACTAGTTCTGCACCTATGGAAACCTCTTCAATATAAGAAAAACCTAATCTTCTTAGAGCAGTTATCAATTTAGAAGGATGAGAGAATACTCCTCTAAAAGCAGGTGCTAATTGAGCAACAACTGTTTTATTGCTATTTAATGCTGCTTTGACATCATCAATATCTGAAAGCACATGACGAGCGTTTTGAGGACATACGACTAAACAATGACCACAAAAAATACATCTATCTTCTTGGATTTTAGCTTGATCATTTAAGACTTCTATAGCTTTAACTGTACAAGTACGTACACATTTGTAGCAATTTTTACAGTTAGCGGAGGAAAAATTCATTACTTGCATAGATTCACCTTCTTAACTATATATTCTTCAAAGAATTTATCTACTTCATCTTCATTTACAGTATAAATGTTATCATCGACAGTAACACATACCGAATCAGTACAATGACCAAGACAAAATGAAGCTTTTAATTCTATTTTATCTGTTAAATTATTTAATTCTATTAAGCTCTTAATTCGGTTTATAACATTGTGAGAACCTCTTACATAACAAGCACTTCCAACACAAACTTTAACAATCAAAATAAAACCCCTCCTTAATCTGTATATATGTTATATAATAAATTATAGAACTTTGGTAAAATACCGTCAATCACATGTTGTTATACATTTGACAATGTTATAAAAGTAATGTAAATAATAAGTATAAAATTTATTATGGGAGGATATAAAATGAGATTAGTAGTTATTTCTGATATTCATGGTTCTTCAAAATACACAAAAAAAGCTATAGAAGTATTTAATAGAGAACAGGGTGATTATTTATTAATTCTTGGAGATATACTTTATCACGGGCCAAGAAATCCATTACCGGAAGAGTATGATCCTAAAGAGGTAGCAAAGATACTAAATGAATATAGATATAAGATAATTGCAGTACGTGGAAACTGTGATTCGGAAGTTGATCAAATGTTATTGGATTTTCCATGCATGGGAGATTATTCTGTAGTTTTATATAATAACAAAAGATTTTTTTTAACTCATGGACACAAATATAATGAGAATAATATGCCTAATATATCTACAGAAGATATAATGCTACATGGTCATACACATATATTAGGTATTAATAAAAAAGATGGCATTTCTATAATTAATCCAGGTTCTATTTCTTATCCAAAGGAAAATAATCCTCATAGCTATGGAGTTGTAGATGGAGATGTATTCTATATAAAAACATTAGAGGGAACTATAATTCAAGAAATAGTATTGAACTAAATAATGTTCTATATTAAAAAGTAGAGGGTATTTCCTCTACTTTTTAATTATTTTATCAATTATATTAGATTCAATTAATTCACTTTTACTAAATCCGTTTCTAAAGTATCTCACTTGCTTATACTTAACTCCACCCATTTCAAAATCAAGGATATCAATTCTATCTCCCTTAAAAATTTCAGCTTCTTTCTTGCCTTTTAGAAATATATGAATTTCCATATCATTCCTCCTTGTAGTTATTAATTAAATAGATTATATAACAACGTAGATGATTTATTCAATAATATAGCTAAAGGAATTATTAAATTATGTTAAATAGTATTTTAAAAAATTAAATATATAGAAACTATTTAAGGGTGTTTTTGTACACATAAAGTCATATAATTAAAAAATTTCAAGAATAATTAAAAAATTGAGTATGTTAACATGAAAATAAATGTTATAATAATATGTAAAGGTTCTGGTGGTTATATTGTTGCTATCTGTGCTGCAAAACTAAGTACTAAAGCTTTACTAACGCAAAAGAAAAAAACTTGTTAAAAAGCTATTCACATGGTTCCACCAAAAACAACTAATTTTAATTGCAGGAGGAGTATGTATGAACTTAGAACATGTTAAAAACATTGATACGGAAATTTATGAAGCAATTTGTCTTGAGACTGCTAGACAGGAAAGTAAAATCGAACTTATCGCTTCAGAAAACTTTACAAGTGAGGCCGTGAGAGAGGCTATGGGGTCCACTCTTACAAATAAATATGCAGAAGGATATCCAGGAAAAAGATATTATGGTGGTTGCGAATGCGTAGATGTTGCTGAAAATATTGCTAGAGATAGAATGTGTAAACTATTTGGAGCAGACCATGCCAATGTTCAACCTCATTCAGGTTCTCAAGCTAACATGGCAGTTTATATGAGTGTATTAGAACCAGGAGATAAAGTATTAGGAATGAATTTATCTGATGGTGGACACTTAACCCATGGAAGTCCAGTTAATTTTTCTGGAAAGTTATATAAATTTATATCTTATGGAGTAGGTGAAGATGGATTTATAGATTATGATGCATTAAGAACTGTAGCTTTAGAGGAAAGGCCTAAAATGATAGTTGCGGGGGCTAGTGCTTACCCAAGAATAATAGAATTTGATAAAATAAGATCAATATGTGATGAGATAGGTGCATATATGATGGTAGATATGGCTCATATAGCTGGACTTATTGCCGCAGGTGTACATCCTAGTCCAGCTCCATATGCAGACTTTATTACAACAACAACTCATAAAACTTTAAGAGGACCAAGGGGTGGGGCAATACTTTGTAAAGAAAAGTATGCAAAACTAGTAGATAAAACTATATTCCCTGGAATACAGGGTGGTCCATTAATGCATACTATTGCAGCTAAAGCTATCTGCTTTAAAGAAGCTCTAGACCCATCTTTTAAAGAGTATCAGCAAAAAGTTTTAGAAAATGCTAAATCTCTTGCAAGTGCATTAAAAGAAAAAGGATTTAAATTAGTGTCTGATGGTACCGATAATCATTTAATTCTTGTGGATTTAAGAAATAAAGATATTACAGGAAAAGCAGCGGAGCATCTATTAGACGAAGTTGGAATCACTGTAAATAAAAATACAATACCTTTTGAATCCCAAAGCCCATTTGTAACTAGTGGTATTAGAATAGGTACTCCTGCTACTACTACTAGAGGTTTTGGAAAAGAAGAAATGATTGAAATTGCTGATATAATGAATTGGGCAATTGATAACAGAGATGCTGATTTATCACCTGCTAAGGAAAGAGTTAAAGCTCTTTGCAATAAAATTCCATTATATAAGTAAAGTATTTGTAATAACTAAGGACCTAGCATTTTCACTGCTAGGTCTTTACATTTTTTATAGAATATAAGAATGAATGCAAAGTAAAATTCACATTATATTGACTTATGTGTTTAAACCTCTTATAATTATGGGTGAAAATTAAATAGTATTTTAGGTGCTTTTTAAAAGTGAAAAGGGAATATGGTTAAAATCCATAGCAGCCCCCGCTACTGTAAATGATGACGACCCTCAAATACCACTCTTAATAGGGGAAGGTGAGGTTAGAATGATTCATAAGCCAGGAGACCTGCCTAAATATGAGCTTTCGGAGGGAAATGAGCTATTTTAGTGACTAAGTTAATATGTATAAGTAAAATTAAAGATTTTGGTAAGTTTATCTTACTTAGATTTAAACTTATATTTTTTATTTTACTAAGATGGAAATTTTAATTATTTGGCAAGGGAGCTTTTCTTCCTTGCTTTTTTATTTTATTTAAATTGAAACTCGACTCACTGCGTTCGCTGAGTAAGTGATTCACCCCAAATCAAAGATTTGGGTTCTCTACTTAATAGAAAGAAGGTATTATAAATGGCTAAAATAATGATTCAAGGTACAGCTTCTTCTGTAGGAAAAAGTATACTAGTTACTGCATTATGTAGAATATTTAAACAAGATGGATATTTGGTATGTCCATATAAGTCACAAAATATGTCTCTTAATTCATATATAACTTTGGATGGAAAAGAGATGGGGCGTGCTCAAGTTTTGCAAGCTTATGCTGCAGGGCTTGAACCTGAGGTATATATGAATCCTATTCTACTAAAACCTACTACAGATAAAAATTGTCAAATAATTTTTAATGGAGAAGTATATGGTTACTCCAATGCAAAGGAATACCACAATTTAAAAGTTAAATTTAAGGATGATTTAAAGTCTGCTTTTGAAAAATTAGAAAATCAATTTGATATTATTGTTATGGAAGGGGCAGGAAGTCCAGCAGAAATAAACTTAAGAGACAACGATATTGTTAACATGGGGATGGCTGAACTAATAGATGCACCTGTTTTACTTGTAGGTGATATCGATAAGGGCGGCGTATTTGCTTCTTTATTAGGTACTATTATGCTCCTTAGTGATAGTGAAAAGGACAGAGTTAAAGGAACTATTATAAATAAGTTTAGAGGAGATATATCCTTACTTAAACCTGGAGTAGATAGTTTAGAGGAGTTAACTCATAGGGATTGCTTAGGGGTTGTTCCATATTTTAAATTAGACTTAGAGGATGAAGATGGAGCTGTTGACCTTAATAAAAATATCACAGATAAAATTGATATAGCCATTATAAGGTTACCGCATATATCAAACTTTACTGATTTTGATGCGTTATCTATAGAACCAGATGTTTCTGTAAGATATGTTGAAACTGTAACTGAATTTAAAACTCCTGATTTAGTTATAATTCCTGGAACTAAAAATACCTTAGGGGATTTAGAATATTTAAAAAAATCAGGCTTATATAACAAAATTAGAGAATATGAAGTTAATGGGAAAATCATAGGTATTTGTGGAGGATATCAAATGCTAGGGAAGATATTAGAGGATCCTTATGGAGTTGAAACTACACTAGAGTCTATGGAAGGATTAGATATTTTACCTATAAAAACAGTTTTTGAAGAGAAAAAGATTACTACTAGAGTTAATGGTATCATAGCAAAGGATTTAATAAACAATGATACACCTTTAAGTATTTATGGATATGAAATACACATGGGAAAAACTACGATTTTAGATGAAGGTAAAAGCCTTATTAACATAAATAAGAGCAATAATGAAGAAGCTAATCATTTAGATGGGGTAGTAAATAATAAAAGAAATGTTATGGGAACGTATATTCATGGTATTTTTGATGGGGTTGAGTTTAGACAACACATTATTAATGAATTAAGAAGAGACAAGGGAATTGAAGAGAAGGTTTCTATGGCTTATGAGCACTTAAGAGAAAAGGAATTAGATAAACTAGCTGACCTTGTAAGAGCCTCTATAGATATGAATAAAATATATAAAATAATGGGCTTAAATAGATAGTGGGAGAAGTTATCATGATTAATTTTCATATATCCTTAAATATACTTTGTGTATCTTTAGCAGTTATTTTAGACTTTATTTTAGGTGATCCTAATTGGCTACCACATCCGATTATATATATAGGAAAACTTATTGGAGCTATAGAAAAGTGGCTAAGAAAACATTTCCCTAATAATATTAAATTGAAGTGGGCTTCTTTATTTATGGTGTTTATGGTTTGTATAATTACATACACTATTCCATATTTATTACTTAAGCTATCTATAATAAATAATATTGTTTTTATAGTAGTTAATACTTTAATAATATGGACAACGCTTGCTGCTAAGAGTCTTCATACAGCCGGAATTCAGGTCTATAATGCTCTTGTTCAGGATGATATAAAAGAAGCTAGAGTTAAGCTTTCATATATTGTAGGTCGAGATACAACTTCTTTAAGTAAGGATGAAATAATTCGAGGTGATGTAGAAACTATAGCTGAAAATACTTCTGATGGTATAATTGCACCTATAATTTATGCCATCATAGGAGGGGCACCACTTGCTATGATGTATAAAGGAATTAACACTATGGATTCTATGGTAGGGTACTTAAATGAAAAATATAAGAATATAGGTTTTTTTCCAGCAAATGTTGATGATATATTTAATTTTATTCCTGCTAGACTAACTGGAGTATTAATGTGTCTTACAGCATGGGTAGTTAAGGGAAGGATAATTGAATCCTTTAAGATTATGATTAGAGACAGAAAGAATCATAAAAGTCCTAATTGTGCCTATCCTGAGGGAGCTACTGCTGGAGCCTTATCTATTCAATTAGGTGGTGCTAATACCTACTTTGGAGAAATAGTAGAAAAACCAACTATTGGAGATGCTACAGAAGCTTTAAGTCATCAACACATTAAGAAATCTATAATACTAATGTATAGTAGTGAAATTTTACTAATAATATTAAGTTTAACATCTATAATTATACTTTAGTTAAAGGTGAGTGTTTTTATATACTTGCACATATTAAGATGAAAGGTGGTATATATATTTTGAAACATGGAGGAGATATATATACTGAAGGTACTTTAATTGGAAGAAAACTTTTAGACTTTAGCTCAAATGTAAATCCTATATCCATATCTAAGGATTTTAAGGGAAATATAGGAGAAGCTTTAGAAAAGGTACCTCTGTATCCAGATATAAAATATAGAGAATTAAAAAATAACCTATTAAATTATTTATTTAAAAGTAATGAGTATTTTAATGGAAATGCCTATGGTAAAGAGTATTTTAATAGCATAGGTATTGAAAATATTATAGTAGGAAATGGAGCAGCTGAAATTTTAGATTTAGTTATAAGCTACTTGAATTCTATAACCATAGTTGTTCCTTCCTTTGTAGAATACGAAGATTTTAGTAAAAAACATAAATTGGATATCAATTATTCTTTTTTAAATGAGTTTATGGAATATGATTATGAAGATATTTTTACACAGATACAAAATACTGAGGGGTTAATAATGGCTAATCCTAATAATCCAAATGGTTGTATTATTGATCATTGTAAATTTAAAAACATATTAGATTATTGTGAAGCCCATAATAAATTAGTGATTATTGATGAAGCGTTTATAGAGTTTGTATTAGATAATAATAAGAGTATAATTAATTATATACATAATTATAGTTGTATTGTAATTGTTAGAGCTATAACAAAATTTTTCTCCATGGCAGGAGTTCGTTTGGGCTATGCCATAAGTAGAAATAATAAATTACTAGATTTCATTATTTGTAATCAAAATCCTTGGACAGTGAATTGTTTTGCAGAAGTTGCTGCTAAGTATGCATTATTTGATGAAAAGTTTATAGATGAAAGTAAAAATTGGTTGATATCCGAAAGAGCATTTATGAAAAAATCTTTGAATGATATAAAGATTATACAAAAGGTGTATGAAAGCAAGGCTAATTATTTTCTTTGTAAGATAAAAGGAATTACAAGCTCAGAACTTTTAAAACAGCTTATGGAAAAGGGTATTTTAATTAGAAATTGTAATAACTATACTGGTCTTAATGATAGTTTTGTAAGGTTAGCTATAAAAACTAGAGATATGAATGAAACTATTATAAAAGCTTTAAGTGAAATTAGTAGCTAAATAAATATTAAAATAAAGGATAGGATTCTCATGGATAGTTTTAATGATTCCGTATTTATTTCATTGAATGGTATGAATACTAAAGTTTTAATATTAGGAGGAGGAAAAAGTGCTTTAATAAAAGCTAAAACTCTTTTAAATAGTAGGTTTGTGGTTCATTGCATCTCAGAACAGTTTACAGATGAATTTAAGTTGTTAGATGGTGCTTATGATAATTTGAAACTTCTAGATAAAACTTTTACTAATGAGTTATTGGAGGATTATCATTTAATTGTAATTTGTACAAATGATTCTAAATTCAACGAAAATATTAGGAATATATGTAACAGTAAAAATAAAATTTTTATTGATACTACCCTTCCGGAGAATTCTAAAGCTATTCTTTGTGCTACAGGAAGAAGTGAAAATATTGCTTTGGGGCTTCGAATTAAAGGAAAAAATCCTAAAGCATCGGTATTTTTATGCAATAAGGCAAAGGAGTATCTTCAGAACTTTGACAATTATATAGAATTTATAACTCATATTAGAAATAATGTAACAACTTTAAATAATAAAAGTGAAATTCTAAATTTTATATGTTCTGAAGATTTTCTTTTCTTCTTTAACAATGGATACCATATTGAGATTTTGCAATTATTTTATTCGGATTTAATAAATGAATGGGTATAGATTTAAATTATACAATGAATGGAGGAGTAGAATTGAATTTAAAATTAGCTACACGAAAAAGTAAGCTTGCTCAAGTTCAAACTGATTATGTAATGGATTTGGTTGAAGAGCTACATAATATAAAATGTGAAAAGGTTCTTACAGATACTTTAGGAGATAAAAGACTTGATGTAACGTTAGATAAAATAGGTGGAAAGGGAGTCTTTATAAAAGAGTTAGAAAAATTAATGATTGATGGAAAAGCACATGGAGGAGTCCATAGTATGAAGGATGTGCCATATGAGCTACCAGATGGTTTCTCTATTGCTGCTACGCCAATAAGGGAAGATGTAAGGGATGCCTTTGTTTCTATGAATGGTGTTTCATTTTTTAATTTACCTAAGGGGGCTAGAGTTGGTACTAGTAGTAAAAGAAGAAGTGAGCAAATTCTCCTTTTAAGACCAGACATTGAAATAGTTCCTGTAAGAGGTAATGTTCAAACAAGAATTGATAAGATTGAAAATGAAAACTTAGACGGAATAGTATTAGCAGCTGCTGGATTAAAGAGATTGGGATTAGAAGGAATTATTACCAATTATTTTGAAACAAATGAAATAATTCCTGCTATTGCACAAGGAGCTTTAGGTATAGAAATTCATGAGAGTTGTGAGTATGCAGATGAATTAAGGGCTCTAGATAATGAGGAAGTTAGAATTTGCGTAGAAGCTGAAAGAAGTTTTATGAGAGAGTTAAAGGGTGATTGTCATTCTACTATTGGTGCATATGCTTCTATAGAAGATGATGTAATGACTATTATGGGTATATATGAAGTCAATGGTAATTTAGTAAAAGACACTATAATAGGAAATAAAGAAGAATATTTAAACTTAGGAAAAAAATTATCACAAGTTATCTTAAATAAGTAGATATTTAATAGGAGGATTTATGGGAAAGGTTTATTTAATTGGAGGTGGTCCAGGATCACCAGACTTAATAACATTAAGAGCTATAAAGGTTTTAAGAGAATGTACAGCTATACTTTATGACAGATTATCTGGTTCTGAAATATTAAAATATGTAAATAGAGATGCAAAACTTTATTATTGTGGAAAAGAGCCAGGATGTCACTATAAAACTCAGGAAGAGATTAATGATACCTTAGTTAAATTAGCAAAAGAAGGACATATTGTTGGAAGAATTAAAGGTGGAGATCCATACATATTTGGTCGTGGTGGTGAAGAAGCTTTAGCTCTAATAG
The DNA here is from genome assembly GCF_002470865.1 of Clostridium sp. UBA7339. Taxonomy (NCBI): domain Bacteria; kingdom Bacillati; phylum Bacillota; class Clostridia; order Eubacteriales; family Clostridiaceae; genus Clostridium; species Clostridium sp. UBA7339. The sequence goes on from NZ_DKPI01000003.1 coordinate 191,937, forward strand.
ATGAAAATATTGATTTTGAAGTAGTGCCAGGTATAACTTCACCTATTGCAGCACTCAATTATGGTGGCATACCTGTAACCCATAGGAAAATTGCCCAAAGTTTTCATGTCTTTACTGCTAAAAGTGCAGCTGGTTTAAACTTAGATTTTGAAACTATAGCTAAATTAAAGGGTACTTTAATTTTTATGATGGGTTATGAACAATTAGGAGGCATTTGCAACGGTCTTATTACTGCTGGATTAGGAGAAGAAACTCCAGTAGCTCTTGTAATGAGTGGAACTACCTCTAATCAAAAGAAAGCAGTAGGAACTTTAAAAGATATAACTGAAATAGCAAAGGAAAAGGGCATATCAAATCCATCTATCATTGTAGTGGGAGAAGTAGTCAAATTCAATGATAAGTTGAATTGGTTTGAGAAGTTACCTCTATTCGGAAGAAATATTTGCATAACTAGGAGTAAAGCTCAAAGCAGGGAAATTGGCGATGAATTATCTAAATTAGGAGCTTCAGTTACAGAAATAAATTCTATTGCAATAGAACCTAATCCTGAAAGTATTAAAGCTATTGAAAATAAATTAGAAGACTATAAGTATATATTATTAACTAGTATTAATGGAGTTGAAATGCTATTTAATGCATTATACCATAACAGTATAGATATAAGAAAAATTAAAGGTGAGTTTGTTTCTATAGGAGATGCTACTACTAAAGCTTTAAAAGCTAAGGGAATAATTCCAACTTTAACAGCAGAGGAATTTACAGGTGAAGGTTTATTTAAAGCTATAGAACTAAAGGTTTCATCAGGAGATAAAATATTAATTCCACGCTCAAAAAAGGGGAGAAACTATATTGTAAATGAACTTCGAAATATTGGAGCTGAGGTAGATGATATACCAGTATATGACACAGTTATTGGTGAAAATCCTAATATAGTTTCTTTTGATAATTGTGATACAGTTGTATTTACTAGTCCTAGCACCGTAGAAAATATGATTACTTTAGTTGGAATAGATAAGATAAAAGAAAAATCAATTATATCAATAGGGCCTATTACTTCAAAGGCTTTAAATATTCATCAATTATCCTATACACAATGTGATAAAATTGGAACTCAAGGTATTATATATACCTTAATAAAATAAATTTTTTTAAAGACTGAAAGGTAGGTGTATCATGGCCTTGCATTAATAGGCCATGTTTATTATGTTCAAAAGATATAGAAGATTAAGAGAAACTAGTGCAATAAGAGATATGGTACGTGAAACTATTTTAAATAGTAATGATTTTATATACCCAATTTTTGTGGTTGAAGGAGAAAATATTAAAGAAGAGATTCCATCTCTGGTAGGGAATTACCACTGGTCTTTAGATAGATTACCAGAAGTTATAGATGAAGTTATTGCTGCAGGAGTAAAAGGTATAATCTTATTTGGACTTCCGGATGAGAAGGATGAAATTGCTTCTTCAGCTTTCTGTGAAGAGGGTATAGTTCAAAGAGCAATAAGAAAAGTCAAAGAAATCTCTAAGGAATTATTTGTTATTACCGATGTATGCATGTGTCAATACACTTCTCACGGTCATTGTGGAGTTATTAAAAATGAGAGAGTAGATAATGATGAAAGCTTAAAGTACTTAGCTAAGATTGCACTTTCTCATGCTAAAGCTGGAGCTGACATGATTGCACCTTCAGATATGATGGATGGTAGAGTTAAAGCCATAAGAGATATCTTAGATGAAAACGGATTTAAGCATATATCTATAATGAGTTATAGTGCAAAATATAGTTCTGCTATGTATGGTCCTTTTAGAGCAGCTGCAAATTCAGCTCCTCAATTTGGAGATAGAAGCAGCTATCAAATGGATCCTGCTAATGGTAAGGAAGCTATGAGAGAAATCGCAGCTGATATTGAAGAAGGTGCTGATATAGTAATGGTTAAACCAGCTATATTATATTTAGACATAATAAAAGAGGCCAGTATGACTTTTAATATGCCTATAGCTGCCTACAATGTCAGTGGAGAATATGCTATGATAAAAAATGCAGGAGAAAATGGATTAATTGATGAAAAAAGAGCTGCTCTTGAAATGTTAATTTCAATAAAAAGAGCTGGTGCTAAATTAATTATCACTTACTATGCATTAGAAGCAAGTAAATGGATTAAAGAATAAATAGATTTAACATAAAAACTCATTGTAATAAAGCAATGAGTTTTTTTATACCATAATAATTAGAAATCAGAATTTAGATATTTGGTATAATGAATAATTTTAAAACGAAATTCATATTTATAAATTATATCATTGATTGTATAAAATTTTAGCAGTATAATAGGTTTAGATGTTTATTAGTAGAAAATAGGGGTGAATATGGATGAATGTTAAAGAAAAAATTGAAAGCCTAAGAAGGGCTATGAAGGAAAATCAATTATCAGCTTACATTATTCCTAGTTTTGATTCTCATCAAAGTGAATATGTAGCTGAATACTTCAAAGCTAGAGCATGGATTTCTGGCTTTACAGGTTCAGCAGGAACTGTAGTGGTAACTCTTAATAGAGCAATACTATGGGCAGATGGTCGTTATTATATTCAAGCTGAAAAGCAACTATCTGGTACGGGAATAGAGCTTTTTAAAATGGGACAACCTAAGGTTCCTACCTTCACAGAATTTCTAAAAAAAGAGCTTAATCCAGGAGATATAGTTGGTTTTGATGGTTCTGTAATGCCTATTGGAATATATAAAACTATGACAGAAACATTTAAAAGCAGAAAAATAAAAATAAATCCAGAAAAGGATTTAATATCTCCAATTTGGAGTGATAGGCCAGCTATGCCTAATACAAAGGTGTTTCTTCATGATGTTAAATTTGCAGGTAAATCAGCATCAGAAAAACTTGCTATTATTCGTGAAAAGATGAAGGAAATAGGGGCTGAATATTACGTATTAAGTTCCTTAGATGATATCGCTTGGACATTAAATATTAGGGGAAATGATGTAGAAAGCAGTCCTGTAACAATATCTTATTTATTAATTAGCATGGATTATGTTAAGTTTTTCATAGATAATAATAAATTAACTGATGAAGTTATAACCAATCTAAAGGCTTCTTCTGTTGATATATTAAAGTATAATGAGATATTCAATAACTTAAAAGAACTTAAAGATACATCTATATTATTTGATCCAAATAAAACTAATGTGAAAATTCTTACCTCATTAAATGAATCTATTTCTAAAATCGAAAAAAGAAATATAACTACAGATTTAAAAGCAATAAAGAATGAAGTTGAAAGAAGTAACTTTAGAAACTGTACTATAAAAGATGGAGTTGCTATGGTTAAGTTCATAAAGTACTTAAAAGAAAATGTAGATAAAGAAGAAATATCTGAGATGTCAGCCACAGATACTCTAATTAAATTAAGAAGTGAACAAGAGTATTTTGTTGAACCAAGTTTTTCAACCATAGCTGCATATAAAGAGCATGCTGCCATGATGCATTATTCTGCTACGCCAGAAAGTAATTATATTTTAAAGCCAGAAGGATTATTCTTAGTGGATTCAGGTGGGCAATATTATGATGGAACTACAGATATAACAAGAACCATAGTTCTAGGTGAATTGACCGAAGAAGAAAGAAGAGACTTTACTCTTGTAGTTAAGAGTAATTTAGCTTTAACTATGGCTAAGTTCTTATATGGAGCTACTGGATCTAATTTAGATGTTATTGCAAGAACACCACTTTGGGAAGCAGGAATTGACTATAAATGTGGAACTGGTCATGGAGTTGGATTTTTCCTTAATGTTCATGAAGGACCACAAAACTTCTCACAAGTTCCTAATACAGTAGTATTTGAAGAAGGAATGAATGTTACAAATGAACCTGGTGTATATAAAGAAGGTAAGCATGGTATTAGAATAGAGAATTTACTATTTGTTACTAAAGACAATGAAACAGAATATGGGGGACAATTTATGAAGTTTGATGTAGCTACCTATTGTCCTATAGATTTAGATGGTATAAAAATAGATATGCTTACAGAAAAGGAAAAATTATTCTTAAATAATTATCATAAAGAAGTATATAAATTGTTATCACCTTATCTAAATACAGAAGAAAAAGAATTTTTGAAGAAAGAAACTAGAGAAGTTTAACCTTATATTACAAATTATTGTTTCATAACAAAACAAAAATCATCTCTACATAATAGGGATGATTTTTATTATAGCATTTTAATATTATAGCATTTTAAATATTCCGGATATTATAATTAGTAACATACCTATAAACAAATAACTGAACATATTAGAATCACGGTTCATGGCAATACCTCCAAACTTACTGGTGTTTATATGTACACTTATAATATATACGCTATATAGGTGGAAAAAATACCTGATTAAATAATATAAAAAAATATAATATTTTACTATAATGTGATATAATTATACTTAATACACAAGCATATAATAATTTATATATGCTTGTTAATATTATTTAAATTTGAGAGGTGATATTTAATGGATTTAAACTGGATTTGGTTTGGATTACTTATTTTTGTAATAATTGTAGATATAACTACAAGTAGTTTTACCTTTTCATGGTTAGGGTTAGGATTTATTCCTGCTTTTATTGCAGGATATTTTGTAGACTTTACTACACAAATATGGATTGCTTTAATACTAGGAACTATTGCAATTATATTTGGATTAAAGGTGTCTAAAAAATATATTAACGTAAATCTACCAACTGAAAAACCATTGGTTGGCAAGTATGAAGATAGAGAGTTTGTATCTGAAGTTAAATTAGAAAGTAATAGGGAATGTAGAATAAAAGTTAACGAAGTTTATTGGACAGCTAGAAATATAGGTGAAGATATAAATATTGGTGATACTTTTAAGGTGTTAAAAATTGAAAATAATAAATTGATAATTAAAAAAGGAGTGATTTAAATGGAATTAGTAATTGGTGTTTTAGTCATACTATTTGTAGTTCTAGTCATCATAATTTCATCAGTTAAAGTAGTTAACACTGGTTCTAACTATGTTATGGAGAGGTTTGGTCAATTTTATAAGGTATTAGAACCTGGCTGGCACTTAACAATACCTTTTGTGGACTTTATTAGAAAGAAGGTATCTGTTAAACAACAAATACTTGATATACCACCACAAAACGTAATAACTAAAGATAATGTTAATATTTCTGTAGATAACGTTATATTTTATCAAGTTTTAAGTGCAAAGGATGCAGTTTATAACATAGAAAACTATGTTCAAGGTATAATGTATTCCACTATAACTAATATGAGAAATATTTTAGGTGATATGACTCTAGATGAAGTATTAGCAGGAAGGGACCTTATAAACTCAAAATTATTACAAATCGTTGATAATGTTACTGATGCTTATGGAATTAAGTTATTGTCTGTAGAAATTAAAAATATTGTACCTCCATCAGAAATTCAGCAGGCTATGGAAAAACAAATGAGAGCTGAAAGAGATAAGAGGGCCATGATTCTTCAAGCAGAAGGATCAAGACAATCAGAAATTGAAAAAGCTGAAGGCGAAAAGAGAAGTAAAATACTTGCTGCTGAAGCGGAAAAAGAAGCAAATATTAGAAGAGCAGAAGGATTAAAAGAATCTCAATTACTAGAGGCAGAAGGTAAAGCAAAAGCTATTGAAAAAATTTCAGAAGCAGAAGCAGAAGCGATAAGAAGAGTAAATGAAGCTATAATTCAATCAGGAACTAATGAAACTGTTATAGCTTTAAAACAAGTTGAAGCTCTTAAAGAAATGGCTAATAATCCTGCTAACAAGCTTATATTACCAAATGAAACACTATCTTCCCTTGGAAGTATAGCAGCTATTGGTGAAATGCTAAAAAATAATAAATAGTAATAAAACAAAGCATTAGGACACAACCTAATGCTTTATTTTATACATAAATAATTACAATATCTATATTAAAATGTTGAATTTATTAAATAAATATTGTAAAAAATTCTATATTAGCATATACTCTTAATACAGTGAAATGAGAAAGTTTATATAAATATATAATTTAAAAGGTAGGTGAAAATTTTATGAATAATTTAAACATTGATTTAGACTTAATGTTAGAGCTTAGCTTATCAGAAACAAGAGGTGAAGGGGAATGTTATTTAAACTTAAATGATGGTGAATTTTCTTACATTCCTCAAAGTATTATAGAAGCATTAAAGGATGAATCCAAATTTGATAAACTTGAAAGTTGGGAAAAGGAATTAGCTACGGAAGCAGAAGATGTTACTATGAACTATAGTGATAATTATCTTTATATTCCACTAATAGATGAAAGTATATTAGTGAATTCCATGAAAAGCTACTTAGATACTTTAAATCCTAATGACAAAAATGAAATTTATAGTAAGGTTGATTGGTCAAATCCTCTATTAACTTTTAATAGAGTTTTAATTAATAAAGACAAATTAGATGAATTTTATACCTTTAGAGATGAATTTTTAATTAATCATTTAATTGATTGGTTAAAAGAGAACAACATAAGTGTAGTTAAATAGTTTTATAATACAAATAAAAAGACGTAGAATTCTTATTAGAGTTCTACGTCTTTAATCTTAATCTAGAAAAGGAGTTTCTCTTTCTATATATACTTTATGCCAAATTAAGAATATAAGTATTGTCCAAATCTTTCTACTTAAGTCAAATGGACCCTTTCTATGATCTTCTACTAATTTAATAGCAGCAGCTTTATTTACAAATTCATCAGCATTACTATTTTTTATTATGTCCATAGCCCATTGATAAAGTTCATCCTTAAGCCATAATCTTATTGGAACTGGGTATCCCAGTTTTTTTCTATCTAGAGCAGTTAAGAATGGTAATTCTGATTTAAAAGACTCTCTTAATAAGTATTTTGTTACATGACCATTGATTTTTTCATCTGCAGTGAGCTTTGAAGCAACTTTAAACACTTCTTTATCTAGGAAAGGTACCCTAAGCTCTAAAGAATGAGCCATAGTCATTCTATCAGCTTTAACAAGGATATCTCCAGTAAGCCATGTATTAAAATCTACAAACTGCATTTGAGTAATAGGGTCATACTGAGCAGCTCTATCATAGATATCATTCATAGATCGCTTAATTGTATATTTTGACTCATACTTATTAAGTATTCCTTCTTTTTCATCATCTAAGAAGATTTTTGCATTACCAACATAACGCTCTCTCATAGGAGTACAGCCTCTATCAATAAAGCTTTTTCCTCTTGTTCCTTCTGGTATAAGGGATGCACCAGATTTTAAGGCTTTCTTTAAGAAGCCAGGTACATAATCAAACATTTTTAACGAATTAGGTTCATGGTAAATAGTATATCCACCAAATACCTCGTCAGCGCCTTCTCCAGATAAAATAACTGTAACATGCTTAGCTGCTTCTTTTGCTATAAAATAAAGTGGTATAGCTGCAGGGTCTGCTACGGGTTCATCCATATGCCAAATTATTTTAGGTAATTCATTGGCAAATTCTTCATAAGAAACTATTTTACTTATGTTTTCTAGCCCTAGTTTATCAGCTGATTCTCTAGCTAAATCAATTTCACTATATCCATTTCGGTCAAAACCTATGGTAAAGGTCTTTAAGTCCGGCATGTGTTTTTTTGCTAAAGCAGTTACTACAGTAGAATCAATCCCACCTGATAAGAAAGATGCAACAGGAACCTCAGATTGCATATGCAGTTCAACGGAATCTTCTATGGCCTTACGAATTTCTTCCATCTTTTCATCTTTAGGTCCTGGAGTAGGGTTAAACTTGATCGAATAATAGCAACTTATTTCATGAGCTTTACCTAATTCTTTCTTTATAATATGACCTGGTTTTAAAACCTTTATATCCTTTAGTAGAGTTTTAGGTTCAGGTACAAATTGGAATGTAAGATAGTCATGAAGTGCTCCATTATCAATATCAACACAGTCGCTATCTGGATTAGCATGAAAACTCTTAAGCTCAGAAGCTACATAAAGTCCAGTTTCATTTTCTGTATAATAAAATGGCTTTATTCCAAATGGATCTCTTCCACCTAAGAATACTTTTTTCTTTCTATCCCAAATAATAAATGAGAACATTCCTCTAAGTTTCTCAACAAACTTATCTCCTAAATGAGTATATAATGTAGCTATTACTTCTACCTCTGAGTTAGTAGTAAAACTATAGCCTTCTTTTATTAATTCATCTCTTAAAGATATATAATTATATATTTCTCCATTAAAAACTATTTCTAATTCATCCTTATAAGAGTAGGGTTGAATTCCGTTTGCCAAATCAAGAATACTTAGTCTTTTAAAACCTAAATAAACATTTTCGTCCATATACTCTCCATCTTGAGTTGGGCCTCTATGTTTAATAACTTCTCTCATATCACGAAGAGTTTCTTTCTTTTCTTCTAGTATTTTAGAATTGCTAAAAAACGTTACAAATCCGCACATCGATAATCCTCCTTAGTGTTTATACACATAAAAATATTTTACAATATATATCTATCTTAATCAATATATTCATTATTATATAATTAGTAGTACCTAACTATTATTTCTATCACATAGTATACCATATTTCTACATGAAAAGTTATATAAGTTGGATAACTTTTCAACCAGGATAAGAACTTTAAAATGGTTGTAATAAAATGTAAAAATAATCAGATAATTATTTTATGGAAAAAAAAGGTAATTAAACATTGTAATAGAATAATAATAATAGAATCAATATGGTATTAATTAAGGGGAGAGAGATTATGAGTAATTGTTGCGGTAAAAATATCTGTTTTTATTATTATGGAGAGGATCATTTGGTGATTAATCTATATAAATACATAAAACAGCAAATAGAAAATAATAACTATGTTTATCTTTATGTAGATGAAGATATATATAAATTACTTACTAATAATTTAGATTCAAATGAAAGATTAATGATAGAAAATATTAAGATGAGTAGTATATTAATGTCATCCTATAATGAAAATATAAACTCTACGATGATTTCAAAGTTTTTTAGAGATCTTAAAGCCAAAGCCTCAAATTCAGGATTTTGGGGAGGTTGCTTTATAATAGATGGTGCTAAGATATTAAATAATACATGCAATACAATATTTCAAGAATTTATTAAAGCTTTATCTAATATATGCGAAGAGGAACGTATAGATATATTGACATCCTATGACTTTTTAGATTATGTAAATAGAGGAAAAACTATTACTGAAGACATTATGAGAGGCTCCTATAAATACCATGATTATAGGATGTTTGGAAATGAAATTTTACCAATAGAATCCTTTCAAGTAGAGAGTAATATAGTATAGAAAAATTTGGCTATTACATTCTCTTATAGGTAATAAAGTTCTATAGAAAAGAGTGATAAACAAGTCTATTGACACACATAACGGCTATGATATTATATAAATATAAATGACATTGAAATTATTTATATTTAATGTCATAAAGATTTAATTATATCGGGATAATAGTTAGTATATATAGAAAAGAGGAAGAAAAATATGTCAATAGTTAATATAAGTGATAAAGCTACTACTGAATTCTTACAATTTTTAAAGGATAATGAAGTTACCACAGATACAGTAAGAATTCATTTTGCAGGTATGGGTTGTGGTGGTGCTGTATTTAATCTAGTTTTAGATGAGAAAAAAGATACTGATAACATAGAAGTAGTAGAAGGACTTACATTTTTAGTAGATAAGGGAGTTACTGAGCAATTTGGTGAATTAACAATTCTTTCTGCAGACGAAAATGGTAGAGGTGGGTTCTCAATAGAACCAGAAAAAAAACCAGAAGGTGGCGGTTGTGCTGGTTGCACAAGTTGCGGTTAAATTTAATAAATAATAATTATATTACTGAAAGTGCAGTGTTAAACTTGTTTAATATTGCACTTTTTTTAGTATGTATATTTATTTCAAATAAAATCTATTAATAAATCCAATGATAAATACAATTGACATTCATAGTAATATTTATTAGTGTAATAAATATGTAGATTCATTGACACAATAGTAATGTATCTATAAAACTGAAAAGGAAAAGAGGTAAAGATTATGTCAACAGTTAAAATAAGTGATAAAGCTACCGTTGAATTCTTACAATTTTTAAAAGATAATGAAGTTACAGCAGATACAGTAAGAATTCATTTTGCAGGTATGGGATGAGGCGGCCCATCATTTAATCTAGTTTTAGATGAAAAAAAGGATACTGATAACACAGAAGTAGTAGACGGACTTACATTCTTAGTAGATAAGTCTGTTACTGAGCAATTTGGAGCTCTTACTATTCTTTCAGGCGAAGAGAATGGTAGAGGTGGATTTTCTATAGAGCCTGAAAAGCAAGCTGAAGGTGGCGGATGCTCAAGTTGTAGTAGCTGCGGCTAATGAATAAGTAAAATCTTATATTAAAATAAAAGTGCAATGTTAATTTTATTTAGCATTGTACTTTTATTTTAATATACTTATTTCCATCTATAGAAAACATATTTGAGTATAAAACTTTTCATATTGTTTAAACTAATGGTGACAAATAAGTAGGAGGGAAATATTATGGCAAAAGCAGGAATGAGAAGACCAGATCCAAAAGATTCACATGGTACAGAAAGTAATAAACATAATCACTTTCCTAAAAATGAAGTTCATCCAGTACCAGAACTTCAAGGAAGGGCTAAAACTTCAGATGAAAAATCTAAGCCAATTAGCTATGATGGAAAATGGTAAAATAATGTGAGAATAAAAATAAAGTACACATTATGGTAGCAATTTAAACTAAAAGAAGTAATAAGCAGCACTTACTTAAATAAAGAGTAGGTGCTTTTATTATGGTTAGATTACATGGTTTAAAGGATCAATACCTTATATGCGATAAATATAGTAATAGTCGTGTAAGTTGGCCTTTAGCCCCACTTAATACTGTTTGTACATCCAGTAGTAGTGACGGTCAAATAGGTTTTAACTTTTTAATTGGCACCTATACAATAGCAACATGGAAAGACGAGTTACAGGCTAATCCAATCACAGTTTATCACCAGTTAGTAACACCAGTAGAAGAACCTATAGATGTTACTCAATACATGAAGTAATTCAAGGACGGACATTTCTTAACTGAGGGTAGTCTAATTAATCCAACTGTAGATTTAACTTACTCTACAAGCTTGGCAAGTGCATTGTCTACAATGAAGGAAGTTACAGAAAGTAATACTATATCCTTAAACATTCAACAAGGTCAAATATCTACTTTAATAAGCAATACGACAATAGTTAAAGATGGGCAGACCATACAACTTAAAGATTCTTATAACTCCACAGTAGACTCTATCAATAGTGTAATTAGTAGCCACACTAGTACTATAGATGCTTTGACAGGTCAAATAACTGGTGTGGATACAAGAGTTAATGATGTTAAAAGGACATTAGATGGTACAGTAGCAACTATTAGTAATCATACTATACAGATTAGTGGACTTAATTCTACAGTTAGTACACAAAGTAGCAGTATTACACAGTTACAAAATCAGATAACATTAAAGGTTAGTCAGACTGAATTAACACTATAAGTGTATCATTTGAAGAGAATTTTCAAGACCAAATAATCATTACTAATAGTAAAGTGTCTACAATAGAAACTAGCTTAACAGGAATCACCAGCAGAGTTGGAACTGTAGAACAGATTACTACAACTATAGATGGCAAAGTAACTTCTTTTAGCACAAGAATGAATACCGCAGAGTAGAAAATTACTGATACTGCAATTGTATCTACAGTTCGAAGTTCAACTTCCTATATAAACGACTTAGGAGCAAAGGTTTCAACTAATGCTATTATTTCTAGTATTAATCAAACTGCTGAATCCATAAAAATAAGTGCCAGTAAAATAAATCTTACTGGATATGTTACAATGACTAACCTAAGCACAGCTGGGCAAACGACTATTGACGGAGGAAACATCAAAACAAGTACAATATCCTTAGAACGTTTAAAATCTGCAACTAACAATCCTATTATAAAAATGTTTGGATAGTGCAGTATAGATGCAACTGCAAATAACGAATTAGGAGTAGGCTCAGCAGTAAGACTTAAGTGGAATGAAAACACTTATATTCGTATAGCTGCAGATGTAACAGACATATATCTAAATGGTATTGCTAGGTTTAGATTTTATCCTAATTACTTGGATTGCAAACCGCCAACCATTTACTTTGCAGACCAATGTAAAATAAATGCTAGTGCTGGTACGTTTAGATTTTATATATCAAAGTCGGTTGATACAGGAATAAGAATATCTCCGGATGGTACTATTAGTTTTATGGTTGCCGGAACACCTAGACATGTATTTAACACAAATGTAACGAAAGCTGGAGGAACTATAGTTGTAGATGGTGCTACACTTGGAATGTCTCCAATAGATAGTCCAAAGGTATTACTAGAAGTTGTGTTGTTCGATGTAGATATACAAGAGGAAGGAACTACAGTACTTTTAGATAGTACATTTCTTAAGACTATATCTACTTATGCAGTATTCTGTAGTAATCCAGGGGTAATTATAGTTTCTAAGGATAGAACTAGATTTACAGTAAGAGGATATAATGGAAAAGTTTATTTTAGAGTGATAGGCTACAGAATAGGATACGAAGAACAATATTATTAAGTTGTTGGTTAAGCGATTAGAGAAATCTAGTCTCTTTTATTATGTAAAAAGGAAGGTGTAATATGAATAAAATATTAAACTACATTAAAGTAATAGTATTGCGATAAAAATTGATTATTTTGGAATGTATTATGTGGTATAATTTAACATAAGTTATATTGTTATAAGATAATCTAGGGGGGGGAATTAAGAGTGAAGCAATTTCTTAAAAAGTATATTCGATTAGTTATAGTGATAGTATTATTATTTATTATTTATATGGGATATCTCACTTCCAAACAATCAGTTAATGTAGATGAAAAACTAGATAAGGCAATATCAGATTATATTATAGAACATAATAAATCTGGTTATGAGGAGTCTAGTTATAAGGCATTTGAAGCACATAAAATCTATGGAGTTGAAGATAATGATGATCTAATTAATGTTTATATGTATTCATTACAAGAAGTATACTCATTCGTTGATAAAAAATTTAAGCTACAAGGGAGTTGGTCAGAACCAGCATTTATGGCTTTTAAAAATTATAATGGCAAATATAGTGTTATTGAGTATAAAGAAGCTGAGGTAGGTTCGAAAGATTTAGAATCTATGATGGAAATATTCCCAAGAGAGTATGCTAAAAAAGCTATATACGACGATGCTCAATCTACTGGATTATATTTTGATATAAGAAAACAAGCTAAGAAGTGGTTAAAGGAAGAAGGAAAAGGTGACTTTTCTCTGGAATAAACTATATTTATATATACCGTACTATTCAGAAATGAATATGCGGTATTTTATTATGCAAAAGGAAGGTGTAGAATGGAGAATGAAATAGTTAAAATGGTTACTAGTCAAGGAGTGTTTGCAGTGTTTTTTGCATACCTCCTTTTTTATGTGCTTAAAGAAAACTCTAGGAGAGAAGGGAAGTACCAGGAGATAATATCAGATTTAACACAAAGATTTAATATTTTAGATGATGTTAAAAAAAGTGTAAATAAGATAGAGGAAAAGTTAGAAAGGTAGGTTTTAACTATGGAATTACTAAAAGGTTTATTACAGATTAAAAAGCTTATAGCATTACTATTAACTATAATATTTGCGATATTAAGCCTAAGAGGTTTTATAAGTTCTTCAGAGTTTCTAACCATATTTAGCATGGTAATTGCTTTTTATTTTGGACAGTCTAGTGCAAGACAGACCATTAAAGAAAATAAGATCGATTTAGAGTAAGGGAAACCTTACTCTTTTATATTTAAGGAGGAATGTTTTATGAAAATAGGATTAAGATATGGACACTCTATTAATTGTAGAGGTGCTAGAGGAAAAATCGACGAAGTAGATAGTTGTAGGATTCTTTATGGTAAGATTAAAGCTTTACTAGAAGCACAAGGCCATACAGTACAGGTTAACATGATTTAAATGCCAGTAGTATGGAATCTATAATAGTAGAAAGTTTATTCTGTGATAGTAGTCAAGATGCCGAATTATTTAATAAGAAAACTGATGAATTAGCAAGAGCTATTGCCAATGGAATTGATAGTAGAGTGAGTTTAAATATATCTAAGCCACAAAAGCCAATTAATAAGGAGGAATATGATATGAAAAAAATAGTAACTTATTTAGGAGATGCAGATCTATTTGCTGCAGTAATGGTGGCTCAAAAATTATCTTGCCCATTAATGCGAGTTAATGATTTTAAAGCTAGTGGATTAAAGGCAGAGCAAGTAATTCAGATAGGTGGAAATGCTAATGATACTAATAGATTTTCAACAATGAAAAATGCAGCTAATAAGTATCTATAGGAGATAATATATTGAATTTACTTATAATCTAATCCATAATATCAGTATAAGATTTTATAAGGGGGATTAGATATGATAGGTTTACTATTAGCAATTGGTGCTGTTTGTATAATAGTTTTTTTCAACAATTTTGTATCTATATTAAAAAAGATACGAATAGATGGACATACAAGTGAAAATACATCTTGGTGTATAATTTCAATAATAGTATTATGGGGAATTTCAATATTTCTCTGTTCTATTTGAAGATATATTAGGCTAATAGAAGGGGTAGTGAGGTAAAACTCGCTACCATTATTTTTTTAGTTTGCCCTGCATGGGGATAATCTAACGGGTGAAAGTCCCTAATGCAGCTTAGTAGTAGCAAGCATACAGCTGAACACCAAGGGTGTCCACCGTGAGGTAGAATATGAAGGAAGATGTAGGTAAATCTCTGGTCTGACGGACAGAAATCACATATAAGGCATGTTGCACTGGGTAAGATTGCTAAACAAACTGAAGCCCTATACTACTCGAAAGTGTAACGTGTAAATGTGGCAGATATATGGAGTGAAGGATTATACTCTTAACTGGGGAGGTCTGAATGGTAAGCTATGCATGAAAATGAACTTTTTTACTTAGTAAGCTATACCGAGAGGTATAGCTGAACGTTCAGAAGTCAGTTCAAGTCATAGTACTGAATGAACCTTTCGAAAGTTGAGGTTAGGGAAGGACTTGACAATAATTAGTTGAGAGTCGTGAGAATGGCAATTCATGTTTGAAAGCAGACAACCGTTGTACAGACTATCTAATTGAAGATAGAGTAGAACTCGAAAACAAATGTTAGAAGTACTTAGTGGAGCATACGCTCAATGCATGAACAAGATTCACTTAATTAATTGCTGAACCACCGTGTACCGAATGGTACGCACGGTGGTGTGAGAGCACGGCGGTTAGTCACCGCCTCCTACTCGATTTTTTATAATTTATATTCTAAAATAAATTAATAAGGATCAGGCACTGTTCCATTTCCCTGTATAAACCATAGTCCTAATTTTGATTTATACAGGGAAATTGGTCCAATATTTTTATCTCCATATGAGAAATAAATTGCTACATTATTAGGGTTAGGCGAATATTTTTGCTCAGTCACAGTTCCCTTTATTGCAAAATTAAAATGTGCCTTAAAAAAAACATAAGCCCTTGCATTTCTTAGTTCATCCGTTTTTATGAATATAAATGTTGGCAAAAACAAAAATATAATAATAAACAAACAAACAAATTTTACTTTTGGCTTTTTCATAATCAAAATCCTTTCGTATTTACATACTGTAATACATATATTTACATACTGTAATACATATATTTATAGCATGTATTACCAATATGTGCAAATAAATTGTTTGCTTATTTACAATACAGTTATTTATTGTTAAACTGTATGAGGAATTAAAAAAAGGGGGGGGGATACATAATGAAGAAAAAAGTCATATCATTTTTATTGGTACTTTTAGTACTTTTATCGAATTCTCTAATTGCTTTTGGAGACGAAGTAACAACATCTTCAAAAGCAGATGAGGTCGTATCTACAGATAATTTAATTATACCTACTGAAGGTGAGAATTTAGAAAATGGAATAGTAGATATGAACGATGTAGCTGATGATTTTGAAAAAACTAACAAAAAGTTTCAAAATGCAGAGGAATATGTCCAAGATAAGCTTGAGAATCTTGGAATTGATATGAACGATGTTGTTTCTAAAAATGCTAGTGATGAGCTTAGTTCTAACAGTTTGAATGATAATAGAATTATGGCTAGGTCAATTGGAGCCGGTAACTCAAAAATATTAAGATATGATGGTTCAATGTCTCCAGAAGTTCAAAGATGGGGCTGGTGGGACCTGCAGCAGCTTTGAATGCTATAGACTGCCATTCTTATCATACTACAGGGAAGAATACTCGATTCAATCAAGGCAACATGGCAACAGCTCTTGCAACTACTTCACACACAGGTTTAAGTGTAAGGTGGACAGCAACATTAAATGATTATATGCCAGGAAATAGATATAGTTTAGCATTTGGGAGAAATTATGGATCTGAATGGACAAAAAAGTTACTGGGAGGTATAGTATGTGATATCGGCAACAACTTTCCAGTAATTATAGATGTGAAACAAAATCCATCCCTTGGATTTTTAACAACAAATTATCGTAATAGATATAATTCAAATGGAAATAAAGATATTTATCACTATATTACGATTATCGGATATATGTTTAAATCCGATGGTTCTTGTTATATAAGATACATGGATTCATGTTCTTATAATCATGGTGTTTACACTGTTCCTTTATCTACATTAGCTAACATAAGCAAGGAACCAGGTATGGTGTTTTAAAAAAATTTTTTGATAATATTTTATGTAAAAGAGTGTTTTTATATAATCTTGAATATCAAACACAAGTGAAGCTAATGTTTGAACCAACTAATTTATTGCACATACTTGGAGCTTAACATATATCGGGATAAAAGTATAAAGCTACAAAATTTAATAACGATTTATCAAGATTGGGATTTACCAATTAATAATGGACTGGGGAAACTAGTCTTTTTTACTTGAAGGAAATTTATGGTATATGTAGAATAGTATATTGTAGGGGTGGTGTTATGGTTAAGAAAGGATATGAAAGAATAGATGTAACTTTTTCTAAGACTTCTGATATAAAAATGCAATTGTATAAATATGATGTAGCATTTCACAAAATTTATAGTATTTTTGATACAACATAATATCACAATGAAAAAGTAAGTGAGAATAGCCATTTAATGTCTAATTTACTTACTTTTTTGATGTATTTTTATATTGAATATAAGTCTACATACACTATATAATTTGGGTAGATAGAACAAAACTTTGACATAAAAATAAGTGTAAGATCTACATATCTGTATTGGGGGATTAAGAGATGACGGATAATGAAAAAGAGTTTTACAATTTATTATCAGAACTTATTTTAAAAGAAGAGAAAAAGGCCAAGGGTAATCCTTAGCCTTTCTTTTCGTGTATTGTATATGCTATAATACTATAGAAATTTAATAAATATATTGGATATTGGAGGAACATCAACAATGAGTAATAATGTAAAAAATATAAATAAATTAAACGAACCTAAAACCTTCTGGATTTGTACATGGGGTTGTCAAATGAATGAAGAGGACTCCGAAAAATTATCTGGTGGATTAAAACCATTAGGATATGTAAGAACTGACTCTAAAGAAGAAGCGGATATAATAATCTTTAATACATGTTGTGTTAGGGAAAATGCTGAGCAAAAGGTAGATGGAAACTTAGGGGCTTTAAAAAAACTAAAAAAAGAGAACCCTAATAAGGTTATTGCTGTTACAGGTTGCATGATGCAACAAGAGGGAATGGCAGACAAAATAATAGGTAAGTTTCCTTTTGTAGACATAATTATAGGAACTCATAATGCTTATAAGTTTACAGAATATCTTGGAAGAGCTTTAGGTGGCGAAAGACCTATAGTAGAAATTTGGGATAAAGAAGCAGATATAATAGAAGGAGCTCCTATTGATAGAGCAAGTACTATAAAAGGCTTTGTTACAATAATGTATGGTTGTAACAACTTCTGTACTTATTGTATAGTTCCCCATGTAAGAGGACGTGAAAGAAGTAGAAACTCTGCTGAAATAATAAAAGAGATAGAGAATATGGTTAAAGAGGGATATAAAGAAATCACCCTTCTTGGACAAAATGTTAACTCCTATGGTAAGGGATTAGACGAAAATATTAACTTTGCGGAACTTTTAAGAAGAATAAATAAAGTAGATGGTATTGAGAGAGTGAAATTTATGACTTCTCATCCAAAGGACTTAAGTGATGAAGTAATTGATGTAATTGCAGCTGGAGATAAGTTATGTGAATCTATTCATCTTCCAGTACAATCTGGATCATCAAGAATATTAAAAAAGATGAATAGACACTATACTAGAGAGCAGTATTTAGAATCAATTAGAAAAATTAAAGAAAGAATTCCTAATGTAGCATTAACTACGGATATAATTGTAGGATTCCCAGGAGAAACTGAAGAGGATTTTGAAGATACTTTAAGTCTAGTTAAAGAAGTTGAGTATGATTCTGCCTTTACCTTCTTATATTCTAGAAGGGGTGGTACTCCTGCAGACTTAATGTTTGACCAAGTAGATGAAAAAGTTAAAAAAGAGAGATTTAATAGATTAGTTGAAGTCGTTAATGAAATTTCTGCTAAGAAAAATAAGCTTTATGATGGAAAAATTGTTGAAGTTCTTGTAGAAGGTGAAAGTAAAAGTGATGATACAAAATTAACCGGAAGGACAAGAACAAGTAAACTAGTTAATTTTACTGGTAATAAAGAAAATATAGGTAAGTTAGTTAATGTTAGAATCACTAAAGCAAATTCTTTTTCATTAATAGGAGAAGAAGTATAAAAGCGACTTTGTCGCTTTTTTAAAATAATTATGAAGGAGAGATATATATGGCATTAACTCCAATGATGCAACAATATTTTCAAATTAAAGATAAATATAAAGAATGTATCTTATTTTTCAGACTAGGCGATTTCTATGAAATGTTCTTTGATGATGCTAAGGTTGCATCGAAGGAGTTAGAGTTAACACTAACGGGAAGAGATTGCGGTCTTGAAGAAAGAGCTCCTATGTGTGGGATTCCTTTTCATGCAGCTAAGAATTATATTGGAGCCTTAATATCAAAAGGGTTTAAGGTAGCTATTTGTGAGCAGGTAGAAGATCCAGCAGTGGCTAAGGGAATTGTAAAGCGGGATGTAGTAAAAATTTATACCCCAGGAACTTACACAGAAGCTTCCTATTTAGATGAGAGTAAAAATAGCTATACAGCTAGTTTATATGTGAAGGAAAATTACATTGCATTGGCCTTTTGTGATGTGTCTACAGGGGATTTCTATACTACTGAATTTAAATATAATATTAATGTACTTATAGATGAGCTGTGTAAATTTAATCCTCGAGAGATAATTATTACAGAAAACTTTAACCAAGAGATTATGGATGAAATTATAAGTAGAACATCCTTTTATATATCCCACTTCCAAGATGATAATTTTAATATGGAAGAAGAAGATCTTAAAGAACAATTCTTGAACATAGAAATAGATAAATTATCAGAAATAGTAACTAAAACTTGTAATGGATTAATTAGATATATAAAAGAAACTCAAAAGGTTTCCTTGACTCATATAAACCATATAGAGATATATGATATCTGCACCTATATGACCATAGATGTTAACTCAAGAAGAAACCTTGAACTGGTGGAGAATATCAGAGATAAAGGAAAAACAGGAACTCTTTTATGGGTTATAGATAAAACAAATACATCTATGGGTGGAAGAAGAATTAGAAAGTGGTTAGAAGAGCCTCTAATTATTAAGGAAGATATTTTAAATAGACAAGATGCCATTGAAGAGTTTACTAAGGATATAATCTTAATGGAAGATTTAAAGGAAGCTTTAAATAGCATTTATGATATTGAGAGATTGGTTGGTAAAATAAGCTCTACTGCAATAAATGCAAAGGAACTTATATCATTAAAGCATTCCATTGCTAAAGTTCCAAGGATTAAAGAACTTATTTCTAATCTTACAAGTCCTTTAATGAAGGATGTTTATTCTAACTTAGATGAGCTAAGAGATATTTGGACTTTTCTCGAAAGCTCTATTATGGATGAACCTTCTTTGTCTGTTAAGGAAGGTAATATTATTAAAACTGGTTATAATTCATTAGTAGATGAATTAAGAGAAAGTAAAACTAATGGAAAGCTTTGGCTTGCAAATTTAGAAAATGAAGAGAGAATAGCTACAGGTATAAAATCCCTTAAGATTTCTTATAATAAGGTTTTTGGATATTATATAGAAGTTACAAAATCTAATCTTTCCTCAGTGCCAGAAGGAAGATATATTAGAAAACAAACTTTGTCTAATGCTGAAAGATATATAACTCCTGAGCTTAAGGAGATGGAAGATAAAATCTTAGGAGCAGAAGAGAAATTAATTGCTCTTGAATATTCTATATTTACAGAGATTAGAGAGAAATTAGAAGAAAATATAGAGAGAATGAAAAATACAGCTAAGCTTATATCTGAAATTGACTGTATATGGGCTTTGGCTATGGTTGCTAGAGAACATAATTATGTGAAACCTGTAATTAATACTGAGGGAATCATAGAAATTCAAGAGGGCAGACACCCAGTTGTAGAAGTTATTACAAAGGCAAATAGCTTTATATCTAATGATACTACCTTAGACCTTGAAGACAATAGACTTATGTTAATTACTGGTCCTAATATGGCTGGTAAGTCTACATATATGAGACAGGTAGCTTTAATTACATTATTAGCTCAAATGGGAAGTTTTGTTCCTGCCAAAGAAGCAAATGTTTCTATTTGTGATAAAATATTTACTAGAATAGGAGCTTCTGATGACTTAGCTGGTGGTAAGAGTACCTTCATGGTAGAAATGTGGGAAGTATCAAATATTCTTAATAATGCTACCAATAAGAGTTTGGTTCTTCTTGATGAAGTTGGTAGAGGTACTAGTACCTACGATGGACTTAGTATTGCATGGGCAGTTATAGAGTATATATGTAAAAATTCAAATATTAAATGCAAAACCCTATTTGCCACACATTATCATGAATTAACTAAGCTAGAAGGAGAAATTCCAGGAGTGAAAAATTACTCTATTTCAGCAAAAAAAGTAGATAATAATATTATATTCTTACGTAAAATTATAAAGGGTGGAGCAGATGAATCTTATGGTATAGAGGTTGCTAAACTTGCTGGATTACCTTCAGCAGTAATTTCTAGAGCAAGAGAAATTTTAGAAACTTTAGAAGATGGCACTTCAAAAGATATAATCAAAGAAGAAGCGAAAACTGTAATTCCATCTACAGAGAAATTAGAAAAAATAGAAAAAGAAATTTGTTTAACTCAGCAAATAGCTTTTGAAGATGTAGCTATGCAAAACTTAATTGACGAAATTAAATCTATAGATGTACTTAATCTTACACCTATGGATGGATTTAATAAATTATACGATATTATAAAAAAAGCTAAGAATATATAGATAAAATAATTATTTAAGGTGGGTGTATTATGAGAAGAATCAATTTATTATCTGAAAACACTGCCAATAAAATTGCAGCAGGAGAGGTTGTTGAAAGAGCTAGTTCTGTTGTTAAGGAATTAGTGGAAAACAGCCTTGATGCTGACAGTAAAAACATAACTATTGAAATAGAAGATAGTGGCAATAGGCTTATAAGAA
This sequence comes from Clostridium sp. UBA7339, assembly GCF_002470865.1. NCBI lineage: Bacteria > Bacillati > Bacillota > Clostridia > Eubacteriales > Clostridiaceae > Clostridium > Clostridium sp. UBA7339. The sequence goes on from NZ_DKPI01000003.1 coordinate 213,746, forward strand.
TCACAGATGATGGACGTGGTATTCATCCTGAAGATATAAAAATAGCTTTTTTGCCTCATGGTACAAGTAAGATAAGTTCCGTAGAGGATATTTACGATATTCAATCCTTTGGATTTCGTGGAGAAGCTCTTGCTAGTATAGCTGCTGTTTCAAAGGTAAGACTAAAATCAAGGATGGAAGCTTTTGATTATGGTAGAGAGATCTATATTGAAGGTGGAAAAGTAATCTATGAGAAAGATGTAGGTTGTAATTTAGGAACGGAAATTGAAGTTAAAGATTTATTCTTCAATACTCCAGGGAGACAAAAGTTTCTAAAATCACCTCAAAGAGAAAAATCTATAATAAATGACTTGGTATTAAAGCTAGCTCTAGGAAATTATAAGACTTCTATAACCTTAATTAATGATGGAAAACAAACCCTTAGAACCTTTAGTGAAGATGAACTAGATAAAACCCTTAGAATTTTATATGGAAAAGAAGTATATGAAAATGTAATACCAATAGAAAACCATAGCGATATTTTATCTGTATATGGATATATTGGAAAAGAGAGTATTAGTAGAGGTAGTAGAAATAGACAAAGCATTTTTGTAAATAAGAGACTTATAAAAAGTTCTTTAATAACTGCTGCGGTAGAGAATGCATTTAAATCCTTTATTATGGTAAATAAATTTCCCTTCTTCGTTATACACATTGATATATTTCCAGAATTTATAGATCCCAATGTACATCCAACTAAAAATGAAGTTAAGTTTTTAGAGGAAAGAGTTTTATTTAAAACTATATTTGATGGAGTTCATAGTGCATTAAAAGAAAACTTAAAGAAGAGTTTTATTATACCAGAAGAAATTGAGGATTTAGCTATAGTTCAAGAGGATAAACTACATAAAAGCTATACTTCTTCAGAACCTAGTCAAATTGGATATTTAAATGATAATCACTATACTAGTGAGGATAATAATTTAGGTTATAATAAGGATTTTGGATTTAATAAAGAAGCAAATTATAATGACAAACCTTTTTATATAAGAGAAATTCCTATTGAAAATCAAGTTGAACCTAAAGGAGATAATATATATTTTAATAAGGAAATATCAAGGATTCCTAAAATTCCACCAATTAAACTTATTGGACAGTGTTTTAATAGTTATATAATTGGTGAATATTTAGATGAATTGTATTTAATCGATCAGCATGCTGCTCATGAGAAGATATTATTTGAAAAGTATAGAAAAAATATAGGTAATTTCAATGTGGTAAGTCAGATTTTAGCTGTACCTACAATCATTCCATTAACCTTTGATGAGTATGCAATTTATAAAGATAATGAAGAAATTTTCTTAAATGCAGGATTTATGGTTGAAAGTTTTGGCGAAAATGACGTGTTAGTTAGAGAGGTTCCAGTGTTTTTGGGGAAACCCCATATAAACAATTTGTTTCATGATATGATAGAAAATATAAAGTCCATGGGCAGTGGTTTAACCATAGATATAAAATATGATAAAATAGCTACTCTTGCTTGTAAGGCAGCTGTAAAAGCTAATGATAAATTATCAGATGTAGAGATTTTATCCCTCCTTGAAGAGTTAAGGTATATAGATGAACCATTTACATGTCCACATGGTAGACCTACTATAATTAAATATTCATTAAAGGAAGTAGAAAAAAGTTTTAAAAGAATTTAGTATGAAGGGATTAAAGCAATGAAAGATTTATTTATATTAGCAGGACCTACTGGTATTGGCAAAACAAAGACTTCAATTCATATTGCCAAAGAACTTAATGGGGAAATAATATCTGCTGATTCTATGCAGATATATAAGAAGATGGATATTGGATCTGCTAAGATATCCAAAGAAGAGATGAATGGTGTGAAGCATCATCTCATTGATTTTTTAGATCCTAGTGAAAACTTCAGTGTGGCAGAATTTAGTTCTTTGGCAAAGGAAACCATTGAAGAAATAAGCAGCGAAAATAAGCTTCCCATGCTGGTAGGTGGCACTGGGCTTTATATTAATTCTCTTATTTATAATTATAGTTTTGCTGAGACTAATAAAGATGAAGCTTATCGCAAAGAACTAGAACAGTTAGCCTTAGAAAATGGAGTAGAATATGTTCATGAGCTGTTAAAAGCCGTTGATGAAGTGAGTTATAACAAGTTATATCCCAATGATCTTAAAAGGGTAATTAGAGCTTTAGAGGTTTATAAGGTAACAGGAATTCCTATATCTGAAGCAGCTAAAAATGATGAGATTTTTGATATACCTTACAAAGTTTATTATTATGTATTAAATATGAATAGAGATAAGCTTTATGAAAGAATTAATCATCGTGTTGACTTAATGTTAGACGCTGGTCTTCTAGAAGAAGTAATAAGGTTAGAAAAAGAAGGATATACCACAGATATGCAATCTATGAAGGGAATAGGTTATAAAGAGCTATTACAACATCTTCATGGTGAAGTTTCTAAAGAGAAGGCTATAGAAAATATAAAGCAATTTAGTAGAAATTATGCAAAACGTCAGCTTACTTGGTTTAGAAAAGATCCAAGGGTTAAGTGGATAGACAAGGATGATTTTTCTAATGATGAGGATGTAGCAAAATTTATTATTAGTGATTATAAAGAGAAAAAATATAAAGACTAAGTTAATTTTAAATATTGTATAAGATATATAGATAGCTATAAATATTAAGGAATTATTTGCTTAATATTTATAGCTATGTTAGTATTAGAATGTTATTTTATGTTTAAGGAGCGATTTTTTATGATAGAAAAAACTAAAGAGTTTTTAATAAATAACTTTAAAATAAATGAAGAAGTTTTTAAAGTATCAGAAGAAGCTTTAAAGGATATTCAAGAGCAATTTTCTATGATGGATGATATTCGAGAATATAATCAATTAAAAGTTCTTAGTGCCTTGCAAGCTGAAAGAGTTAGTGATATGCATTTTACTAATTCTAGTGGATATGGTTATGGTGATGTTGGTAGAGATACTTTAGATAAGGTTTTCGCTAGAGTATTTAATACACAAGCAGCCCTAGTTAGGCCACACTTTGTAAATGGAACTCATGCTATTGGATGTGCTTTATTTGGCAACCTACGACCAGGAGATACAATGCTGAGTATATGTGGTTCACCTTATGATACCTTACATAACATTATAGGAATAACTAAGGATGTAAATATAGGCTCTTTAAAGGAATATGGGGTAAACTATAAGCAATTAGAGTTGACAAGTGCAGGTAAAGTTAATATTGAAGAGGTTCAAAAGACTTTAAAAGAAGACAATAGCATAAAACTTGTACATATTCAAAGATCTACAGGATATGGGTGGAGAAATGCACTGTTAGTAGAGGAAATCGGTGAAATAATAAAGTCAATTAAAGAAATCAAACCAGAAGTAATTTGCTTTGTTGATAACTGTTATGGCGAATTTATAGATACTATAGAGCCAACAGATGTAGGAGCTGATCTTATAGCTGGTTCTTTAATAAAAAATATTGGTGGAGGAATTGCTCCAACAGGTGGTTACATAGCAGGTAAAAAAGCCTATGTAACTCAAGCAGCATATAGATTGACCATTCCAGGTATAGGCGGAGAGTGTGGTTCTACCTTTGGTGTAATGAGAAGTTTATATCAAGGATTATTTTTAGCTCCTCACGTGGCTATGGAAGCTGTAAAGACAGCTATATTCTGTTCAAGGGTAATGGAGCTTTTAGGCTTTGAGGTACTCCCAAAATATGATACTAAGAGAAGTGATATCATACAAGCTGTTAAATTTAATGATAAAGATAAATTAATTCAGTTTTGCAAGGGTATTCAAGCTGGTTCTCCAATAGATTCCTTTGTAGAATGTGAACCTTGGGCTATGCCTGGTTATGAAGATGAAGTAATTATGGCTGCGGGTGCATTTATACAAGGTTCTTCCATTGAACTTTCTGCTGATGCTCCAATAAGAGAGCCATATATAGCATATCTTCAAGGTGGATTGACCTTTGATCATGGAAAAGTTGGAGTTTTAATGGCTATATCTAGAATATTATCTTAATTAGGAGTTAAATTAATAGATATATAATAAATTTATTTTATTATATAAAAAATATTAAGAAGCTATTATAGCTTCTTAATATTTTCTATAGATTCCTGATAGTTTACCTAAGATTTTGCAATCGTCAACAATTATTGGCTCCATGGTGGAGTTTTCTGGTTGTAGTCTAATATGCCCATCTTCTTTAAAAAAAGTTTTTATAGTGGCTTCATTTTCTATTAGAGCAACTACAATATCTCCGTTAGATGCAATAGAAGTTTTTTCTATTATAGCTAAGTCTTTATCATGGATTCCAGCTTCTATCATACTGTCACCTTGAACTTTAAGTATAAATAATTCATTTGTACTGTTTACAAAGTCAAGGGGGATAGTTAGATAATCTTCTATACTTTCTTGGGCAAGTATAGGAATTCCAGCTGTAACTTTACCTATAATAGGAATATTAATCATTTCTTTTTTATTATGAGGTTCTTGCAGTAATTCTATTGCCCTTGGTTTAGTTGGGTCACGTCTTATTAAGCCTTTTTTCTCAAGTCTAGTAAGATGACCATGAACCGTAGATGTTGAACTTAAATTTACAGCTTCACAAATTTCTCTTACTGAAGGGGGATACCCTTTAGTATTAACTTGATTTTTAATAAACTCATAAATTTCAGATTGTTTACCACTTTTAATTTCAATCATGAAAACACCTCTCAATCTAGATAATTATACCATAAGAAATAAAGAATATCAAACCTTTGTTCTCATATAGGAAAATTATTGTAGTAAATTTAAATAAAAACTGGAGATGAAAAAATGGAAAATTTTTTAGAATTAAATATAAATGCGGAAATAATAAAGGTATTGGAGGAATTAAAAATAATAAAGCCAACTCTAATACAAGAATTATCAATTCCTAAAATATCAGAAAATATGGATGTGATAATGCAAAGTGAAACAGGCAGTGGTAAAACCTTGGCTTATTTGCTACCACTAATTGAGAGAATTGATTATGAAAAAAGAGAAAATCAATTTATAGTCTTAGTTCCTACCCATGAATTAGCCCTTCAAGTAAATGAAGTTTTAAGTACTTTGGGAGATAAATCTTCTTTGAATATAAAGTCTACGGTTATCATGGGGGATGTAAATATAAAAAGACAGGTTGAAAAACTAAAGGAAAAACCTCAATTTGTAATAGGTTCTCCAGGAAGAATACTAGAGCTAATAAAAATGAAAAAAATAAGTGCTCATACAGTTAAAACTATAGTAATTGATGAGTGTGATAAACTTTTAGACAAAAATAATTTAAATATAGTTAAGGATGTTATAAAAACTACACTTAGAGATAGACAATTAGTAATGACTTCTGCCACTTTAACAGAGGAAGCTTTAAGTATAGGGGAAAGCTTAATGAAATCCCCTAAAATCATAAAGTGTAATGATGATTCAACTATAAACCCTAACATAAACAATTTATATATAGTTTGTGATAGGAGGGATAAGATACTTATTCTTAGAAAATTAATGGCAAGTATAAATCCTAGAAAAGCTATTGCCTTTATTAATAAAAGTGATGAAATAGAAATATTAACTACTAAGCTAAAATACCATGGACTAAAGGTGGATGGAATACATGGTAGTTTTGTTAAAAATCAAAGACAAAAAACCATGTTAGACTTTAAATCGGAGCGTATAAACCTTTTGGTATCTTCAGACTTATCTGCAAGGGGATTGGATATAGAGGACGTTACTCATATATTCAATGTAGACTTACCAGAAGATATAAATACTTATGTGCATAGAAGTGGTAGAACAGCTCGTGGAGATAAAAGTGGTAATGTTATATCTATTATTTCACCTAAGGAGATAGCGCAATTAAAAGCTTATAGTAAAAAACTGAATTTTAATCTTACTGAGAAGACTATATCTCACGGAAATATTGAAGATGTAGCTGTTGTGGTTAAAAACTATAAGAAGAGTAATGCACCTTCAGATAAAAGGTCAAAACCATCTGAGAAATCATCAAAACCTAGGAAGAATACTGCTAAAAAGGACAAAAGAGATAAAAGATAGGTATAAGGATAATATAAAGTATATCTTATGCATATAATCTAATAGAGTTCTATCTAGGGAGGAATTATGTCTAGACATTTTACAAATGCAATTTACTTAAGTGATGAAGTGGAGAACATTATAAGGAGTTCTAAATTTCTAGGAAAGGGCAATAATGGAGTGGTATATAGAATTGATAATGAGAGAATTATAAAAATATTTAATGATAAAAAAGTTTGCGAAACAGAGTATATAATTCTTAAATCATCTATGCATCATCCATCCTTTCCTAAGGTTTTTGACTATGGAGATTTTTTTATTGTAAGAGAGTTTGTAGATGGGATAAGACTTGATAAGTATCTAAATCATAACCCTCTAAATCAGAAACTAGTAAGAAGCCTAGTAGATTTAATAAATGATTTTAAAGAACTTGGTTATAAAAAGTTAGATATACGTTGCAAGGATCTCTATGTACAAGAGGACTTTTCTATCAAAGTTATAGATCCAAAGGATAACTTTGATAGGGAGATGCCTTTTCCACGGCATCTGATGAGAGGTATACTAAAGAGAGATAGTATAGGTGAATTTTTCTATTATCTACAAAGAATAGATAGGAATCTATACGAATCTTGGAGAAGTCAATTTAAAGAATATCTAAAAAAATTAGCTGAGAAAGATAAAAAGCTCTAAGAATGACAGTCTTAGAGCTTTTGTGTTTAATTGGATAATTTTAATCAAAAATTAACTAATTATAGGTTTTATTTTAAAAGATACAATGGTAAACTTATCTAGTAAAAACATATAAACATATGAAAGGAGACGTTTCAAATGAAAAAAAGTACATTAGGAACTTTGATTATTACAGCAATACTTTCCCTTGCATTAATAGGATGCAGTACCTCTAATAAGACTAGTAAAGATGAAACTAATACTGGAAGTAATGATAATAAAGAAATATATCTTTCAAAGGAAACGGAGAAGAAGGAAGGGGATAAAAATCCAGTGGCTACCATAGAAATGGAAGATGGAAAAATTATAAAGATGGAGCTTTATCCCGAAATAGCACCAAATACCGTTAGAAACTTTATAAGTCTTGCTAATAGTAAATTTTATGATGGTCTAATATTTCATAGAGTAATTTCAGGCTTTATGATTCAAGGTGGAGATCCTGAAGGAACTGGAATGGGTGGACCTGACTACTCCATATATGGTGAATTTACAAATAACCAGTTTGAAAATACTCTTTTACATACTAAGGGTGTTATATCTATGGCTAGATCAAATGATAAGAATTCTGCTGGATCTCAATTTTTTATAATGCATGGTGATACACCTAGTTTAGATGGAGACTATGCAGCCTTTGGTAAGGTTATAGAAGGTATGGATGTTGTAGACTCTATAGCTAAAGTAGAAACTGGCAGTAATGATAGACCTAAGAAGGATATAAAAATTAAATCCATTTCAGTAGATACCTTTGGAGTTACTTATAATGAACCTGTAAAATATACAAAATAATTTTAAATAAACCTAGCTGTGTTATGGCTAGGTTTATTTTTTTTATAAACTGAGTTCTTTGCTTCAGAGAGCTTTTCGAACTGAAGCTTACTAACAGACTTCTTAGTATCAGTATTTTTAATACTAAGAAGTGGTTGTCTTTTAGGAGAAAACGTAGCTGCTCGTTGTTCTCATTGGATAAATACACTGCTACCTCTTTTTGAAGTGTTTAATTTTCCTACGTATACACTTTTTTCATCTACTTCCTCTTTTATTACTACTTAATTATTTCAATATAGTAACCATTCAATATANNTATATTGAATGGTTACTATATTAATTTGCGGTAAAAACATGTTTACATAATGTATACGTATTGTAAACATGGATAAAATGCTTGTTTACAAGGATAAAATAATGTATACTTAAATCAAGATGTAATTTTATAAATTTTAAGGATGTGTAATTAATGGATTCAATTTTAAGTGTAAGGATAAGCGAGGAACTAAAAGAAAAATTTCAAAGTTTAGCTGAGGTAGAGGGGATAAATAATAAAGAATTCATGGATCTTATAATAAGGAACTACGAATTAAACAAAGCTTCAACGAGTACAGACTTTATTAAAAGCGATGTAGAAGAGTTACAGAGCATAACAAAAAGAATTTTAGATATATACATAAATATGATAGAAAAGAGCAAGGTTAAGAACTCCGAAGTTATTAATAGTTTTAAAGGAACTTTAGAGGAAGAGACTAATAGAAGTGAAAAATTAAAGGGGAATATAGAAAGTTTAAAAAAAGAACTAGAAGATTTAAAGTCTCATAATAAAGAACTGAAGGATTCGTTAAAGGAATATAAAGAACTTTTAGAAAAAGAGAGAGAAGATATCAAGGGATATAAAGAGTTAAACCTCATGTTAAAGGATAAGGTAAATGAGTTAAATGCCTATAAAAATGAAGCAGAAAGTTTAAGAGCAATAAACCGAAACATGGAAGAGAATTTAAAAAACCTAGAGAGAGAAAAGGAAAGCCTTACTAATAAATTAAATGAGGAATTAAATCATAGTATTGCATTAGAAGATGAAATTCAGGATATGAAGAGTTCTTATGAAAATAAGATTAACCAGATTTCAGAGGAGTTTAGCAGAGAATTAAGATTAAAAGATGATGAAATAAGGATTTCTATGCAAAAAGAAGTGTTGCAAAAAGAGGAAGAGTACAGAAAAGAAATTTGGTCTATGAAATCTCATTATGATGATAAAATTTCTAAATTGATGGACGATAAAGAACAATTACTACTAAAAATAAGAGACGATATAAACAATAATAAATAATATAAAAAATAGTATAAAAAATGCTGAAGTATTTCTAATTTTAAAATTAGAAATACTTCAGCATTTTTGTTATTTACCTTCTGTATAAGCATGTTCTAGTATATCTAAATATTCAGTAAAACTATCCTTGTCTTCTTTAGAAACGTTTTCTAAGGAATAATCGAGAAATTTACATCTTTCCATAATTACTGCTTCTAATATGTTATGTCCCTTTTCTAAACCTTCTATTCTAACTATTCGTCTATCTTTTGAATCTCTAACTCTCTTAACAAGATCCTTACTTTCCATTCTATCAACTAAATCAGTGATGGTGCTAGGGGCTTGATATAGTTTATTGCTAAGTTCACTAATGGTTACTTCTTTATGATTTACTATAATTTGTAAAGCTTCAAATTGTGCAGGAGTAATATCATAATCTTCTAATATAGTTCTTCCTTTTTTCTTTATATAAAAGCATACTCTTCTTAATAGTTTCTCTATCTTTTCTATTTGTGGATCTTCATAAATTTTCAAAAAATCACTCCTAAATTATATTATAAAAAACATTAAAGTTTATTATACTTCTGTATTATTATACACTTTTTTTCGAATATAGTCAATTAATTACAATTCAATGATAAAATTCAATAAAAAACAGCATCTTGAATTGAAATCAAAATGCTGTTTTTGTATTTTAAATTAATTATGTAAGAATTTATTATTCTTGCATTTTAGCAATACTATCAAGACATTCTTCACAAATATTTTTACCTTTGTAGTTTTTAACGTCTCTAGCATTACCACAGAATAAACATGCTGGCTCATATTTTTTTAATATGATTTGATCTCTATCTACATAAATTTCTAAAGCATCTTTTATCTCGATGTCTAAAGTTCTTCTTAACTCTATCGGAATTACTATTCTTCCTAATTCGTCTACTTTTCTTACTATACCTGTTGATTTCATAATATTTTCCTCCTAAATGTTTGTTATTTATTTTTTCATAAGTATAAGTGGGATTATATATAACTATTATATATAATTATTGTAATTTGTATACATTATTAAATTATCCAATTCCCATTAAATTATACATTAATAGTTAATATATATCTATTATAACTTATTCTTTTAAATTTTAACAGAGATTTTTTGCATTTGTCATATTTTACAAATATAAACCTTACCTATAGTTAGTGAATTGTACATCTATACCATAGTCTTTAGATTTTAATAGCTGCATTGTTTCTTGTAAATCATCCTTATTCTTTCCAGATATCCTTAACTGATCATCCATTATTTGAGGCTGAACTTTTATTTTACTAGCTTTAATATCTGCCACCATAGCTTTAGCTTTCTCAGTAGAGATACCTTTTATTAATTTACAAGTAACTTTAGCTGTACCTAGAGAACCTGAATCAATTTTACCAACTTCAAGAGCTTTGGAAGAGACACCTCTTTTAATAAATTTCCCCTTGAGTATGTCGATTACAGTCTCTAACTTAAACTCATCATCAGATATGAGCTTAACTTCATCTTTTAGTAAAGTTATTTCTGTCTTAGTACCTTTAAAGTCATATCTTTGTTTAATTTCCTTTAGGGCTTGATTAATAGCATTATCAACTTCTTGCATATTAATTTCAGAAACCACATCAAAGGAATATGAACTTGCCATACTTAGAACCTCCTTAAAATAATCTATATGTAAAAAACATATAAATATATAATAATTTATATATTTAAAAATGTCTATATAAATTTTAAAAAATTTAGATTTATTTTTAGTTGATGTTTTTCAATAGTTTTGTTAAAATAGTCTAATGATTTAATAAAGATAAAACAGGAAGTGATGATAATGAAATACTGTATTTTTGATGAAAAGAAAGTATGTAATGATTGTGGAGAGTGCAATGTATGTGAATACAATAGAGATAAGATCTGTGATAACTGTGGTAAATGTCTAGAGATTGAAGGATATGATGTTAAGGCTGTAAAAATAGATGAGGTATTTGAAAAGAATAAAGAAGAAGAAATCAAAATCGATTTGGAAGACTTTAGTGATTTTGATACAATTGAAGAAGAGGATAGCTTTCAAGAAGATGTAGTACCATTAGAAGAAGATGAAATACCATATATAGATGCTCTCGATGATGAATCTAATTGGGATTATATATCTGATGTAGAAGGCATGGATGAACTTATGGAAGAAACGGGTACAGATGGACTGCTACATGAAGAATATCCAGGTTTATATGTATTAAATAATAAAAGATAGCTACACAAAACTATTATATATGATATAATAGTTTTATAATATTTTACTATGGAGGTACAAAAGAATGAGCATTACTATTCTTAATTAATTTTATAAGCATAACAAAATAAATACTTATTACAATTTAAATGTAGTTTTATGTTTTTTGTTGTGCAATTAATTAGGCAGTGGTAATCTATTCTTTTAATTCTAATCATATAATAATGTTTTGATAGGTGAAGGTATGTAACTATAGTTTACTATAATTAATTTATTTTAATAGTTTCTATTTACCCTTAACCAGTTTATATTATATGAATTAATAATAGAGTTGTAAGTTTGGTTTTAATTGCTTATTGTGATTAAAACCTTTTTTGTTTCTTAAAATTGAAGTACCACCATTGCCTTTTGATAGACTTTATTAAAAGGAGTGTTATAAATGGGTAAGATAATTATAAAAAATATTTCTAAATCCTTTCAAAATCGCACAATTTTAAATAATATAAGTTTTGAAATAGGAGATAATTTTAAGATAGGTCTGGTAGGAGAAAATGGCGTAGGTAAAAGCACCTTAAAACAAATAATAACTAAGGAGATTTCCTACGATGAAGGAAGTATCAATTATATTCCTTCAAATATTCTTATCGGAATTATAGATGAAAACTTATATAATAATAATACTTTTTTAAGTGGTGGTGAAGCTACTAAAAAAGAAATTCTTAATATATTTCATAGTAACTATGATTTGTTTATACTAGATGAGCCTACAAATCATTTAGATTTAAGTGGTGTTCAATGGTTAGAAAGGCTTATAAATTCTATAAACAAACCTATGATTATAATAAGTCATGATAGGTTTTTCTTGGATGAAGTTACAAATAAGACCTTCGTTTTAAGTAATAACGGAATAAAAACCTATGAAGGTAATTATTCTTCCTATGAAAAACAGCTATTAATGGAAAAGATAACCAATGAAAATTTATATAACAAACAACAACAGGAAATAAGGGCTTTGAAAGAAAATATCAGTCAAAGAAAACAATGGTTTAACAAAGCACACAAAATGGCGGGTACTAATGACCACTTAAGAGCATTAAGTAAAAAGCATGTTTCTATAATGAGATCAAAAGAAAAAAAGTTAGAAAAGTTAAAAGAAAATGGAGTTGAAAGAATAAAGGATAATTCTTCAATTAAACTTACACTTAATAATAATAATAGTTTTAAAACAGCCATAAGAGTTGAAAATCTTAGTAAATCCTTCGATAAGAAATTATTATTTAAAGATGGAAACTTTACTATAAATGGTGGAGATAAAGTCGGAATCATTGGTAATAATGGTAGTGGGAAGACTACATTACTAAATATTCTTCTAGGTGAAGATAAGAATTACATTGGCGATGTTTATTTAAACCCAAATATGAAAATTAGCAGTTTATCTCAATATCTAGAAGTAGTAAATGAAGAAATAACTATATTAGACTATTTATTAACCACCAATGAAACTGAAAATATAATTCGGTTATATTTAGGAAGTGTATTTATAAAAGGGGATAGAGTAAATACATTAATTAAAAACTTAAGTATGGGCGAAAAATGCAGAGTAATATTTACTAAAATAATCATTGAAAATCCTGATTTAATAATTCTTGATGAGCCAACTAATTATATGGATATCTTATCTAAAGAAAGTGTAAGTTTGCTTTTAAAAAGTTATTCTGGAACAGCTTTGGTAGTTTCCCATGATAGACATTTAATTTCTACAGTATGTAATAGAATTCTAAAAATAGAAAATAACAAAATTATTAATTTTACTGGAAATCATACTGAGATAATTGAGTTTTTCACTTGTAATAAGACTAGTAATAGTAAATCAAAGGTTAATAAAGATGAAATATTAATGCTTCAGTGTCGACTTTCTCAGCTAAGTGGTTTACTAGATGATCCTTCATTAGAAAAGGATGCTAAGTTAAATTATGAAAAAGAATTTTTGAATACGAGCAGGCGTATATCTGAATTGAGAGATATGAAATATAAAAAATAATAAAAACAAGGATAGCAGCCATAGATTTCATAGCTGCTATCCTTCTTTATTATTCATCCCCTAAGGGGTGAGTGTTAATAGCCTCTCTTAGGGTTTCATCATCAACATGAACATATATTTGAGTAGTACTTACATTTTCATGACCTAATATCTCTTGGAGAGTTTTAACATCTACACCACCATGTTTATGAAGTAATGTTGCAGAGGTATGCCTTAATTTATGAGGTGTGTATTTATCAGTATCAAGACCTGCTGCACCTACATATTTTTTTATTATTCTTTCTACAGTGCGCTTATTAATTCTTCTATACTTTCCACTTATGAATAGAGCCTCTCTATCCTCACTATGAACTTTATCTGCAATATCATTTCTTACAACAAGATACTTATTTATAGCTTTAATTGATGCTTTATTAAGATAAATAGTCCTTTCTTTATTTCCTTTACCAATGACAGTAAGGGTATCACCTTTAATATTGGCAATATTGATGCTGCAAAGCTCTGATAGTCTCACACCACAGTTTAAAAATAGGGTAATTATACATAAATCCCTAGGTGAATTTTTATCTCTATTATTAGCTACAGCTAATAAGTCTCTACTTTCATCTAAAGTTAAGTAAATGGGGGAGCGCTTTCCTATTTTAGGACTTTCTAAGTCTAAAGTAGGATCTGTAGGTATAATTTTAGCTTTAGAACATAAATAGTGAAAAAAGGACTTTAGAGAGGCAACTTTTCTTGCCTTTGCATAGGTTCCATTTTCTCTCATATTCTCTAAAAAGGATAGATAGGTGTAAAAATCAACCAATTCTAAATTTTTAAGATAATTAGAAGAGATGTTATCAATAGGAATATTTTCAAAAATTACATCCTGTGATAAAGTTACTTCATTATTGTGTACTTTAAGAAATTTAAAGAATAAAGTTAGATCATAAGCGTAGGCAACTAAAGTATTGCTAGAAACACCTTTAACAGAAGAAAGGTAACTTAAATAATCCTTAAGTATTTTTGGTAGAGAATTATCTTGCATATAATTTAATTTAGAATCCATATAATCCATTCCCCTTTAATTTTTATAGTATAATGTCGCGAAACTTACATTTCACGACATTAATTATTCTATGAAGAGAGGTAAAAACCCTTTAATTTTTTAAAAGCTTTTCTATTTTTATTTTCTCTTCTAAAATTTTATAATCTATATTACTTACAGAATCAATCAAATGTATTTTTAAAGATCCGCTTCCCTGAAACTTTTCTACTATTTTATTATAAGCAAGTTCACCACATACTCCCATAATACAGAAAGCAGTTACCGTTGCATCAAAGATTTTATGAGGATTAGCACCAACTAAAACTCCTATAATTGATGAAAGCATACATCCTGTTCCGGTGACATTTCTCATAGATGGATGCCCATTTCTAATAATATATACTAAATCTTTATCTGCAACTATATCTATAGTCCCTGTAATGGCTATAATTGCCCCTAGATCCTTAGAAAGCTCCGTAGCTAGAGTAATCGCACCTTCTATATTATCTTCCGTTATAGACTCAATTTCACTGGCATCTACACCCTTACATATAGTTTTTTTCTTTCCTATAGTTTTTATTTCAGATATATTACCTTTTATAACTTGAAAATCTACAGTGTTTAAAAGTTCCCTTACAGCCTGTTGTCTAAAGGATGATGCACCAATACCTACAGGATCCAATATTACAGGATGCTTTAATTTATTAGCTCTCCTCCCTGCCTTAATCATGGCTTCTAACTTTCTTGGATTTAAAGTACCTAAATTCATTACTAAAGCATTACATAAGGTGGTTATCTCCTCTACTTCCTCTGGATCATCTGACATAATAGGAGAACCACCACAAGCTAAGGTTATATTAGCACAATCATTAGCTGCCACATAATTAGTTATATTGTGCACAAGAGGGTTGGTTTTTCTTACTGAATCTAAAATATCTTTAATCATTTTATATCCTCTCCCTAAGATCTATTTTAAAATACTAAGATGTTAAGCTCTAATTACCTTTATTAGAAACTTTATATAATACTCCTGTTTTTTTAAGAGCTATTAAAAATAGTATAGCAATTAGTGTGCCACCAATAGAGCTTATGCTAAATGGCACCACAAAGCCCCATAGAGCCGCTTCCTTTGATAGGATGAACTTTGCTACCGGATAGGCTATTAAAGCTCCTATTACACCTGTACCGAAGATTTCTCCTATGGATGCCATAGTTATTTTTTTATTATATTTATATAGGATTCCAGCTAAAAGAGCTCCACACATACTTCCAGGAAAAGCTAGGAAGGTACCTGTACCAATAAGCACTCTAATTGTGGAAGTAAGGAAAGCTATAGCTACTCCATAAAAAGGACCTAAAATAACAGCTGATAAAACATTTATCAAATGCTGAACTGGAGCACATTTTGCAATTCCTACTGGTATAACTATAACTGTAGATAAAATAACTCCCATGGCAATGAAAATTCCAGCTAAAGTTAGTTTTTTGGTTTTTAACATTACATATCATCCCCTCAAAATCAATATTTTTAAATTACTTACCCTCCCCTATATGAACAAAAATAAAAGGCATACCAACTAAGTGGTATACCTATAATTATATAAATCTACTTCCTACGTTGGCATTATCCAAATCAGGTACGGTCGAAGTTTACACTCCCTCTCAGCCTGTACACAAGCTCCCGAATATTAAGTTAACTAAATATTATCATAATGAATTACTATAGTCAATTAAGGATATCCTTGCTATTTTAGAAAAATAATATGTTATAATTATTTTAAAGCCTTGAGTCATTATTTAAAGCTATATACGTAAAATTTTCAAGGAGGATGATCTATGGAAAATAAACAAGTCACTCTATCTATTATTTTAGTAGTAATATTAGGTTGTATTATTATGGCCTTAGTGGAAATTTTAATTGCACCTAATTATTTTACAAAGTCTTTAATAAAAATATGTATCTTTTTACTATTGCCCTTAATTGTATGTATAAAACAGAGAGCTATTTCCTTTAAAGCACTTTTTAAAGGAAATAAAAAAAGCATATTTTTTGCACTTATATTTGGTATAGTTGTATATGGATTTATACTAGGAGCTTATTTTATTCTAGGTCCATTTTTTGATTTTTCTATGGTCACTACTAATTTAGAGAATAATTTAGGAGTAACTAAAGAAAACTTTTTATTTGTAGCACTATATATTACATCAGTTAATTCCCTTTTGGAAGAGTTTTTCTTCCGTGGTTTTTCCTTCTTATCTTTAAAACAGGTAAGTTCAAGAAAAGCTGCTTATATTTTTAGTGCTTTAGCCTTTGCAATTTATCATGTGGCTATTATGAATAATTGGTTTACTCCCCCACTGTTCATTTTGCTTATAGTTTCACTATTTATAGCTGGACTTCTTTTTAATTACCTTAATGAAAGGTTTAATAATATTTATGTCTCTTGGATAGTTCATATGTCTGCCAATTTAGCTATAAACACTGTGGGATTTATCCTCTTTGGCATCATAAAAATAAGCTGAAATGCATTAGCATTCCAGCTTATTTTATTATACGTTTATTTCTACTTCTTCACCTAATTCATTTTTATGAGCTTCTAATATAGGGTTTATATATTCCTCTATAAAATCAACTACCTGCCCACTAGATCTTCCAGTAAACTTACTTGGATCTATTATAGATAGAATCTCTTCTTTTGATAATCCAAAGGATTCATCAGCTAATATTCTTTCTATTAAATCATTCTTTTCTCCAAACTCTTTTACTTGTCTTGCAGCAGCTAAAGAATGAACTCTTATTTTTTCATGAAGTTCTTGTCTATCCCCTCCACGCTTAACAGCTTCCATCATAATATTTTCTGTAGCCATAAATGGTAACTCGCTATTAACATGAGCAGCTATTACCTTTTCATATACCACCATATTAGAAGTTATGTTTATATACAGGTTAAGCACTCCATCAAGAGCTAAGAAAGCTTCTGCAACGGATATACGTTTATTAGCAGAATCATCTAGTGTTCTTTCAAACCATTGAGTTGCAGCAGTAATTGCCGGGTTAAGAGAGTTTACAATTATATATCTTGAAAGTGCACTAATTCTTTCACTTCTCATAGGATTTCTCTTATATGCCATAGCTGAAGATCCTATCTGATGCTTTTCAAAAGGTTCTTCCATTTCCTTCATGTTTTGAAGAAGTCTCATATCATTACTAAATTTGTATGCACTTTGTGCTACTTCAGATAATGTATTTAATATTATAGAATCTAATTTTCTAGAGTAAGTTTGGCCAGTAACAGGATATGCTTTTTCAAAGCCCATTTTTTTACATACAATTTTATCAAGTTCTTTAACTTTTTCTTCATCATTATTAAATAAAGACATAAAGCTAGCTTGAGTTCCCGTTGTTCCCTTAACTCCTCTAAATTTCATTTTATCAATTGCAAAATCAAGGTTTTCTAAATCCATTAATAACTCTTGCATCCAAAGAGTAGCTCTCTTTCCTACAGTTGTAAGCTGAGCCGGTTGAAGATGTGTAAATCCAAGAGTTGGAACATCTTTATATTCTAAAGCAAACTTGCTTAGTTGATCTAACACATTTATTACTTTTTTTCTAATTAATATAAGAGCATCTCTCATAATAAGTAGGTCCGTATTGTCACCTACATAACAGCTAGTAGCGCCTAGATGTATTATTCCTTTAGCTGATGGAGCTACAACCCCATAAGCATACACATGACTCATTACATCATGTCTAACTTCTTTTTCTCTAGCAGCAGCTAATTCATAGTCAATGTTTTTAATATTGTCTCTAAGCTCTTTTATTTGTTCATCAGTAATATTTAATCCTAATTCTTGTTCTCCCTCAGCTAATGCAACCCAAAGTTTTCTCCAAGTTTTAAATTTCATTTCCTCAGAAAAAATATAGCTCATTTCCTTAGATGCATATCTAGAATTTAATGGTGAATTATATGTATCTCTCATAGTAACCTCCGTACAAAAATGTTTTTTTATCTAATATCATTCACTATTATAGCATATTATATAAGCATAAGTCTATTTAAAATTCGTGTTATTTATAACAATAGGTTATTCTCATTGTTCTATTTTATCCAAATATATCATATATATTAAACATAAAAATATATTAATAGATTTAAACATATCATAATATAATAAAAATGGGGGGAAGTTTTTATGTGCAAAATTAGTTTATTAGACAAAATATCATTTGTACTTGTTATTATAGGCGCAATTAATTGGGGAATATTTGGACTCTTCAATTTTGATCTTGTTCATTTCATCTTTAGTTTTTCAGATATGCTAGTTAGAGCAATATATATATTAGTAGGACTAGCAGGCATAAATATGATTAGATTTTTATATTGTCTCAATAAAAAATAGTATCTTTAATATTAAGAAATAGTTCTATATGTAAATATTTATATATGGAACTATTTCTATTTTTATGTAGGAAACTATTAAATTATGAAAAAATAGAAATAGTTAAATAGTTGTACTGTTCATGGAGATCTTAGAGGATGTGTCATTGGAATATTAGAATAAAATAGACTCATTTATCCTCTATACCAAAGAATAATGGTATAATATTTTACGGAAATATATACTTATTGGAGGGATAACATGAAAATTGCTTTTATTGGTGATACTCATCATAATGAAAGAGCTTTAAAAGTAGCTTCAAAATATATAAATAATTTAAAATCTGATATAGTTATTCATCTAGGAGATTGCATAGAAGACGTAAAACTCTTAGAAAAAACTTTTAAAGGTGAAATATATGCAGTGGCTGGAAACTGTGATTTTTCTAATACATATCCTAAAGAAGATACTATTACTATTAATGGACTAAAAATTTTCTTTACCCATGGAGATTTATATAATGTTAAAAGTACCATGAATAGTATAGCTATAAAAGCAGAGAGCATTGGTGCAGATGTGGTACTCTTTGGTCATACCCATATACCTCTTAAAGAAGAATATAGAAATACTATATTTATGAATCCTGGCAGTATCCCTAAGCCTTCTCCATGGGCTAAGGGAAAATATATAGGCGTTATAGAAATTGATGATGAGGGAGTTATAGTTACTGCTGAATTAAAGGCTGTAGAATTATAATATAATAAGTAAGAGATTATTTTAAAATACCATAAACAGAAAAACAGATAGAAAATATAGTGTTTTTACAATATATTTTCTATCTGTTTTTCTTTAATGGATTATTCACTTATTAAATAAAGAAAATCTCACTAATTATCAAGAGTTAAATTAATATAATAATTCAAACTCGTACCCTTGATTTTTGACGTCTTTTATAACTGAATCCAGTATTTCAGTATTAGTTTTAGATACTGCATGAATAAGTAATATTGCTCCATTATGGAGTCCATTTAGAATTATTTTCTTTGCTTCTATTGGGTTAGGTTGATTATTAGGGTCCCAATCAGCGTAAGCAAAACTCCAAAATATAGACTTATATCCTAAATTTTTAGTCATAGCTAAAGACTTTTGGGAATATTCCCCCATAGGTGGTCTAAAATATGGTGGAATATCCTTACCAGTAATGTCTTTAAATTTATTTTCAACATCCTTAATTTCTTCGATAAATTTTTTTTCATCATCAGCTAAGGAGGGCATGGATAAATGACTACTTGTATGATTTCCTACCCTATGGCCTTCATCTACCATCCTTTTAATGATTTTAGGATTCTCATTTAAATAAGGAAGTGTAGCAAAAAACGTTGCCTTTACATCATTAACTTTAAGAATATCTAATATTTGAGAAGTATATCCATTTTCGTAACCTACATCAAAAGTTAAATGCAATACTTTTCTATCTGTATCCATAACATAATGAGCATCATATTCATGTAAGTCATAATTTAAATTGTCATTTATTCCAGGTGTTGTATGATCTTTATTTGGATTAAACCACCAAGCTGTTTTTTCATTATCTAAAGATGAGGTATTAATTATTTTATTTAAAGAATCCTTTTTCTCATTAGCAGTAGTAGTTTCTTGATTAATTTCTTCCTCAGTTGTATAATCACTTTTTATTGATGCATTTTCACTTATTTCATACTCAAGTATTCCAATAAATACTATAATTAATAGAGCTATTAAAATTATTATGTTTACCTTCTTATTCATTTCATCACCTACCATTTCTTTATAAATTTATAAACACATAACAAAACAGAGACTTATATAATATAAAAGTTTAAGAAATATACTCTAGAATTCCATCAGCGATGGCTTTTGCACACTTAGCTTGTCCCTGTGTTGACAAGAGAAATTCAGTATCAGAGTCATTAGTTAAGTATCCTAGCTCAACTAATGTGGAAACAGCATTATTTAGTCTAATTACCTTAATTTCACTGTCAGACTCATATTTTATTCTTCTATCTGTAGTATAGTTAACACTTGCTAATTTATTTTGAATATTCTTTGCTAAGGATTCCCCTTCACTACTTGGAAATCTACACCAGCTTTCTACACCTTTAACACTTGAATCTTCAAAGGAATTACAATGTATAGATACAAATACATCGGCATTTTTTGAATTTGATATATCTATACGTTTAAGAAGATCATCACTTTCATTACTGGGCCATGGAACTTCATCACTGGTTCTTGTGTAAACAACATTTATCTGATTTTCCTCTAATATTTTACCGATTTCAAGGGCTACCTTTATTGTAATATCTTTTTCATATATACTAGAGTCTGTCATAGTTCCAACGTCATAGCCTCCATGACCAGCATCAATACAAACTATAGGTCTATCAGGATACTTTAGGACTTCTTGTGTTTTAGTGTCTTTACTTCCGACTAATGTGATAGCATCACTTTTGAAGATGTTTAACTGTTTAATTCCAATGACAACAAAAACTATTAGGATAATACCTATGACTTTAAAATTACGTTTCTTTCTATTCTTTTTATATTTACTACTATTAACTTTATATGTATATTCACTTTTCACATTTTTTTCTCCCATAAATACACCTCTAATCAATCTTTATTTTAAATATTCCTCTAGACAAATTCCTCTTTCAGTAATTTCTTTTGCTGTTTCTTTTCCTACATATCTATAATGCCAAGGTTCATACTCTATTCCAGTAATATTAGTTTTATCAGAGGGATATCTTAATATAAATCCATATTTATAAGAGTTTTCTATTAACCACTTTTGCTCCGGTGTATTTTCCTGTTCCTTATTTAGTAACTGATAACTAGATGAAACAATATCTAATGCAAGTCCAGTTTGGTGTTCACTTGTTCCTGGTATTGCTACCCATTGAGCAGCCTTCTTTTTAGCTTCTTCTTGAGAATAATTTTGTCCCATATATTTACTAACCTCTTGATTAAATATCTGTTGTTGAAAATCCATAGTTCTATAAGAAGAGCAAATCATAGGAGCTAAGCCTTCCTTACGTGCATCATCCATCATATTTTGTAAGTCATTATATGCACGACTATCAATCTGGTGGCCATTGCTAAGTTGTGCCAAATCTACACTAAAGTCTTCTGGTAAAGCTGTTGAGGGATTTGCTAAAATTAAGTTCCAACTTTTTTTATCTTGTGAAGATAGATTGTTTTTTTCTTTTAAATTTTCTTGATTAGATAAATTGGATTGAGTTTTATTTCCGAGTGCTAACATACTAGCGGATTCCCGTACTTTAGTAACAGCATTTTTTGAAATTTTGAAAACCAATGTAGAAAATGTGAAAAAAACTATGCAATATATTAAAATTAAATTTCTTTTTCTCTTTCTCTTTCTTGATACTCTTTTATCTTTAGATGTTTTATTCATGTAAATCACTCCTTCTATGAATCTATAATATAAAAGGAATGTTTAAAAACTATATCATTTTTCCATCAAAGTTGCATACTTTGTAAAAAAACTATAATCATGATATTTATCATGATTATAGTTTTTTTAATAATTTATTATATTAAATCCGATATAGCTATCTGATACACTATATCTATAAAATATTTGTTTTTCTACTATTGAATAAGTTGTATCATTAGAATATCCATAGTCTTCCATCCTCGACCATTTGATACCTAAATAATTAGCAAATTCATTAGGATTAGTTACTAATTTAATATCTCCATTATTCATAAAAGACGAAATACTAAATCCATAAATTATATTGGTTTCTACATCAATTATTATGTTAAGGTCACACTCATCAGTACTTAAGCTAATATCCCAGATTTTAACTTTGGTTTCTAAATTCTTTGAATCTATATATGTTTTAAGAGAAAAATTTGTAATCCTTAAGTTATTATCTAAATTAACCTTTGGAAAAATCTCTTTATCTTGTAGCTTCTTAATTTCATTAACTATTGAATCTGGTATTCTTATATTGTTCACTTTGGGTTCAAATAGTTGTTTTTTATCAATTAGAATAATATCTTTATTCATATTTCCATAGCCACATACCATAGATAATTTATCAATAATAGATGTTTCAGAACTGTTGATATTATTATCACTATTTATAGCAGAAGTCTCAACTTTGCCTACAAGGTAGTTCTGTTGAACGTAAGATAAAATTAGAGGCAAAGAAGCAAAGGCTGCTATAATGCTGAAAAATATTATACCAATTATAATATTTTCGTATTTAATTTTATCTTTTCTCATATTGTATTTCACCCCTTAACTTTACTATAACTTTAGTTCCTTCATTTAGCTTACTATGAAATAGAATTTCCCCATTATGAAGTTTTATAATTTCTACGCATATTGCAAGTCCAAGACCAGCTCCAGCTTGACTCCTTGCCCTTGATTTATCTACCATATAAAAGGCCTCTGTAATTCTTGATAGTTCACTTTCTTCCATGCCCTTACCGTTGTCTTCTATAGTAACTATATAATCTTCACCTTGTCTTCTTCCTAATAAAGATATTCTACCACATTCATTATGCTGTCCAGCATTAATAGCCTTAACAGAATTGTCTATTAGATTTATAAATACCGTCTTTAGGAAATCGGGCTCTATATATATTTTTTCTTTATCTACATTAAGTGAAAATTCTATATTATGTTTTCTAAAGGAAGGATGCATAATTCCATTTATCTCTTCAAAAAACTCACCTGTTGATATATAGTACATTTTAAATTCTCTCTTCTTTAAAATAATTAAATCTAAAAGCTTCATAGATAAAGCTTCAATTCTTTTACCCTCCTCAAAGATATAATTAGCTGAAAGCATTATTTCTTCTTGTGACAATTTTTTTGAGCGAAGCATATCTGCATATCCAATCATAGATGTTAAAGGAGTTTTTGTTTCATGGGCAAAGCTTCCTATAAATGACTCCTGCCTAACATTTAAATCTTTAAGTTCTTTGACTGTTGTATCTAAGTTCTCTGCCATCAAATTAAAATTATCTGCAAGGTCTCCGGTTTCATCCTTAGATTTTGTATATACTCTTTGTTCAAAATTCCCCATTGCAATTTCTTGAGTTGCCTTTGATAACCTATATATAGGTTTTAAAATTAGCCATGAAACAAAAAATGATACCATTCCGCTTATAGCTATCATTATAATAACTATATATATAAAGGTTTTGTATTGGTTGTTTAGACTATCAAATACGTGAGAGATATCAGTAAAATTTTGTACATAGAAGGTTTCTTCCAAAGTTTGCATTGGAACTATAGCATGTATGTAGTATTTATTATTTATATGTACGATTTCATGAGCTTTTGTATTTTTATCAAGCTTTTTTATAATTTCATTACCAAACTTGTCTTCCAAGTTTTCATAAATAACTTTACCGTTATCATTGCTTATTCGAAAATTCATCTTGCCTTGAACAGTACCAATATTCACTGTAGGGGCAATTTGAGCTATCCATTGGGATTTAGTGTAATTTGCCTCATCACTATTACTATTTGAAAATTCAATAAACGATTCACTGATGTCATCAAGTTCTTGGGATAAAGTAAAATTTAAAATATCATTTTCTATATAAGTTGTATCAATTTCTCTTTTTAGTGAAGACTTAAAATTGCTGTTAATTAAAATATAGCTTCCAATACTAAAACAGCTAATAGATATTATGATAGTTGCAAAAAAAATTTTCCAAAATATCTTCAAAGATTATACCTCCAGTCTATATCCTATTTTGTATACTGCCACGATTTTATCCTCTAAATCTAATTTTTTTCTCATTCTTTGTACATGCAAATCTACAGTTCGAGTATTTCCCATATAATCGTCGCCCCAAACTCTCATGTATATCTGCTTTCTAAATAGAGCAATATTTTTGTTCTGTATGAAAAGCAATAATAAATCATACTCTTTAGCAGTTAAATTTATAATTTCACCCTTCTTTTTTACTATTCTAGATAAAGTATCTATCTCTATATCAAATAGATAAAGATGATCTTGAAGCTTATTAAAGCGTCGAAGTACTCTCTCCACTCTTGCAAGTAATTCCATTATTTCAAAGGGTTTTGTAAGGTAATCTTCGGCTCCAAGCTTTAAGCCTTTTACCGTATCTTTTACATCAGATTTTGCTGTTAAAAATATAACTGGAATTTCTAGGGGTTTTATATATTCAAATAGTTCATATCCATCTACCTTAGGTAGCATAATATCTAAAAGAATTAAATCATAATTATTTTTTTCAATCATTTCAATAGCTTGTTCTCCATCAAAGGCACATTCGCAATCATAGCCAGCATCTAAAAGATTTATCCTTATTAAATTAGAAATTGGTTTTTCATCTTCAACTGTTAATATTTTAATCATACATTCATCTCCTTATGGAATATAAAATACCCTTATTTCTTTATTTTATATCATAATTGTATCATTATTGCATCATTCGTCATTTTTTATATTAACTAAGAGTTATCCAATACCTTTGAGTTATTTCATCTCCATTTATAACTTCATTTTCTAGAATTCCACCATTATTCATAATGGTTTTAGCTGAACCTACATTACTTTTGTCACAAGTAATTAATGCCTTATTTATTCCTAATTCTTTAGCTATGGGTAGTGCTAGAGTTAACATTTGAGAAGCATAACCTTTTCTCCGCTGAGAAGGTCTTATTCCATATCCAATATGTCCTCCATACTGTAATAAGTAATCATTTAGCTCATGCCTAATATCTATAGCACCATAAATTTTATTATGATTATCTATCAGAAAATACATAGAAGAAGGAACAAGTCCTTTCTCATACATCCTTTCTGATTCATATTCTTCCCACTTATTTACTAACTCTTTGAAACTCATGCTATCTCGTTTAGCTGCATTTGGAACAATCTTCTCTTCAGTAGCTTCCCATTCAGTAACATAGTCTATATATTCTTTCTCCATAGATAATGAGGGTTTAACTAATTTAAACAACTATCTCACTCCTTGTCATATTATATATTTATTAAAGCTTTAATCTATATTTTAATGCCCTTCTCTTTTAAATAATTAAATATACGTTCTTTATCTTTTAATCCTTTGAATAATATTGCCTCATAAATGTAATATCCACTTGTAAATGGAGTTCTTCCTTCTTCATTTATAATGGAGTTTTTTACATTTAAGATTAAGCTCTTGTTTTCTTCATTTAAATTTTTAATTACTTTAGAGATATAGTTTTTATTAAATTCAAAACTTTCTTTATCTACAATCCACAAATCCATTTTCCAAGTTTTATCGGTGATCTTACTTTCATATTGGATTCCCCAATAAAATCCCTTTGGAAGTCCTTTCTTAGGGTAATTAACAAAGTCTTGAAATTTCATCAGTTTAATGTTCTTTATCTTTGCAAGTTCATTCCCCATTTTAAAGAAATTATCTAAAGAAAATTCTTCTCCATTCATTACCATGTTCATATCAATATCTTCCCAGGCCATTAAATTAAATCTATAACTACCAGTATAATTAACTTGTCCATATTTCTTTAGAATAGAGTCAATACCTTCTTTATAAATTATATCTTCAGCTTCTTTATGTAATTCTATAGCACGATTTAAATAATTCATTATTTCACCTCACTCACTATTTTAATTGTGTAATAATCTATTTTCAATTTCAGATTTACATGATAAAGTTCCTTGATGAAAAAACATTTTCCATTTTCCATCACAATATTTCCATATGGAACTACGAAGAGAATATTTTTTATTTTCATCAGTTTCATTATGCTTTATTACTTTATACATGGCTAATATACAATCCTTTGATAATTCTTTTATATTAAAATCTAAAATTTCCCACTGTAATGTAGTATCATCAGCTTGATCTTGATATACATCTCCTTTTTCATAATAATATTCTCTTCCTGAGCCACAAAATTCGATAAAATCATCTGTTAATATATCATTTATCTTTTGTGCTGATTTTCTTACTTCTGATTTTAGTAAATTATTCTCTAATTCTAATATATGTTCTTTGATATAATTCATTATTTCACCTCACTATTAAAATAGTTATCTATATTGTTCATAATAAAATCTGCAAAGTTCACTAGACCTTTCTCATTAAAATTAGCTTCTTCTCCTTTTTCATAGCAGTTTAAAGCTTTTTCCACAGTCTTTATATACTCCTTCGGAAGATTAGAGCATGCCCATTGTCCACCCTCTTTTTTTGAACAAATAACGTCTTCTTTAAGATAATATAAAACTCTACAAAGATTAAGAATAGTATACATAGGCAACTCTATAATTTCTTCTCTAGAATTTGATATGTCAAAATAAATTGATTTTAAATAGTCTTTTCTTGGTACAGGCGAAAAGATATCTTCTATGGGACTACCATATATACAAATCCCTCTAGCTCTTGTTATTGTAATATGAGCAGCTAAATCAGGATCTTCTCCATCTTCACATAAATAGCTATGATTAGCTTCATAAGTTGCTTTATATGCATTAGAATAGTGAAGTATATATGGAGTTGGATGCTTAAAGTTCTTAACATCCTTTTCTAAAAGCACACTCATTTCCAAACCTTTTCCTGGTCCATCTTTAGATAGTCCTAATAAAATATCTACAAGTTTTCTTTTATCATTGGCATTTAGGTTTTCTTTTACTACTACTAAAAAATCTATATCACTTATATCAGGGTTAAAACAATCCATAGCTAAAGAACCATGAATATAGATTCCTATCAGGTTATCCTTTAATATGGTCTTATAGCTTTCTACTATACTATCTAATATGGTTTTTATATTTTGCATTTTATACAATTCCTTTCCTATAACTCATACTTTTCATTACAGATCTCTATGATAAATTTGATGAAGTCTTTAACTGAGTGTTCTCTTTCAAATGTTGATCTGTAAAAGGATGAATCAGAATTTCTCTTCCTAAGTCTTAAACATTCTTTTATAATTAAACTATACTCCTTAGGTATAGTAGTTATTGCATATTCTAAAGCTTTGTCTTTAGAAGTTATAGCTTTATTTTCTAAGGTATATAGTATTCTACATAGGGTTGCAACTGCGAATTCAATCCATTCATCCTGGAGAAATATATAATTTTCACTTAATTTATCCTTCCAATAATTATTTAAATTGTAGTTCATATTCTCTATGATACTACACCAATCTACTTCTATAGATAAACTGTTAACATCAGAGCAATTTATAGGTATGCCAAAATACTTTAATGTCCACCAAGTAATATAATTAATATCGTAATAGCCATAGTAATGAAGAATATTATCACAAAAGTATATATAAGGACTTATTTCTGAATTAAGCTTACCTACTTTATCCTTAGTTATATACATGCCTTCCATCCTATTACCATATTCAAAAGCTTCACTTATTTTCCTATGGACTTTTTCTACGGTACCAATATCTTCATTTTCAAATTCCTCA
Source organism: Clostridium sp. UBA7339 (assembly GCF_002470865.1). Lineage (NCBI taxonomy): Bacteria > Bacillati > Bacillota > Clostridia > Eubacteriales > Clostridiaceae > Clostridium > Clostridium sp. UBA7339. The sequence goes on from NZ_DKPI01000003.1 coordinate 241,825, forward strand.
TTTAATATTGTTATAAAATCTATATCGCTTGTTTTCTCACTAAAACAACCTAGTGCTACTGAATTATAAATATATATACCAAATATCTTATTAGGAAAGTTTTCTCTTAGGGATTTATCATATTCATTTAACATAGGAATTAAAATCTCTGGAATGGGCGTGTTTTTTACCTTCTTCTCATAGCAATAAAAGTGACCTTCTCTATTAGGAAAATATAATTTACCTACTCTTTTATATCCATGATTCTCATATAATTTAAGTGCTTTTCTATTTTCGCTATAAGCATCTAATCTGATAGATGTATATACGTTTTCATCAGCAAACTCTTCAATGAATTTTAACATTTTCTTTGCAATTCCCATACCTTGATATTCAGGAAGTATAGCTAACCTATGAATAACCAATACTTTTTCACCTTGAGTAATCCAATTTATGTTATTGTACTCTGATGGTTGCTCTTCATCTAAAGCGAAATATGCTATAGATAGTCCATTGTCTTTTAACAAATAGCAATTACCACTAATAATATCAGTTTCTATAATATCTAAGCTGGGATAAAATTCATTCCATTGATAGATATTATGGCTTTCCATATGAGTTTTACACTTAGAAATTATATCAAAAATACTTAACAGATCTTGTTTTTGGCATTTAACAATATTCATAACATATTTCCTTTTTAATCATATTTTTTTATTGAATATATTTTAAAGTAGTAGTTATATTATACCATTTATATAAATATAATTCATAAATTTATAATAATAATATTGAAGTTAGTGTATAATATTTATATATTTTCAAATTAATTATTTTCATAGAGGTTGTGATTTTTGAAAAGCCTTTAGGTATATTATTTGACTAAGGAGATAAAATAATGGATATTTTAATTAATAATATTGATGAGAATATGAGCTATGAAAAATCATGTGGAGCAGTAGTATATAAAACCTCAAATAAAGGAATTAAATATTTGCTTTTAAATAGTATTGGCCTTGATAGTTATTGGGGATTCCCTAAAGGTCATATGGAATATTCAGAAACAGAAGAAGAAACAGCTTTAAGAGAAGTTTTTGAGGAATGTGGACTGAAAGTTAACTTAATAGATGGATTTCGAGCTACAGATAAATATAATATTGATAATTTTATTGAAAAAGAAGTGGTATTGTTTTTAGGAGAAGCTGATAATAGTTTAATTAAAATTCAAGTAGAAGAAATTGAGGACTATAGATGGTGTAATTATGAGGAAGCTAAGAGCTTATTAACCTATGAAAGTGGGCGAAGAATCCTTAGTGATACTAACAAATTTTTATGTAAGTGAATTTAAGTAAACAGAAATTAAAATAAGAGGTAACCCGGAGGTTACCTCTTTTACATCTGCTCAGCTGCAGCTTGTGCTTTTTCCATCATATCTTTTACCTTCATTAGACGGCTTAAAGCACCTCTTTCATTTTCATCCAGCTTCATTTTAATATACTTAATTGTTTCTTGAAGCTGAGGAATTGTCATATATTCTAGAGCGTTTACCCTTCTTCTTGTCTTCTCAATCTCATCGGCCATAAGCTGACAAGACTTTTCTACTTCTGCAAGTTCTAGAAGCTTAGGAAGAATTAAATAAAGCTGTTCAATTGAATTATCAAGTTCTGAGGAAGTACTGTAAAATCCATAAGGATATATACTACCTGAATCTCCTTCTAGCTTACGTACAAAGTTCATAACAGGTACATTTACACTCATTATGTTTTTTTCTGCTAGCTCTAAAGATATGCTTTCCTTAGGATAAGAAATAGCTTCTTCCAAGAATTCAGGTGATATAGCTGCTGATGCCATTAGGAAATCCTTAAAGGCACCTTGAAGCTTATCTTCAACTTCACCACGTAACTTATTGTTGTATTTTATTAGATCTATGAACCTTCTCATTAATTCATCTTGTTTATCTTTAAGAAGTTTATGCCCTCTAGTTGCTGTAGCTAGTCTTTTCTTTAATTTGGATAGCTCCATTCTAGTAGGATTGACATTTAATCTTGCCATATGCTATGCCTCATCTCCCTTAGGCATATACTTTTCAAGGTATTCATCTCTAATTCTCTTAAGCTCTGTAGTAGGAAGTATGGTTAGAAGCTTCCATCCAAGAGATAAAGTTTCTTCTATGCTTCTATTTGTATTAAATCCTTGAGAAACATATTCATTTTCAAAAGCCTCAGCAAACTTAGCATATTTTTTATCTGCATCTGAAAGAGCAGATTCACCTAGAATTGCTGATAATTCTTTTGCTTGCTTACCTTGTGCATATGCTGAAAATAATTGGTTCATAGTATCTGCATGGTCTTCTCTAGTTTTACCCTTACCTATTCCTTTATCTTTAAGTCTTGATAGTGAAGGTAATACATCTATTGGAGGCATTATACCCTTTTGATATAATTCTCTAGATAGAATAATTTGTCCTTCTGTTATATATCCAGTTAAGTCTGGAATTGGGTGAGTCTTATCATCCTCTGGCATTGTAAGAATCGGAATTTGAGTGATAGATCCTTCTATACCTTTTAATCTTCCAGCTCTTTCATAAAGAGTAGATAGGTCCGTATAAAGATATCCTGGATATCCACGTCTACCTGGAACTTCCTTTCTAGCAGCTGATACTTCTCTTAAAGCTTCTGCATAGTTTGTTATATCAGTCAATATAACAAGTACGTGCATTCCTTTTTCATAAGCTAAATACTCAGCTGTAGTAAGAGCCATTCTTGGGGTAGCTATTCTCTCGATAGCTGGGTCTGAAGCTAAGTTCATGAATAGTACTGATTTATCTATAGCACCAGTCTTTTTAAACTCATCTACGAAGAATTGGGCTTCTTCAAAAGTTATACCTATAGCTCCAAATACAACGGCAAACTTAGAATCTGAGTTAAGAACTTGAGCTTGACGTGCTATTTGAGCAGCCAATTGTGCATGTGGAAGTCCTGAACCTGAAAATACAGGTAGTTTTTGACCTCTAACTAATGTATTAAGCCCATCTATAGCAGAAATTCCAGTTTGAATAAATTCAGATGGATAATCTCTTGATACTGGGTTAATTGGCTCACCGTTTATATCTACTCTTTTTTCAGCTATAATACTAGGACCATCATCGTTTGGATTTCCCATACCATCAAATATTCTTCCTAACATATCCTCAGATACACCAAGTTCTAGAGGTCTTCCTAGAAATTTAGCTTTAGTACCTTTTAAGTTTATTCCAGATGAACCTTCGAAAAGTTGAACCATTGCTTTAGAACCATTAACTTCTAGAACTTTACCTCTTCTCTTTTCTCCAGTTTGTAATTCTATTTCAACTAATTCGTCATATTTAACGCCTTCAACACCTTCAACAACCATCAAAGGTCCTACAACTTCTGTAACAGTTCTGTATTCTTTAAGCATCTAGAACCCCTCCTTCGCTAATTAATCTATTAATTTCTACTACTAATTCCTCAGCGATGTTATTGATAGTGTCAATATTATCTTCGGCAATATATTTACTTCTTGCAATTTTATCTCTCATAGGTAAATTTAATATATTGTTTAGATAAACTCCAGCTTCTAAAGCACGTTCAGCTTCTTTTCTAAATAATAGAATTAATTTTAGCATTTTATGTTGTTTGCCAAGTGAAGCATAAGTGTCTATTTCATGGAAAGCATTTTGTTGTAAATAGTCTTCTCTAAGAGACTTTGCAACTTCTAATTTTAATCTATCTTTTTCAGATAGTGCATCTATACCTACTAATCTAACAATTTCATCAAGGCTAGCTTCTTCTTGTAGTAGTGTCATAGCTTCAATTCTTAATTGAGACCAATCTGATGCTACTTCATCATCCATCCATTGACCTATACTATCTAAGTATAATGAGTATGAACTTAACCAGTTTATTGAAGGGAAGTGACGCTTATAAGCTAATTGAGCATCTAGTCCCCAGAAAACCTTAACTATTCTTAAAGTAGATTGAGTAACTGGTTCAGATAAGTCTCCACCTGGAGGAGATACGGCTCCAATAGCAGTAACTGCTCCTTGTCTACCATCTTTTCCTAAACATACAACCTTACCAGCTCTTTCATAATAATCTGCAAGTCTTGATCCTAGGTAAGCTGGATATCCTTCATCACCAGGCATCTCTTCAAGTCTACCGGACATTTCTCTTAGAGCCTCAGCCCATCTTGAAGTAGAGTCTGCCATTATAGAAACTGAGTATCCCATATCTCTAAAGTATTCTGCTATAGTTATACCAGTATAGATACAAGCTTCACGGGCTGCAACTGGCATATTTGAAGTATTAGCAATAAGTACTGTTCTCTTCATTAAGCTTTCACCAGTTTTTGGGTCTTTAAGTTCTGGGAATTCATTAAGAACGTCTGTCATTTCATTACCACGTTCACCACATCCAACATAAACAACAATTTCAGTATCTCCCCATTTAGCTATCTGGTGTTGAACTACTGTTTTACCAGCTCCGAAAGGTCCTGGTACCGCTGCAGCTCCACCTTTAGCTACTGGGAAAAATGTATCTATAACTCTTTGTCCTGTAATCATTGGCTCAATAGGTTTTAGCTTGCTAGCATAAGGTCTTCCTTTTCTAGCTGGCCATTTTTGCATTAGGGTTAACTCTTTATCACCCTTTTCGGTTTCTACGATACAAACAGTTTCAACTATAGTAAAGTTACCTGATTTTATTTCTTTAATCTTTCCTTTTACTCCATAAGGAACCATTATCTTGTGAAGAACTACGGCAGTTTCTTGAACTGTTCCAATAATATCTCCAGCTTCTACCTCATCTCCAACCTTTGCTGTAGCATTAAATTCCCAAACTCTTGTTCTGTCTAGAGATTTAACTGCAACACCTTTTTTAAGGAAATGAGAATTTGCAGCTTCTTGCAAAGCATTAAGAGGTCTTTGAATACCATCAAACATAGCTTCGATTAATCCTGGTCCAAGTTCTATACTTAGTGGCTCTCCTGTTGTAATTACTGGGTCTCCAGGTCCTATACCAGAGGTTTCCTCATAAACCTGAATGGAAGCTTTATCGCCTCTCATTTCAATGATTTCACCAATAAGTCCCTTTTCACCAACTTTTACAACGTCAAATATATTAGCATTATCCATGTCCTTAGCAACTACTAATGGACCTGAAACTTTAACAATAGTACCATTCTTCAAGTTTTTTACCTACCTTTCTATAAGATATTTACTCCAACAGCTTTTTCTACATAATCGCTGATTTTTTGTTTACCAATATTTAGTGTGCCTTGATTGCTTGGTATAAGTATAATTGCAGGTATAAGCTTCTTATTATACCTTTCAATAGTTTCTTCTAAATGCTGAGCTAATTGCTCAGTTAAAAATATTACAGCATAATTTTCAAAAGCCATTTTATCTACAATTTTTCTTGCTTCTTCAGCTTCAACTGCTGGATAAACATCAATTCCTAAGGCCTTAAATGCTAGTATTGAATCTTTATCTCCAACTACACCTATCTTATACATATAGTTCACGCAACCTTTCTCTGATAACTTCAGTAGCAACCTTATTAATCTTTCCTACCATAATAATTCTAATTATTTTAATTTCAGTTTCTTTAGCAATTATATATGCAATGATAGGCTCTGGTCCGAAGTTAACTCTCTTAGCTTCCTTTGCATGATCCATAATATAATTATCATAGAGTACATCTAAGGATGAAATGCTACCTGTAGCCATGTATTCTTCTAAGATGGTATGTAGTACCTTTGAGTAAGGGGTTCTAGATATTTTACTAGTAAAGATTTCTAGGGATTCATTTATTCCTTCTATAAAAAAGTTATGCTTTATAGTTCCACCAGGTATTAATACACCTTCAAGGAATCTACCATCTTTATTTTGCTTTTTAACTCTAAGCATAGTCTTTATATTAGTAATATCTATAGACTCATTTACATATCTAGTTATATACTGAACATCTATATTCCTTGCTTTTTCTATCATACCTTCAAACATGTATTTATCTAAAAGAGTGTCTATTACTTGAGGATCTGAATTAACTTCAAACTCTTTTTCTACCTTAATGATAACTTTTTGAATTTGCTTATCTAAGGATTTTAGCTCATCAGATAAAATACAGTTTTTAAGAGTATCTAAAGGAATTGTTCCTATTGGTATTAAAATATTAGATAAATCCTTGCCCAAGGCTTTTGCCTTTAATAAAACTTTAATATTATGATAATCATATCTTAAACTCATAATATCTATAATTTCTTTTACAGGAGATATTTTATATAAAGTGCTGTAAAGATTCACTAGCTCTTCCTTAAGGATTTTTTCATAATCATAAACTGAATCTATATTATTAATAAGTTCACCATAAGTAGTTTCTTGTAATATCTTTAAAACTTCCTGTGGTCCATCACTATCCAATAATCTTTCAATTTTATTTTTATCAAGGAGTCTTTTTTCCATTACCCTTAATCGAGCTACAGCATGGGTAAAATCCATTCTGTCCATTTAAATACCTCCTCACTATTCTGTAAACAATATTTTCCCAACTTTATACTCTAATTCATATTTAAGTGAGTTCACAAGTTCATCAAAGGAATTATTTATCTCAATTCCATTTTTACTAAGGATAAACCCACCATCAATTTCATGAGTTTTAACGTTGAATTTTAAATTTCCTAATTTGCCCTTAGATATTAAGGCCTTATTTACCTCGGCTAAGAACTTTTCAGGAAGCTTATCTCTATCTACTGGGTTTATAATTATTTCTTCATCTCCATGGATGTCTAAAGCCATAATAGAGTTCTTTATAAATTTAGTGAATTCTTCTGCATTCATAGCTTTTAGTTTTTCCTTAGCTGCTTCAAACACTTTCTCAATAACTTGTTGTTTTGCTAATAATTTTTTATTTCTTATTTCTAAATCAGTTTTTGAGATAATTCTTTCTTTTATAGTTTTACTTTCCATTTCAGCTTTTTGTAAAATAGAAGAAGCTTTTTTATTGGCATCTTCTGTTTTCTTTTTAATTATTTCATCAGCTTTAACGGTAGCTTCATTTAAAATTTCAATTTTTTTTACTTCTGCATCCTTTATAATTTTAGAAGTAAGATTATCCAAATTAGACATATTATTCACTTCCTTAATTAAAAGTTACCACTCATTACTAGTAGAAGAGACATTACAAATCCTAAAAGTGCATAAGTTTCAACCATAACAGTTAATATAATACCTTTTGTGTTGTGCTCTGGTCTCTTAGCTAAAATTTGAACTGCTGAAGCTGCTGTTTTCGCTTGAGATATAGCTGATTTCCATCCTGCTATAGCTATTGGAAGACAAGCTGCAAATAGATAAAACCCTTGACCAAAAGACATATCTGGTGATAATTGTAAAGATACTAAAAGTGCTATAACAAATCCATATAATCCTTGAGTACCTGGAAGTAATTCAAGAATTAAGGCTTTACCAAACTTCTCTGGTTCTTCTGCTAAAAGTCCACTTGCTGCTTCACCAACTATACCAACACCCTTTGCTGATCCTATCCCTGGTAATGCTGCTGCAAGAGCAACTCCTATAGCTGCTATAATTATTCCACCGTTTCCCATTAAAAAATCCATCATAATATTTTTTCCTCCTAATTTATCTATTTTGATATTTTAAAATATTTAGAATTATATTTTAAAGGCTCAAAGGATGTACCTCCACCTTCATAAAATTTTCCGAAATATTCAAGGTATTGTAATCTACAGGTGTGAACATAGGCACCTAATGCGTTGATAAATAAGTTAAATACATGGCCCACTACGAATATTGCTATACCAAATATAATTGTAGCCCATGAAGTTGATACCATACTTACCATAATATTAAATGCATAAGCGATAAATCCTGTTGCAAGTCCTAAAGCTGCAAGTCTAGTATAAGAAACCAAATCACCTACATAGGATGTTATTCCATATAGAGCATAGAATCCTTGGCCTAACTTACCACCTATAGAACTTTCTTGGCGTCCGTTAGTAAGTACAATTCCTACCATTCCAGCAATAGTACCATATTTTGCTATAGCAATTATTACAGCTGGAACTCCAAGAGAAGCTAAATCTACAAAAGCACTTAATGCCCAAATAATAGCACCAGTTAAGGTAATATACCATAATCCAACGTCTGCAAAGGCTCCAAAGTAATCTTTATCTCTTATTTGCATGTATGCTTTAATTCCAAGACCTACATAAATTTGAATTAGTCCCATTACTACAGAGACAATCATTAGTAATCCTACATTACTATCCGGTTTCATCCATAGAGGAGCTATCTTGATAAAATCCCCAAAATAACTACCATACATGATGCCCCAGAATATAGTAGAAATACTTAATAAGAAAAACATCTTTATAGATTTTCTCGTGTCCTCATCTAAATTAAAAGTAGTAAGTGCAATTAAAGTACCTACAAACATCACAAGGCCATATCCAGCATCTGATAGCATCATTCCAAAGAAGAATATGTAAAAAGGTGCTAACAGTGGTGTTGGATCAATCTCCTTATACTTAGGTACACTGTACATAGAAGTAATATTTTCAAAGGATTCAAAGACTTTATTGTTTTTTAATTTAACAGGTACATCGTCACCTTCTGCGGATTCTGATTCTAAATAATAATCATCACCTAAAATACTTTTCAATGTGCTTTGAAAGTCATTATGCAATTCGGAAGGATAGTATCCTTCTATAGCCACAATGTTTTTACTCTTCAGGAAATTTTCGGTAGATTTTAATCTTAATAATAAAGAACTGTAGTATTCGTAAACTACTTTATATTCTTCTAGTTTATTAACATGTTCTTTCATACCTTCTTGAATAAAATTATTTTCTGTATTTATTGATTCAATGGTTTTTTTGTACTCTTTTATAACTTCTTTAGGTACCCCATCACATTGAATATCAATCTTACTGAAACTTGAAGATTTGAGCAGTTGTTCTATATCAGCTAAGTCATCATTGTGAGCTATCACCATTATGTAGCTGTTTCTACCTATGCTGCTAATAACTTCAAAGTAGTAGTTTTTAGTTGTTTCCTCTAACTTAAGCCTTAAAGAATCTACATTCCCTTGTGGAATTTCACCTAGTATAGCCTTAGATTTTTTTAGTACATTTATGCTTTCTACTGAGGTGTCTAAAGATTCCCATGGTTTTAGCTCTTCTATATTGGCCTTTAATTTAGTTATATAATTATGATTCATGTTTATTTTATTATCTTTTTGTTTTAGGTCACTATATACCTCATGCCAATGAGAGGTACTTGTAATCTGCTCTAACACATCATAGCTATAGCTCTTTTTTCCTTCCTTTAGGTCTTTTAGTAGTTTAGGCTTTTCACTAAATGTGCTCAAAAGCTCAATGATAAATTTTACTTTTGATAATTCACCTTCTACTTCAGAAATTTCACTGCTTGCACTATCACTTTTTAATTGATTCAATTCACTACTTTCATTTTTACTTAAATCTAGGAATTGTACATTTTGGAAGGATTGCAGTTTCTCAAGCAAAGATTTTTTTTGATTTTCAAAGGCTAAGAGCATAAATTTATTCATTTTAACTATTGCCATTGAACTTCACTATCCTCTCAATTACTAAATTAATAGCTAAATCAATCTTTTCCTTAGAAGTATTAATTATATTTTTAACTTCTTCATCCCCTTTAGCTAAGGTTGGTTGTGACTCCTCATTTCCTTTATTAAGAGCATCTTCTTTCATTTTTTTTGCTTTTTCTGTAGCATCTTCAATGATAGCATGGTACTCTTCATTGCCTTTAACTTGAGCATCACTAATTATTTGTTTGCTATTTTCTACTGCTTTATCTAATATATTCTTTGCAGTAGATTCGGCTTGTTGAATTTTACTAATTGCTTCTAGCGCCAAAATATCACCACCTTTTAAGTATTAATTATATATATAACCACTTATATTAAGTCTGCTTTCTGTACTTATGTAAACATAATAATTAAGTGGTATTGGATAACTTATAACATGGATTAGCTCAACTCTTTAAAAGATATATTAAAATCTATTATATCAGTTTTCTTAAAAAGTACAATATATCAATACAAAAAATTAATATATTGTACTTTTTAAAATAACAAAGATTTTACTTGACATTTTATTGAACTTTTAATTCACTTTCCTGTATAAATATTCTTTCCTTAACGTGATTATTTATAAAGGCAACATAATTTAGGGTTTTCTTTATTTCTCCACATTCAATAAAACTTTGTATATTATGATTGAATTTAAATACACTTATTTTATTTATATTATCTATAGAATTTTTATTCATAATGTATTCTTTTATATTTCTCTCTTCAGCTTTACTCATTTCTATTCTTAGAAAGTCAGGTATCCACTTTGTGTTATTATATGAGAAATACTCATATCTTATTATGTCTAATAATAATTCTTTCTCACCAGCTTTGATAAAGTCATTAAATTCAACAAAGAGAGAGTAATAATCTACAGATGCTATGCTGCGTCTAAAGTATCCCTTGACATCATAAAATTTAGATAGTTCATAGTAGAATTCGAATATATCTTTGAATTTATTACTTTTTTTAAAGAAATTTAATATAGTATAAAACTTACCACTATTTAAATACTTATCGACCATATGCTCAATTTTCTTTAGTATAATTAATTCATCATAACTTATATTTTTTGTTTTTAGAATTTCATAAGGTGGATAAGGTGAATAAACCATCCCCCATTTTTCACTTTCTTCCCTCATTTGAGAACCTTTTAAAAGCTTTAAAAATCCTAATTGTAACTCCTCTGGACTAATCTCATATACTTCATTAAAGGATTTTCTGAAGGAGTTAAAATCTTCACCAGGTAACCCTGCAATTAAATCTAGATGTTGCTTAATATTCTTTAGTTTATTTAGCTCTAATACTTTTTCTTTAATAGTTGAAAATTCTATAGTTCTATTAATATTTCTTAATATTTCATTATTGGTGGTTTGAACACCTACCTCAAATTGAAACATGCCACTAGGTGCTTTACTAAGTATATCTATTGATTCACTACTAAATAGATCTGCAGATACTTCAAAGTGGAAACAGGTATTCTCTCCATTTTCAATTAGATAACTCCATATAGCATTTGCAAAAGCTTTATTACAATTAAAGGTTCTATCAACAAATTTAACTAATTTAACTTTTTTATCTATAAAATATTGTAGTTCTTTTAACACTCTATCTATGTTTAAGAATCTTACTCCATGGGTAGTTGAAGATAAACAGTACTTACAATTAAAAGGACATCCTCTAGAAGCTTCATAATATACAATTTTATTTTTTAAGTCGTCATCAGTCTCATAAGGAAATACTATATTGTTCATATCCATTAATGGTCTATTACCTCCATATATAATGCCTTCCTTACTTTTGTAGTATAATCCCTTAATATTTTCACAATTATTATTATCTCCATTAACTTCAATATTTATTTTAAAATTAATTAATTCTCTATAGGTTTCTTCACCTTCTCCTTCAATTAAATATTCACCTACATTTTCTGTTAAAAACTCAATAGGATTATAAGAAGTTTCTGGGCCTCCATATATAATTTCAATATTACTGTCTATAAGCTTTATTAAAGTTGATACCTTTTTAACAAACTCAATATTCCAAATATAACAGGAAAATCCTATTATATTTGGTTTTTCATATAGTATTTCTTCAACTATTCTTTCTTCTCTATCATTTATAGAAAACTCCATAGTGTGACAATTATAATCTAAATCCTTTGTATATGCTTTTAAATATCTTACTGCTAAATTGCTGTGTATATACTTTGAATTTACTGCAACTAAAACTACTTTCATTTTTATTAACATCCTTTCTTTCTGCCCACAATCCTAAAGGTACCATTGGAAGATACTGCTTCTACAATATCAAAATAATTCTTTAGTCCGTCTATAATTTTTGATGAAGTATTATCAGTAAATAGGTTAAGTAAGTTTATTTGAAAATTCTTCATACTTTTATCAGGTAATGATACCCTTATATTTTTTTGTAATGTCTTTAATGGCTCCTTTTCCACATCCCAAATATAAACATATCCATTATTTTTCATTAATCTATATATATTATCAAAAAGCTTTAGCTTTTGTCTATGGGTTTTAATTTTATTTAAGGTAAAAAATACTATACAGCTATCATAATACCCTTCATTATCACAGGATTTAGAAGGTGCATTCTCCAAATAATTAACATCTATAAAATTATCATAATATTTATTAGCCTTATATATTATACCCTGGTTTCCATAAGTAATATCCAATACGTTACCTCTAAAAACCTCTTTTTCTAAACTTACAAATAAGCTCTCCATTTCACACCTCCATATTTTTATATTATTGATAATATTCTTTTTAATTTTGTAAATTCCTTTATTTTTACTATTGCATAAGAAAAAATAAGATTATGTTGAAAATTACAGTTATAGTACCCAAAAAAAAGAACTACCAATATATTTTCGTGGTAGTTCTTACATTATATATAGCTCTAATCTTCACTTTTAGATTCTATAATCTTTAAGGTGTTATAAAAATCGATGAGTAATCCTGCTGTTGTTGTGCAAGCTCTAAGTAATATCACATCTGCAATTTCATTAAACCGATTTTCTTTGATTCTTATACTTTCAAAGGACTTAGCGGTTTTAACAGCAAACTTTGTGTTTTCAATAACATATTTTTCAGGACTTCCATAAGTGATTATAGGATCTTTTAAAGGAATTTTATATCCATTAATAACTTTATCTATTATGAAACTTTCCAGAGGTTTATGTTTTTTCAAGTTTTTCATAGCATGAGCTGGCACTGTGGAGTCTTGTACTAAATGACAAGCAGCACCTAATAAAAATAGAGCTTTATTCATATCAGAATTTGCACCGTAAAACACAGATGCCTTATAATACTTTACACATTCTACTTTAGCATTTGAAAATCCATATAGACCGATTCCCTTCTCATGATGATAGAAATGATTAGTACTTTTCAAATCTGCATCAGCCCATTTTACACCTTTATTCAAATCTAACAAATGTTTAACAAAAAAATGATACTCATCAATATAGCCCTCCTGCTTTAATAAACGTAGAGCTTCTTTATTTATAAATTTATGGACTATACATTCAGTCTTTTTTATTCTCTTTTTTATAGGATTTGCAACTTTTATAAAGGCTGTCATAGTTCTATTATAAGTTCTTTCCATTTTCTTCATGTAATACACCTACGATTCTTTAAGAATAATAAAATAATCATTGAGATATATATTATTATACTCCAATTTAACCATATTATTTTATTATCTATTAAATTTAACGTAGTATTTATATGGAAATTATATATAGTAGCCTATTTTCTAATAGCTAAGGTAAATATAAATCCATGGTTACCATCTAATATATATAGCTCATCTTTTAAAACCTTCATATTAGATACCGTGCAATTTTCCTTTAAAGTTATTAATTTATTTGGAACACCATTTACAGCGCTACACATTATATTATTTTTATTACAATCATAAAAATATAGTTGCAAGGTATTTTGTCCATTAATTTTCCCTGTATCATCTATTGCAATCCATTTTAAACTATTTAAATCATTATGTTGATAAGCAGGTGCTGGTGGTGACATAGGATGTTTTTTTAACAATGGAGGATTTTTTATATTAGATTCACCTTGAAATCTTGGTGAATCTAGAGGATCCCCTCCAGAAAAATCTGGGAATCCATACCAATAACCTTTTTTTAGTTCATAGATATAATCACTGTCATTTTCTACTGGTCTTAATCCTCTGTTTTCATAGCCTCCTATGGTAGCAAAGATTCTACCATCAAGAGTTATATCTAGTCCCTCAATATTTCTTATTCCCCATGCATAGGTTTCAATAGCTTTGGTGTTAATATTATAAATTAGCAGAGATGAATTGCCTATGGACTCACCCTTTATAACCTCGTTGTCTTCATTAGAAGCTCCCTGTGGTACAAAGGCTCCTTTTTCATTTTTATTTAATACTATATTAAAAGGTGATATATCATAACCAGTTGGATTTTTATCTATCCATTGGTTATCACTTCCAACTACAGCTGAATTAGTTGCAGCTCCAATTGAAATAAATAAATAGTCCTTATATCCTCTTATTAAAACATTGCTATAATCTCCTTTATTAGGTATGTTTGATAAGCATTGTTCTAACTTCCCATTGTTTATATCCAAGCTGAGTATTTCATTATTAGTAAGGAAGTATAGTTTATCTCCATTACATTCAAGGGTGGTAATGTTATAGTTTTTGTCTTCAATTAAAGTATAGGGCTCTCCAGTTGATGGAATAGCCATTATTTTATTTTCAAAGGCAACATATAATCCTTTATCATTACTAGTAAAATCTATGGCATTCTTTAATCCCTTATATCTAATTTTCATCTCAACTTCTGAGTCTTTAACCCCTATATTATATATATTATTTTTATCTTTTACTATTAATAAAGAACTAATAGCTAATATTATAAGCAGAATCCATCCAATTATTTTTTTCATAGTTCCTCCATTTAAATATTATTTACACTAATATATATTTAAATATTCTTAATTAAATTACATTAAATGAAATATAAGATAAAAATATATGGTTAGAGAATAATCTTTAATCTACCTTCATAAGTATTATTATATTAAGGCATCTTCAAAAAATAAATAAGTCAGAATGCTCGTTTATTTTGTGTTATACTGCGTCAACAGAACCCTTAGATAGTGCTACTATCTGCGGAACCTGTTTCCTTGTCTAACTCAAAATATACTTCTCATCTTTGATTTGTTATTTATTTTCAGATGCCTAATTGGAGGTAATAAAGATGAGTAAAGATACTTTTTATAGAGATACCTTTGTGTTAACTCTTTCTAATTTAGCCATGGGTGTATTGAGATTTATGTTTTCTATTATACTATCAAGACAGTTAGGACCAGAGGGAGTTGGACTTTATGGTTTGATAATGCCTATATATGATTTATTTTGTTGTTTAGTATGTGGAGGAATAATTGCTGCAATTTCACGAGAAACTTCTGCTTACCTGGGTACTAGTAGATTTGAAGATTTACATAAAACTGTTAATGCTTCCCTAGTTTTTATAGTACTTTGGTCAATTTTTATAGCAGGTATTATGTTTATACTTAGTCCGATAATCTGTAATTATATTATTAAAGACCCTAGAGCCATACGTTCCTTATGGATAGCTTCTCCTGCTATTGTTTTTATTGCTATATCCTGCGTATATAAAGGTTATTTCTATGGAGTAAGTCAAGTAATAACCCCTTCAGTTATAGATATATTAGAAAAAGCTGTTAGAATGGTGATATTAGTAGGAGTAATCTACTATTTATCTCTTAAAACCATCGAAAATACAGTAGCGGCAACCTATCTTTCATTTACTATTGGTGAAATAATAAGTTTCGTATTTCTATATATTTTCTATAAAAGAAGTATTAAAAAGATTCCTTATACCAATAGTGTAAGACCAGATAACAGCTTTCAATTGTTATTTAACATACTAATTATTGCTGTCCCTTTAGCTATAAATGGTTTTTTAACTACAGCGCTTCAAAGTGTATCTACACTTTTAGTACCCATAAGGTTAGTCGCTGCGGGTTTTGATCACATAGGTGCCCTTGAGATAATAGGTAAATTTAATGGTATGGCTCTTGCTATCGTGTACTTCCCATTAGTTATAGTTGTATCTTTGTCTACAGTAATAATTCCAGATATATCTAAAAAGATAAGTCAAAAGGATTTTTCTAATATAAATTCTAGAGTAAATGAAGTAATTAAAATTTGTTTTATGTTAGGGGTTTCTACAGTAATTATTTGCTATGTATGTCCTAATTTATTAGGTGAAGTATTCTTTGATAGAAGTGACTTAGGTAGCTTTATAAAGATAGCTTCCCTTGCAGCTCCATTTATGTATTGTCACTACTGTACCTATAGTATTTTAAATGGTATAGGGAAACAAAAAGTTATCCTTTTAAGCTCCATTGCTACAGCTTTGATTGAGTTAGTTCTAATATTTATACTTATAGGTATTCCTAGCATAAATATCTATGGATATGGAATTTCCTTAATTGTAACCTCTATTATAGGCCTTTTAATAAATCTGTATTATATTGGACAAGTGATAGAGCTATCTTTTCCTATTTGGGAAATATTAATCCTAGTGTTACTAACAGTTTTAGTATACTTAGTAACAACCATCATAAGTTCTATAATTCCTAATACCTTTATCATTCCTAAAATTATAACTATCATTGTAGTTGCTTTTTCATTATTCTTTGTATCAAGTATTTTAATACGAAAAAGCTCATAAAATAGAACCTAGGACTTAGTTTTTTAGATACTAAGTTCTAGGTTCTATTTTAAAATAAATTAATAATATTTACTTTAACTTTTTATATATTCTTCTAGGTATAAGTTTTGTAATTTTATTTGGCAGTGAATTTAAATCAGACTTTTTAACACCACCTATAGTTACTAGCACTAATCCGTAGGCTCCAGCAGATAATGCTATACTTATTAATGATGCAAATAAGTTTAATATGTAACCACCGAAAATTAATCCTAGAACTCCATTAAATATCTTATATGAGAAAAATGTTACTATCCCCATAGCTAATCCAGCTATTAAAGGTTTTATATAACAAGGAATCAAGTGTATCCTTCCATCAATAGAGTCATTTATTTGCCACTGGAATAATATAAGCATTACTAAATAACAGGCTGCATTACCCCAAATAGCTCCAAGGATTCCAAAGGAAGGCATTGCTATTAATATATAATTCACAACAACTTTAGCTAAAATTCCAACTACAGAAAATATAGTTACTACGTTTACCTTACCCATTCCCTGCAAAATAGAAGTTTGAACTAATGTGATAGCATATAAGATTAAAACCCAAGCTCCCCATATTAATAAGGGTGATACCTCTTTATCATAGCCTAGTATTCTTAAAATAGGCATAGATAGAACTCCTAATCCCACAGCACAAGGTATAGCTATCATAAAAGTAACTCTATAGGAAGATTTAATATTAAATCTTAGACCTTTTTTATTATCTAGGGCATGGATTCTAGATATGGCAGGAACAAGAGCAATAGCTAAAGCTCCTATAATTGCCATAGGAATTGACATAAGAGTGTTGTAAAGACCTAAATATCCCCATTGAATATCAACAGTTTTCTGACTTAATCCTGTAGATAAAAGTCTAGACTTTACAATTTTTAAGTCTACTATAGTTCCTGAGTTCTGCAGTGCAGAAGCTATAGTTATTGGAAATGCATATTTTAATATGGATTTAATAATAGTTTTATTACTTAGTCTACTTACCCCTGCTTTGTTCTTTTTGGGGGAATGATTAGATCCATACATTTTATATGCTAATATAAAGTATAAAGATGCTCCAATAGCTCCAACCACTGTACCTATAGTTCCTCCAGCAGCTCCATAGGATACACCTTTTCCCATGAGTAAGTAAGCAAATAATAAACTAAATATTATATTTAGAATTTGTTCGCCTACTTGGGATACTGCAGTGGTAGTCATATTTCCAATACCCTGAAAATAACCTTTGTATGCACCCATTATTGAAGTAAATAATAATGCCGGTGCAAGCCATCTAGTAGCTAATATTGATTCAGGACTATTAAAAGCCATACTTAAGGGTTTTGCCCATATAAACATGAATACGGATAGGATAAGCCCCAAGAGTAAAAGTAAAGTCCTAGATGCTCTAAAGGTTTTTATTGCATCTTTGTAGTTTCCCTTTGCTTCAAGTTCCGATACTAACTTTGCAATGGCTACAGGTATACCTGCATTAGCTATAATGTATATATAAGAAAAAATTGTATATGTAGAATAGTATACTGACCAACCTGTTGATCCTAAAATCTGCCTAAGTAAAGGTGTATAAACTACCGATAACACCTTTACTGACATCATAGATATGGTGAGTACCATAAAGCCTTTAGCTACAGAGTGCTGAGCCCCCTCAGTTCTGTCATTCATATTACCCCTCCATTAAAACTTAAACACATCATTCTTTATCTTCTTTAATACTGGTGGTAAAGATTCTGCTATAGTTTTATTTTTCATATATTCAAGCTCCCCTGAGTTTGATTTAAATATTACTTTATATGCATATAGGAATTGAAAATCTAAACCATATCTATTTACAAAGAAGCTATTAAGCTTTTTATCTCCATATTTAGAATCTCCAACTATAGGATTTCCTAGCTCTGATAAGTGAGCTCTTAATTGATGACTTCTTCCAGTAAGTAAATTAATTTCTATTAGGGAAAAAGTACCACAACTTTGAATAGTTGTAACTTCCATAGCAATTTCTTTACTGTTTGGAACTTCAGTGCTATATACCTTAGAAATATTTGCATCTTCATTTTTTAAGATATATCCTGTATAAGTTCCATCCTTTATTCTTCCTTGTACTAGAGCCATATAGTATTTTTCAATACTTCTTTCTCTTATAGCTTCATTAAGAGCCTTTAGATATTTGAAATTTTTTCCGAATATAACTACCCCAGAGGTATTTCTATCTAATCTATTGCATGGAGCAGGAGTAAAAGTTACTTCTTTTTCAGGTTCATAATCACCCTTGTCATATAGATAGGATAAGGCATAGTCTGTTAAAGTTGGTTCTCCATTCTTTGTGTCACTATGAACTAATAAATTGGGCCACTTTTCTACCATAAGTATATTTTCATCCTCATAGGTAATTTTAAGATTATTTTCTATTCTTTCAAACTTCTTTTTTTCACCACTAGTCTTTATATATCTTATTTCTATGGTGTCTCCCTCTTCTAAAACATATTGTTCTTTTATTTTTTTACCATTTACTCTAATGTCACCTTTTCTAAATGCCTTATATATAGCACTTAATGGTACATCCTTCAGTAACTTTCTAAGGAATTTATCGCATCTTTGACCGGCTTCATTTGAACCTATTTGTATATTATTCATATTGTCCTCCAATATTTCTTTCTTATAGTTTGTTAAGATAGTTTACAGCCATATTACAATGAACTGCTACTCCTATTTGTAGACATTCCTCATCTATATCAAATTTACTACTATGCAGAGGATATATTATTCCTTTTTCAAGGTTTCCACATCCTAATTGATAAAACATAGCTGGAACCTTAAGGGAAAAGTATGCAAAACTTTCTACACCCATAGTAGGTTCTCGTAATATTTTAACCTTATCTTTCCCTAATAGATCTACACTATTATCATAAAATATATTATACATAGCGTCGTCATTATATAAACATGGATAACTCTCATCAATAGTAATTTCACAGGTACCTCTTAAACTTTCTACCTGCATGGTTACCAATTCTTTTAATCTTTTTTTCATGTATTCCCTATCCTCTAGGTTCATAGTTCTAATTATACCAGTTATAGTAACCTTATCTGGTATAATATTGGCTGCTGTACCTCCATTTATAGTTCCTATAGTTATTACCCCTGGTGATACTGGACTAGTCTCTCTACTTACTAATAACTGTAAAGCATTTATAACCTGAGCTGCAATTACTATAGGGTCTATGCCTTTATGGGGACTTGCACCATGAGAACTTTTACCACAAATAGTAATGGTAAAAGGATTAGAAGCAGCATAAGCTACCCCTTGCTTAAGTCCAATAGTTCCCACCTCAAGACTTTCATCTACATGACATCCAATTATTGCATCCACATGAGGAGCTTCTAATGCTCCTTCTTCTATCATAATCTTAGCTCCACCAGTAGTTTCTTCTGCAGGTTCAAAAATAAACTTTACGTTTCCTTTTAACTCTTTCCTATGGTTATTTAAAAGTCTAGCTGCTCCAAGTACCATTGTCATATGAGCATCATGGCCACAGGCATGCATTTTTCCATCCATCTTAGAAATATAGCAGTGACTATTTTTTTCATGGAGAGGTAGTGCATCCATATCACATCTTATAGCTATAGTTTTTCCATTACTACTACCTGCTTCTCCATATATAGTAGCTACAACACCTGTACCTGCGCAAGAATAAAATTCTATATTCTCATTTCTCAAGAAATTTTTTATTCTATCAGAAGTTTTATATAAATCAAAATCTAACTCTGGATTTTCATGGAATTCTCTTCTTATATAAATTAATTCTTCACTTATTTGTTTAGCTTCATGGATAAAGTTCATCTGAAACCTCCTTACTGATAATTATATATTATATACAAATATACAAAAAAATAATAGACTTGAAGTCTATTTAAGAGAAGTCTTAACTATATTGTACTTCAAACCATTATATAACAGAAAAGCTTTCCTTTCAATATTATAGTCAAATATGTTTCAGCTGTGTAAAACCTCCTAGGTGATTCTCCATAATATTTGTAATCCTTCTTATAGTCTATAACTATGAATATATGTAACATTATATATATGACTATGGATAATTTTCACTAGGAAACTAGTTAAATATATACCTATATTAATATTAAACTATATAATTATTTAACTAGTTAACTAGTTGTACTCATAGTGAGGCTTTGGGGTGTATTACCATAATCTATCCATTTCACTGAAACTATGTCTATATACATTAGAAAAGGATGAACTATTCCTCCAAAACCTCTATAAGCCCATTGGTTACAAGGACATCAAAGTCAAATTTTCTCTCCAAATCAGAAAATTTAATAGAGATATTACTTTCTTCTAAGGCTGTTATAGTTCCTGTTCCATAGAATTTATGGGTTATAGTTGTTCCAACCTTAAATTTAACTCTTTCTAGTATCTCTTCTTCTAGCTGGCACTCACATAGAAATTGAGATTTATTTTTCTTTTCACCTCTTATAAATTGGGGGAAAAGAAATATTAAGTTGTTAATAGCTCTAGTAACTCCTACATAAAATAGTCTTCTCTCTTCCTCTATATCATTATTTTTATAGGGAATAGCTCCATCTACTGTGTTAATCATAAATACCGTATCAAATTCCATTCCCTTAACACCGTGAATAGTACTAAGAATTACGCCTTCATTTTTATCCTTATTTCTGGAGCTAGCTTTCTTTGTTTCCTCTTCTACAGTATTTACATGTTCTAAGAAGTCTTTAATAGTTTTAAATCCCTTCACGCTTTCTTTAAACTCATTTAACACATTTTCTAAATCTTCTATGGAAAATTTATATTTCTGTGCATATTCCACCAGATGTTTATGATACATTAAGTCTCCTATAATAAATTCTACGGCAGAAGGTAGTGAAATTCTATTTAAGCTAGAAATATCCCTTTCGAGTTTATCTAATATTTTTAATTGAAACACTGGAGTACTATCTAAGTTTTTTAATTTAGTAAAGATACTGCCTAAGCTATTGCTCTTTTTAACTTCTTCTATACTATTTTTACTTATATACCTATAGGGTTTATTTATTATTCTAGTAAAGCTATCCATGTTTAGAGGATATATGCTTAACTTTAGATAAGCTAATATGTCTTGGCATATGAAGTGAGAGAAAAAATTATATTGTCTATCTAGTAAGGTAAAGGGAATTTTTTTTCTAATAAAACTATCAATTATACTTCTACTTTCTATATTAGTTCTATAAAGCACTGCAAAGTTATTAAAGTTATTATCTTCACTTTCCCTTACCTTAAGAATATAATCACTTATATATGTACCTTGAGCTGTTTCATCACGAACCCCTTGAGCCTTTATTATTCCATCATCAGTTTTACTGGCTCTGATATTCTTTGAAGTTCTAATCTTATTATTTTTTATAGACTTCATAGATAATCTTACTATATTCTGCTTTGACCTATAATTTGTAGATAGATATAAGGTTTTACCTTCTTTAAATATATCTTTAAAGTTTACTATATAGGTTGGATTAGCTCCTCTAAAACTATAGATGCATTGATCCTCATCCCCTACTACAAATAAGTTATTCCCCTTATTTAAAAGCTTTAATATGTCCACTTGTACATCATCACTATCTTGAAATTCATCAACTAATATATGTTTAAATTGATTTTGATATGAATTTAATATGGAGCTATTCTTAATAAATAAATCTCTACACATTAACTGTAGATCTTCAAAGTCAAGGAGGGATTTTTCCTTTTTATAGGATTCATAGAAATTTACACAGTTTTTTAAAAGTTCTTTATCGATTTGATTATTTCCATCTCTATTATATTCTCCCTTGCATTTATAGATGGATATGGCATTTACATATTCCTTAACTCTATCTTCACTAACATCCTCCACATAGGCAGTTAAAAAGTTTTTTACTACTCTATAACTTTCAAAGGGCTCTATTATATTAATTTCTCCATAATAGGACTTTAGTATTTTATAGCAAAGTCCATGAAAGGTTCCAAAGAAAGGACTTACCTTATTTTTATCTATGGCTAGGAACCTATTTCTCATATTAGTTGCTGCTGCCTTGGTAAAGGTTATTATAACTATATTTTTAGGCGATATGTTTTTATGATTTATTAGCTCATAAACTCTATTTACAATAACTACAGTTTTCCCACTTCCAGGACCTGCACTGACTATTATATTTTCATTTGTACAGTTAATGGCTGTTAACTGTTCTTCACTTAAAGTGTTGTTTTTGTTTCTTATCATAATATAAATCTTTCCTTTTACATACTTTCAATTAAATAATATTACCATATTATTTGTCCATATACTATAGAAATGAAAGTTTTCTTATGGTACGATATATAGGATGTAAATGTTAACCTATGGAGATTTTATAAAATTTTATGGTTTATATAAGTGAGGAGAACTAAAAATGGATACAATTACTAGACTTGACCTAAGAAGCCAAAGAAATCTTACCATGTTAGTAGATTTTTATGAGCTTACAATGGCTAATGGTTATTTAAATACTGAAGCAGATGATACCATAGCTTATTTTGACATGTTTTTTAGGAAAATTCCTGATGGTGGTGGCTACTGCATAATGGCAGGAGTTCAACAATTGATTGAATATTTAACTAATCTTAAATTTACTGATGAAGATATAGAATATCTAAGAAGTAAAGATTTATTTAGTAAAGAATTTTTAAATTATTTAGCTAACTTTAAGTTTAGTTGTGATGTATGGGCTATTCCAGAAGGTACCCCAGTATTCCCTAATGAACCACTTGTAACTGTAAGGGGTCCAGTGATGGAAGCTCAGTTTATAGAAACTATGATACTACTAACAATAAATCATCAAACTCTAATTGCTACTAAAGCTGCAAGAATTTGTGAAGCTGCTAGTGGTAGACCTGTAATGGAGTTTGGTTCTAGACGAGCTCAAGGCTATGATGGTGCATTGTATGGAGCTAGAGCTGCAATTATTGGTGGATGTAATGCTACTGCTTGTACTATGGCAGATGAATTATTCAATGTGCCTGTAACTGGAACTATGGCACACTCTTGGATTCAGCTTTTTGATAGTGAATATGAAGCTTTTGCAGCATGGGCTAAAACTTATCCAGATAATACTGTACTTTTAGTAGATACATATAATGTTCTAAAATCAGGTATTCCAAATGCTATAAAGGTTTTTGATGAAATCTTAAAACCTATGGGTAAAAGACCTAAGGCTGTAAGAATTGATAGTGGCGATATTGCATATCTTTCTATAGAAACTAGAAAAATGTTAGATGAAGCTGGCTATGAGGATGTAAAAATCACAATTTCTAACTCTTTAGATGAATTTATAATTAAAGCTGTTCTAGAAAATGGTGCTAAAATAGATAGTTTTGGTGTTGGTGAAAGATTGATAACTGCAAGAAGTGAACCTGTATTTGGTGGCGTTTATAAGCTTGTTGCTATAGAAAAAAATGGAACCATTATCCCTAAAATTAAGATAAGTGAAAATGTAGAAAAAATCACAAATCCAGGGTTTAAATCTCTTTATAGAGTTTATGATAAGAAAACAAATAAAGCTATTGCAGATTTAATTGCTTTAAATGATGAGAATTTTGATAATAATAAGCCTTTGCAGTTGTTTGACCCTAACTACACTTGGAAGAAAAAAAGAATTAAAAATTATAATATAAAAAATCTCATGGTTCAAATATTTGATAAGGGTAAATGTACTTATGAAAGTCCTTCTGTAATGGAGATAAGAGAATTTTGTGGTAAGGAAAAAGCTAGTCTATGGTCAGAGATAAGAAGATTACAAAATCCTCATCAATACTATGTAGACTTATCTAAAAACTTATGGAATTTAAAAGAATCATTATTACACGAATACTCTTCAATATATGAAGAATAATATTAATATACTATCTATGAAGGGTATGATATCTATTGAATAAGAAACTTAAAATAAAAATTTCTAATGATGCCTTTGATTTTATTATTAAACTACTGGAATTTCATGATGAATATGATTGTATAGCATTAAAAGAACCTGAAAATGGTGGATGTTGTAAAAATTCTAAGGTTGATATAATTTTAGATAATACCATTAATTACAATGTTATTGAAGATATACAGGGGTTAAATATTGCTTATAGTGAAGATTTATCTAGTAACTTTAATGAAATAATTATTGTACTGAAGAAAGATTCTCTCTACCTAAAGGCAACACCTTCGCTTACTAATAAATCTAAGGGATGTGGTGGATGTGGATCAAAGTCAAAGGATTGCACATCATGTTCAGGGTGTAGTATGAAATCAAAATAGTTAATAAAAAATCTCCTAGCCTAGGCTGGGAGATTTATATGTTTATTGAAATATACTAATAACACACTTGGATTAGTTTAATCTGGTTGGAGCTTAATATAGATATTATGTTATAAAAAATCCATATTAAAAATAATTTAATTATAAGTAGCTGTCTTTGTATAAAAGAGATATAGGCAACGACTTATCCTCCTTGTACAAATCATAATCATAGAGATTTTTTATTTTGCTCCCCTTGCTACTAAGCTCTTTAAAGGGGCACTTATTATTATTTTCAGCCCAATTATAAAGGACACAGTCCTTTGAACACTCTACATACTCATCATAAGTTGATAAAAAATCACACTTAACCAAGCATACCACCCCCAATAAATACACATTTAATACCCTAAATTATAAATGAGAATTTTCACAAAATAAAGTATTTTTAGTGGATTTATTGAGAGGTTTTCTATATTTAAGAATTTTCGAATATATTTAAAATATAATTATAATATTTTAAAAAAAGATGGAGTTGTACTACAATTACTAAAATATATATATAAATTTATCCTATGAAAACTACACTTATGTCAATACTTATATTTTTATGTCCTACATTTCTTTGAGTATTATGGATATTCAAGTTACTATCTTCTTTTTTTGCTATATGATTTTTAAGGTTAATAATCTTTTCACTATCAATATTCATTATTTTTTCATATATAGGAAGTAGCTCATTAGGAATCTTATTATTTAAGCCTATATTAATGACTGCTATTTTTTTTATTCCATAAATACAACTTAACAAATCTTCATTGTCAGTGATATAATGAGAAAATTCAGTAAACTCGTCCAATAAGTGGCTACAACCATATAAATCTAGTTGGGATATAGTTGAGGATCTTTTTTTGCCCTCTTTGAAATCTAAAGCCCCTACTTCTTTGTTTAATATGGTACCACCTTTTTCTATGACAGCTTTTTCTAAGTTTAAATCATTTAACTCTAAACAATCATCTATTCTTACTTGAGTTCCAATATCTATATGATACATAATAAAATTTTTAGCTTCTTCCTTAGATCTGACAAGAATACTGTGAATACCAATTTCCTCAAGTTTATTCATCATATCTTGTATTAATATGCTTACAGAAGTTCTATTTACCATACATATTACACCTCCTAAGGCAGTTAAATATTTTCTTTACTTATTTATATGGATGTAATTACTATTTTATGATATCAATGAAAGATTTTATAATATGAGCTGTAAAACCCCAAATTACATAATTATTCCACTGATAAAAGTATTCATCTAATACCCCCTTTGAAAATTTATAATCCTTACCTCCGTTTATTAAATGAAAGGGAAATCCATCTTGATTTATTGGGCCAATATCCATTTTATATAGTAATGGTTCTGTATCAATAAAAAATTTTATTGGTACCTTAAATATATGATCAACTTCACTTGTATTAAACTTAATATTATTTGTATTAAGTTTAGCGATATAGGGACGCATTATCATGAGGTATGGTGATAAGAAATAATCCATTTCACCAATAACTTCAAAATCTTCTTTTTTAATATTCATCTCTTCCATGGTTTCTCTTATTGCAGCATCTCTAAAAGACTCTCCTTCTTCAACCTTTCCACCAGGTAGACAAACATCACCAGGCTGACTATTTAATTTTTTAGCTCTAACTTGAAAAATTATATAAACCTCATCGTCTATAACCTGTAAAAGAATCATCACTGCTGCTTTTTTCATAGGTTGTATAGATGTGGACTCCCTATCTTTAAAAATATCATTTATTCTATCAATATTTATATTTGTCATCAGTTCACTGCTCCTTCTAAATATCTTATATATAGCATACCACAATATTAGATAATAAAAATATAACATATTATTAATAACATATTTTTTCTTTGTCCTTGTTGAAAATTACAGTAAATGTTATACTAGATAGGACTTATTTAATTCTAAAATATAAAATTGGAGAGATGACTTGTGAAAAAGAGAATTTTATCATTATGGGTATTTTTTACTTTAGTATTTACCTTTTCTTTCTCAACTATAGCCATTGCAGAAACTCAACCTGAAATCGTTGGTACTTCTGCTATTGTTATGGACTTAGAAACAAAGGAAATAATCTATTCTAAAAATATCGATGAAAAGAAACAACCAGCCAGTATTACTAAGCTGATGACTGCTTTACTATTAGCTGAAAATAAAAGTAAAACCGATTTACTTACTTATCCAGCTGCAGCCTTAAAAGAAGAGCCTTATTCTTATGGACTTAATGTTCATCCAGTAACTCCTGGAGATACATTTACCGGTAAAGATGCTATGGACATACTACTTCTTTATTCAGGTAATGATATTGCTTATATGGTTGCTGAAAATGTTGGTGGAACAAAGGAAAAGTTCATTACAATGATGAATGAAAAAGCTAAAGCTTTAGGTATGACCAATACTAATTTTGTAACACCTAATGGCCTTGATGATAACACTGATGATCACTATACTACAGCATATGATTTATCCCTATTATTAAATGCAGCTTACGGTAATGAGTGGATTAGAGAAACTATGTCTAAAAAGGAATCAGAAGTAAAATCTACTAATGGACCATCATCAATAGTTGAAAATAGAAATAAACTTATAGGTGT
Source organism: Clostridium sp. UBA7339 (assembly GCF_002470865.1). Taxonomy (NCBI): domain Bacteria; kingdom Bacillati; phylum Bacillota; class Clostridia; order Eubacteriales; family Clostridiaceae; genus Clostridium; species Clostridium sp. UBA7339. The sequence continues at coordinate 269,251 of NZ_DKPI01000003.1, forward strand.
AGATGGAAACATTGGTGGAAAAACTGGTTATACAGAAAAGTCTGGAAGATGCTTAGCAGCTTTATATCAAAGGAATGGACATACTTTAGCAACGGTGGTATTAGGCTCAGATTATAATTTTCCAGTAGACACTCAGGTTTTTGAAGATACTACAAACTTAGCCAATTATGGCTTCAATGCAGAAAAAGAAGTCTTCAAAGCTAAGAACACTGAAATTTCAGAAGTTACTATGGAATATAAAATTTTACCTCTTATAGGACCTAAAAAAGCAATTAAAGTTCCAGTTACTATTCATGAGGATATTTCATTATATCCAACAGACTTAGAACCAGAATTTAATTCTGAAGTAGGTAAGATAAATATTTGGACTTTAAGTAAAGATAAATCTATTGGTAAAGCTACTGTTAATATAAAGGGATATGAAAAACAATATGATATATATTCTGGACTATCCAATATGGATATAATAAAAAGTAATATCCTTTATTATGTATTAGCTCTATTAGTATTAATAATAATAGCATCTTTAGTAATACTAATAATATCTAAAATAAACAAAAAACGTAGAAAAAAAAGAAATCGTATATATAGATAGCTTTAAAGATTCCCTATGTTAATATTAATCATAGGGAATCTTTTTTTGTGTAAATATTTGTAATTTTATATATGTAGGTGTTTTCTATTTACTAAATAATTTTATTTATCATAATAAGTTAAATTTAAATTTTATACTTTTTTATTTTATCATTCTCAATTATGACAATAATACTTATGATAATTTTTTTTCGGTAAACACCTAAAATACTAAATAAACTTTATAATGTCTTCAATTTTATCTATTATATAATCAGGATTATGTACTTTAATCTTTTCTATATTTAGTGCAGTATAATTTACTAGACAAGTTTTTGCTCCTGCATTCTTTCCGCATAATATATCATTATGGCTATCTCCTACCATTATAGTTTCATTAGGATTAACTTTTAAGACTTCACAAGCTTTTAACACTGGTTCACCATCTGGTTTATGTTTCCTACTATCTTCTGGAGTAATTATTACATCAAAATATTTCTCTAAGTCAAAACAATTAAGTCCTCTTAAAGCCGTTCCCCTTTTCTTAGATGTAACTATTGCTAATTTTAATCCCTTATCTTTCAGCTTTAATAGTCCATCTTCCACGTGATCATAAGATTTTATGTATTTATCATGGCAATTAAGACAGTATCTTATGTATTCATCAACTAATTCATCAGCTCTATCCTTATCATATTCACTCAATACATCTTTAAGTGGTATACCAAAGGATTCTACAATTTCCTCCTTTCCTATATTTAATCCTAAATAATTATTTAATACATAATTAAAGGAAGTCAATATTAATTCATTGGTATCTATTATTGTACCATCTAGGTCAAACAGTATTGCTTTAATCATATCTTTCTACTCCTTATTTATAAGTAATTTTAGTGGTACGTACCATTTTGAATAACTAAATCCATGGTTATCTCTATATTCACCCTTTATATCCTTCACCATCACTGTAGCTCTTTTATTAATATTTCTAATTATTCCTTCATACAATACACCTTTGTATTTAAATTGAATAACTTGTCCTTTAACAAATGAGTTATTTATGGTTTTATTGAAGGCATCTTTACTCTTTAATATTTCATGATAACTACTTGTATGTCCAAATAAATTAAAGGCTAGATTCTTAAATCTTTCACCTTTACAATTAGAGCTTCCATAATCACTAAATTCTATGACATGGCAAAGCTCATGCTCTAAAATAAGCATAAGAGCTTCTAGTGCATCCTTAGCTTCTATTCCACATACAACTTTACTTCTATTATCTTCTATATATTCTTTCATGACTCTATTACTTATTCTAATCTCATAGGTACATTCTCTTCCTCTTTTTGAAAAGATAGTCTTTCCGCCACTTGAAGTCATCCTATTGGATAAGGATACTTTAATACCCTTTGGTATAGCATTTACTAAATACCCCTTTAATACATAACCATCGTATATATCTATAAGGTTAGAAATGTTTTCTAATGTCAAAATATCTAGAGAATTTAGCACATTAAGTTTATGTCTTCTGCAAAAATCTTTCTTTATAAAATCTCTCATATTCACTTTATCATTTTTGTTAACTTCAGTGTCAATCATTAAGTATGTACTACCTTCCTTAAATAGATTTTTCTATAAAAATGCTGAGCATGCATTATAATTATATTACATGCTCAGCGCTTATCTAATATTTAGAGCATTTTAACACAAACTAACTTAATATTTTATTGATTTATATATAAGTCTGCTTAATTGATCTTTTTCTTTTGCGCCTTCTATACTACTTAAAATTTCCTCATTAATCTTACTTATATCAATATTTAATTCTTCAATATGACTTTCTAAGGAATTTATTGCATTTAAAAGCCTTGTCTTTTTATTATCTTTAACTATTACCTTATCTGCAAAAGATTTAAGAGCAACATATGTGGAGATTAGTACATCTTCATTCTCTACAAATTCTTCATAATTTTCCACAAGATATACTACAGCTTTAGTTAATAGATTTTTATACATTTCTATACCTTCACCGTGGTGAGTAAAGGCTACTATACTTCTAGCAGTATATATAACCTTATCTATTTTATCATCTTCTACAGATTTACCAAAGGCACCACTTGCTAATTGCTGTGTTGCTAGCACACGTAAGAACTCTGATTTATCTATACCCTCATCCATTAAATTTTCTAACTGCAATTCATCTAGACTTTGACTATAATAAAACTTTGGAGAGATTATATTTGTATCACCCTTATTGAAATCTATGTTAACTGGTAAGAATTTTCTCATAACTCCTCCCAGTACAGGTTCATAAATTTCTTCTATTAAAATAAATGATGTCTCATCACTTATAATTCCAATGTCAGTAGATAACTCTATAATCTTATTTTTCATAGCCTCATGAACTTCTCCACGTTCATAGACGATTCTATTCTCTAAAGATTCTATCCTTTTCTTATACCAAACCTTTTCAATTAAATTTGCATTAACCTCTAAGTCTAATTTAGTTAGAACTATTCTTCGTTGTATTCTTCTATCTCCAACCATACCATTAAGAGTAACAATACCTTCTAGATTCCCATCCATCTTAGCAAATATTGAAAATGGTTCTCCATCATACATATATTCTATGGTTCTAGGGTAAGTTTTCTCAACCTTCATTCCACCCCAATCAATTTCAATATCTGTTATTTGTAGTCCTCTTATTCTATTGAACTGATTTAAGATTACATCTTCTATTCTAATACTTCTATTAATAAATTCTGCTTTTCCAAAGGTAATTCTTGCTATTTTATTGATGAAATAGGTATTAACAGAGGCATCTATTCCAAAAGGAAAAATTCTGCTTCCTACGCAAGTTTTTTCTACATAATCAAGGATATCTTTCTCATCATCCACTACGTCATCAGTAAATAAAATTATAGTATTTTCTTCTCCCTTATCTTCATTTAAAAAGGCATATTTTATTCCATCAAATATATTAGCATCATTTTCACAAGTTAACTTATCTATCCACTTAGATGCTTCCTTTAAATTTTCATCATTAAATTCAACTCTTCTACTCTCTGAAAAATGCTTTAGGGTGTCACCCATAGCAACTATGTTAAAGGTATCACCTTTATATAAATTTCTAAGACATAAGTGTAAAGCAGTTTTAGCCTCCTTTAACTTATCTCCTTCCATAGATTCTGATATGTCTATAAGGAATATATAGTTACCACTTTTCTCTTCTACATCCTCTTCAATTTCAGGTAGAAACCTCAAATAAACAATTCCATTGTCTTCGCTATAATTCTCATATATAATTCCACTTGTTTCGCTGGAATTTTCTTCTAAATAAATTGTCATAGCACTATCCAGGATTTGCTCTTCACCATGAAGGGTTATTTTGTATAAATTGCTCTCATCATCCTCTTCTTCTTCTACCTGAATTTTATGGGTATTACAAGAAAATTTAGCACTTTCAAAGGTCTCTACTAATAGATTTAAAGATAATTTATAGTCTTCTTGTTGACTTTGTTCTTCATTATATGGATTTTCCGGAAGTACAATCTTAGGAATAATTAACTTAAGCTTAGAATGTTCATATACTAGCTCTTCAATATAAGAAATCTTTATAACTACAGTTTCACCTTTTAAGATTGTTCCAATTGACATTTTAAAATAGTTGTTATTTAGTTCTTCTAATATAAGTTTACTTCCTGAATCTTCTCCAATATTTTCATAAATTTTCTCTATTTCTTTTTTATCTTCTACTTTACCTTTTATAACACTGCCACCTATATTAGCTTCAAAACCTGATATAACAGCAGTATCTGGTATAGGGAAGGTATAAATTCCTTTTACATCATCTTCACCAATATTTTCATAAACATGGCTAATTGTAAATTCAACAAACTCTCCACAAATATTACCGTCTATATCTACCTTTTTTAACAATATTTCTCCCTTAGAAATATTGTTCTGTAACTTTTCATATTCCATAACCTCACTCCTTTTATGTTATCTACATTTGCTTCAGAAGGAGTTTTACCTCCCTCTGAAGGATAAATTATTATCTAGGTACTTAGCCATAGTCATATAATTTAATATAAAGGTTTCTATAAATTATATTGTACTACATAACTTCTTTTATTACTCTCAAAGCATTCCTATATAATATTTTTTCTATATGACTTTCATGATATCCTTCTTTTTGTAATGCAGTTATGAGTTTATCTATCTCTCCCATGTTACTAATTTCTAGATTTTTAGGATTTATTCCATCAAAATCACTACCAAGGGATAATACATCTATACCCCCAACATTACAGATATGATTTATATGTTTAACCATATCTGTAACAGCACTTTTACTTCCGCCTTCTATTAAGAAAGATTTTTCAAAGTTGATGCCAGTTATGCCCCCCTTTTCACTGAGAGTTCTAATCATATCATCAGTTAAATTTCTGCTGTGATTACATACAGCTCTACTGTTTGAATGTGATGCTACAAAAGGTTTCTTACTATATCTTGCCACATCATAGAACCCTCCATCGGATAGGTGTGAAACGTCAATAATCATGCCTAGCCTATTCATTTCTTCGAGGGTTTCTAATCCAAAGGTTTTTAACCCTTTATTTCGAAACTCTTCTCTGCAATTTGGATAACCTATACTATTTTCATAATTCCAGGTTAATGTCATAAGTCTAACTCCTAGGTCATAAAAATTTCTTAAATTCTTAAGAGAGCCTTCTATAGCTTCACCTTCTTCAATGGTCAAGAAAGCTGATATTTTATCCTCCTCCTTATTCACTTCAAAATCCTCATAATTTTTTGCTACAGATATTTCATGATTATTTTTTTCTAACTCTTCATAAAATTTATTAAGCATATCCATGGCTCTATTAAATGCCTTAGGATGCTCATTAAGATCAATAAACAAGGCAAAAAATTGTGCTAAGGAATTACCTTTTGTTAACTTTTCTAAATCAATAGCTAGATGATTTCTCTTTAATTCCATATCCTTATTATCTATTAAATGACAAATTGTATCACAATGCAAATCAATTATACTCATACTATATCCCCCTTAATTCTAAGACTATATCTTCTATTAAATTACGAATTTACAAGTTATTTATAACCATAAATATTAAAATTCTATCCCTATTATCTATATTATAAATTCTCCTTCTTTATTTATATATCCTTCTTTTTCATCTATTATAACCTTACATATTCCATTATAAAAGTTATCTACTTCATGAAATTTAGGTTCTATAACTATATGACCTTTTAAATCTACAAAACCCCACTTCTCGTTAATTTCAACAGAAAATAAACCTTCACTGTACTCTAAAACATTATCATACTCTATAGGTATTATTATGTTCCCACTTCTATCTATAAATCCATATTTATCTTCTATGGAAACTGCTGCATAATCTGTATTGAAATTATCTGCCCAGCTATATGTTTTTTCAATAACAAAGTCACCAGAATTATTAATATATCCCCATATATTATCTTGGGATACAGCTGCAAGTCCATTAAGAAATTCGCTAGTAAAATCAAAATTTCCTTCAATCTTTATATTAAAGGTTTCATCCACATATACATTTTTACCTTCTAATCCCACATTGGCTAAACCCTCATTAAAATTGTTAGCATATTCATATATAAATCCGCTAATACACTGACCTTCCCCATTTATATATCCATAGTTCTCACCTTTTCTAACTATAGCGAGGCCATTCTCTTCAAACTCATTAGCTTCATCAAAGGTAGGTGATATAATCATTTTGCCATGTCTATTGATATATCCCCACTTTCCTAATATTTTCACTGCTGCAAGTCCTTCAGTGAATCCTTTTCCTTCTTCATATTTTACTTTTATTACCTCATTGCCTTGTAAGTCTATATATCCATATCTATGGTTTAACTCAACTAAAGCCATGCCTTCATTAAAATAATTTATATCATCATATTTAGGAGCTATTATGTAATCTCCTTGTCTATTGATAAAACCACATAATCCATCCACCTCTATAAAGCCCATTTCATCCTCAAATTCATCGGCAAAATCAAAAATAAAAGGAACTATAGTTTTTCCATTTTCATCTATATAACCATATTTATTATCTAATTCAACGGGATACATTTTCATAATCTTTTCTCCTTTGCTTTTTAAATATATGAATATTATACCATTTATACGAATAAAAAGTCTTATGTTAACCTAATTAAAGATAACCTATTCTATATATTTAACTATTTAAAAACTATTATCTCATACCTTATATATTATTAATACAATGTCTATTTAATTATACTAATTGTTAGTAATTATAATTTATATTATAATTAAAAAGATGTAATAATAAGTGTAGGTATCTCTACACAATACAAAGGAGTGTTAAATATATGAAAAATTGTATAGTAGCTCAATCTGGTGGTCCTACATCTGTAATAAATGCCAGCGCTATGGGAGTATTTAAAGCAAATGAAGAACTACACTATTTTGACAATGCATATGCAGGAATTAACGGTATTGAGGGAATTTTAAATGAAAATATAATAGATCTTTCTCAGATTGACAGTGAGGTTATTGACAGATTAATTTATACACCATCTTCAGGACTTGGATCTTGTAGATACAAATTAAAAACCTATGAAGATAACAAAGAAGAATACATAAAACTTTTTGAGATTTTTAAGAAGCATGAAATTGATACTTTCTTCTACATTGGCGGAAATGATTCCATGGATACAGTTCATAAACTAAGTAACTATGCAAAGGAGCATAACCTTCCTGTAAAATTCTTTGGAGTTCCTAAAACTATAGATAATGACCTTCCAGTAATGGATCATACTCCTGGTTTTGGAAGTGCTGCTAAGTTTATATCAACTATAGCTCTAGAAAACAAACTAGATGCTAGTGTTTATACTGCAAAAAATGTATTTGTTATAGAGGCAATGGGACGTGATACAGGATGGCTAGCTGCTAGTTCTTGTATTGCTACATTAAATGGAGAACCAGTGGTAGATTTAATTTATCTTCCTGAAGTTGCCTTTGATGAAGCTAAGTTTTTAAAAGATGTGGCTAAAAAATTAGAAGAAAAAAATTCTGTAATTATAGTAGTTTCTGAAGGAATAAGAACTGCAGATGGTACTTTCCTTGGTGAAATGGGTGGTACTGGTCTAGATAAATTTGGTCACGCTCAATTAGGTGGTGTTTGTAGTTATATCAAAAATGTAATCACTGAAAATGGAGTTTGCAAAAAAGTAAGAGCCATAGAACTTTCAACTATGCAACGTTGCGCAATGCACTTTGCTTCTCAAACTGATATTGATGAAGCCTTTAATTGTGGATTTGCTGCATTAAAATACTCTGCAGAAGGTGAAAGCGGTTATATGATAGGTATTGAGAGAGTTTCTAATGATCCATATAAATCAGAAACCTTTGCAGTGCACACTTCAAAGGTAGCAAACTCAATAAAATATTTCCCTAAGGAATGGATCAATGAAGAAGGTAACAATGTAACTAAAGAAGCTTATGAGTATACACTACCTCTAATCATTGGAGAACCAAAAATTCAATACGAAAACGGTCTTCCAAAATATGCTTTCATAACAAAATAGTATTAACAATTTAATTTGCCTATATTAAAAGGAGTGATTTTAAATAAAAAATCACTCCTTTTATAAATTAAATTTTCGCCTTTTTTTCAATGGTAGAAAGAGCATCTTTATCTGCGATAACAGTTAAATTAGGATGTAATTGTAATATTGAAGCAGGAACTTTTGGTGTAATTGCTCCTAAAAGAGCTTCATACAAAATGTCCGCCTTACTAATTCCATTTACTACTAAAAGAATTCCTTTTGACTGCATAATAGCCTTTATTCCCATAGTAATAGCATACTTAGGCACTTCTTCAATACTATTAAAGAATCTTGAATTAGCATCAATAGTCCTTTTATTTAACTTAACCTTATAAGTGTTCTTTTCAAAGACTTCTCCCGGTTCATTAAACCCTATATGTCCATTATGACCTATACCTAAAAGTTGAAGATCAATGCCTCCAAAATCTGAAATTAATTTATCATATCTACTACACTCTAAATCAATATTAGAAGCGAGTCCATTAGGTATATTAATATTATTTGACGGCATATTAATATGTTTAAAGAAATTTTCCTTCATATAAGAATGGTAACTTTGATTATGGTCTGGTGCCAAACCATAGTATTCATCTAAATTTACACTATGTACCTTTGAAAAATCCAATTCTCTATCATTATATATATCAATTAACTGCTTGTATACTCCTAACGGAGTAGAACCAGTGGCAAGTCCTAATACAGAGTTTGGGTAAAGTATAACTTGAGCAGAAATTATATTGGCAGCTTTTCTACTCATACTTTCATAATCTTCTGCTTTAATAATATTCATTTTTATTCCTCCTCTGTGCTTAAGTTCAATTACAAATTGGTTGTATGCTCTCTTTAAGTTTAATTTAGTATATAGTAGAATATATATTCTATTATAACATATATTGCATAAATAAATTTTAATATAAAGATTTAATTTCGTAACTTATGCCAATAAAAAAGAGCGGAAAATAATTGCATCACCTTCCTATGAACTACTTTCAGGAATAGCTAATAGGAAAAATGTTTAAAATCCACTCTCTTATATTTTATATATTATAGAAGTTTGTAAAATATATCTTTTTATTAAGGTTCAGATCATTAATTATGTATTATCTAGATATATTTTAAGATTAATTTACTAGGTTATATATCTATTATTCTGTATCTTTATCATCCGCTCCTAATATATACTCAGGGTAAAATTGTGTTCCTTTTCCAGCTGTAACAGTAATTACATTATTAGTTAAAGCTACAGTAAAATTAGTTTTTAAAGATTGTGATGTTGGAAATTTACCATCAAAATATTTACTACCTATTTCCGTTATATCACTTTCATCAATAGGTCCTGAAGCTTTTATATCTCCCTCTATTATCTCGGTTTTAACTGCCATAGCTATGGCATTAGCATTTGAAACATCTGTTTTTTCTTTAGCTTCACTAACCTTAGATACCATTGTTGGTGCTACTGCTAAGGCTAATACACCTATTATCCCTAAAACTACTAGTAACTCAATTAAGGTAAATCCCTTTTTCTTAGATCTATTAATTTTCTTATTCACACTATTCCTCCTTTCTTTTTTCATTTAAGAATTTATGTAACAATTTATGTACATAAACTATGTTATCCATTAAATACATTTTTATACAATATTTTATATTTTTATAATTATAAATATATTTTCTTCATAAATAAAAACACCTAGGCTTTATTTCAATCCTAGATGTTTACAATATTTATATACTAATTATCTGTTAATTTTTCATTACATTTTTCTCTTATAAGAAAAGCTTCATCATAATGATCGTCAATAACTATAGCTTCTTCTGCACACTTTAATGATTCTTTAAACTTTCCATCTTTAAAGTATATTTTAGCTTTAAGCAAGTAGTATCTTTCATCATCAGACATCTCAATAGCATTATTAATAAAGGTTAAGGCTTTATCATATTGAAAATCAACTATAGCATAAAAATAATAGGCTATTATATAGTAAATTTTATCTTGCCTTGTATATAAATTAAATATACCCATTAAGAAACTAAGAATTTCCTTTCTTGAAAGAAAAGTTTTTCTTACGGTACCTCTATTCATATCTTTATAGGACATCTTAAATAAATAATCCACTGCTTCTGTGTACTTATATCTTCTAATATAAATACACACCTTATTTAAATTCATATATAAATCATTAGGTGCTAGGGTAAGTGCTTGTTCGATATATCCCATGGACTTCTCATATTCCCCAATCTCAAAATGAGTTCTTGCTAAAAGGTTAAAGTATTTACCATTGTCACTTTTTAAACTAATAGCCTTATTAAGATTATATATAACCTCTGAATAAGAAAAACAGTCTAAATTATGAACTCCAACTAAATCCTTTAAGGAGGTTTTAGAACTATTTAAAAGTCTCAACACTAATACAATTGCCCTTCCTTTTCTATAATACCCATGGGGACCATCACTTTTCACCTCAATGAGCCTATCATATATATTTATGGCTTTATTATAATTTTGTATCACTTTGTATACTGATTGGTTTTTTACAATAACTTCATATTCCTCACCTAATTCCAAAGATAACACTTCTATATAATCATACCAAAAATCATTATCTAGTTCTAAATTAATAGCCCTCTTACAGTTGTGTATTATTCTGTCACATCTATCATCTAAAGTTAAATATTCATCTTCCTTTATCCTATGAATTTCATCTCTAAGGAGATCTGACATACTTTTTTTATACTCATCATAATTTCCCTTATATATATCTTCAGCTTCATACATTTTTTTAATTATACACTCATAGCTTTGAACTTTTATATTATAAGGTGATTTCTTATCTCTAGTTATGCCATCTAATACCTCTAATGCCTCATCATATCTTTTTAGTTTCATAAAAATAAAACCTTTATGATACAAGTAATCATAGTAATCTCTATTTTTAATGCCTATAACTTCATTTAAAACCGTTAAAATTATATCTACATCCTTAGTAAGTGAAGTTCTTTCCATAACAGCATCAATAAAGTCCCTCACCTTATTATCTATATAGGTTTTATTAATGTACTCCCTATCCTCATACTCTGAATTGCTTTCTATTTGATATAGAATTTTATATATATTAATCATCCCTAAAAAGTAATCATTATCAATTAAAATATATTTTCCTTCTTCAACTAACTCTAGATATTTTACACTTACATATTCAGAACTACTATGATAGTGATCATTTTCTTCCTCCTTAAGAATAACTTGAAGAAGTTTCATATAGTTTTCATAAAGATTATAATAATCTCTTATATTTATAAATTTCTTTATGTTATCTAAATATTGATTTTTTAAAATTCCCCCTAGTCTAGCTAAATTTTCACCAAATATCTCTACATCTCCATAACTACTATAACTAGAGAGAGCATAATTAAGTCCTTCATAATAGGTTTCGAAAGCTTCTTCAAACCTATCTAATCTTTCTAAAGTTTTTCCTTTATGATTATAAATAAACTCATCTACTGTTATTCCAAAGGATAAATTTATATAATAAAGTGCTTTTTCATAATCTTCCTCCTCGTAATATGCAAAGGATAAAAGGTCATAAACTTCATCAGTTTTATTAAAGGTCATAGCCTTTTCTAAGGTATGAAAAGCATCCTTCATTCTATCCAGCTTAAGGAGCATCTTTCCCTTTAATATGTAATAATCATATCCTTTATCATGATCTATCACACTATCTAATTTTAACAGTATCTTTTCAGCTTCTACCTTGGTTATATTATTATAATTATCATATTTTTCTTCTATGTTAAATTTGTTGTAATCCATATTCCCTCCTAAACATAAGATAAGCCCTACGCATCCATATTCAATTTTACCATATATGGATATAAATCTAAATTAATAAATGATTAACTTTCATATATTGTCATATTATTTATATTTCATATGGACTATAATTACTATATATTTCTTTAAAATATGGTAATATATAATTAAAAACAAAATTTAGGAGGCAATTGAAAATGCAGAATATTAATAGTGAAAATTACAAAACTGCTATATTTGCTGGTGGCTGCTTTTGGTGCATGGTATCCCCTTTTGATGTATTAGATGGAATTATAAGTGTTACTTCTGGGTATACTGGAGGTGAACTTAAAAGCCCTACCTATAAAGATGTAAAATCTCAAGGTACAGGTCATTATGAAGCTATTAAAATTATATATGATTCTACTATCATCTCCTATGAAAAGCTCTTAGATGCCTTTTGGAGACAGATAGATCCAACGGATGATGAAGGTCAATTTCAAGATAGAGGTTCTTCCTATATTGCTGCTATCTTCTACATGGATGAGAATCAAAGAATAATTGCTGAAAAATCTAAAAAAGTTCTAAATGATTCAGGTAGATTCCTTGAAGAAATAGTTACTAGGATTCTTCCGGCATCAACCTTCTATGAAGCAGAAGAATATCATCAAGAATTTTATAAAACCCATCCTACAGAATATAAAAAGGATAGAAGTATATCTGGAAGAGATGAGTTTATAGCAAAATATTGGGGTGATGATTATTATAAAATATATGAAGACTAAAATATTTTAAGATTGGATGTGCTGTTATGAAAAAACAACATAGTGAATTATTTAAAATCCTTATCAATGCCTACTATAATGATAAATTAGAGAATGTTATTGAAGAATTATTAAAGGATAATATAGTTGATAAAGAAGCCTTAGCGGGAGAAATTTCTTCTCTCTGTGGAGTGAATTTGTCCTTTAGTAATAATTACATAGAAGATTTAAAAAAAGCCATAAATAATTATGAATCAGATCATAAAATTGTTAATAAAATTAAACTATGTAAAATGGAGTGTAAAGTAGATTGTGATGGAAAGACAAAATGTCAAGAAAGCTGCCCCTTTGATGCTATTTTATATGATGAAAAAACTAAGTGTACTTATATAGATAATGATAAATGTACTGATTGTGGGTTCTGTGTGGAAGGATGTCCAACTGGAAGCATTCTAGATACTGTTGAATTTATGCCTCTTGCTAAACTTTTAAAGGAAAATACTCCTGTAGTAGCTGCTGTAGCCCCTGCTATAATGGGTCAATTTGGAGATAGCACCATTGAACAACTTAGAACTGCCTTTAAATCTCTTGGATTTACTGATATGGTGGAAGTAGCATTCTTTGCAGATATGCTTACCCTTAAAGAAACCATTGAATTTGATGCTCATGTTAAAACTAAATCAGATTTTATGATTACATCTTGCTGCTGTCCTATGTGGGTTGGCATGATAAAAAAAGTATATAAGGATTTATTGCCACATACATCTCCTACTGTATCTCCAATGATTGCAGCTGGTAGGGTGTTAAAAAAATTAAACCCAGATGTAAAGGTAGTATTTATAGGACCATGTGTAGCAAAAAAGGCAGAAGTTAAATCTCCTGACTTGATTGGTGACATTGATTTTGTTCTTACTTTTGCAGAATTACAAGAGATTTTTGAAGCCTTTAATGTAGTTCCAGAAACCCTTGAAGGCACTACCTCCATGGAATATGCATCACGAGGTGGAAGGCTTTATGCACGTACCGGTGGAGTTTCAATTGCCATTGAAGATTGCATAGAAAGAATGTTCCCTGAAAAATATAAACTTGTAACTCCTATTCAAGGTAACGGAATAAAAGAATGTAAGGAAATATTACAAGATCTTCAAAAAGGTATTATAAAAGGAAACTTCATTGAAGGAATGGGATGTGTAGGTGGATGCGTTGGTGGGCCAAAAGCTATTGTCCCTAAAGATAATTCTAAAATTGCCGTAGATACCTTTGCAGATAACTCTAAATATAAAGTTGCCTACGATAGCCCAGTAATGAATGGAATCTTAGATGCCATTGGCATATTCACCATAGAAGATTACAAAGATGAAAATAAAACTGAAATATTTCATAGAGACTTTTAAAAACACTATCTCTATGAAACTTCCTACTAGATTAATTTATCTCTCACAAAAATTGAGCATGCACTTTAATATAAGTGGATGCTCAATTTTTTTATTTATATAATTCCTTCATTTTTTCAAAGGCTTCATTACTTAGAATGTGTTCTATGCGGCAGGCATCTCCATCAGCTACTTCTTTAGATACTTTTAAAGTGTCCATGAGATATTTAGTGATGAGAGTATGTCTTTCATATATTTCACTGGCTTTTTTCATGCCTTTTTCTGTGAGAGTTATCTCCCCTCCTTGTTCCATGGTTATAAACTCAGCTTTTTTCAGTATGCCCATGGCTCTGCTAATGCTAGCCTTTGTATAACCTAATTCATTTGCTATATCTATAGAACGTACAGAGCCCTTTTTTCTCTGAAGCAATAAAATAGTTTCTAAATAATTTTCTCCGGATTCATGTATTTTCATAATAATCTCCTGTATAGTTTCTTTTAACCTATTTTATCATAGGTTAAATTTTCATTCAACTTTCCAAAATTATTCTTTACTTATTTAAAATAACCCAATATATGAAAATTATTCTCATTTTCAGTTGACATCATAAATCATTTATAGTAAACTCAAAATATAGGTTAGTTAAAGCTAACTTATGTTTTTCAATATTAGTTAGCTTGTGCATACTTAAAGGAGGGATTTATATGCCACTTACTATGGCCAAATCTGGAGAAAAAGTTTTTATAAAGAAAATTAATGGTAAAGAAGAAACGGTGAGATTTTTAAAAAGCCTAGGATTTATTGTAGGTGAAAGTATAACTCTTATTTCAGAGTTAGGTGGAAATATAATTATTAATGTTAAAGATAGCCGTATTGCTATAGATAAATCTATGGCAAATAGGATTATTATATAGGAATTATTTTAGGAGGTAATTATGAATACATTAAAGGATGTAAAGCCAGGACAGACTGTTACAGTACTTAAAATTCAAGGAGAAGGTGCTGTGAAACGTAGGATTATGGACATGGGAGTTACTAAAGGCTCTTCTATTCATCTTAGGAAGATAGCTCCCTTAGGAGATCCTATTGAGATAACTATTCGAGGATATGAACTTTCTATTAGAAAATCTGATGCTGAAAAAATATTAGTTGAATAGTTTTTGATTCTAAAATTTTCATAGAGTTAAATCTCTGTATATTTTTCATTAGTAAGTTAGCATTGGCTAACATTTAGGGGGGATTAAAATGGGTATAAAAATAGCTCTTGCTGGAAACCCAAACTGTGGTAAGACCACAATTTTCAATGAACTTACAGGGAGTTCCCAATATGTAGGAAACTGGCCTGGAGTAACTGTAGAAAAGAAAGAAGGAAAATTAAAAGGACACAAGGATGTAACTATCGTTGATTTACCAGGGATTTATTCATTATCACCTTATACCTTAGAAGAAGTTGTAACTCGTAATTTCTTGATTGATGAAAGACCAGATGTGATTATTAATATAGTTGATGGATCAAATATTGAAAGAAATCTTTATTTAACAACTCAACTCGTAGAACTTGGAATTCCTGTAGTTATAGCCTTAAATATGATGGACGTAGTAAATAAAAATGGAGACATAATAAACACTTCAAAGCTTTCTAAGTCACTTGGATGTGAAGTATTAGAAACCTCTGCCCTTAAGGGAAAAGGTCTAAAGGAATTATCTGATAAGGCTGTAGAAATTGGTAAAAGTACTCCAAATGTTACCTTATTAAATACCTTTAGTAAGGATACAGAAGAAGTTATAAGTAACATAGAAAAACTATTAAAAGGAAATTCTTTAATAAAAAATCCACGTTGGTTTTATATTAAACTCTTTGAAAGAGATGAAAAAGTTCTAGAATATTTAAAACTAGATAACAATACAAAAGATAAATTAGATAATTTAATTAATAACTATGAGGAATCTCTTGATGACGATGCGGAAAGTATTATTACCACTGAACGTTATGACTACATAGGTAAAATAATTACCTCCTGTGTTAAGAAGAAAAATAATTCTAATTTATCTACTTCAGATAAAATAGACAAAGTTGTTACTAACAGATGGCTTGCCCTTCCGATTTTTGCACTAGTAATGCTAGGTATATATTATATTGCCGTTACTACCATTGGAACCATAGCCACTGATTGGGTAAATGACACCCTTTTTGCCGAGCTCATTCAAGGAAATGTTTCTAACTGGTTAATGAATATGCAGGTAGCTGACTGGTTACATGGACTAATTGTAGATGGTATTATCGGTGGTGTTGGTGCAGTTCTCGGATTTGTACCACAAATAATGGTATTATTCTTCTTAATATCTTTACTAGAAGACTGTGGATATATGGCTCGTGTAGCTTTTATCATGGACAGGATCTTCCGTAGGTTTGGACTTTCCGGTAAATCTTTTATACCTATGTTAATAGGTTCTGGTTGTAGTGTTCCTGCTGTTATGGCAAGTAGAACCATTGAAAATGATAGAGATAGAAAAATGACTATAATGCTTACTCCATTTATTCCATGTAGTGCTAAACTACCAGTATTTGCACTACTAGCTGGTGCCTTCTTCCCTAGTCAACCTTGGGCAGCACCATCAATGTACTTCTTAGGTATAGCCATGGTTATACTTTCAGGAATAATCCTTAAGAAAACTAAGCTATTCAAAGGTGATCCAGCTCCTTTTGTTATGGAACTGCCACAATACAGAATACCTAGCTTAAAAGGACTTCTTATCCACATGTGGGACAGAGGAAAAGCCTTTATCATAAAAGCTGGTACCATTATCTTTGTAGCTTCAGGTCTTATCTGGTTTTTACAATCCTTTAGCTGGTCTTTACAAATGGTAGACGCACAAGATAGTATATTAGCTTCCATTGGAAATGTAATAGCTCCGATATTTGCACCTCTAGGCTTTGGTAACTGGCAATCTGCCGTTGCTACTGTAACAGGATTCTTAGCTAAAGAAAATGTAGTTGCTACCTTTGGTGTCCTATTCGGACTTGGTGCTGAACTAACAGAAAGTGACCCTAACCTAGTTTCAACTATGGGACAACTATTTAATGTAGTTAGTGCTTACTCTTTCATGGCATTCACCCTACTAGCTGCTCCATGCTTTGCGGCTATAGGCGCTATTAAACGTGAAATGGGTTCTTGGAAATGGACATTTATCGCTATAGGATATCAAACAGGTTTAGCCTATGTGGTTTCCTTAATAATATATCAAGTTGGACGCTTAATCTTTTTATAAAGGAGGTGTTACTATGGCAACATTTTTAATAGGTGCTGTAGTTATAGGTGCTATGATATTAGTATCAGTAAAACAATTAAAAAAACACTCTAAAGGTGACGGTTGTGGCTGTGGTTGCTCAGGCTGCTCCCAGGCTAGCAAGTGTCATAGATAAAATAAAGGGGCTTTCGCAAAATAGATAACTCTATTTTGTGATTGTCCTATCAAAAAAACTGAAATCAAGATTTGATTTCAGTTTTTTTATTGAAAATATTTCTGAAAATATAATCTTTTATTTAAATTATGGTTTAAACTAATCTTATTGTTGTATCTTCCTTCAACTCTTCTTTTAATCGCTTTCTTAAGTTTTCTAATAATAATTCTATGTCCTCATGATTTTTTATAGCCTTTTCATCCTTAACCAATTCCATCACACTAAGTACTTTAGCAATGGTTTCTCTTCCAGTTTCTAAAGTAATTTCATTTAACCACCTTAACTTTAGTTTCTCTCCAAGTTTATACATTGATAATATAACTGGAAAACTCTTTGAACATAGAGTTTTCTTAGTAAGGTTTTCAAAGTCTTCATTAATTTTAGCTTCAAATTCATTATAGAAATCATAGCCCTTCAAGTTTTCTATAATTTCATCCTTACAAGCTTTAATAAATTCTATTGCTGGAGTTATATCTTTATTTAATAGATCTAACACCCTATTATTATACTTTTCTATAAGTGTTGGTAGCTGAGGAATCCTGTTATATGGCTCTTTCATCCTTAAAATACCATATAGTTCTTCTACTAGTCCTTCTATTTCAGAATCATATATAAATTCCTTATTTTCTTCAAAGGAATTAAGGATGTCTGTAGCCGCATCAAAGATTATTCTCTGCTCTCCTCTTACATTTAAGTCAACTGTATTGTTTTCTTTTCTATAAAAAAATCCCTTTATATTATCAACATAATCTATATAGTCTAGGAATTCTTCTTCTAAATCATAGACATACTTAAAAAATTCTTGGATGTCATCTATATTAAGTAGACCTTCAAATAACTTTTCACCTAGAAATACTATTTCTTTTCCAGGATAATCTTTATTTATTGAATAATTAAAATTCATATCCTTAATTTTCTTAAGTTCTTCTTTGCCTAATTCTTTGAAATACTTCATTAGAAGTTCTTCATCATTAGGTATAGAGCCTCCTCCAAAGAGTTCTTTAATTAACTCCCTAGCTGCATCTATATATTTACTAGGTACCTTTTCTCTACTAATAACTATAACCTTTTCTTCATACTCTCCCTTAACTAGGTAATCTACTATATCATTGCTATTAGAAGACACTACCTCATTAGCATATATAATACTTATATATTGCTTTTTAAATAGCTTCAGGAGTATCCCTTGAATATCTAGGTCCTTCCAACCATAGGGTGGACTTGTAAATCTAGCTAATATGCTTTTCACCGTTAATTTAATACTTCTCATGGTACTAGTTAATATATAATTATTTACTTCCTCCAAGGCTAATTTATTTGCCTCATTATCTTCTATACTTCTTTGACGAGTATCAGCTTCCACTATATTATATAGTTCCCTACTATTATATATAAACTCTGTAATGTAGTTTATTTTGTTAAACCTTGAATCTACAAGGGTTCTTAATCCCTCATTGATTCTACTCACTAAACCTTTTACCTTAATGTTTAAAAGAGAGCCACTTACATATATATCTGACCACCTTAAAGCTTCCTCTATTAAGAATTTAGCCCTTTTTAACCTGAGTTCTCTTTCCTTAGTTTTTTTTATCTTAATATCCTCCATGTGAATAGTTGATATTAGGGTACCTTTAAGCCTTATATAACCCTCTATTTTAAGTATATTTTCAATTTCCTCTATATAATTATCCTGGTTTGATATATCAATTATCACATTATTTTCTCTATCAGATAATTCCTTAAGATAATTTTTACTAACCCCTTCTACTAAATTATAATTAGCAGTTATAATCCTAATTCCTACAGGATTTTTTTTAGACCCTCTTACCTTTTCATCTATTAACTTATTAAAACTAAAAGAATAAATTTTAGAATAGGCAAACTTAGAATTTTCATATATATGTTCAAAAACTATCTCACCTATCCTTTGAGCAATCTCTCCACTATCAATTGTCATATTTTTTATCTCTTTATTTACCTCTTGTTCCTGAATTGTTAAAAATACAAATTCATCACCATTTTTTTCAACCAGAGTTTCTCTGATAAGTTTACTTAATGACTCTTGCACCTGCTCCTTAACTTCTTTCTTTGAGGCTTCTATATTATCTATTAAAAGAGTAGATAAGTTCTCAATATTACCCTTTATTCCCCTAGCATATTTTATAAGGAATAGTAATTTAAGGACTTTAACATCATAGCTATTTAGCTTTTCATTATTTTCAGCATAACCAATAACTGTTCTAATAGAAGGGTCTAAAAAAGTCTCTATAGTATTATAAAAAGCTGAGAATGGAATTAAGGTTCCTATGTTTTTGTCCATATACTCAACTGCCACTTGCTTATACGCTCCCAGTAAACTTCTCTCGCCTTTAGACAAGCTTCTTCCAGCTACTCCATGGCTTCTTATGCCATTAAAAACATGTTGTAATAAGTTAAACTGATAAGGTACAAAGGGATAAACCTGTGCAAAATTATCCATGTCCTTATATAATTTCATGTCCACAGTATCTGTGGTGAAGGTTAAAAGATTTCTAATAAAAGATTCTCTCTCCTCATATAGACTTTGTAGCATCTCCATTGCCTGAGTTTTTTTTCTCAAAATACGTTTTTTAATTACTTCATCCACATTAGCAGAAGATAATGACAATCTTGTATTAAACCTTCCTTGAATCTTAGAAAAGTCATTGCCTTTACCTAAAGTAAACACATCTAAATCCTCTTGAGATGTAACAATAACCCAGCATCTACCTTCACATTTGCTACCTAAATCCTCCACCACTGTCTGAAGATTTAGCATAAGCTGAGTATCTTCTCCTAAATATTGGCCAATTTCATCTATTAAAAATACCACATGATGATTATTTCCCTTTAAATCACAATACTCCCTAACCCTAGAAGAAAACTTATCTATAGTTAAGGAATAATTTTCTTCACATTTACTATACCAGTTTCTTGCAGCATCTTCACTCATCTTAGTAGCCTTTGATAAAGCCTCTATTAAGGCATCCTCTTCATAATAAAAATCTTCCCTACCCTGAGTCCAAGGTTTTCCTGATATATGATGAAACACTTCTTTAAAATCTTCATATACCCCATCTTCAGTCATCTGTCTTTCCATATCAGCAATCCAAGGCATAGATCCACAAAAACCCTGCATTTCATTGAAAACCCTATTAAGTACATTAACAATAGCATCCCTATGGGATTCTGAAGCCCGGTCAGACTTAGAATCTATATTAAAAAGGATAGTATCTGTAGATTGGTTATTTATAAGCTCCATATTCCTTAGGGTAGAATCCTGTAGTTCCTTACTATAAAAATAGTCTAAAGTACTTTTATTTCCTATGGTTTCATTAGATAAAACATAGGATAAAATCTTTAAAAAATGAGATTTACCGCTACCGAAAAATCCTGAAATCCATACTCCAATCCTATCAGTACTATCTAATATGTCTCTGCTGTATGCCTCAAAAAACTCATTAAAATTACTACGTAGCTCATCCGTAATCACGTATTCTTCAAGTTCCTGCTTTATATTCTCCTGGTCACATTGACCTACCTTAATTACACCTTTTATATCTCTATTAATTTCTTTCTCAAATAAATCCTTTAACTTTATGTTCATTTTGTTCCCCCTGGTTACTATTAACTTATTCCTAGACCTAGGTTATAAACAGGCTTTTCACTTAAGCCTTATGTAAACTTGCTTTAATATTATACCATATTACAACTAGCTGTAGACATTAATATAAATCATATACGAATTCTATGGTTAATAATGTAATCTTAAACATTATTTACATACTATATTGCATATGATTTAATATAAGTAAGAGAATATTTCCATATGCTTATGGAAATAGAAAGGGGTACAGCTATAGTTAATAAGAAATAATAAGGGGTGCATAAAATGATAGAAAAGGGATTAAATAATTTTTTTTGGGGATTCTTGTTTATATCTTTAAACTTTAGAATTTGTGGTTTTGATATACTCCCCGATGTAATTGGATTTATACTATTTGCTATGGCATTTAGTCAGCTTAAAGAGCATAGCGAGCATTTTTCAAAGGCTTCAACATTAAATATCTTTACCCTAATACTTTCTATTTTTTCAATATATGAAGTTAAAAACAATAACGGTGGTATCACCTTTGGAATTTTAGGACCATTTGGTATTCTAGTAGGATTAGCTTCCTTAATATTAACCTTATATGTAATATACAATTTATTCATGGGTATGAAAGAAATGCTTAACAATCATGATAAACATATGTTAGCTGAAGAAGCTGATGATAGGTGGAATCAATATAAAGCATTAACTATTGCAAGTATATTAGCTTTTATAGTAATATTTATACCTGTAATAAATATCTTATATGTGTTAGGGTTATTTATTTTTGGTATAGTTTTCTTAGTAAAAACCATGCAATATTTTAGTAGTTGTAAAGATAGCTTTATTACCTCATAAAATTTCTTAATAAAAAAGTATTTGTTAACACCTTGATATCTGTAAACAACTTATATATTTAGTCTTAAAATCATTCACTATTCTTTATAAAGTGTTGAGCATGTAATTTAGTATTATTGCTAGTACATGCTCAATATTTATTAAAATCCTATGATTTTCTTCGCACATTCTTAATTACAAATCCACTTTTAGGTAATGTAGGCATTCTTACTAAACTATAAGTTAAATCTTGATCAGGAGTTTCAAACTCAATTTTGTTAACAAGAAAATCAAGGTATGCTTTCATTATTTCCATAGTGATATTCTCCCCAGGGCAGCGATGTCCCTTAAAGGGATTACCTCCACCTTGAGGTATGAAATTAAATAAGTTATCCTCCCATTCCTTAAAACGCTCTGGGCAAAACTCATAGGGTTTATCCCAAATTCTAGAATCGTGATTCGTGCCATATACATCAAGTAATACAAGCATTCCTTCTTTAAATTCATAATTACTCCAATTGAAATCCTTTTTTACTATCCCACCAAGAAAAGGTGTAAATGGATAGTAGCGGCGCACTTCTTGTATGAACATTTCAAGATAATCACTACCACCTTTTAATAGCTTTTCTTTATATTCTGGATGTTTATATAGAGCTAAAGCTGTAAATGTAATAAAAGTTGAAATAGCAACAATGGGTCTTAGTACGTTTATAAGTTCTATTGCTGCCATTTCGTCACTAAGTTCTTTACCATGAAGATCTTTATGAAAAGCCATTGAATAAAGTGCTGAATCTTCTTCTACCTTTAGCTTGTAAGATCGTACATCTTTTATTATACCAACTATCCACTCTTCAGATTTGTTTCTTGCAATTCTGCCTTTCCAGTGACGTGGTCCAACTGCTCCAAATGCATCAACCATTGCACTAAAATCCTCAGCTCTCTCTTTAACATCAGATTCTATTAGCGGAACTCCAGCCCACTTGCATGCAACTCTACATAAAATCTCTTTAGATTCTTGAAAAAGTATGACTTCATCATTGACTTTCCACTTATCAATACTAGCTTCCAAATCCTCTGATACAAGTTTTGCTAATTGTTCCCCATGAAATGGTGTCATTAAGGCCATGAAAAGTTTCTTTCTATGAAGATGTTCTTCTCCATCCATTGTTTGAATGGCATTCATACCAAATAATGTTTTTTGGATTCGTTTGGGTAATGCATTATTTTTTTTAAATCGTTCTTGGTCATAAAATATTTTTGCTCCTTCTCCCCCACTAATGCAAATAACTTTTTTCCCTAATAGTCGAGTCTCAAAAATATTAGTCTTAAACTGGTCCATTCTATTCTTTATAAACATATATCCTTCCCGAGATAAATTAAAAAAACTCTCTATATCTTTATCTTTTTTATCAACTTCATCTATTATCATCTACTATCTACCCCTTTCTATCCACCTATATTTCCCACACTATCTAAAAATATTCGTGAAACTCAAATTCAATAGATTTTTATTTAAAAATTATAAAGCCAATGCTTAATTTAAAATCATAAGCACTGGCTTTTTACTATAACTATTAGTGTACATTAAAGATAAATATAAAGATATACACCTATGTAGTTTGGGTGGGTATCTTTATATATTCCTATTCATTTATTTCTTCTGAAATATGAGTTTTCTTTCTATATTCTTTTGTAGCTAAAAATGGCAAATAAATAATACTAAAAATCACAAAGGACAAAAGAACATCTTGCCACCTAATAACAGTATTTGAACCATCTGCACCAAAGAGTAGAAAACCAAGATTATTGTTTAAATAATGTATCATGGACACAGCCCAAATATTTTCCGTCTTAAGATATACATAGCCAAAGAAAACAGAGTAACATATACAAACTATAAGCTGAGTAACTATGCTATAAAAAGAGGTCTCTGGACTATAATAAAATAAATTTATTGGGAAATGCCAAAGTCCCCAAATTACTCCAAGTAAAAGTACACCCCATCTTTTACCAAACTTGTCCTGAAGTACTGGTTGTAAGAAATACCTCCATCCGTATTCCTCTCCAAAGAAAAGAAAATAAGTAAATAAAAAATTTAATGGTAAAAGCAGAAGTAATTTAAAAATAGTCGGATACTTAAGGTATGTAAAAAAATCATCAAGGGATCCACTTATAGCACAGGATATTAAATTTGCTAATAAGTAAAGTACAACAAAAATAAGAATATAGAATAATGATTTCTTACCATTCTTTTTTATGCTAAGTCCAAACTCTTCCCTGGTTTTGCTATCTTCAATACCTAGCATAATAAGTCCCAGAAAACTTCCTGCTGTGACTAATATTCCAGCTACAATCTCTGGCTCACCATATCCAGTAAAGGTCTGTATAGAAAGTATAATTACTGATACCATTGAGAAAATCAAAAATACTCCAAAAAACTTTTTAGGTGCCCTTGTTCTTATTTCCTTGTTACATAAGAATGCAAACATAACTCCCATGGATGGGTAATACATTTGTACGAGGGGAAATGCACCTACAGCCCCTTTAGAATATGCAAAAGCCATTAAAAATCCCATTAATGCTGTCATTCCAAAACATACTATAAAGAATATAATAACAGTACCTTTGCCACTGTGTTGCTTATCCAAATTGTCCATAAATACTCTCCTTATATTTATTACTGTTATACTAAGACAAGTTATATGAATATTTATGTAATTTCATTATATAACTAAGTTTTTACCTCATATAACTAAGTTGCTACCTTAAAATATAATAAATAAAAAACATAAATATTCAACAATTTCATTATATCAAAATTACTAAATATATACAAATCATGGTATTTACGTTAAATTAAAGTAAAACATCAAAGGATTAATTTACCATAAAAAAATATATTGTACATTAAACTAAAATATGATATTATAATCTCACACCAAGGAAATGACTAATAAATAAAAAGTTAAATTTCTGGAATATGCGTTAAGCTCTTATTTTGAACCTACATTTAATTTTAGGGAGTTCAATATTTAAATGAGGAAATGTACCTTCTTGTGAGTCCTTTTCACGGCATTGAGGGCGATTGAGACATCTGTGAGGACACCCACCTATCGTGAGATAGGCTTCAAAATTAGAGTACCGGTATTTTGGATTTTATATTAAAATTTAAGCCAAGCTTATAGTCTTAAGCATTGGCTTTTTGTTTTATCCGATGAATATCAGCTCTAATACTTCCATCTTCTTCAAAATGGTAGTAAAGAGAAGTTACGTCCCTAGATAACGATTTCTACAACTTTCCACTAATCTAATTACAGTTACCCATAGGTATTAATTTAAACTTACCCACAATTCCATAGCTTCATCACGCTTACTACTTAACTCTTCTTTTTTGCAGTATAACTTATTAAGATTTTCATAATCCAACTTTTCATCAGTCATGGCAACATCAATATCCTTTATTTCATTTTCAAGGACTTCAATGATTCTTTCAACCTTAGCCTTTTCCACTTCCTTCTGTTTATCCTCATCAACCTTTTTAGGTTTCTTAACTTTTTCCTGTTTTATCACTGGCTCTTTGATCTCCTGTAGCTTAAGCTGTTCTTTTACATTTTTATAATAATCATAATTTCCAGGATAGCTTTTAAAACCATTATCTTCAATGGCAATTACTCTTTCACTTATTTTATTAATAAAATATCTATCGTGGGATATGAAAAATATAGTTCCTTTAAAATCTTCTAGAGCTTCTTCGAAGTTTTCTATGGAGTCAATATCAAGATGATTAGTAGGCTCATCCAATATCAATAAATTCACGTCTTCATATAATAGCTTACCTAGTTTTAGTCTTATTCTCTCTCCCCCAGATAAATGCTTTATTTTTTTAAATACACTATTCCCATAAAACATGAATTTTGATAGATATTCACGTGCTTGACCTTCAAGTATTGAAATATCTTCTCTAAAGCACTCTAGTACAGTAAACTCCTCATTTTTAAAGGTGATTTTCTGTGGTAAATATGCAGCCATTACATTAGCACCTAATTCCACTACACCAGAATCTGGCTTTTCTTCATCTAAAAGCATTTTCAAGAAAGTAGTTTTACCACTACCGTTTGGGCCAATTAATGCTGCTCTTTCACCGAAATGAATCAATAAATCTACATCTCTTAAAATAACCTTATCATCAAAAGATTTAGAAAGCCCTTTAGCCTTAATTGTCTCATTACCAGATCGTTCACCATCTTTAAAGTTAAGCTTCATATTCTTTCTTTCAAACTTTGGTTTTTCAGTTCTTACATATTGACCCCTGGTTCGATAAAATTTATCACTTTCAGTATCACTACTTTTCATTTTATCAAGCTTTTTTTGTAGACTAGCAGCTCGTTTAAAGAATTTATTATTATCTACCCTAGCTGCCCAATCCCTTAACTCCTTTATAGCGTTCTGTAGATTCTTAATCTCCTTTTGCTGCTCCTTATATTGGTGAAATTGTTCAAGGATATTCTCTTCTTTTTGCTTTGAAAAATCAGAATAATTTCCTTTATAAGTCTTACTTTCCATATCCTCTATTTCTATAATCTTTGTTACCACATTATCTAAAAAGTATCTATCATGAGATACAATAATTACAATACCATTGTAGCTTTTAAGATAAGCTTCAAGCCATTCAGTTGACTCCATATCCAGATGATTTGTAGGCTCATCTAGTAGTAATATATCTGGGTTATCTATGAGCAGTTTGCCAAGGACAACCGTAGTT
Source organism: Clostridium sp. UBA7339 (assembly GCF_002470865.1). Classification (NCBI taxonomy): domain Bacteria; kingdom Bacillati; phylum Bacillota; class Clostridia; order Eubacteriales; family Clostridiaceae; genus Clostridium; species Clostridium sp. UBA7339. The sequence goes on from NZ_DKPI01000003.1 coordinate 296,068, forward strand.
TTTTCGCCACCACTTAATAAATTAAATTCTTTATTTAAAAAGCTTTCATCTAATTTTAACCCAGTACAAATCCTACTTAATTTTTCTTCTGTATTGTATCCATCTTTAACTTCATATAATTCAACTAATTGGCTATACTGCTTCAGAGCTTTTTCTAAATTATTATCTTCTAAAAACTTCATTCTATCTTCTAATTCACGCATTTTATTCTCTATGCTATAAACTTCTTCAAAAGCTAATTTTAGAACATCAATAACCTTTATGCCATCTTCATACTTAGGAATTTGCTCAAGGTATGCACAAGTAGCTTCTCTAGGCTTACAAATGAAACCTTCATCATATCCTGGACTTGTAGCTCCCGGATACCCAATACAATAATTCATTGGTAACACTCCTGCTATTAACTTAAGAACAGTACTCTTTCCACTTCCATTAACCCCTACTATACCAACTTTTTCTCCTGAAAAAATCTGAAAGGATATATTTTTAAGAACAAGAGTTGCATCCATATATTTTTTTACACCATTTAATGTTAATTCGAACATAAAAATTCCTTCTTCCATCAATAATTCTAATTATGCATTTCATGGATAGGCACAAAAACACCTTAATTATTATAACTTTTTATTATTTAAAAATAAAAAACTGTAAGAAGATGGTTTCTTCTTACAGTCAGAAATACTCTAATACTATTATAATTTACTTAAATAAGATATAGGTTAAAAACATATTATTATGTTATATATCCCATTATATAACTCTTCAAAGCTTTTTCTCTAATAGTTAAAGCTTATTGAAATATTATAAATTATAGTATTTAATTTCAATAAAGTAAGTTACCTTCTAAATGCCTTATTCCATAAAGAGCACAACAACAAAACCTAAATATAATTAGGTAAATTAAAACTCATTATAAAATATATTAATTATTAAATTAAAATTAATATTAGCAAATAGCTGGTTTCATAACTTACTTCCTCCTCTTGGCGTTTTTTTTTATTATACCATTTTTAATATATTATGTAAATACATTTAAAAACTGTATCAACATAGCTATTTAAATCCACCAATTTAAGACCTATACTATGATTTTCTGTGCATTTTCATGGGTATCATCATATTCTTCTCTAAGTAGTGAACACATATATCTATCAACTAGTTTCCCCTTATTTTTAACACTTTTTCTCATTAATCCTTCTACTTGAAATCCTAAACTGGTTAATAAAGCTAAAGAGCCTGTATTCTCCTTTTGTAAAGTTGCATATATCCTAGCTAACTTTAGTTCCTGAAATGCATACCTAATAAGCATTTGTGCTGCTTCTTTGGTATAACCCTTATTCCAAAATTTTTTTCTTATCCAATATCCAATTTCTCCATTTTCATATTGATAATTAATATTACTTAAGGAAACAACTCCTATAAAGTCATCTGTATTTCTATTGAAAATACCCAGTTCAATGCAAGAATCATCTTTTATAGAATTTAAGTACTTTATATAGCTTTCAGCATCTTCTAAAGTATATGGGTATGGAACTTCATGCATATATCTTGTCTGATCAAAATCATTTATGTTTTCTTGAAGGGTTTTTGCACTAACTTTGGTTGTAAGTGTTTCTAAATAAATTCTTTCACCTATTAACAAAAGCTTTCTCACAACAACTACTCCTTTTAAAATTATATTTTTAGGTAAATTACAACTTTACCTAATTATAACTCAATATATAAAAAGTTCAATGATAATTTTATAGGGTGAATAAAAATTCACCCTATAAGTCACTGTTATTTATTCTAAAAAACTAAGCTTCATTCTTATGAGCTATTTTTTCTTTCGTTCTTTGGTCAATTTCTTTCTTCAGCTCTCTTAAATAAGGAGAGAATTCCACCTTATCCGCACCATAAGTAAATTGCAAGTCATATTCTAGTGGAATCCAAGTACTAATATCCGCCTCGTTATGTTGAATGACTGCTTCTAAATTGTCTAAGGCTTTATAAAGCTTTGCTTCATCAGTCTCAAGTTCATTCATTTCCTTTAAAAGTTCTGTGAATTCCTCACGATAAGGAGTATGGAAGGTTGCGATCCATTGGAAAAACATCTCATCCTCTTTTTCACTATCTTCTTCTTTCTTCTCAAATGTAGGAATATCACCAGTAAAGGCTTCACCTAAATCATGAATCAAACACATACGAATTACCTTGTTCATATCAATCTCTGGAAATTCATCACGCATTAATAATGCCATTAATGCAGTACGCCAGCTATGTTCTGCTACACTTTCATGGCGTCCGCTCGATGTCCATGAGTGCCTAGTATTGCATTTTAGTTTTTCTGCTACTGTTAATATTTCTAGAAATGTTGCTGTATTCATACGAAGGTCCCCCTAGAATTTTTATTTGTGGAATATTATAACAAATACATATAAATAAGACCACGCCTATTTGGCTAAAAGTAAATACATCGAGTTAATTTAAATTATCGATTTCCTAAAATATAATGAAAAGATCTAAAATATGGAACCTTATTAAGGTGTAGTTCACCTTATTTTATTTCCTTCTATTACTAAACCATTCAATTGTTACTTTTTCCACCTCTTTAGGAAGCTTTTTATTATATACCTCATCATATAGCCATGCCAATGTCTTATTATTTAAATATTTTTTCATTTCATCTTCTGCTTCTAACATTACAACTTTTATTAAACAAGGACATTTGGTATGTGTATCTGGCAAATTCTCTTTATCTAATAATATATTTTTTTGTCTAATTTCTGCACATTGAAAAAATGATTCAGTTCCTTCTACTGCTTCAACAACATCCCAAAATGTTATTTCTTCTGCACTACGAGCTAGCGCATAACCACCTTTTACACCTGGTATAGATTTTACAATTCCTGACTTACTTAATTTTGCATATACTTTTGATAAGTAAGTTTCTGAGATACCTTGAAATGTCGCCAAATCCTTTATTCCCACAGATTTACCTTCTTCTAAATTTACCATATATAATAAACAATGTATTGCATATTCTACTCCTACTGAAAATTTCATTTTTCATACTCCTTTGATATATATAGTCTTTTATTAATAATATCCTATTATTTATTCTTCTTCAAGATAATCATGTTCCATTAAATATGTACTCTCTTACAAAATATCTCCATTGACAAAAGGGAAAAAAAATTATATTCTTATTAAGGATAACTATTGTCCACGATAATTCTTATCCATAATCTATAAGAAAGAAGGAATGTGAAATGTTTACAGATAAATTTTTTGAGGTACTAAATCATGAAGGAGTAGTTTCTATTGTTACTTGTGCAAATAATACAGCTCATGTCGTTAATACATGGAACAGTTATTTAATTGTTGTAGAAGAAAATAAAATCTTAATTCCTGCAGCAGCTATGATTAAAACAGAAGAAAATATTAATGCTAACCCTAAAGTTAAATTGACTCTTGGTAGTAAAGAAGTAATGGGATACAAATATATGGGAACTGGATTTTTACTTGAAGGAACCGCCAAATTCCTAAAAGATGGAGATAACTTTAAGAAGATGAAAGAAAAATGCCCATTTCTTACAAGAACATTAGAAGTTACAGTTACCTCATGCAAACAAACACTGTAAAGAATATTAAACTCAATCTGAGAAACTATGCTAAGAAAAATAAGGCCTAGAATTAGTTCTAGGCCTTATTTTTTATATAATTTTACATCTTCTTTCTAACTTCTTAATTCAAAAATAAAAAAATGCTTCATACAAAATATTATCTAATTAAAATTGAACCTTTACCAAAACTAAATACTACCTGGGTTGTCAAATGAGCAATAGCTAACTATTGGCATTTTTTATCAAATAGAAATTAGTGTTTTACACCCTTTTCATAATAAATGCTACCCTCTGTTTGTCAAATATTCTCCTTTACTTTCACATGTAAATAGTTATGTATATACCTAGATGTGTTCTAAATTAGGTAAAAGTATAATTTTTTTTATTTTAATATATCAATTGACTTATAGACAAGATAAGAAAAATATGAAGTAATTAGATTTTAACTTGTCATTTGAAAACCGAGCAATACTGTGAAATAGTTATCTGATATATAGTTTAAAAATATTCTTTTAGTATTAGTTTATTTTAGTCCAAATTAAACACTACACATATAAGTAATCCTATTTCACAAATCGAAAATAATTGAGCACAAAAATAAGTTTTATAGAAATCATCGGACTGTCGTTTTTCAAGTAAATATATAAAAAATATCATTAATGAAAATATAATTCCTATAATTAAACCAAATATGCCTTCATTTTTAAACGAAAACCAAATACCATTTTGTATTCCATATTTTGTAAAATAATAAGCAAATGTCGGAATGGCAATTATATTTGTTGGTATGAATACTTTCAATTTAATAAATTGTGAAATAAAAGCTAAAAAGAATATTGCACCTAGTATAGCAAGGAACAACAAGATATCTTTAAAAGGAAACCCTATAACTTTTCCTGCCTTTTCATTATTACTGCCCAAAACGATTTTCTCACAATAAATTGCTTTATGGGTATGGGTTAGATATCCTATTTTATAAAAATCATATTTACTTACACCAGATGAAAAGAAAAATTCAACCTCTTCTCCTGTAGACAGATAAACATAGTCTGTTGGGTCTTTGCTATAATGTTTTATTTCTACTACTTCCCCAGTGACATAATTTAGTTTTCCAGTTATTAATTGAGGAATATCAAGAAAGTTCGGTTTAAGAAAGTAAATTGTTATGCCCATAACGATTATAAACCAAATAACTTTCCATGGACTAACCTTACTTATATCCCATCTTTTTCTTTTAGAAAAACTTTCTAAATAATTATATCTATGTTTTTCTTTCGTTGCATTTTTTTAATGCCTAAAAGCCAATTAGAATTTAGTGCTATTATAAGTCCTATTATTAACCAGAATATGATTCCAATTATAAAAAAACATGTTTGAAACATCCTCATTCTTTTACCACCTTAAAATTTTCAATATATATTAGGGTTTATTCAATGTATATCGCTCTTATTTAATTGAATAATGTTCGTACTAATTTACAATTTTCATTTATAAATATAGTTATACAAACTTATTGTAACATAATTACAATATTTAGTTTGTTATATTAGAACTATGTTAGTGATAAAAGCTATCTGCCAGCTCTATTCTCTTAAGAATGTCCGTTAAATCGTCTGTATCAACTACATACATCGCACTCTCTTTAACTTTCGGTGAGCTGTTTATTGCGATAGAGCCTCCACAGTATTGAAAAATTGGAATATCTGTTGAACCATCACCTACAGCAATGCATTCTTCGGGTTTAATACTATTGTTACTACAAAAATCTTGTAAACACTCAATTTTTTGTTCCGCCCCAATATAATTAAGGATTTTTCCAGTAAATACTCCTTCAACTACTTCATAATCACTACCATAATAATAATCAAATCCCCAAATATCACATACAACTTTGGCTACTTGCTTTGGACCGACAGTAATAACAATACATTTAATATTTTGTTCATGTAATGCTTCAACTACACTCTTGATATTTTTTAAAGGTTTTGCAATCTCTAAAAAAGATTGAGCGATTTTACGTTCTTCAAGACCTAAAAGCAATTCTGATCTAAGGTAATCTGCTGATATATAGTCAAGCAGTCCTTTTTCTTCCTGTTCTTGAATGAGAGAGTGCTCTTTTTCTTTCCCATTTAAAATGCATGGCAACATAACGGAATGAATTTCTCTAATGAGAGTATCATCCAAGTCAAAACAAACAAGTTTCAAATTTTTCACTCTAAATACACCATCCTAAAATATAAGTTATACAATTGTAAACTTATTATAACATAATTACAATAATATGTATGACTATATATTAAAAAGCACCTCCTTTAAGAGATGCTTTAATTCAGTATCTATTAAAATTATTCATTAATATTGTTATGATATAGCCATACTTATAACTTCTAATTCCCATTGACCATTTTTATAGACCGCTTTATATTTTGGGAAAACTGCTCCTAAGTTGCCAAACCAGGAAGTAGATTCAACCACAGCTTTATTATTCTTAAATTGCTCTACTTTAATTGAAAGCATTGTTCCATTTAAAGTTCTTGACATCATGCCATTGTCATCAAATTCAAAAAGTGATTTATCATCTTTAACATCTTCATACCAATATACATTTTCTGTTAGACTTTTAAGTCCTTCAAGTACATCTTCCTTTGCCTTTTCTTCTATAAGTCCGTCTAATGTGTCTTTTTGTACAGCAATGAAGCCGTTTCCTCCATTCTCTATTTGAAAGGCTGCACTCATAACTGCAACATACAATTTAGCCCGTTTAACTTCTTCTTCAGTGTACTGACTATTATCATTCTGTATTGGGTTAGTAGTCTCCTTACAAATAGAAATATTTGTCTTTGTATGTGATACATATATAGCTACGGCTATAGCTCCAATAATGCATAGAGCTAAAATTCCTATAATAATTTTTTTCATTGATTTGACCCCTTTCATATATCTAATATTTAAACTTATACCATAAATAAATATAAATTATATACGAATTTAAAAGGTCACTAGTTCTCAATAGGTTACAATATAACTTCAAATCTTTTCTTCCGCGTTATTTATATTATTTTTTTCATCTTAATAAACTCAAACTCTCCACCATTTGTTTTTTGCATATATTTCTCTACAAACTGGAAGCCTATGTTCTCATATACTTTTATTGCTCGCTTATTAAATGAGGCAACTGCCAACATAATATAATCTTTCTTATACTCAAATTCTTTTATCCCAAAGTTAATACCAGCAACTACAAATTCAGCCCCGATCCCTCTTCCAGTTAATTCAGGCTTTAGACCAAACCCTATCCACAGAATACCACCTTCAAAGTAGTATGAGTAATAAGCAATTAACTCACATTCATCATTAAGAACTGCGAAATAATGTCCTTCCCAATTATCTTCATTTAGAAATTCTTTTAAATCTTCTTCGTCAGCTATCATGTCATAGAATGAATATACTCCATTATATTTCCAATTATATGCAATCTCATTTGCATATTCTTTATTCATAGGAATAAAAACATAATTCAAAATATCCCCTCCGCCTTTGCAAATTGTTACATATTGTCTTAAAACGGTTAATTTGTAGTTTTAAGACTACAAACTTATTGTAACATAATTACAATAAAGTGTTTGTTCATATATAAAAAGCACCTCATTAAAGAGATGCTTAAGAATCAAATATAATTACCGTTTCTGTATAAAAGCATAATAAATAACTATTTTAAAATCCATTCATATATGCACTCTTGTCGTTCTCCCTCTAGATACAGTTCATTATATGGTGGCAAATCTACTATCTCTTTAAGTTTAAGTCCTGCTTTTTCGCAAGTTTTTCGAGATGGGTAGTTCTCTGGATTGCAAGTTATTATAAGTCTATTCATTCCATGTGCAATGGCTACATCTTTGATAATTTTACAAGCCTTTGAAGCATAATTATTTCCCCTATAGTTTTCTTCAACTCTATAACCAATATGACCACCATAATATAAATTTTCATTATACCCAATTCGTATATCAATAGCACCTATACTATCATCTGAATCATGTAGCGTAATTCTATATTTATATGCAGGTACATAACCTTTTTCCTCATTAGCTGGAGTTTTTTCAACAATTTTTAAATCAATCTCGCCATCAGTTAAGTAATCAAAATCTTTGAACTCAAACATCTATATTCCTCCTTTATTTTAATCAATTTTAGCCTTATGTATTATAAGATTATTAATGTTCCAATCATCAAAATTTCCATTTTTAACTCCAATCACTATAAAATAAGTTCATATTTTTGTACAATAGATACTTATATTTGATTTTATATCCTATATTGTAATATATTTTACAACATATATTAATATATTGTAAAAGAACAATTATATAAGAACGCACGGTTGGTATGTCTCTTGGTTATCATATTATTTATTTCAAATGCGACGTAAAAAACACTGTAAAATTCAAATTTGAATAATACAGTGTTTTAATGAATCGCTCGTCTTTTCAGTTGTTACGTTAAATAAGAATGGTGTAAATTAGTTCACCTCTATCACTTCAATCATTTTGAATTATTTTCTACTGCTGCTACTGCTTCAATTTCTACCAATTGATTTGTATATCCTAATACTGTAACTCCAAATAAGGTGCTTGGAACATCATGATCACCAAACTCTTTTATTATTTTTTCCCATGCAGTTACCAAATCTGACTGATTTTGAGATGCTACAAGAACTCTGGTATATACAACGTCTTCCAAAGTGGCCCCACAGTCCTTCAGTGCTTCCTTCAAATTCTCTACACAAAGTTTTGCCTGAAGCTCATAATCACTCAAATTAGGTACTTCTCCATCTCTATTAATGGGACATGCACCCGCCAAAAATAATAAGTCCATTCCTGAAGGTATACGTCCAGCATAAGCATAATCTACTGGAGCTAAATTTGTAGAATGAATTAATGATATTTTTTTATTCATTTTGACTCTCTCCTTTTGTTCTAATATATACGAGAATAATTAAAAATTCATTTTTAAAATGAATTTTATGTTCAATATCATTTTAAAGCTTCTATATTTTTTATGAAAGATAATAATCGTTTCTATATCATCTTTTATACAAAAGCTACCACCCATTACAAGAGTGGTAGCTTTTTACTAGTTATCTTTTTTATATACAATTTTCTTAATACTACTATGTGAAAGGAAGAATTCTTCAGCAAGATTGCTAATTGATTGCCCACCTATATATTGGTTTAATATCTTTGCATTTCTAGCTTTTATATAATCTCGGCTTTTAGATTTTTCACCCCATCTTTTTCTCTTTTCAGGAGGGGAAGGCACATATATATATTCACCTTGAATATACTTTTGAATTTCTTTAACTAAATCATCTGGTAATATTCTATCAATTCTTACATATTTCATAAAGCTCACTTCCTTAAATTTATTATTTAATTAAGGAAACAAAGCCTGTATATGTATGAATTTATTTATGAAAAGCGACTAAAATCTATCTCTGTGCAAATTGTCGCCCAAACTCATACTTACAGACTTTGCACAGAGTATTTTAAGCATTTTTCTATCCATGAGGTTAATATTCATGATATCACACTCCCTATTTATATTAAGTCAATTATATTATTTATTAAGACGATACGCAATTTTTTACTAATTTAACTTAATTAATGGTAATTATATTATTATATCATATTTACGCTGCCTTATATGGTTATTTTTGTAACAAAAATCAAATATCTTACTTCTTAACACTGTATTATTCAATTCTCAAAGAACATAATTTATTGTCTAGTTCGCATTTTCTACAAATTGCATAATATATTTGAATTACAAAACAAAAATACCGCATATTCATATTGAATAATACGGTATTTTACATACGTTATTTAATTAAATATTTGTTACGCTATTTAAGAATATTGAGATCTAAGAATTAATTTATTGCGCTGTTTTCATTGCTCTCATAGAGTTTAATACTGCAATTAGTGTTACACCTACATCACCAAATACAGCCTCCCACATAGTTCCTAATCCAAGAGCTACAAGTACTAATATTATTGCTTTAATACCTAAAGCAAAGACAATATTTTGCATAACTATTGCTCTTGTTTTCTTAGCTATTTTTATTGCAGATGCAATCTTTGAAGGTTCATCAGTCATTATTACAACGTCAGCAGCTTCTATTGCTGCATCTGAACCGACACCACCCATAGCTATCCCAATATCTGCTCTTGCTAAAACTGGAGCATCATTTATTCCATCACCAACAAATATTAACTTGCCTTTAGAGGATTTTTCTTTATCTAATGCTTCTACTTTTTCAACCTTTTGATCTGGTAATAACTCTGAATATACTTCATCTAACCCTAATTGCTTGGCAACTTTAGTTCCAACAACTTTATTATCTCCTGTAAGCATAACAGTTTTTCTAACACCAATTTCTTTTAAAGCTTTAATTGCCTTAGCTGAATCTTCTTTCACTTCATCTGAGATAACTATATATCCTGCATACTCTTTATTAACAGCAACATGCACTACAGTACCTATTGTTTCAACTTGTGCATAGGATATATTTTCTTTACTCATTAACTTGTAATTACCTGCTAAAACTTCTTTACCTAAAACAGTAGCTTTTATACCATGTCCTGAAATCTCTTCATAATTTTCAATTGATTCATTATCTATTTCCTTACTATATGCTTTAACAATAGAAGTTGCTATTGGATGATTAGAAAAGCTCTCAGCAAAGGCTGCATAAATGATAAGTTCGTCTCTTGATACATTGCCTTGAGGTTGTATTTCTGTCACCTTAAATACACCCTTAGTTAATGTTCCAGTTTTATCAAATACTACAACTTCTACATTATTTAATGCCTCAAGGTAGTTTCCACCTTTAACAAGTATTCCATTTTTTGAAGCTCCACCTATACCACCAAAGAAACCAAGAGGAATAGATACAACTAAAGCACATGGGCAAGATACTACTAAAAAGGCTAATGCTCTATATATCCACTCTGAGAAGGTAGCTCCACTTATAAATAGTGGTGGTAATACAGCTAATGCTAATGCTGAGAAAACCACAGCAGGTGTATAATATCTTGCAAATTTTGTTATAAAGTTTTCTGTGGGAGCTTTTTTACTACTTGCATTTTGAACTAAATCAAGTATCTTAGCAATAGTAGAATCTCCAAATTCTTTTTCTACTTCTATAGTTAATAGTCCATTTTTATTAATAACTCCGCCTAGTACATTATCTCCTATTTCTACCTCTCTAGGAACTGATTCACCAGTAAGTGCAGAAGTATCTACCATAGAAATTCCTTCAATTACTTTACCATCTAGAGGAACCTTTTCCCCAGGTCTTACAACTATAATATCACCTATATTAACCTCTTCTGGTGATACCTTTTTAATATCACTACCAATTTTTAAGTTCGCAAAATCCGGCCTTATATCCATTAATTCTGCTATGGATTTTCTTGAGCGATTTACAGCCATACCTTGGAATATTTCACCTAATTGATAGAATAGCATAACTGCCACACCTTCTGGGAACTCACCAATAGCAAAAGCTCCTATAGTAGCTATACTCATAAGGAAGTTTTCATCAAAAATTTGACCTCCTCTAATATTTTTCAATGCTCTTAACACAACTTCTCCACCAACAAGGAGATAACTAACTAAAAACAATGATAACTCAACATAAAAATTAAATTTAAAAGCTGTAGCAATGGCAAAAATTGCTGCGCCAACTCCAAGTCTTACAAATTCCTTTTTGCTATTTTCATGCTCATGCTCATGATTATGATCATGGGATCTTTGCTTTCTGTTCTGATTTCCTTCTTCAGCATATACTTTTACATCAGGTTCAATCCTTTTAACAATTTGTTTAACTGATTCAATAATATTATCTTTATCGCTATTGTTTTCCACTTCTAGAATAAGTTTTTGAGCTACAAAATCAACTACAGCACTACTAACATTAGTAATATTTTGAGATTCTTTTTCAATTTTTGATGCGCAATTTGCACAGCATAACCCCTCAAGAATTATCACTAATTTGTTTGACTTTCCTACAGACTTTTCTTTAACTTTTACATGTGATTCTATTTTGTTTATTGACTCTATAGATGAAGCAATTAACTCATTAACTTTACTTATTTCTTCTAACTCCATAGTTAAAGTTTTAGTGACAAAATTTACTGATGCATTGGCAATTCCATCAATACTATTTAGTTTTGTCTCTATTTTTGATGCACAATGTGCGCAGTCTAACCCTTCCAAAATGAATTGCTTTCTTACTTTTCCAGGGTTTTTCTTTGTCGTTGTTCTCAATTCCATAATAGTATTTGATTTATTATTTGATTGAGATTTTATTTGTAATGATTTATCTTCTTTAACGTTAGGTTTTAAAACTTTATTACTCATTCCCATGCCCCCTAAATTCTTTATTTCTCATATAAATGTTCTAATCCTTGATCAAATATCCCCTTAACATGATCATCATCTAAGGAATAGTATACAACCTTACCTTCTTTTCTATTCTTAACCAACCTAGTTTGTTTAAGAACTCTCAACTGATGGGATATTGCTGATTGATTCATTCCAAGTAGTGCCGCAATATCACAAACACACATTTCTGCTTGGAATAATGCACAAATTATTTTTATTCTTGTACTATCTCCAAAAACCTTAAATAAATCTGCTAATTCATATAAATCTTCTTCATCTGGAATAGTTTCCTTTACTCTCTTAATCACATCTTCATGGATAGTATTACAATTACAGGTACTAATTATTTCATTTTCGTTATTCATTTATATATCACCTCATTAGAATGTATGCACACATGTTCATATGTTTATATATTCAGTATATGTATCTTCTTCATATTTGTCAAATATTTTTATTATAATTTTAAAAATATTTTTAAATATTTATTAAAATAAAAGAGGCTGTATATTTATGTTATATGAAAGATTTCTAATACAGCATTATTCAATTTATAAAGATCATATTTACTAATTGATTTGCATTATCTGCAAATTTAATAATATATCTAAATTGAGAAATAAAAAACTACCGTAAAATTCAATTCTGAATAATACGGTAGTTTAGCAAATCATAAAAATACTATATATCCTTTAAAGAAGATACCCTTGGTAGTATAGAGCGACCATTCCACCTATCGCCAATGCCCAAGTCTTTTGGGGTGACATTTTGGTAGCTTCCATTGATGCCTTGTATATGTATGCCACCATCGTTGTTAATGGTAACAATGGCATATAGCCCCTCATTATATAATACTAAGTCTTTTAAAAAGGGGTAATCTTCATGTATTTCCTTTGAGTAAGGGAAATGCTCATATTCAGGCCCAACCCATATATATGACATAGCATTAAGACCAAAGTAATATGTTTGTCCTATTTTTTCAAGAGAATCTCCATGGTCATGACCATTTACGCATAAAAGTACCTTTTTTCCTGTATCATTTATTCTGTTTATCAAATCTCTAACTTCACCCTTGTTATATACTCCTCTTTTAGCAAATTCATTTTCAAAACTATGGTGTGAAAAAATAATATAATACTCACTATCATCATTGAACTGCTCCTCCAGCCAATTAAATTCATAATCTGGAAGAATTGGATATATGTCCTGTGTTTTATCATAGTTTCTCTTACAATATGGTATATATCCATTATCAGTTTTTATAAAACATGTATCTAATACAATGAACTTAATCTTGTCCATTTTAAATGAATAATAACTATTGTCCATTTTTAAAAACTTCATAACTTCTTCTCTTGGGAATGAATCAGAATCATGATTACCAATGGTATGATAATAAGGCTTCCCTATACTATCAAGGATATCAAGTAAAAATCGATTTTCTTCTTTAGGCACACAAAAATCCCCAAGTTGGATAACAAAATCTATATCTAGATTTTTTACATTGGTAATGAAGTTTTCAAGCCTTTCATAACCATCATGGATATGATCATAATGTAAATCAGTAAATACTGCAAATTTAACGCTATCCATCAATATACCTCTTCTCATAGTTAATATAAAATTTCTAAATATAAATTAAGAAATTTAACCTTATTTTATTCATTAAAATAAAGGAATTATGTTTTATATTAAATATGGTAAAACTTATGTATACTCTAAATCGAGAGAATCATTTATAAAATCTCTTAAGAGCTTTAAATGACCCGCCCCATATAAAACTAATACACGATCGTCATCATTACAAATATGCTTTAAGTTAGAAAAAATGTGAAGATTTCTTTTATACCATGAAGCAACGAAGTTAATCCCTATAGAATCATCTCCTATTTCAATATCATTAAAAGGTAGGAAGGAGGTTACATGTTGGAACTCATTAAACTCTTTACTATTAAAAGATTTATATATATCTTCAATGGTTGTTTCTTCTGTAAATAATCCATAGTACTTATTTGCAAATTTCATAAATGACTCATTAAGATTTTTGTATAAAGCATGATTTTCTTTAGCTTTCTTAAATACAAGAGGTTGAGTCCAACCATCATAATAATCAATACCATATATATAATTTAATTTATTATATTTCGCTATATCAAAAGCAAATTTAATACGTTCATCTACGGTATCATTAATGCTATAATCTGCTCCTCTTATACCGATTTCAGCTAATTGCTTACTTAAATCCAAATTAGACTTATATAAAAATTCTTGAAAGAGTTTATTATATTGCCCCTCTTCACTAGGTCTTAGTTCAACACATAATTTATTTGGATTAAATTTAGATATTTTCTTTATAATTTCTTTTAATTCATTCTGGCGCTTGTCATCTTGAATTTTAATAATGCTAGTACTCTCTTCAGTTTTAAAATGAAATGTACCTAAAATCATAATTTTTGCTTTGTTCATATATCCTCCTTCATACCTCAATATAGAGTTATGTGATAATCACCAGGTGAAATTCCTTGCAATTATATATTTACAATTACTATACTTTAAATGTGTTTCTAAAATTTATATTTAAAATATTCCCTAATGAAGTTAGCCATAGGATTTTTTTCATCTTCATCTCCTATGTAGTCTAAATCCGAATCATAAAAATATAAATAAGCTATACTTTTTTTATCTTCAGATACTCCAATCATTCCAAAGGATTTAGGAAATTCTGTATTTGAAGTATCATTTTCGTCTACAACTCTAAAATCATAGCTTTTCAAAGAAAACTCATATTCTGGAATATAATATTTACTTTCATCAAAACTAGACTTAATTTTTTCATCTAAAAAAGTATATTGCTCATCTATTTTTTTCTTTTCACTCTCAAAGGTATTATCATCATATTTTACAATTAATGCAACAGAGTCAGATTCAAAAATCAATAGGGACTTATGTGTATATCTATATTTGATATCCTCATATTTAGGCAAGTCCTCTAGCTCTGGCATAATATCTTTCGAATTTGAATCGATTGTTTTCCCAGTGTTGAGATAATTATCAATTTTTGAACTTGAATTACTACAACCAGTAATACAAAGAATAAACGTAATTATCATGACAATTAAATATTTTTTTCTCATTTAAAATCACCTCTTTAAAAATAAATAGTCCTGAATTCTTAAAATGTCATTTGCTAAATTTTAGTTCCTAAAACTTACAATTCATTACATATAGCATAAAGGTAGCCAATTTATCCCATGACTATTAATTTTTAATACTCCATCTCCTTCAAAGTGGAACAAAGAACTCCATTCATTATAACATAATTAGTATAAATTGTATATTAAAGCAAAAATGACCTTGATTTTTAATCAAAGCCATTAAATAATTTATTCTTTAAGTATCCCAACTTTAGGTAATTTATCAAGTTTAGTCATTACATGACAAGCCTTAAATTCACTGGTTAAATCTTGACCTGCAGTATTACCAAAGTGTTTTCCACCTGCCCACTCTGCTACCTTACTCACATCATATACTATACCTTCAATTGCCACATAAACAGGTTTCCCATTACTTCCATCAAACTGTGCTAATTCATCTAATGTAAATTCTTTCTGTTGTCTAGAGTAATTATGTCCTATAAGTTCTTCAATAGTTTTTAAATCAAAATAAAGTGCCATATATACCTCTAAAATATTTATATATATATATCATATGATTATAATAGAAAGTTGTTCAATTAATTAATGTTATAAACTTGAAACTAATCCCCTTATATACTTTTATTGCTTATTTATCTAATGAAATAACCGTAGATATTTACTTATGGAAATCATTTCTACAAACAATATTTGAATAATAATTAGCTTATTACGAATAATAATTTTTGTATCATAAAACTATTTTAAGGAGGACTATATAATGGGAATAGTAACTAATTCAACAGACAAATTTCAACCATGTATTGATGAATGTAACAAATGTGCACAGGCATGTCATGAGTGCTTTACAGCATGTTTAAATGAGCCAGATGTTGCAGCAAGAAAGAAATGTATAAGCATTCTTACTGAATGTGCATGTATGTGCCAAATGTCATCAGCAATGATGTCTATGAATGGCCAATTTACAAAAGAACACTGTCAACTTTGTGCTACTGTTTGTGATAAATGTGCTCAAGAATGTGAAATGTTTAAAGATGACCATTGTCAAAAATGTGCTCAAGAATGTAAAAAATGTGCTACTGAATGTAGAAACATGGCTAGTATGTAATAACCCATAATATAGAAGCCAATAGTGTTATACTACTGGCTTTTGTACTATTTTAAATTACCTTTAGGGTAAAAGTCTATTACACTTCTCAACTCCATCTTACAAATAGTACATCATTTAAGAAAATTGTGAACTAGATATCAATTGTTTTATTTCATCTTGTAATGAAGTTCAACAAATTGATTGAATCTCCTTATCCCCTTTAACTTTAGTTCTAACTCAAAATCATTTCTTTTAAATAAAGGTATTCCATGACCTATTAGTGTAGGTGATATAGTAATAATAAATTCGTCAACTAGCATTTCTTTAATAAAAGAATTTAGAAGAACACCACCGCCAACAAGCCATATGTTTCCTCCATCCAGTCTTTTGATTTTATTTGTAAATTCCACTACATCTTGATTAATAAATTCTACATTCTCATTCTTACCTTTTTCTGATTTAGAAAATACATAACACTTTTTATTCTTATAAGGAAATTTACCTTTTTCTTTTTCAATAATCCAGTCATAAGTTCTTCTACCAATTAGAATAGTATCAACTGTATTGTAGAATTCAGAATATCCATTATCTCCTTCGCCTTCAGTTTTAAACAACCATTCCAAGGAATCATCTTCTGTAGCTATGTAACCATCTAAACTTGTTGCAATATATAGAACTAATTTTCTATTGTTGTACATCTATAAACCTCCATATTTATAAAATTTAATCTAATTTTAAAACACAATTAGTGAACAATATTCTACAATTATTCATTTGAAAAATCAACCTACTAACTTATTTATAAACAATTTCATATCACTTTCCAAAATAGATAACCCCTGAAACCCGCATGAACACAACAAATAGTTTAATAGTTAAATATATACATAGTTAAATAGGTTCATATTTTTATATTTAAATAGTTTTCTATATCGATATTTATATTTAAAACTAGGCAAGAATATATTTTTTTCATTTTAATATGTCACATGACTTATAAGCAATATCAGAAGAATACGAATTAAAGTTTATAGTTATTCTAATCAGATATTACAGCTCAAATTGCTCTTTTATTATCTGTGCAACAATTTCCGCCGAAAGATTGGTATTGTCAATTTTTATATAGTTATCATAAGGAATCTCACCATCATTACTTACACACCGATACTTGTTATCATCATTTATAAGCCTTTGATTTGACAGTTCTATATCTCGTTTTGAGATTTTATTTTTCAGACGATTTTCAGTAGCATTTCTTTCTAATCTGATTGCTTGAGGAGCAACAAGCTCCACATAACATATATCTGCATTATGTTTTCTGAAAATATCACAAACATATTCAACATAATCCCAATCAGATTGCTGATTAAATGCCCACATATATGTGAAAATTAATCCATAGTGTTCAGATTTTGCAAACTCTTCAAAAATAACTTCTCTCATGCCAGAGATAGCTTTTCCATTAAAATATCCGAATATCTCCAGTACAGGTTCAATCATCATATGATTATGGAATAAACGTAAATCCGTAATTTTAGCTAGTTCTTGTCCTACTGTCATTTTTCCAACAGCACTGTCTCCGATTATAAGTACTAATTTCAAAATATCACCTCTTTTATCAAATATAAATAATCTTTTTTTATCCTATTTCACTTCTGTTCCACCCCATTCAATAACGGTAAATCCCTTTCTTTCAAAAGATTTAACTTCTTGTTCTTCTATTTCTATAGGTTTATCTAATGATTTAAAGAGCATCATTACCCTTAATATCGAATCTGGCTTTGGAGTTATATTAAGCTCTGCTATATTTTCATAATCTTCCCCTGCAAAAGTAATCAGGTTGTATTTATTCTCTTGCATAATTGGTAGCCAATACACTATAAATTCGTTATATTCCCTTGGAGTTAACCCCATGTATTCAAGCTTTTCTTGCAGAAATTCTTCAGTATCTTCTCCTTTTACTACAAACCCTTTTGACATATCCCATTGATTTTTTGAAATCCCTTCCCAATATAAATAAGAATACTTCCTCTTATCTCCAATATTAGTTAATGTACCATCAGGTTCTGCTATTACATTCCAACCATCTTTGTACTCTGGATAAGTACAAGTAAGCTCTCCATTATAATCTAGTTTAACGCTAACTGATTGCTCTGAAGTTGGATACAAATAAATTACAGGTTTCTTAGTCATATCTTTATTTGTACAACCTGTAAATGTTATTAAAATAAGAGATAGTAATATTATAAGAAATTTTGCTTTATTTGTTTTCATATTAACCCCCTAAAAACTTTCTTTGTTATATTATTAATTTTTAAGATATGGTAAAAATATATCATTACACCAACATTTCATTGATTTCTCAATCCATGGCTGATTATAAATTTATATTCATCTTTCATTATTAAGTAAAATATCACAAATAGTTTTTAAATCCTCAATATAATGCAAAAGTGTTATAGAATATTCCTTGAGTTTTTCAGGATTTTTTTCATATCCTTGTAGTAGTGTATATTGTCGCTTATAATATTCCATCAATTTTTGAAAATTAGATGAATAGCTGCTTATCTCTTGAATCTTTTCATTATTAACTACGTATTGAATGTGTTGCATAATTTCAAGAAACTGGTCAGCAGAATATCCTACTGTTTTCTTAAAATCACGCAATACCCATTGACGTTCAAAAACATTTCTTTTCATCCAACCATAATATTGTTCTTTATAAACTTTTACCACATTCAGAACAGTTGGAATAATGTTTTGATAATCATTACTTTTAGTGTTTTCACTACTATCTAATTTTAGTAGTAAGCCAGAATCAGACAAAACCTGTATAGCACCAATTTCTTGACCGTTATACCTATCAGCCATTAAAACTGATATAGCAAATCCAGTGCCAGCTTCCTCAACTCCAATTATGTGATCTTTATTCATTTCATAAAATTCTTCTGTTGTTATTCCCATATGAGATGACACAAGCTCTATTCCCTTCATTGCGGTTTCTGTTTTAATGAGTCCTGGACCGATAGTATATACTTTTATATTTGTACTTTCCAATTCTCCATATAGTGTATTAGACAATTCCACCTGTGCTGTTTTAAAGACTTCATATGCGCCCATAAAGGGTGCTGCACCAGAAGATGAAACAAAAACAATTGTCCCAGAACGCTTTTGTTTCATGAGTGGCAAAACTAATTGTGTTAATAGTAATGGGGCTTTGAAATTAACGGCATAACTCTTATCCCATACATCAATAGAAACTTCTTCTACTGTTCCCATAGTAGCTATGGTCGCATTATTAAATAAAACATCTATGCCACCATATTTATCTTTCACATGAGAAACTAGAGCATATATCTGATTTTCATAGGATAAATCAATTTCATAAAATTCTACAGAGTTTTTACCAAATATACTATCTAAAGTGCTTTGTGCACATAATATTTTTCGTTTATCTATTTCAGCCACAATAACCTTCGCGCCCATATAAACTAGTGCTTTTGCAGTTTCAAAACCTATACCACTCCCTGCACCAGTTAAAAGTATAACTTTACCTTCCAATTTATTTTTAAAGGATATATTTTTTTCTATAAGCATCATAATCTCCTTCTTTATAATTGTTAGCCAATTTCATTTTTGGTTTTAAATACTTATCTTTATAATAAGAAAGAAACTTAACTCGACTTCATATTATGTTTACCAATGAGTCCATATTTTAATACAATCAAATCCAAATAGCATTCATTCTCATGGATTTGATACATAATCCAGCCGACATTATTGCCCGTTTAGATATCCAAGATTATATAGTTTTCCTTACGTGATAAAAGTTCGAATCATTCTTTTCATTCGTTTTCAGACGTATTGTTTTCAGCAAAGTATGGTTCATACTCCTCATTTGTAAATAAAGAACGTATAAATTCAACATCACTCACCGTAGTCACACTAAATATAATACACATTAACTTCCCCTCATAAAATATAAATAATTTTCACCTTTGTTTACATATAGGATTTAAACCCCTATCGTTATATCTTCAAACACCTTAAATGCCATATAACTACCTGCATCACGATTGCATAAAACAGTACACACACTTTTGTTATGTGGATAATAAGCGCTTCTGAAAGAGACTCCAGGGTCACCACCCATAACATGAATTTTCATAACCATGTTATTACATGTATCTAACCATACACCATATCCATAGGCACTACCATTTTCTCCAGCTTTTATTTGTGGAGTACACATAGATTGTACATTCTGAACCGATAGCAGTTTTCCATTTATCAAAGCATCCCAGAATAAATACATATCACTTGCAGTAGTATATGCCCCTCCATCTCCACCGCCAATGATAGGCACAGAATAAATATTAGACTTTAAGCCTCCCTTTCCATTATCTGTATAACCAATTGCAGTATCACATGGAAGATTGTCCATCGAAAAATAACCGCTATTACTCATTCCGCATTTGTCAAAAATGTATTTCTGGATAAAAAGTGGAAAATCCACTCCTGAAACTTTTTCTATAATCATAGAAAGTATTACAAATCCACCGTTATTATATTTGAAGCGAGAACCAGGTTCAAACTCCATTTTTTTATTTTTAAGCAATCTCAAAAAATCACTTGGTGATTTCATGACATACATCGGAATATTCTCCCATACCTTAGCATAGTAAACATCAGATTCATTTTCTTCTTCATCAAAATAGTCGCTAAATCCCGATGTATGGGTAAGTAGATGGCGAATTATCACCGAATTATCCATATATGGGAAAAAGTTCGGCAAACAATCTGTAACCGAATCATCTAATGACAGTTTTCCCATTTCAATTAATTTTAATATGGCAATAGCAGTAAAAATCTTACATCCAGATGCTGTTGGAAATCTCGTATTTATATGATTTTTAATATGTTCACTTATATTAGCTTCCCCAATAGCTTCTTGTATAATTTTTTTTCCACTAATCGAG
Organism: Clostridium sp. UBA7339; assembly: GCF_002470865.1. Taxonomy (NCBI): domain Bacteria; kingdom Bacillati; phylum Bacillota; class Clostridia; order Eubacteriales; family Clostridiaceae; genus Clostridium; species Clostridium sp. UBA7339. Next base: position 317,345 of record NZ_DKPI01000003.1, read on the forward strand.
AGGAATATAACTCCAGAAAAATCAGGGTTCTTGTTTAATATTTGTGATTTAATAATATGAGCATCCAATATTTTCACACTCCACTTCAAATTTTACAATTATATTTATAGTATTTTACAGTTCAACCTCACCTATCCATATATAAATTTTACCATTAAATTTATACTATGAAAAACAATTTATGTTAATATAAATATTTCCTAATAATATATCATCCAGTTTACAAATAAGGATTTTTAATTTTATTAGTACTGAAGGTCTTTGAATTGCGAAATAAAAAATACCGCATATTCATTTTGAATAGTACGGTATTGTGAATAAATTATTTAATTGTATATTAGTTTGTCCATTTAAGAAAGGTACGACATAACTGAATAAAAAATATGTTATATCAACCCTACAAATTGGAATTTGATGAACTTCTCATTATACTCATACCTCTTTTTGATAATAAACAGATTCCTTATCTCTGTACATTTCCAAATATCCAAGCTTTTTATAAAATGAATTTGCTCTTGTATTCCAAATCGGAGTTTCTAAGCGCCATGTTGTAATCTTGGGAAACATATTTTCAATATATTTCATTGATTCTAATCCGAAACCTTTTTTATACTCTTTTGGATCTATGAATATTCTTCCCACATACATAATCTCCTTATTTCTTTTATCCTGAAATAAAACGGCTCCCCCAATGAGATAATCCTCCTGCTTTATAGTGTATAAATTATGACTTAACATCATTTTTTTATGCCATTTTTCAGAATCATAATTGGGTGGCCCTCCTACCTCATCGGCACCTACCATTACGTCTGTATCGAAAGCTCTCTTTGAAATATTGGTTACTATTTTGATTTCTTCTGGACTCGCTAACTTAATATCCAATTCACTCACCATCTCTCTAAAATTTCTTTATTTTCATCACTTGATGGATGTCCTAATATGACTGCTCTTCCTTGTATTTGTACATTATTAAAACACATTGCCACTAAAGTATTTTTAATAATTTGTTTATATTTCGCATAGGCTTTCGAAGTCATAAAATATATTTTCAATTCATTTGATGTGCAGTAAACAGTTCTAGCAGTAACTTTTCTATTTTCACAGGTTGCTAATACAACATTTTTTTGTTCTTTCAATCGATCAATTATTTTAGCCCTCATCTCTGTATATTCAAGACTCCTCATTACTTTTCACCTCACAAAATATAAATAATCTTCCCTACAAATTACTATTTATAAATCATTAATTCATCATATAATACCACTATGACTTAACTCATAAAAAAAGTGTATCATACTAACTGTTTTATTGCACTAATTCCCAATATGCTTATGTTAAGTTTTATCTTTAATACCGTATTATTTAGTTTTCAAAGAACATTATTATCACTCTAAATTCAATTAGTTATGTCGCTTTTTTCATAAATTATAACGTAACTAATATATAACTAATTTTATGCTTTTACATATTACTGAATAATACGGTATCTAAATTTTTTTAAGAATTTATAATTTTTCACCAAAGGCATATAAAACAGACTTTGTATGTGGTATGCCTCCTGCTTCTTTCATTTCTCTAAGTTTTTCAAAAACTTCTGATTTAAAGTCTTCAAGCATATCTTTTGGTATCTTTTCTAGTGTGCTTATAGCGCCATGAGTCCAAAGTTTATCCCACCATTCTTGTTCATCTTTGTATATAAAAACTTTTTCTTCACTTATAACTCGTATATTTTTAAATCCAGCTTGATTCAAAATTTTATATAAACCTTCTTCTGTATCAAATTCAGGGATATCCTCTGATTGATACTCATCTAATTCATCTTCAAATACAGGTAAATATTTATCAAATAATTCATTTAGCCACATAAATTTTTCATCTTTTTTTCTAAGAAATGTAGTTAATGAGAATCGACCACCACTTTTTAGAACTCTCATGAATTCATGAAAGGCAACTTTATAATTTGGTAAGAAGAATACTCCAAATCCACAGAGTATATGCTGAAAAGTTTCATTTGCAAATTCTAATTTTTCAGCATCCATTACCATTGCATGTACATTTTTTACACCTCGGCGTTGCATTTCTAAATCAATTTCATTAACCATTCCTTCAGCTATATCAATACCTGTAACAACTCCACTCTTCCCAACTTTCTATACTGCTGAAAAAAGTGAAGCTCCTTTTCCTGATGCAACATCTAAAACTCTTTCGCCTTCCTTTACATCTGCAAATTCAACCAATCTCTCTCCAAAGTATGTAAAGTATCTTGGACCACTACCATCAAAAACTGCTGATACCTTATTAAATATATTAGTTATATCTTTTTTTATTTCTATACTTTTGTCTTCCATAAATTTCTCTCCTACCAAATAAGTTAATCAATTATTTTTTAATACTAAATATAATGAACTCATACTATATGTTAACCCAATATATTCAAGCTTTTCTTGCAGAAATTCTTCAGTATTTTCTCCTTTTACCACAAACCCTTTTGTATAATTATTAATCTTTAAGATATGGTAAAAATATGTCATTACACCAACGTTCCATTGATTTCTCAATCCATGGCTGATTATAAATTTTTTCATGTTGACAGATGATAAATAATAGTACCTGTAAGCTTAAACATGTTTGAATAGCTTTTTTATCAACCTTTATACTGCAATAGGATTCATAACCCTTCAAAATTTCTTTATTTAACTTGTCATTATTGATATGACTGAATATTGATGCTAAATCCATTTCTGGAAGGCAATATCCTGATAATGAGAAATCAATTGGAACTATTGCTTCATTACATAAAAGGAGATTTGATTTTCCAAGATCAGCATGAATAAAAGAAAATCTATTTTTATCTTTATCCATCTTCATCTTAATTTTTAATAAAGTATCTATAATAATTGCCCCATGCTCCTTATCATAATGCTTAGCTGCTATTGCATACCTGGCCTCTTCCAATAATTTATCAATCATTTCTGCTCCATATATATATCTATTTTCTATCTTTACCTTACTCATAGATTTATGAACACTACCAATCATCCTTCCTAGCCTCAAGGCTAATTCATTGGTAATTTCCACATTTTCTAAAGTCTTACCCTTTACCCATTCCAAAGCAGTAACCAGACTTCCATCCCTTAAAGTGGTAATAGGTTCTCCACTTTTGTTTCTAAATACTTTTTGTGTCCCTAATTGAGAAGTGTTTTCCAGATAAGTAAGTACTTCCATTTCACTTTCTACAAACTTATTCTGTGCAACTCCAAGACGCAAAAAATCCACTGAAAAACCCTTTGATGGTTTATGTATCCTGAGAACAAATTGTCCATTATCATCAGTAATACAATATGTCATATTTTCATTATGACGCACAAATCTTGATGTGGGATTTACAAAATTGTATTTTTCTATTGCTTCTTCAATCATAATTTTTTCTCCTGAATATTCAGTATTTAAGGACGTTAATTATTTTATAATTGCTTAATGTTGTATGAATATTGCTAATCTTTATTAAATAATAATTTAGTAAACTAAAGTATACATCTATAGCATCTATATCTTTCTTTAATTTCAAAACCTGCATTCAACACAAAATTTAGTTCGTCACTATTATCTTCATCAACAAAATATAATATTTCTTTTACGGAACCAAATTCATTATATAATTCCATGAGCATTTCATTGATTAAAATACTTTCAATACCTTTATTTTTATATTCATTATCAATAAATAAACCAACAACGTCTGATAAGTCTTTGTTACCCTTAGTAAAAATGCTTCCATGAATCTCTTCGTCTTTTCTAAAGACAAGTACTTGAAAATAATCCATATCATTTTTTAAATTTGTGCTATTGTAATAAATACCTAATGGAATAGCATGTTTATCATGAAATATAGCATATTCTTCAAAATTATCTTTAGTAATTTTATCTACGTTATCATGCCTTTGATTCCAATGAGTTTTTAAATTATATAAGTTTGCCACAATACTAGATTCGATACATTCTATATTCTTTTTCTTAAAATATTGGTTTGCATTTTCGTTAGAAAATGGTACACCTATAAATAGCTTATATCCAGACAATTCCTTACTTATGTAATGAATCATTTCTTCTGCAACTTGTTGATAATCGTCTCTTATTAAAAACTGTAGTGTTTGTGCATATTTTTCATCAGGTATCCAAAAATAAGTGCATACGCCCCATAGTACATCATTTTGATAATAGGCTATTATATTACGATTCTTCTCATTTAGAGCCTTTTCAAGTTCTCCTTTAAGCTCCTCTATTGAGTTTATCCTTGGATAACTTGCATGTATATTGTCCTGACTTAATTCCCATATAAAATCAATTACTTCCTCAGATGTATAAACGTTTTTTATCATTTTTATCCCCCATTATTAATTATTTTGAAATCCTATTTAAATATATTTATTAATCTAAACTCTAATTTCCTATTAAAATGTCACATAAAAAATTGAGGTGTAAATTGCTTGTTACTTCACTTGTAATATTAATATAATAGTTTCACTAATTCATTATAAGATGAACTACCATCAAGTATATTCTTATATGTGCTTATCCAGTAAGGTATCAACCCAGCTCTATGAGCTACTGCTTGTGAGGCAATATTAGATGATGATGCACAGTATATGGGTAAAATGTTTTTGCTTAATATTTTATGCATTAAATGATTTACAAGTACTGTAGCCAAACCACCTGTTCTATAATTACCTTTTACATCTATACCCATTTCCCACATATTATTGTATTCCTTAGATGCACCAGCAAGTCCTATGATTTCTCCATCCTTCATAGCAAAAAATACAATTGCAGTAGATGCATTTCCACATTCATCAAACTCTAATGAATTATTAAATCCTTTAATTTCTCTTAATTTATTTATCTCATTTCCTTCTAAATAGAAATATTCGTATTGTGGTAATAAATCACATAACTTCATTTCTTTCATATCAGGAATATAATAAATTGATTGACCATATATTAAAGGGCATTCAAATACCTCATCTCTTGATTTCCCAACTAATAAAGTCTTCACATTTTCCATAATTTCATCTGAAGCTGATACAATAATTGTTTTTTCAATGCTCGTAATTTCCAAAAATGGATTTTGTTGAAATTCATTTAATTTAATTGGTTTATGAAAAATTAATCCGTTATGATCAAAGACTTCTTGTTCACAATTTAAGTGTTCTCCAAGATTTTCTTTCACAATTTTTTTAATTTGCATCTTATTCATTTATCCATCTCCTAAGTTTTATCTATCCATGTATTATTTAATAATCTTTACTTCACCTTACCTACACGCAGTGAATTAATAATTCCTAATTTTCAAATTTTTCAACATAGATATATTCTGATTTTTTTCATCTCTAACTTCATATTCTAAACTTTTATATAGTGAATAAGCGGGTTTATTGTATTTAAAAACATTGAGTAATATTTTATTAAACCCCTTTTCTATTGCTTCTTTTTCAAGCATAAGCAAGGTCTGTTTTCCATAACCTTGTTTACGGTACTTCTCAAGTATTAAGAAATCGCAAATAAACCCTATATCTTCCTTATACTTTTGATACCAGATAAATCCCAAACTTTCATTGTCCTTATTTACAATCACATAAATATAATTATCTTTTGTGCCCTTTCCTTGTGGGAGCAATTCATTAAAACTTTCTTTTGCATCCTCCAGTGCATTTTCTTCACTAGATAGACCCGCCTTTATTAAATCTTTGGAATAATCTAGAATATCCCACTGAGCAAATCTATCAAACTCAGCATCACTCATTTCTCTAAATTTTATATTGAAGTCTTCCATGTTCTTCCTCCTTAAGTATAGTTTTAATTATACTAATTATAACATGATTTACAATATTATATATATATTACCCAGGGATAGCTGAAAAAAATACCTTTAAAGATAGGATTTTAAACTTTTCAAATCAGATTTTAGGGATGATTAAAATTTAAATAGATTGGATAGTGAACTGAATTAAATGGTTGAAGCAATGATCTTGCTATGATAAAATATAAAAATAACCACTAGGCAAAATATTTGCAAAGGGGTTGTGTCCCTAAATTACCCTGTGGGATGTTTTTGTATTTGGAGTTATTAGGATTAATGAAAGAATAGCAAGAATAAAATTTTTAATGGAAAATAATTGTTTTAAAATGAAATTTTAAAAATGGAGTATAAATATAGAGCTTCATATTGAATGGATTCAAAGATGACGTATAGATTAAGGAGTAAAATATGAATAATTTTGGAACTATATTAGCCGTTATAGGTGCAGTGGGATTTATTGTAGCAATTTGGATATTATTTGGATGTCTTTACTTTAAAAAAAGAAATTTTAAAACCGGTTTATTGCTTTTACTTGTTTCTTTGCTGCTTGTGGCAGGTGGGGTTTTTATTGGTGTACAAGGTGCATGGAATAGTGCATCAAAGGGAATAGCCTTGTCTGAAGAAATTATTGAAATTATTGAAACTAAAAGCGTAGAAGAAACCACGCAAGAACAGCAAGCAAAAGTAGGTAGCAGTGTATTTTTAAAAATTGATGAAGATGATTGGGCTAAATATGAAGATAAAATAATGACATATTACATTGCCTGGCAAAAAAGCTTAAACCCTCAGGCAGAAGATGAAGCTATAAAAATCGAGTTTAAAAATTTGAGAGTGAAAGCCCTTTTAAATTAATCGATTATTTAAGATTAATGCAAATCAAAATTTATGGAAGCGCAATATGAACATAGTAAAATTCTTGTTGGCTAGGACGTAGATGGATAACCTTTTTATATTTTCATATGAAATTCATGTTTAAAATTTTTACAGTTGCATTTAAAAAAAGACACCCTATTGTAAAATACTAGGTATTTTAAAATAGGGTGTCTGTATTCTTAAGCCTTTCATTAACCTCTTCACTAGTATTAAGTGCTACCTCACTAGGGGATGCCCAATTTCTAATTTCCCTATTAAACCTTTAAGGATGCCTCTCTCTTGTAATATTATAAACCTTTCTTCTATGAGCCATTATTTCTTCATCTTTTCCACAACTATTTTACCACCCAAGGCACCATTAAAATTATTGTTTATTAACCGAGTATATAGAGTGTGGTGAAGATCATTAAAGCAATAGCAAGTACAATTCCTACAATTAAATTTTTTAATTTTCATTCCCAAGAGTGAAGAATATGCTATAGTTTCAAACTAAAATTAAAATCTCCTAATATGAAAATGTCTGCAGCAGTAATAGTCCAAAAATTAATACTCCTGCTATACCAGAAAATCTATAGAAAAAAACCTTAGGGTCCTCCTTATCTAATTCTTGTAGGATAAACATAACTCTAATTGTGTTCATAATTTTCAAAGGTTTTATAATTATAAATATACTTATTAGTATCAATATAATACAAAGAATTTGGTCTAATAACATAAATATACCACCTATAATTTTCAATCCATCTAATTATTTATTAATCTTTTTGTTTCTTTTAAATTATTATCTATTTTCAAGTCTAGTCTTTCACCTTTTTTATTCCAATTGTATTATACCGTCTGCTTACTTAAATAATCTTGTTTAGTTAATTCAACAATTTCATCTGAAACTCTTTTAAAGCCTACTTTATTAAACACTTTTTCTGCGGATATTCTGGATTTTGGAAAATCATAGAATACCTTATCTGCTCCTAACTCATTGAATGCAACATCAACTAATAATCTTAAGGCTTGTTCACTAAATCCATTGCCCCTATGTCTTGCTTCGATTATTATATTAACACAGTAAGACTTTTTTTCACTTACATATCGTAGAGCAACCTCACCAACAGGTAAATTTTCATCAGTCTTAATAATATATGCATAATATCTTTCTGGAGTATTATTAACCCATCTAAAAAACCAGTCTCTCCAAGTATTTTCCTTAAAATCTATACATCCTGTTCCATCAGTGTCTTCATACCCTATATTGTAAATCATTGTTTCTCTATCTGATAAAAGTTTTCTTCTATAATCTAACTCTTCAAATTTAGGTGTCTTTAATTCCACTTTGATATTTTCCATTTATGCTCCCCCATATTAGATAAATTAGTGTAAAGTTTTATGCACTTTTTATTTTATAAATTATTTGCATATTAAGGTTTCTATAGTGTTTTGTATAATATGAAAATTACACTTCCCAATTACTTCTTACAGACAGTATATTATTTAAGAAGAGTGTGAATTAATTATACGCCCATATCATCTATAAGCCATGGTGAATTTTCATCTTTTCTTATAACAAAATACCACCAATCATATATCCCACTATTTTGGGGACTCGCTCCATCATTTTTATACTTTACTTCATACTTTACTTTGTAAACTTTAAGGTTATTTTCTGTTGTTCCATTTGTACTACCTCGTCCATTATGCAAATAACCTTCTTTAACTTTTTCGTTCATTTCCTCTTCAATGCTTATTATCTTAGTGCTGTCCAAATTATCAAAGCCCCAAACTACATTTGGAGCGTTGAAATGCTCTGTTAAAGTAGTTAATAACTTATCTTTATTTTTTTCATTTTCATACTTAAAATAATTCTCTACTACAGTTTGAGCAGAATCACCTTTAGTATCAATTGACCTATTGCTCTCACTTGAGCAACCGACAAGAAGGATCAAAGTAATAATAATAAGCATAACATTGAAACTTATATTTCTCTTCATAATACCCCTCCTATGAATTAACTTTTTCTTTTTCCCATTATAATACATTCCCATTTGAAAACATAGTTGTATATACTTATTGTAGCATAATTACAATAAAATGTATGTATATAAAAAAGCACCCCTATAAAGAGATGCTTTAAATATTGTCTTTTACTATTTCTTACATTAAATAATTATTTTAACTCTTCCATAATCCTTTTAATATCAAAATCCTTATCTTGGATTTTATAATATTTTTCCTTATGCTGATCTTGTTCTCGAAAACCAATTACGTTATCATCATAAAATGTAATAGAAAATACATCTTTAGTATAAGTAGTGTATTCATCTTCATCATAGCTTGCCATAAAATTAAGACTAAATTTAGACCAATCCTTAGGCCTCCTAGCTTTTTTATAAGATAACTCATCAATTATACTGACTAACTTATTTACTTTGTCATCTTCAGTATTATCTATCCAAGTTGAATTATCTAGTAAATCTGAATCTATTTCATCTTCTTGTCTATAGGTATAGTCATATGCATTTACTTGTTTATAGGTGTAATCATAATTATTTTTTGATATTAAGTTATTTGTAGGAAAAATATATGGTATGTCAATCCATACAATTATAGCAAAGAAAATAAAAATAACTATTCCCCAAATGATTTTTTTCTTATTCACAAATAATCCTCCTAATTTTATAAGGTAGTTTAAAGATGTTTCACTTATATTTTATAGTTTCAATATTGTATACTTATTATAGCATAAATGCTATATAATGTATGTTTATATTTATAAAAGTTACTACTATAAATAACACTTTCTATCTCACAATTAGGCACTTCAATTTCTACACTTCCTAATGTCGGTTGCAGTATTCCAATTAAACATTTTAACGTAGTACTCTTACCAGCATCAGTAGGTCCAATATGGATTAGCAAATATTTATTCTATACTCTCATTTCCAAGATATACTACAGTTTCTTCAGCATTATATAAATTCATTATCTGTTTTCTTAATTTTGAAGGATATAATGGCTCATTCATAAGATTTTCAATAGGTAACCAATCAAATCCAATTTGATTATAATCACCAGTAATTTGAGCATCAGGTATTTCTTTGATGTACTCACACAAAAATACTAAATCAACTCTATGAAATGACTCCCCTGTTACTCCTTCAATTACAAATTCAAGGGTTTTGGGTTCAACAATCAATCCAAACTCTTCTTTAACTTCTCTTCTAACAGCCTCTTCCAAAGTTTCTTCAGATTCTTGACCACCTCCAGGCATTATATAAAAAATATCACCGTTATCATTGATTTTTGATGCTAACATTTTCCCATCTTTAATAATCAATGCCTTTGCAGAATTACGTATTTTTCTTTCCATTCTCTTACTCCTTTTATATCTACAAATATAAATAATATTTACTTGGTTCTATCCTATAATTTTTCATTTGCAAACATGGTTACATATACTTATTGAAGCAGAATTACAATAAAATGTACGTATTTAAAGCATCCTATCAACTATTTCATTTATAGCATCAATTACTATCTGAGGCTTATCCTTCTGTATATAATGACAACAATCTTTAACCATGATGTGTTTACTATAATCCGATAATGTTACTATGTCATTTTGATAGTTTAACCAGGTTTCTTCCGAAATGGCAGCAGACTCTTCACCTTTATGGTCAGCAGTAAGTACAATTATTGGAATATTCCTTAAAGCATCCTTTTTTCTTATTTCTTTTACTTGCTTAGCACTTATTAATAATTTATCAAAAGTTTGCTCTTCTCCAATCAATTGTTTTCTCACCATTTCTATTTCTTCAGCAGAAGAACGGTTTACCCTATCTTCAAATTGATTTTCATGTGAACAGTCAATAAATATAATACCAGCTAATTCTTTAGGATATGTACCAGCAAATAATCTTGCATTATAGCCTCCTATTGAGTGTGCAACTATAATATAGGGTGCTTTAACCTTTGCTTTATTTAAAAGGGTATGTAACTCGTGAACTTGCTCTAAACTTGTTCTTGATAAATCACCTATAGCACTATTTCTCAGCTGTGCTCTATCATAAGAAAATGTTATTGTAGTTTTTGAAATTTCTTGCTGAACTAACTTCCAAACTCCATTATCATCGCCTAAACCTGATTCAAATATCACAGTTGGCGTTCCTTTTACCTCACATTTATATTTATTTCTATTATCTTCAACATTCCAATGACATTGATTCTGTTTCCAATTAACATCCTGACTTGCCAAATCTCTATTCGTACTTCCTCCACTCAATGCTTTTACTCTATCGTCCATATTAGTACCCCTTTCATAAATTCCTATTTTAAAGTAATTTTAATAAAAGCACCCCTATAAAGAGATGCTATAAATATCGCCTTTTACTAATTCTTTATATTAAATAACTATTCCCCAAATGATTTTTTTCTTATTCACAAATAATCCTCCTACTGTTAAAGCGTGTTGCAGAATTTTTTGCAACACGCTTATTTCTGTCGATTATATATTAAACTATTTTTCACCAAAAGACATAGTATATTCCATTTCTTTTGTATCCTCATGAATACGTTCATCTACAACTATAAAATCGTTTTTATCATAGAAGTTTATTGCTCTTTTGTTTTTTGTAAAGACATCTAATAGGAGATATGGATACCTAGATTTACAATGATCTATCAGTTTCTGTCCTATACCTTCTTTTTGATATTCTTTTTTCACAAAAATTCCTGCTATATAATTTTGTTCTACAATTCCTATAAAACCCTTTATAATATTATTTTCTTCATAAACATAAATATCAGCAGATGGCAACATTTGTTTCACCATATCATAATTTTTAATCCAGTATTCTTCCGGTATAAAACTGTGAGCGTTAATGTTAGTTTCAAGCCAGATTGCCATTACATCATCTAATTTACTTATATCAAATTTTTTAATCATTCTATTCTCCTTCATTTTTAAAAATATTAAAAGTAAGAGTAGAATACACTCATGAAGTTCACCCTTTCTATTGCTTTTCTAATAATATATTTTATACTATTAGAAAACTCTATTAAGTTAAATAAATACTATTAACTATATTACATCATATCATATTATTTAGTATTTCTTATTATATTTTTCTTATTTCTTCAATAATCTAATCAATAAACTTTAATTTATATTGTTCTATGGATATACATTCTTGTCAGATTTTTTTCACCCTCGGCTTGGACCATACACAGAAACTCCCAACCATGACGCTCATAAAAAGACGTGTGGTCTGTAACAAGATAAAGTGTATCAACATTTTTTTCTTTCATATCATCACATACATAGTTCAGCATTTTACCAGCAATTCCTTGACAGCGATAATCATCTTCCACATAAACAGCACATACATTAGGAGTTAAATCTTTTCTGTTGTGAAAATCATTTTCTATTACACCAAGTCCACCTACAATTTTATCTCCTATTATTACTATATACCATTGTGGAACAGCAGTTTTATTTTTCATACATTCATCTATGCTTTCAATATATGCTTCAAGGGGAATATTCCACTTTTCATGAAACCAATTTGCCGCGTAGTTTTTCAATTCAGGGTATTCCTGTAATTTTATAATTCTATAATTGCTCATTTTTCACTCCTTATAAATTATAATTTTATTTTATAAAATAAACTTCTTCTATCTTTTATACTTTACTTTTACAATTCTTATTATTAGCTTCTACTAATTCATAATCTACTTTCTTTATATTACACTTTCCTTTTTTATTGGTTCAATAATTCATAATAGTATGAAGGCACACCATCCTCTTCAAACTCCTCAAGCATCCTAAATCCCACACTTTCTAAGACACCTTTAGATCTTGTGTTATTTTTATATGTGAATGCACATAACTTGCTGACATTATATTTTTCAAATACAATGTGGCAAAATTGTGTTAACGCATTCTTACCAATCCCTTTACCCCAATATGTCTTATCAAATATAACTATACTTACAAATGCCTGTTTCTCATCAGCTTCATCGATTCCATAACACCAGATATCACCTATGTATTTATCATCAAAATAAATAACCTTCCCAAAACTCCTTGCACCAGGCTTTAATGATTCCTCATACATCTTAACTGCTTGGTCTAATGTATTCCTTTCAAATGGAAACATAGCTTCTACTTCTTCGTCCTGGGATTGTCTCCAAAATATTTTTACATTTTCAAGTTTGCGAGGTTTTAGTGATAAATTTTCCAATTTTACATTCCTCCAATTATAATACATTCCTCTCGATTTATACCTTATTTCATATATTTTCTTAGATATTTTCCTGTATAGGATTCATCACACATTATAATATCCTCAGGGGTTCCCGCTGTTACTATTTGACCATCATTTTCTCCTGTATCTTGGCCCATATCTATTATATAGTCTGCGGTTTTTATCAAATCCAAATTATGTTCAATTACCTTTTTTAGTGGCATATTATCTTATAATCATAGCTTATGTCAACATTACTTTTTACCATGTTCCAAACAGGGCATAACGACTCTTCCATCAGTTTTATAGTCCTTTCGATCTCATCAGTCTGTACGTCCTTTGATGCAATTTCAAATATTAAATGTATACTTTTAAAATATGTAGGATAGATTTCTCTTCTTTCACCTGAAGCGATTACTTTTAATTCAGATACAGTTTTGTTCATCTTCCTAAGCAATAAAGCTAAGGTCATCCCACTGCAGGTTGCCAGACTCATAAGAAATAGCTCAAGTGGAGTATACCCATCGCCATCCACGGAATCAATGATTATCTCCTTATTATAACGTGATACCCCTGAAAATTTCACCTTGTCATTTATAAGATCTGCTGTTACTGTCAAATTATTACTCACAATAAAACCTCCTAAAATTACATTTATACTATTTGATAATATTTTATTTTTTTACAACTATGTATTAACTCACAAGAAAAGTACAATATATTTACTACTTTATTGCATACACTTTTCATACATTTGGTAATATATGCTATTTTTCTAGCATTGTTTATTATAAGTCTATTTTATTCATCATATCTTTCATAAAATCCAGTGATTAAGCTCATAATTCATTTTATCTGGCTTAAACACATTAGAAACAGCTTCTGCAACTATCGACATTTCTTCAAGGTGTTGAACCTCTGATACCATCCTAAGATAACATATCCAGTTTCAAGTTCCATAATAAAATATGGATCATTTGTAATATTCTTTTGTTGTTCACATATCTTGCATTGCATATTATAATCCCCTGAATAAAATATAAATTTTATACTTCTAATTATTTTGCAACTATTTATTTACAATCATAATTATAATACTTATTATAGCATGATTACAATAAAATGTATTTACATAAAAAAAGCACCTCTATAAAGAGATGCTCTAAAATAAATGGCTTCAATTTTTAATCAAAGCCATTAAATAATTTTATTCCTAAATAATCCTGACAATCCTCTAAAACATACATAGGATCAGTATGTAAAGTATTAATGTCTAAATATCCATAGGTTGTTTGTCATTAGTAATAATAACAATAAAATCACTAAGATAGTTCCTATTGTTGCAATTATATTTATGAATTTTTGTGCCTTAACACTATTTTTAAATGCTTTTTCAATTCCTTTATATATCATTAATCCAATTATTCCGCCTAAAGTATTATTAATTATATCTGTAATATCAGAAGCCCCAACATTTAAAATAAATTGGAATACTTCACATATTAAACTAATTAAGAAAAACAAGAAAAGTTTTTTTCCAATACTCCATCTTTTAAATAAAATTCCTGCATATATACCAAGTGGTACAAAAATCACTACATTCATAATGATTTCACTAAAAGCAATTTTACCATTTAAGATTAAAGGTTCACTAAAAGGAATTAAGTTTATACTTCTCATATTTCTCAAAGAAGGTAATCGTACATTAAATTTAAATACTATAATCCAAAATAATGCAATCAAATAAATTATAAATAATACATTAGTTAACTTGTTTGTTTTATTATTATCTTTCATATTGTTCCTCCAATGTTTTGCAAATTCATGTTTAACCATAAGATTATATAAATAACTACTAGTTCGCATTTTTTATAATTATTCATTTACAATTACTTATTATAGCACATTATAACAAACTATATCAAAATACAAAAGCACCTCTATAAAGAAATGCTCTAAATATGGCTTATTATATTTTATAACTAAAAGTGAAAATACCTAACAACAATTTCATTATCTTTCATTGCAACAATAGAATAAATTGTATTTAACCTTTAACATATTTTCCATCTGTTTTTATCCACATTATAGCATATTTTCAAATACCGTACTGTTCAATTTTCTAATTACATATATGTTACGTCATTTAAGAAAAAAGTAACATAATTACAGCTGCTATTAGTTCTATAATTTTACTAATAATCTATTTTTACCCTAAAATACTTTTCAAGTGTGTCATCAATTTCTTCTTCATTTTTTAACTTGACTTTCTTTATTACTTTTGCATTTTCATAAAATTTTAAAGTGTTGCCTACAAGTGTAATATTAGATGTATCAGTAAAAATTGATATCTTTTTATAACCAGTAAAAAGCGATTGTTGATGTTTTTCACAGAAGAAAGAAGGCATGACATAATCAATGTCCAGTTGAGGTTCTTCTGTAAAACCATAAACTCTTTTCCAACTCTTACCTTGCTCCTTCTGCCAAAAAGTATGTCCATAAAAGTCATCATGCTCAAATATATATTCACTTCTCACCCACACATCACATATATAGATACCATCATTCGTTGTAACTTTAAGTATACGATGGCTTCGCATCTTAATAGTAGTCTCATCATTCGCAAAACGCCCTGCTAAATTTGTAACATTAAATCCAAGGCTTTTTAACAAATTACTATATAATCCGTTTAACTCAAAGCAATACCCGCCCCTATGGTTTAATATCATTTTTTGAATAAGTCTTCTGCATTAAGAGACAGCGGAACTTGATTTAAAATATCCAAGTTTTCATATGGAATATTTTTTAAGTGAACAATTTGTAATTTATAATTTTAGTTCAAAATCTCCTTTAATCCTGAATTTCTTTGCCATGAATGATGCTTATAATAGGAAATTATCTTTACATAAAGTGTTATAAATTTCATGCAACAATAATTTTACTGCTTTTACTACCTTTAAGACCTCCCTTGTGAGCTTTGCGAGGCATAGTTAAAGTTGTACTTTTTTTATGGTCGTCTTTAAAAAGTTCTCTAAAAAAGCCTCGTCAATTTCCCACAACATAGTGATGTACAATTCAAAAAAACTTGAAATATTATCTAATCTATTAAATATATTGGAATTTGTTAGCTTAGCATTATGCTCATTTTCTTTGTTGATTTTTTAGAATGATATAACTAAAAATCAAAGTAATGATATATACAACAATAAATACAGCAATGGCATAAATATCTGTAGGATAAGGAGAAATTACCTGTCTGCATAATAACGAAATCGCAATAGAAATTGGCATAAATAAACCAATGGCTAAATTAGCGAAGTTTATTACAAGTGGTATTTTTGATTGAGAATATATCTTTCCAATGAAGTAACCTACAATACCGACAATTTGTATAATCATTCCACCCCAAATAGCTTCAGCAGATTGCTCTTCATACCAACCGCCAAATGCGCAAAATAAACCGATTGCTAAAAATGCTACAGAAGATATTAATAAAATTTGTGCGGTAACATCATTTTTGTTCCCTTGAAGTGTAATTTTGCTTATGCTGATCTCTTGTTCATCTTTCAAAAGATAATCTGTTGTTACATCAAAAATATTGCTTATTTGTACAATTTTTTTCCATATCGGGATTTGATTCACCGAGCTCCCATTTTGAAATAGCTTGTCTTGATACATTAATTTGTGTAGCAAGTTGTTCTTGCGACATACATTTTGATTTTCTTAATAATTGTAGTTTTTCCCCAAATGTCATAAAGACCACCTCCTGTTTTCTTGCTTTTAGTTTAGCATTTTGCTCAGTTGCATTCTACCAAAGAGACCTTGAACTTTCGCAACTGCCAGTTGCAGGTCTTATTCAAAGCTATTTCCAGATAAGTATACTTGTCACGTCATTTAAGAAGATAATGAACTAACTAAACTCAAATTATGATTATTCTGTATGGTTGGTATCGTCATTACCTGAACATATTTCAATAAGGTTTCCTTCGGGGTCTGCAACATAGCAGATTCGCATACCATAAGATTCAGTAGTAGGCCTATAAATTGGTTTTGCTCCTGCATTTATAACACGTTCAAATTCCATGTCTACATCAGAATACTTAGGAACATCAAAACAAATCTCCATATTACCGTTTATGCCTTTACTCCAATGAAATACCTCAGGTATAGAATTTTCAAAACATAAGTTTAAAGATTATGATAAATTTAATGTTAAAAATTTTGCATTTCAGGATTTTGAGTGTCCTGCTAATTCATTTGACCTCATCTTTTCAGCATCAGCCTTTCACTAGATTCCTGAAGATATAGGATATACCAAAGTATTTGACATACTAAAAAGCGGTGGTATTTTTGCACGATTTGCTAATCACCCATACAAAGATAAGAAACGCAATAACATACATATTGCATTTGAAAATATATATGCAAAGTATAGCCTGATTCATTAGGTGGAGATGAATATAGTGAGGAAAATGCTAAAAATATAGCAAATATAGCTTACAAATATGGATTTATAGATGTAAGTTATAGACTCTATCATAGAACAAGAACTTTTACAGCTGACGAATATACATCATTATTGGGTACTTATTCAGACCACATTGCTATTGAAGAAACCACAAGAATGAAATTCTTTGATGAAATAAAAGAAACAATTAATGACAACAGTGGTATTATTACTATATACGATATAATAGATTTACAACTTGCAAGAAAACAATAACTTCCTGTTATGATAATAACAGGAAGTTAGCTAAATTCCAATTTATAGAATTAATTTACCCACTTTTGCTCTTAGAGGGGGTTTTGTCGAAAATGTTGGCTCTCTCCCTCAAAGAACATAATTTAATCTCTACTTCGCATATGCTAAAATTATTCATTTAAATCTATTTGTTAAACTGGAATATATATATTATATAATTATTATTAGTACCATACTATCCAATTTTCAAAGAACAATTTATATAAGGATGTATGGTTGTCCTACACACTAGGTCTGATATACTTGAATTACGACGTAAAATACCGTGCAACTCATTTCTGAACAATACGGTATTTTCATAAATTATTCGATTTTATTTTTAGTGAGCTATTTATATTTTTCACAGCTTTACATTTCAATTACTTCACTATATTGAATATCATTTTTATAATTATCAAGAGCTATTTTTCTAATATCAATAATTTCATTTGGAAGATCATCTATTTTAAACCATCTCAATTCTGAGCACTTATCTGGTTCTATGACTTTAGGTATACCATGATACTTATTAACGACAAAATAAATATCATAATAAGTTCTTCCTCCAGTATTGCTAACACGATGAGATAGATGAACAAAAGATAAATCTTTAATTTTCACATCAATCCCTAACTCTTCTGCACACTCTCTTACAACAGCCATTTTAGCCGTTTCACCTTCATCCACATGTCCACTTGCTGCTATATCCCACTTCCCGTCTTGATAACCAGTATTTTTTCTACGATGCAATAAAATTTGTATAGTATCATCCTTCGCTTGTAAAATAATTGGAAATATTGCTGAAAATGACTTAAAATGTTTTCCCATTTTTCACCTCTTCAAATTATTTATTAAAATTTATTTTTCTTATACTCGTCAATTCTTGATTTATTATCATAAGCAAGTAAATACTCATTATATTTAGAAGTATCATAGTTTTCTCCTAATTTTTCTTTTGCTTCATTTGCTGAAAGTCCTTGCCTTTGATTAAAAGTGGAACAGGGATATTTGTTACATTCTCCACAATGATTTAAATTTTCTTCTATAACGCATTTTCTTACAGGACAATTGGTATCAATAAGTTTTCGATTTTCTTTTTCACATCTACATCCATCACAATGTATATCTTCTGCTAAAATATCAAGTTCATAATAATCCTTCCATGCTTTTGAAAGTTCTTTTCGCTGATCATTTTCTTTTATATTTGGTTCAAATGCTTTGCATAAGTCGCAACAATATCCACATCTTGTTATATTCATGATAGTTACGCTCTCTTTCTATTTGGTTTTTTCTTTATAAATAATAATCTTTCTATATCTGCAATTAATGTGTTATTTATTACATCTAAATATAACCATTTCCCATCATGATACTGGCGAGTATTATCATAGAAATTATTAATATATTCAGAGAAGTCTTTCCTTGAAGTTTCAAACTTTTCTCGTTCATTCTTTCCCAATATAATTAAAACTTTCATACCTTTTTCTCTTGGATACAACGCACAAAATGTTTTTCCACTCTTACGATATTTTAATTCAAAAACACCTGTTTTCCCGCCATTATCCCATAGCATATCCATATCATAATTATCCTTAATGAAGTTATTGATAGAACACCAAGTTTTAAATACATCTTCTTCCATTAATTGATTCAATTCCTCTTCTGTTGGTACTTTTTCAAGCATAAGTATATCCCCCTTTTTATAAATTTGAATAATTGAAACTTATATAATCATCATTGTCTCCTATAGATAATTATGTATATTTATTACCTTGATAGGTTCACAATTCATTAATATTGTGTAATAAGTTTACTTTAGATTATGCTTATACCATACATAGTGAATTAATGTGAATTGCAAAATTCATCTAATGCAATGAGCAACATTTTATATCCGGTCTTATGCTGCCAAAATGATTTATTCTGATTCATTACTATATTTTTAAATTCATCATAACTTATGTATTTTACCGCCTGTACTTCTTCTTCCTGCACAGTGACCTCGTCAATATCAAAATTTGCCTTTAATACAAAAACATCATAAAATTCATTATCAAAAAAAGCTCCATTTTTTTCTATCATAGTTTCCTTGAACGTATAAAGATATTCTACAGAATTCATGAAAGGTGAAATATCCAGCCCTAATTCTTCCTTTGTTTCACGTATTAACGTACTTTCAATGCTTTCACTGCTCTCAATATGCCCACCGACTGATACATACCACAAATTAGCGCCTGCATCTTTGTCCGCACTACGTTGCTGAATTAATAGCTCATTTCGAGAATTTAGAATCCATAAGTGTATTACCCTATGGCATATCCCATTCTTATGAGCTTCGTTTCGCTCAATTATTGCACCTGTTTTTTCTCCATATTTGTTATATACATTAAAATATTCCATATATGCTCTCCTCAACATTACACCACATTTGACTTTCACCAAAAGATGCGCACTTAATTACAATTACGAGTTAATTATAGCATATATTGTAAACACCGTACTATTCAATTTTCAAAGAACATTTTTAAATTTTCACTTCGCAATATCTACAAATTACACACTAACATCACTTCAAATTATGATTATTCTACATGGTAAGTATCGTCATTACCTGAGCATATTTCAATAAGATTTCCTTCTGGATCTGCAACATAACAGATTCGCATACCATAAGATTCAGTAGTAGGTTTATAAACTGGCTTTGCTCCTGCATTTATAATACGTTGAAATTCTATATCTACATCAGAATAGTTAGGAACATCAAAACAAAGCTCCATATTGCCATTTATGCCTTTATTCCAATGGTATACCTCAGGTATAGATTTTTCAAAACCTTCTCTTATGCATAAAATAAAATGATGAATTTGTCCTTCCATTTCAATAGCTGTAAATCCACTGCCATCCCAATTTAAATTTAATCCCATTACATTTTCATAAAATTTAACCATGGTTTCCATGTTATTGACATATAATCCAATTGCTCCAAATCTCATTGTTATACCTCCGTTAATTCAAATAATCTTTTAGTTTACCATAAATTATAATTATTCACTTACATTTACAGTTTTATATACTTATTGTAGCATAAATACTATATAATGTATTTTTATATTTGTAAAAATTACTTCTATAAAGATATGCTCTAAGTAGCGTATGATCAATTTTTCATATTATTTAAGTCACAAAATAAAAAATACCGCATAATTCACTTCTGAATAATACGGTATTTAAAATGCTACTATCTTCTAGGGTTTTCAAAGGAAGGTGGTGTTGGGTTTGGAGCTTCATGGGAAGGTCCTGGAGTTGATAAATCAAAATATAACTTAGAATCTTCAGTAACTCCAAAATCCTTATTTGAACCACTCTTTTGAACTTTATTTAAAGCCTCTCTAAACAATGCGTTATGAGCTTCTTCTCTATTAAGTAAAAAATCTATTGTTGCTCTTACTTCTTTATCCTCTATCTGTCTATAGAGATATTCATAAACAACCTTTGCTCTTTGTTCAGATGCTATATTAGATAGTAAATCTGCAACTAAGTCTCCCGTAACAGTTACATAATCTGCTGTCCATGGAGCACCTGATGAGTTAATAAGTACAGGTGATAAACCACATTGTACATGTGTTTGAATTTCTCCATTACATACTTCAGTATTATTAACATCATGACCATTCAAAAGATTTATAGTCTGTGCAACCATTTCCATATGGCTAAGTTCCTCAGCTCCTATATCTAAGAATAAGTCCTTTATTTCAGGATCTTTTATTCTAAAGCTCTGAGAAATATACTGCATAGCTGCTTTTAACTCACCATTTCCTCCTCCTAGTTGTTCTTGCATTAGTACTGCATACTGAGGATTTGGTCTCTCTACTTTAACTTCATGCAACAATTGCTTTTTATGTTCAAACATTCTACTTCCTCCTAATAATATATTTTTATTAAATTTATTATTAGCAAAGTTTCAGTGTAATATTCTACACCTTTACCATAATATGGTATTAAAAATAATAATATTTGATTATATCTTTATTCATCATTGAAAGTATCTACTTTCGAACCCTAAACTACCTATAGAAATAGATGATTTATTAATTGGAAGGATGGTCAATGGCTTGAACATCTAATTCCTATGATTTCAATGATTTCGTTCTTCTTTCTCAAATTGGTCTTTGCCATTTAAAATGATATCAGCTAAAGCCTCTGCATTTTTATAATAATAAGTGAAACCTTCATCTCTTTCAAGAGATTCATCATTTAATTCTCTTTCAATAAATTCAATACATTCATTTAGCCGTGAAAGTGTCACATCCCAAAGAAACTGTTTGTAATCAGGTTTATATAACAATTTATTATATATGCTTTTTAGGAAAATCTCTCTATATTCATCTGTCATATAAAATGGAAAAGGAAAAAACTTCTCTGATCCGTGGGATATTAAACGCGCAATATCCAAAGAATAAGGCATAATACCTGCAAATGCCCAGTCTATTAAAACAATACCTTCATTGCTTTCTATTGCATTACACTGCAAGAAATCCCCATTACATAAGGTGCGTGGACATACTAACTGTCTATCTAAAAAAACATCATATGCAGAAAATAGTTTCTGCTCATTTATAAGACATTTTGACCTTTTATTTATTCTTGTCCAATATCTTTCAAATCGGTTGTCCAACTCATTATCTTTAAAGTCATTTTCCTGCCAGTACATATTAAAAATACGAGAAAGACTATCAGCACATCCATAGGCCATGTCTTCATTAAACATTCGTAAATCCGTTCCAGCAATATATTCAATTAATATCCACCTCACGTTGTTAAAATAAGCCCACCCCTCAAGTTTTGGCACAGGTAGATTTTTATTCTCAAGAAATTTTTCATAAACTTCCACCTCATATTTATCTGTCTTTTTCAAAATATATGTCTTATCATCTGATATTATTTTATAGACATTATATGTCCTGTCAACACCTTCTCCGTTATCGTGAAAACGTTCAATATAAATTTGCTGTGAAAGTGTTACATTAATTGCATGAAGAACACTCTTCAACATATATATATGGTTTATGTCTCTTATTTTTTCTGTATATACCCCTTTCATTGGATACCCCCCTTTTGTATGGTGAACAATTTCTTACAATAGACATTTATATTTATTTTACCTAGTTATTTACGATTTTTGTTACAATTTTATTTAATCTATACAACAAATATTATCAGTAATTATTCATTAATAAGGCCTTTTTCTTCCATGAATTGAATCTATAAAACCTAAACTACCTATAGAAATAGATGATTTATTCATTTGAATAATGGTCAATGGCTTGAATAGCAAACTCCAATGATTTAATCCTTCTTTCTAAAAGCGTTCTTTGAGGACTTCCAACCTTAGACTTAGCATAAACTCTTTCAATTGATGGGAGTAAACCAGTAAGAATATTTCCAGCTTCAACTAATTCTTTCTCATTGTAATGGTGGGGTATTTGATTCCAAACTTTCTCTAGCATTGCCAACCCAATGTGAAGAGCTTTAAGCCGTTTTTTTATTAATGTAGTATTTGAACCTTTTTCTGTCATCTGAGCCAAGGCCTTTTCGGATTTACTGATAGTTGACTGGAAGGATTTTATTGATTCCAATTTACATTCATCTGATATATTTTCCATGTTAGTGCTCTCCTTTTTTCGTCTATTAATTATTTTGATTCACGAGGTTAAACCATATTTGGTAATTTTCATAATATGTATTTATATTTGATTATATTAGCTAATATATTTAAAATACGGCTTAACTACCTCTTATTTATACTTCATAATCTTAGTATTTACTCATAATCTGCAAATATCAGCTAAAGCATTAGTAAATAGTTTCGGTTGATCAAGCATCATAAAGTGACCAGCTTCTTTTATAATAAACATTTTTTTGTTTGGTGCATTAATTGAATCAAAATAACGACTTGCTATTGTATGCGGGGCTTGAAAATCTCTGTCCCCAAGAATATAAAAAACAGGTATTTCATAATCACGACTTTCTTCATATAAACTATGTGAAAATAAAAAATCCCAAAGTTTTTTATTACTACTCATCCCTTTAAATAAACTCACAATATCTGACAACCTGAAAATTGGGCTTTTAAGTAATGTTTTTATTATAGGAATAAAATTCATTCCAACCTTATACTTTCCTTGCAATATTCTAATTCTTTGTAATTTCTTTATCATAGGTTTTTCGTAATTTTTTTCAGGATAAACCCCTATTTTTTCAAGGCTGTCTAAATCCTTTTTATTGCCCACTTTTATTATTAATTCCCTTACTTTTTCGTAACCAATCTTTTCATTCTCCACTATATCTATTACTTGTCCTGCACCGATGTAGTATAATACCTCTTGAGGATATTTCAGCACAAATAATGTTCCCAGTACACTTCCCCAAGAATGACCTAAAATAACAATCTTCTCCTTGTTATATTTCTTTTTCAAATAATTAACTATTTCAAATAAATCATCTATTAATTCTTCACAAGAAGGATAGTTACTATTTCTTTTCGATTTGGTTAATGTTTTTCCTGCACCTCTTTGATCCCAATGAACAATGTTAAAAAAACTTGATAATTCTTTTTGAAAAGCATATGCGAATGTTGACTCTGGCATTCCTGGACCACCATGTAAAAACAAAAGTACAGGAAGTTCAGCACTGATGGTGTGGTGTAACAAGTATTGTTCTATTCCATTGATTTTGATATATTCTGAAGAATAATCGTTTTGTTTTTTCATAACTTACACCTCCTCTATAAAAATAATCTCTATTTCTGAACATACTGGTATTTCAACATTATTACTTATAGTTGTACAAATTTTATTTTACTACCTCACCATTATATCCACCAGTAATTTCAATAATGTTATCATCAGGGTCTTTTAATTGAAAATAATAATATGGTGTTCTGGAATAAAAATATTTTATATTAGTAATCTTCGTTGATATATTTAAACTTATAATCCTATCGTATTCCTTTTGCAAATCTTCAATCCAAAAATTTAAAACAAACTTATTTTTATTAGGTGCACTTGTTACACCAGTAAAATCAAATTCTTTATTATATTTGCCTATACTTATTATCTTATCAGGATTTTCTTCATCGAAGTGTGGATTAAGCATAGATATGTTGTGTCCTTCAAAGTGAAATTCTGCAAACCTATTTTGATTTCTACAACTTACTTCTATATCAAGCAATTTACTGTAGAAATCTATAGATTTATTAATATCTGCTACAACAAGATAAATGGAACCTAAATGTAACATAAAAAAATCCTCCTCTACTTCTTTTTCCAACGTTTCAAATTTGGCATATACTTCATCATTTTAGCTCGTGCAGTTTCTGCATCTGGACAATCGTCGCTTATTATAAACGGAATACAGCTTTCAATCATTTCTTCCAAAGTTTCATCTTTTATAAATCTACCATTAGAAAAACAATAACAGCAATAGTCTTCATTACTTGAACTATCTGAATTTTTTCCAAGCTCCTTCTCATCTTCTAAAGACATACCACAACTTTGACATATTTTTTTCTCCATAGTTAATCTCTCCTATCAATATTTAAATTGTTAATTCTGTCTTATTATACCATTTTAAAATTGACACCTGTATGTCAACTTTAAAAATAATTTTCATAAGCTTCTTTAAATCTATTTGCAACTTCACTTTTTAATGATTCAGGAGAAATAACTTTAGCATGATTCCCAAATGACATAATCATCCCATAAAGCCACTCATCTTTAGGATAATTCAATGATACAGTAAAAGTTCCATCCTCATTAGATTTTATTTCATGTTCTTCAAAATAATCAAATACTTGATATGCCATACATCTATCTATTTTCATAGAAAACGAAATTTTATTTTGCGGAGAATCTATATATTTATCAATTTCTTCTTTATCCTCTATGTTAAGCTCCTTCTTTTTAAAAGACTCATCAAGACATTCAACTCTTTTCATTCTTGACAATTTAAATACTCTAATAGCCTGTTTTTCTTGACAGTACCCTCTTAAATACCATGCATGTCCTTTAAACCAAAGTTGTATTGGCTCCACTTTACGAGTTGAAATATCTCCAATTCTACCATAATAATCAAATTTTAAAACACGTTTTTTCACTATTGCAAATTTTACTCTTTGAAATAATTCTTGATGTTGATTACTCCAATCAGAAAAATCTATCGAAATCCAATTTGGATTTTTTATTTGAAATAGCCCAGATAATTTAACTAATAAATCATTAATAGTGCCTTTTTCTACCTTTTGTATACTTTGAATGGCTGCTAAAATTTGAATCTGTTCATCTTCAGATACAATACTTTTTTCAAAAACAAAATTATCAAGTATTGCAATTCCTCCATACTTTCCTTTTTTAGCGTATATAGGAATTCCAGCCATACTTAACGTTTCCACATCACGATAAATAGTTCGTACAGATACTTCAAAATGTTCTGCTAATTCACTAGCTTTTATACATTTTTTTTCTGATAGCAAATACATTATTTCAAATAATCGCTTCAATCAATCTCCCCCCAAAATGGTGTACAACTAATCAATTATCAACATTAAATCCTCTCCTGCAGGATATCTATATTGTACATAAATTGAATAAAACTTACCACAATAGAATTATATGGTAAGCTTTGTATAAGGTATCTTCTCTATATATTTTGTCATAACAAAAATATTTTAACCGTGATTATAAGCTATATGTTCTGAACCGAAAAACTTAGGATTCTCACTACTTATCATTTCAAAAATATTATCATTTAAAAAACTAGGTAATAAATATATTTCCTTTAAATTATTTATATCAATCCATTCACTTTTAAGTTGCATATCATCTATTTCTGTAGGATTAATAGTTTTGTCATTTTTTAATTTACATATAAAAATATGGTACATTTTATGAATATATTCAGGATATAACTCTCGTATTTTAGGGCTATCACATATTTCTTCATATAAAGCAGAAAATCTTATTGGTACAACATTGTATCCTGTTTCTTCAAGACATTCTCTTATAACAGCCTCATGTAAAGTTTCATATATATCTTGTCCTCCACCTGGCAATGAATAATAATTCCCATTATTCTCATCAAAGCACTTGTTTAATAAAATTTTATTGTTATCTATAATAATTGCTTTTGCTGCACTTCTAATGCTCATTTTTACCTCCATAAAAAAACTAACTGGTTGTTAAAATACTCTTTGTCTGACACTTAAAAAGAACTTCATCTTTTCATTTTAATATCTCGCATGACTTATAAGCAATATAAGAAAAATACGAATTACTTAATTTTAGATTATGCTGAAGATCTATTCATCATCATTAAAAAACAATGCTAAATTCTTTGAACTTTCCATTGCTTTCATATCATCTTTAGATGATATATTATTTGTATTATGGCTATAAATAATTGGTGCAATATCCCTAGAGTTCATATGATGTAAAATTGTACATGCTGTAGTGTAGGCATCTTCAATACGTCCATCCCCACCTCCAACAATTATAACTCCACCTTTTTTTTCTTTATTAATAGGTTTTATATTTTGAAAATGTCTTGCACAAAAATATGTTTGTAACCTGCTTGTAATAGCCAGTAACTGACCTGTTAATTGAGAAAAGTAAAGTGGTGATGCAATTAATATGTTGTCACATTCTTGAATATATTTATAAACTTCTTGCATCTCATCGTTTATACAGCAGCCATCATTTTGCCAACAGTATCTACAATCAATACAAGGATGAATATGGCAATCATATGCATCTACTATTTTATATTCACCATCTAAATATTTAATAAACTCGTTTATCAAAGCCATAGTATCACCATTTTTTCTAGGTGTGCCACTAAAAATAAGAGTTTTCATTAATCAATACTCCTCGTATAATAAGTTTATAGTCAGTTAAATGACTGCTATAAACTTATTTATTTTTATATTTTAGTATAGATAAGAATGTGTCTGTGTTTTTCTGTGGGGATTCTCCTGCAATTATTCATTTGTAAATTCAATCTACTAACTTATTGATAAACAATTTCATGTCGCTTTCAAAAATAGATAACCCCTGAAACCCGCATGAACACAACAACTAGTTTTATAGTTAAATATATCCATAGTTAAATATATCCATAGTTAAATAGGTTCATATTTTTATATTTAAATAGTTCTCTATATCCATTTTTACCTATATAAATAGGTAAATATACACCTATTTATATTTAAAACTAGGCAAGGATATTTTTTTCATTTTAATATCTCACATGACTTATAATCAATATAAGAATATTGTGTATTAATATAACTTCTGATTATGATTATTTTGCGAGTGTTAGAGGATACTTATTCATTGATGTATATTTTGATACTCGAAATCCGAGATTTTCATATAATGGTTTCCCTTTTTCAGTCGCCATTAAATCAACTGCGGCAACGCCTAATAGCTTTGCTTCCGATAAAAGTTCTGTCATAACTTTAGTTGCAATGCCTTTTCCTCTATATTGAGGGTATGTAAAAACATTGTATACCGTACCTACAAGATATGATGAAAACGCTATTATCGGAGGTCTTTCCACGATTGACATAAATGCAGTTGCTAATACTTCATTTTCATTCTCGGCAATGATAGCAATAAATCCCTTGTTAAGGTGTTGAGTAAAATATTCTTCTAACTTCATTCTAATATCTTGCACCTCTTCCGAAGAATACACACCTTTTTCTGCAAACAGGTAATCCATACGAATATTTATGAGGAGGTCAATATCCTCTTTAACCATTTTTCTTACTTTCATGTTTTGCACCACCTTATATTTATAATCTTCAGTTCGTACTTTCCTTTGAATTGCTACATAAAAAATATCGCATATCCTCGTTGAGTAATACGGTATTCACATAGATTATTCTATTTATGCTTAGTCGTTAAATGAGAAAAATACGAACAAGCTAACCGATAAATTGGAATTTGTCAGCTTAATATATTGCTTATTTTGAAAAGTACTACTTTAACTGCTTCCTCATAACAAGCCCTTGTTCAGTCTCAAAAGACACATTAAATCCACTTTTTTTATACATCTCAAAATGGCCGCCAAAATCTGATGACTGATAACTAGATTCTTTGTATGGGTATGCCTCCACAAAGTCAAATCCATCCTGGACCGCATCCTTACACACACGCTCCAATAGCAGTGTGGCAATGCCTTTTCTTTTCATCTCCGGAGCAATCACGAAACAAAATATGGATTTCACCTTTATGCCCGTGTTGGATTGTCCTAAAGGTACATAATCCATAAATCTTCGCCAACTAGCGCATTTCAAACAATCTGATTTCGTATTTGCGTTGCACCATCCAACGACTGTATCACCACTATAAACAAGATAACCTTGAATGTTATTGCCTTTAACATATTGTAAGGCACATTCTCTTCTTTTCGCTACTGTTGAAAGATCTTTGCCCTCATAATCATCGTTACACCAACACACACAATAACATTTATGCTCGTCCACATTGTTATCGTGTGGCGTAGTGTCAAAAAAATGCACGTAATCTTCTGCAAGCTCTGGTATTAACTTGCGTATCTCAATATCCATTCATTTACCTCCAGTAATATAAATAACTTACAATTCAAATTCCTGTTTATCTGTTTGTTAAATAGGTATCACTACTTCGCAATATCTACAAAATACGAATTAAAACACAGTAAAATTCACTTCTGAATTAATACGATATCCTGGTTCCTTGACTTTATTTTCTCTCTACAATTTCACCACTACTTTTCAAAATACTATTCTCTGGAATATAACCTCTTACAGAACTTAATGGATAAACAATACTATCTTTTCCTATTATTGTCCCTGGGTTTAAAACTGAGTTACATCCTACTTCAGCTGAATCGCCTAGAATTGCACCAAATTTCCTTAAACCAGTTTCAACAATATCTGTACCATATTTTACTTTTACTAATGTTCCATCAGATTTTAAATTGGAGGTTATTGCACCTGCCCCCAAATGGGCTTTATACCCTAATATTGAATCACCAACATAATTGTAATGGGGAACTTGCACTTTATTAAAGAGGATTGAATTTTTAATTTCAGTTGAGTTTCCAATTACAACATCATTACCAATAATAACATTGTCTCTAATGTAAGCAGAATGCCTGATTTCGCAATTGTAACCGATAATCGCTGGACCGTTTATAAGAACACTTTTTTCTATAGTAGTGCCTTTGCCAACCCATACAAATTCCTTTATTCTTTCAAAATCGCTTGGCAGATTTTTTGCGTATTCAAAAATGAAATCCTTAATTTCTGTAAGAGCTTCCCAAGGATACTTAACTCCTTCAAATATGGCTCTTGCATCTAATTCTTCAATGTTTAATAGTTCGTTTACAGAAACTTTCATTATAATCCTCCTCTGATTTATTTCGTCATATCCTACAATTATTCATTTGTAAATTCAACCTACTAACTCATTGATAAACAATTTCATGTCGCTTTCAAAAATAAGTAAACCCTGAAACCCGCATGGCGACAACAACTAGTTTAATAGTTAAATATATCCATAGTTAAATAGGTAAGTATATACCTATTTATATTTAAAACTAGGCAAGGATATTTTTTTCATTTTAATATCTCACATGACTTATAACTAATATAAAAATATTGTAACCAGATTATAAAAATACAAAAATATATTACAGTTTTTTAACCATTATTATGAATTCCGTATATCCATCAGAAGTCTCCAATACATTTCTTTCAGTTTCTTTAAAACCTAACTTTTTATATATCTTTATTGCTCTTTCATTGAAGGATGCTACCATTAGCTTAACATTATTTCCTTTATAGTTTAGTCTTTTAATACCAAACTCAATGCATGCTCTGGTAAATTCTTTGCCCAAGCCTTGTCCCGTTAACTCAGGTTTGATCCCTAACCCTATGGTCATTTGTCCATCCTCTAACCAGTGGCAATAAAATCCTATCATATATTCTCCATTAAAACAGGCAAAATATCTTACCTCGCTATCTGGTGCTAAAAATTCCTTTAAACCATCTTCTGATGGCATATCATAAAATGAATAAATTCCATCATAGTGCCACTTGTTAACTTCACGTATATGTTCTATTTTAAATTCCTTAAATTCTAAATTCATTTTTTATCCCCCCATTTTGGTAAAGCATATTTATTATTAAATATTATAAAATCATTAATTTCACCTCTTAATTATAAAAAGACTATGGGATATTACTCTCCCCTCAGTACTTGTATTTATAAGATAATCATACTTATAATTTTTTACAGTAGTTATTTATATTAAATTTTATTACCTAATCTATTAAGATTACGATTTTAAATATTATGTTTATTGCTTTACATTATTTGTTTCTATTTACTGACGCTTCAACTATTCTTTTGTTAATAGAATAATTACATCCAAAATTAGAATCATCAAACAATTCTATTCTCGATAGTAAATCAATATCTTTTATATTACTCCAGTTAATTTCGCTGCTTAATTCTTTTAATATTATTTCTGAATCAAAACCAAGATAACCCCTACTATAATAGTTTATAATTTTAGGTTCTACATAACTTGTTAAGCCTATAGAATTATGTTTCTCTATTATCTTAATGTATAAGTTACATAAAGCTGCTTCCCGTTCTTTTCTTTCAGGTGAAGCTATCGCCGTCTCTATTAAATCAGATATAGCACTCGATATTTCAAGCCTTTTGAAAGCAACTCCGAACCACTTGCTATAGGGATAATATTTTTTTTCATAATAAAAACATATCTTCATTAGCTTATTTATTATTCTATTCGTAATAATACTTTCACCTATTCTATCATCCTTTTCTGCACATCTACCTATAAAAGCTTGTTCCTCATTAATTGATTTCCATAGTATAAATAAACGTAAGAGCAAAACATTCCTTGGGAAAAATTGAATAGCTTGTCTTGCTTTAGTTAAATCTCCAATTCCATCATAAAATACTTCTCCACTTGTTAGTTCTAGTAGATGCTGTATTGGGAAGGATATCCAGTCCTTAAAATCTATTTCTCTATGTTGATTAACAACTATATCATTGTTAAAAAAAGAATTTACCGTATTTATTTCTACAAAATGGTTAATAGGATATGTATTCTTATATTGCATATAACTATTATTAGTCCATCCTTCGACAGCCTTGTAGTTAGTTGGAAACCCCTTATATTCAAAGGGTAGGTTATATTTGAAGAGGGTATCTAACTTAGTTTTTACATCATTAAAGTTTTCTTCCTCTAAAAAAATTTGTAATCTGGGCCCCCAAACATGGTCAGTGGATTTATAGTCATCAAACCCCAATACATCTGAGCAATGTCCAACGAGCGCTGCTGCATATCGAAGATCCGGATATTGCTTATCTATTAGTGGTTTTATAATATCAAAGTAAAATCCTTTATTTAATTTTAATCCTGGAATAAATTCATTCTCACTTTTACATACAAAGATATCACTCATATTCCTACTCCTTTTATCAATTAGTGAATAATATCTTACAATTATTCATATACAATCATAATTATAATACTTATTATAGAACAATTACAATAAAATGTTTTAAAATACAAAAAGCACCTCTATAAAGAGATGCTCTAGTCAGTGTATGAATAACGTTTATTATAATTTGAGTTATTAAATAAAAAATACTGTCGTGATATATTAACCTTCTTTATAATTATTATGATATTCTCGATCCAGCATACTAAAATAGAATTGGTCGACCCACTTACCTCCACATAGATACTCTTCCCTAAATACACCCTGCTTTGACATACCTGCTTTTTCCATTATTGATGCAGATTTTTTATTTTCGCAATGGCACATACCTAATACCTTATGAGCTTTCAATTCATTAAATGCAAAGGATAGCAAAATCTGTACACTCTCTAAACAATAACCATTACCTTGAAACTCAGGCAGCATAACATATCCAATTTCCCAGCTCTTACGTGAAGTAATACATTCCCATATATAAACTACTCCCATCTGTACCCCATCTGAACTGCGTTTAACTATAAAATCAAAAACATCATTTTCTTCAATTCGCTTAATAAACTTCTTTCGAATACGATTTTTGTCAGTCTCAACATGTTCCTCATAACACCATAATTCTTCATCACTTTCTTCATTACATATAAACTCCATATATTCTTCAGTTACAGGTACAAGTTCTATAGATTTTCCTTTTAATAGATGATGTAATTGTTTTTCTATATTTATATTTTCCATTCTTATCCCCCACTTTTTCATTTTCCCCTGCTAATCTAATTTCATATAATATTCTAATCCCTCTTTATATTTCATATATAGGTGCAGACCTCTTTGCTTTTATTGAATAATCATCAAGGTAATCTGGTAATCTTTCCTCTATACTACATCCATCTAATGAATACCAAGTTATTTTTTCAATGACATCACACAAACTTTTGCCATGAAATACTTTGGAATTTAAAATATCCTCTAATTTAGCATAATCATAGGCTTGTAAGCCATTTGATGTTAATCCATACCAGTATACTTCTTTACCTGGATTATCTCTATCTGGCATTTTCCCAAGCCAGCAATCTTCATATTCTGTGTCATCATCAATACAAAAGTTAATTTCAATACATGAATTATACTTTACTACATCACTTTTTAGTACTGTTATTAAGTCTTGCAATTTGATTTTCGCCAACATTATCCCCCCTAATACTTGTATTCATAAGATAACCCAGCTTTGTAGTTACTACTCCGCAATTTATACATAATTAGAATAGCTCATCTAATAAAATATAGTATTTTATTTTTGCATAATCAGGTTTTATTTCTAATTCTTCAAACAACATATCTGTATATCTTGAATCAAAATCCATTAATTCACGAACACATAATGCAATATCTTGATATAGATCGCCAACTCCTGCTCGTCCCATATCTATAAAGGATGTAATATCTTTACCATCTGTAAAATAGTTGTTAAAACAATAGTCTCCATGTGTAAACACTAATTGTTCTACTGGCTTATTCCTTAGGAGATAATTAAATACATCCCTAGATGTTTCAAGGCTTTCCGTATATTTATTTCTATCCACTCTTCCTATTAAATTATGATCAATCCTGTATTTTGCTTTTTCTAATTTTTCCTCTATTCTACTGTTAAAATTACATTCTGTGATATCAACACTCTGCAATTTCTTTATACCAATAGCTGCTAAATGAACTAATCTATCTGGATTTTTTCTATATGCTTCATCTTCTAGCATCTGACCTTTTGCATTCTCTATCAGCATATAAGAAATGTCATTTTCTATCACACGATAAATCACTTTTGGTACTGATAGTTTTCCATACAACCACTGGTACATCTCATATTCTCTGATCACTTCATCATTAATCTTTTCTATCTTTAAATAATAAGATTTTTCCATATCAAAGCACTTAATTACTTTTGCTTTAGACATACCTTCTTTATCTACTTCAAAGTGCATACCTGCAAGTATTTTTTCTAACTTATTTGGTAAATACATATATTTTCCCACCAATCCTTTTTCTATATAAATATCTGGTTTTCTATATTCATTTAAATCTATCCTTGTGATTCTGTTGATCTATTTATTTTTTCATCTCTCCATAGTTTTAACAACTTTTTCATTTTTTTCTGCTATCAATAACCCAAAACGGTTTATTAGGATATTTTTTATGTAAATTCATTATAGTATGTTTACGTGTTTTAGAGAAACTCCATAAGCCTTTACAAAGACGTAAAAACTCCTTATCAAGTTTTTCTTCAAGATATTGGGGTATATCCGAACGTTTTTTACCATTTCTTGTTAATACACTAACCAAACATATGAAACGATTTATATCAAGAAATATTATTAAATCTGCTGCTTTAAATCGCAATTCCATTGTGTCAGTATGATTTCCCTCAATTATCCATTTTACCTTTGATGTAAGTTCCATTTGCTTCTTTATCCATTCTTCTCTCGGAGGTTGTTCCCAATTAGGACGCCAAAACTCAACATCAAGATGAATAAGTGGCAAACCCGTGATAACAGACAATTCTTTAGATAAAAAACTTTTTCCACTACCATTATTACCAACAATAATAATGCGATTGTATCCTAATATACTCAATACTATCACTTCCTAAAATATAAATAATTTAATACCTATTATTAATGGGGCATGTCTAAAGAAATTATTCAGTTTTATATTTCTTAATCTCCTTCGATCAATTTATTATAATTACACATAGCCTATAAAATAATTATACATGAATATAAGCAAGTATAATCTAATTCTTCAAAATATCAGTATTAATAAATTTATTAAATATTTCAATCAGAATCATTTTAATTTTAAAGTGAAATTTGCCCTCGTCATATGTAGATATTGGGAACTAATTAAGAAAGTTTGATCTTTGAAAATTGAATAGTACTTTATTGGTAAGATATGTTATAATAGTATCGAATTGTACTGGATAAATGGGAGTCATTGGGCTAGAAGTAAGGAGGATTAGTAATGAGGAAAAACGCATTATTAACTTGCTTTATATTAATTGTGTGTGCCATGATAACAGGATGTTCATCTGTAAGCAAAGATTATTCATCAAATATATCTGTAGATAATTCAGAATTAATATATGAATCGAAAGAATATCCAAACGAAAACTATGTTAGTTTGGAGAAAGATAAAGTATTTTTTGTGGTACAAGTATTTCAAAAATCAGATAATTCTATCATTGTAAATTCAAGTTCAAATTCACAGTTTTTTGATGATATGCAATATATAATTAAATATGATAAGAAGATTTCTAAATCAGATATAGATATAAAATGGTTGACTCTAATGGGTTCTGAGGATGCTACGAAAGAAAATCAAATAGCCATATCTGATATAATAATATCCTATAGCGGAGAAGTAATTAGTGAAAGAAAAATAAATTTTGTTAAGAAAGCAATAGAAATAGTTGTAGATACTGTCAAAAATTAATTGTAATGCGGGATAAGTCCCCATTTTATAGTATATAGAGGAGTAATTTCAAATAAATACAATTCATTATAATTACACATCACCTATAAAATAATTATACATGAATATAAGCAAGTGTAACCTAATTTTTCAAAATATCATTATTAATAAATTCATTAAATATTTCAAGTAGAATCATCCATCCATAAAATTTAATGGATACTTCAAAATGTGAGGTGAAGAAATCATGACAGATAAAAAAATTATAGTACAATTTACGATGCTGACATTTTGCATAGCCTATATTGTGTCAGGTGCTTTGATTATTCTTGGGCAGTTCGGATACTCGGTTTACAATTGGGTTCACTCGTTACAGCAATTCGGGATGAACATTCCTTTTGCAATCTATATTTTGTCACCCGCTATTGCTTCATATATCGTTCTCAAGAAGAATAACAAAATAGCAGATTTTAAGGAATGGTTGAAAACTGTTTTTTATTTTAAAAATAAAATTTCCCTCTATTTGTTCGTTGTTGCAGGGCTTGCACTGTATTTTTTGATACATATTGCAGTTTCAGGCCATACGGAAATGGTGCTTCCGTTTTATACGTTCTTCCTTTCTCTACCTGGGGGGCTTATTATCGGTGGCTTGGAAGAAGCTGGCTGGATGTACATATTGCAGCCTGAGCTTGACAAAGATTATGGCTTTGTTTTTTCTTCCATTTTTACAGGTATAGTTTGGATTTTTTGGCATATTCCTCTCTTTTTTATTCCGGGGACTAATCATGGAGAGGGACTCATTAACTTTTGGATGTTTGCAGTTCAACTCATGGCGTTTCGTTTTTTTAATGGAGCAATCTACAAAATATCGGGAAAAGGCTGTGTGTTTATGTGTGTATTATTCCATACCATGTTTAATGCAGCATCCCCCATCTTTGGCACCATGACTATGACTTGGTTAGGAACTGTTGTGGCAAATACTATGATTATTGTTGTTTCAATTGTAACTGTTGTGATGTACAACAAAAGTATAGTGTAATAGTACAACCCTGCATCCTTATACAAACTTTTCTTTGAAAATTGAATAGTACGGTGTTGGGAAATATGTTATAATATGGTCAAAGTAAGCGTGTTTAAATCAGTTGATAAAAAATAACGGGAGGTATTTTTATGGATTTTAGGATAATATCATTGCCACCATTCAAAGCAGCATCATCTGGGATAGATAAAGAATTTAACTTTTCCCCTGACGGTATTTTAGGAAAGTTCAATAAGTATTTTTCTGCAATTAATCTATGTGAACGAGATAGTTTTATGCCCAGAGACTTTTTATGTTTTGATGAAGAAAAACAAGGCCTAGTATGGTGGTGGGCATTGAGTGATGATATGGATGATGGCAGTAACGAAATTGTTGATTTTGAAGGCGGGTACTATGTAACTTATTTCTTCAAAGATGGAGATGAAGAAACACGTGGTAAGTTATATAATCAAGCCTTGGAATATATTAAGAATTCTGATATTTTCGAACTGGATATCCGTCAAAATCATTATGGTATGGGACATATTATTACACCACCAGAGATTATAAAAGCACAAGGATGGGCACAAATGGAAGCGTTTATACCCATTAAATTAAAATCAACCTCCAACTTGTAATGAAAGTTACAGTGAAGTAATTGAAATGTAAAGCTGTAAAAGATATAAATAGCTCACTAAAAATAAAATCAAATATTTTATGAAAATACCGTACTATTCAAAACTGAATATACGGTATTTTTAGTTCGCAATATAATTAAAATCCAATTTATTATTTTATGAAAAATCAGCAAATATTGAGTTAACCATTTAATATAATTTTTCTATTATTCTATAGATTCTATTAATCTTACAGAAGTTACCACTTTATTTAATTCGTATTCATTGTTGTTATTTAATACTTTAATTATATCTCCAGTTTCAAGTGCTGTTGACCAAAAATATCCGGGGTGATGTATTAACCTTACTTATAATTATTATAATATTCTCGCGCCAGAATACTAAAATAGAATTGATCAATACACTTATTGTAAATTGTTTAATGGAAATGTATATTTAAAAACACTAATCATATAATCTTTTTCTTGAAAATCTCCGCAATAATCAAATCCCGCTTTAGAATAATAGTTTTTTAATTTTACATTTCTAGCCCAACAGTCTAAATATAGTGTTTTTCTTAAATTTCTTGAAATCTTAAAGGCATAATTAACAATTTTAAGTCCTATATCTTTTCCTTGATACCCTGGTAATATTGCTATTCTGTAAAGATATAAATTATTGGGTTTGTTGATGTGAAGTACAGCATTAACATCCATGTCTTTTATAGAAAATGTTCCAACTATTAGCTTGTCTATTGTCATCATATAGATGTTTTTATTTTTTACGTCTATGTTTATTTCTTCAATATCCCAAGGATATGTCCATTGATTAATACTTTTTTGATGTAAGTTTAACGTTACTTTATTTAGTAACTCAACTATTATCCTTATATCATCTTCCTCTGCTAATCTAATTTCATATAACATTCTAATACCTCTTTTATATTTCATTTATAGGTGCAGACCTTTTTGCTTTTATTGCATAATCCTCAAGTAATCTGGCAATCTTTCCTCTATACTACAGTTCCTTCTTATTGAAAATTTAATATTAAAGTTATTTTTGATAAACTTTTGCATTTCCTAACAATGATAGGTTATAACCGTCAACAATTATTGCACTTTGTTGTTGTGTAGTATATACCATCTTTCCATTTTCTCTTATATATTTTTCAATACTTTTATTTTGTGAATCAGTATTTTTATAGTGTACTTCAACTGCAAAATTGTCTATACATCTTAGTCCTTTTTCATAAATAAACTCTGGATAATCTTTATCTGGAGAAATATAATACTGCGAGCATTGCATCATAGCACCAGCACTCCATCCCATTATTATTCCACTATGCTGTTCTACGGTATTAATCAATCCTAACTCCGATAGCCTACTCATTATTTTATCTGGAATCCACCTGTAAAAAAAACTATATCCGCTGAATTAATTTTTGCTTTAGCACTTTCTGAATTGTCTGTAAAGTAATTAATCAATGTTATATTATTATCATCTATTCCATAAGTGTAAAATGGAGCAGCTATATTTTTGTAATGCTCACCACTTATTTTATTATAGGATTTTTCCCACTCAGCCTCATTTTTTATCCAATCCTCATGAAAAGCAAAAGGAATCACACAAATTTTGTACTCAGGTCTAATTATATTCTTTAATGTTTTATATGCCCATGATTCGTTAAAATCTAATCCATCTAATAAAATATTCATAATACTCCCCCTCAATGAAACTTTTTAAAATTCATAATGCTTCACAATTTAATATAACCGTTTTTATTTTCTGCTACAAACATAAATTCCATTATGTATTCCTTACTAAAGAGCGTGTCAATCCACTTCTTCTTTTACCTTTTTTAATACAGAATTAATAAATTCATTCTTTGCATTTGTATATGAACCTCTATCATTAGTATACTTTGAAGCTAAATTCTTCTTTAGCCTTGAATATTCCTCAACGGCTTCCTTATTTAGCCTAAGGTAATCACGAAAATAGATGTGATTTTTCCACAGTTCTCCGTTAATTATTTCTATATGCAAATAATGAGT
Organism: Clostridium sp. UBA7339; assembly: GCF_002470865.1. Taxonomy (NCBI): domain Bacteria; kingdom Bacillati; phylum Bacillota; class Clostridia; order Eubacteriales; family Clostridiaceae; genus Clostridium; species Clostridium sp. UBA7339. The sequence goes on from NZ_DKPI01000003.1 coordinate 356,775, forward strand.
TCTTAAATCTTCCCTTCCTTTAGCAAACATTACACGACCTTCAATCCCTGCATTATCTCTAAATTGATATCCATTTGCTTCTAATAAGTTTCTATGCTTATCTACATCATCCAATGATTTAACTCCTACAGCAATATCTATAATTGGTTTTGAATCAAGTCCTTCTATTGATGTACTTCCTACATGTTGTATGTCTATAGCAGTTTTGCCTAACAAATGATACAATAGTTTTTCTTCTTCCTTATAAATCTCTTTCCAATTAAAGCTATATGGAACAATCTTAACGGTTCCCCTTGCTAATCCAATCATTTATTTAACCTCCTTAAAGAGATGCACTAAATATTCTAGTTTAATAGTTAAATATATCTATAGTTAAACTGGTTCATGTTTTTATATTTAAATAGGTCTCTATATGCATTTTTACCTATATTAGATAGTTAAGTATATACCTATATGTATTTTAAACTAGGTAAGGGTATAGTTTTTAAATTTTAATATCTTACATAACTTATAGACAATATATTGAATTTGTAAATTGATTAATCTAAAATAATTTTGTTTCAATTCTACTATTTAGTTCAAATAGTGCAACTTTATTACTTTCCCAATATAACTTTTTAAAAACCTCTTGATATGTCCCCCAGAAATATTCAGTATGTTCTAATGATAATTCTATATGGTTATTGTTAATATTAACTGCAAAACAATATTCAGGTATTACAAATACATTCTTATCCCAATATTGTCTACATTTCTCTGATATGCAGTTAGCAGGCACATAAAATGTAGATACTAATTGATAAAATTTATTTAAACTTTCTATACCAGACTCTTCAAATGATTCTCTCTTTGCAGCCTCTAAAGGAGTTTCATCGTCTTCAGCTCCGCCAGCAATAAATTGCCAATAATCTCCATTATTTCTCTTAAAAATACAATATAATGGGATTTCATTAACTAATTTATATGGTATTACTAATACCTGTATAGGCGCTCTCATAATATACACTTCCCTTTTACATTTATTTGTATTTAACGAATAATAAATTACATTTTTTCATTTACAACCATAAATATAATACTTATTATAGCACGATTACAATAAAATGTATGTATATGAAAAAAGCACCTCCATAAAGAGATGCTCTAAAATAAATGGCTCTGATTTTTAATCAAAGCCATTAAATTCAATATTATGCTTATACTATTCGTCTTAATATTGCTTCTCATATTCTATAAGCATAATCCTCAAGATTCTTTTGAACTTCAAATCCTTCTGGCATTTTTTATGCTAACTCAATACTTTCAATGGTTATATTCCCCTTATTCCTTTTAGTCTTCATTAAGGGCAAAAAAGTTAAAGTTAATATATCCTCTACGGTAAATTTAAAATTATTTTATTTTTCATTATTTTGTAGTAAACTATTCATAGTATAATTAATCCATAAATTGATTTTTTAGTATTTTTTTCTAATTTGAGTTATGATATTAATTATGAGGAGAGTAAGTAGATGAAAAAGAGAACAAAGATTATATTTAATGCAGAAGGAGAAAATTCAACTCAAAAGAAAGAACATGAGGAATCTATGGAAAGATGGAAAAAGGAAATACAAGAAGATAATAGATCAGATTGATTAACTTTAATATATATTGGGAGGTGTATCATGAATAAGATAGAAAATTTACTAAAAATTCGTAAAATTTCTTTGGCCTGCTTATTTTTATCTGTTCCTCTATGCTTTATAGGATGTTTTTTTCCTTTTACCTTATTTACAATTATTGGTATAGGTTTATTGCCAGTATTTATAGTATTATCTCTTTTGTTTTGGAAATGTCCTTATTGTAATTACAGGTTACCAATGAAATTTGACAAAGATAGTGATATTGATTTGGTATATCAATGTCCATATTGTAATAAGAAGTTTAATTGAAGTAAATATATATTTATAGACAATATCCAGATATGAAAGACAATATGTAAAATGAAATATAAAAACAAATGGAAGAGCAATCTTCCATTTGTTTTTTACCCCTAATATAAATTAAAATTTAAATATCTAGTCACTTTATGCCTCAATATTGTACTTTCCTAAGGCTGATTGTAAAATAAAATTCTATAAACTACAATAGTCTTTATTAGGAATTCTATTAAGAAGAGTGCTCATAAAATTCCATTCTAACAAATTCTCCATAACCAAGGGGCGTATCTTTCCTATAAGTATCTACTACATTAAACCCTGCACTTTTATAACATTTAATCGCCCTTTCATTGAAAGACCGAACTTCTAAAGCAATCTTTTTATCTGTATATATCTTCTTGCATTGTTCTTTTACTATTTCCATTAAGACCTTTCCTAATCCTTGTCCACATAGAGATGGTTTTAAACCAATTCCAATAAAAACACACTCATTTTTATCCAGTAACCTTATGTATCCACATAAGCAATTGCAATGATCAATCACAGCATTAAATTCACTCTTTCTCTTTTCTTCTATTGTAATCCCCCATTTTTCATTAGATACTTTATCCCATCCTGGATAATTATATATAGAATATATATCGTCATATTTCCAATCGCAAACTTCTTTTGCATATAGCTCTGTAAGACCTGCCAATCTCAAATTCATTTCGTACACCTCTAGAAAATTTTCCATTTACATTACAATATGATACTTTCATGAATAAATTCACCACATCCACCACAAGGTGTCATATTTAATTACTTCACAACATTTTACAATTTCTGATTTACAATCATAATTATATATACTTAGCAACTTTTGAAGCCACAAAATAGAATTTATCATAATATTATTTCACATGTTCTTACTTATTTTACACTATTGCTATTTACTCTCTGGTTTCGTGATTAACTCTATTGCTTTTTCTATAACCTCATCCTTACCCTCTGCAATTCCTTTCACAGTTTGTTTTACAGTTATGTCAGGTTTAAGACCTATTCTTTGTGTCTGGCTTCCATCCATATATGTTACTGCTAGCCCTGATATAGATGTCTGTATACACCCTGGAAGTGTAATGTCCATAATATTACCATTAGCTCCTGCAGAAGGAGTTCCTATTACCGTTGCATTTGGTGCATCCATAAAAGACATAACCATTGTCTCCAAGACGCTTTGTGTACATTCATTCATCAGTATTATTACCTTCCCATTATACTGATATCTATCTTTTACTTTTCCTAATGAGGTTCTAATAATGCCGTTATCAAATATTTTGCTAAATGTAGTTGAATCTATACCTTTGTCCAATTGTTCCGCTATGAATCCTCTTCCTGAACTATTACTGGTTGATTTGATAAATTTCCCTGGTTCGAAACTATTACTTGAATAAAATTGTTGATATTCAGAAACTTTAGGTTTTATATATTCCCCTATAGGATAATTAATAAATTTTAAATATTCACTCATTTTTACATTATCGAATCGCGCATCAATAATCAACCCTTCTGTCCCTTTAAATTTTTTCATTAATTTATCTAAATCTCCACTTTCAAGTGTAGCTATATTAATATAACCTATTTTTTTGTCTCCCATAAAGCAACTTTTCTCATCTTGGCCCAGTCTTTTTACATCATACTTGCTATTATAATAGCATGGAACATTCAAGCTTAACTTTTCACCATTTCTTATTACCTCTATTTCAGCTATTTCTTTTGTAGAACGCAAAAGGTAATAGTCAAAAGCATTTGTAAAACGATTTTTATCTGATACTGATATATATTTGTTGCACTCCTCTATTATCTTTTCTATAGTAGTTCCATCAATAGCTACCACAATATCTCCTACCTTTAAAGGGGACTTATCTTCCCTGCCAGCAATGACAATCTGACCATCTATATTAAATATTGATGCTTTTGCTTTGTATGCTCCAAAGTGTTGTTGTAGCACCTTAAAGTTATCATTAAAAAAGCCATGAGAGTCATGAATATATGTGGTAAGATTTGCAATGGATAATACATATGATTCCTTATCACCTTGAAGTGCTAACTCAGGAATCTTGTCATAAAGTACTTGATCCCAATCTTCATCCATGAGATTTTTATATGGATAGAAATATTCTATAATATTCCAATAACGAAACAACCCGAGCAATCTCATTCCTGTGTCTTCATAGTTAATAGAATTGTCCATAAAAGAATCTGAAGATACATTAACAATATCCCCTTCTTCAAAAACAGCATATCCATTGTCATTATCAGTTACTTTTACCTCTGATAAATTTTCAAGATAGTCAGCAAGGTTATTTCCAAGGACTTGTCTATTCTTTATCCATGAATATTCTACATCTAAGTATACTTTCTCTTTTACTTGACGATATAGATCTTCCTGTTCTTTACTAAGTGTATTAACCTGAAATGGAAACTGGTTTAACCATGTAGCCATGATATCTCCAGCTTCTTCCTTGGTGGTTGCCTCAAGCACTTTGGGAATAACTCTAAATAATTCTGCATCCCAATTAACATTCCCTGCTGTAATCTCTGGATGACGATACTTAGTAAATCCCCAGACCTTTGCTAAAGTATGCAAATTCTTCTGTTGAACTTCACTTAATTTTTCTATCCTAACTCCACTATCTGATGCAAATTCTGTATCTTGGGATCTTTTAAGATTCTTTTCTTTAGTTTTATCTGAACTAGTACAAGCTACAAATGTTAGACCCATAACTATAAGTATAAAACTAATTATTACTTTTTTACTAAATACATTCATTTTAACTTCTTTTTTTTTCATACTTTCCACCTACATTCTTTAGTACTTTAAAATCTTTTTCAATAAGATTTTATCTTTGATAAAGTACAAATATATACAATATTGTCTATAATATTGTAAACATACCATAAAAACACTATATCACATAGTAACTAATGTGAAAACCATTTATGGAATATATTATAATTTTTGTTAGGTGATTTGAAATATGCTCACTTAAAAAAATCAACAGTTAACTTATCATTGATGAAAAATACTCTTTAATTATATGTCTATGTGTTTCAGCGATATTTAATTTTTCTAGCTCTTGGTAAGTAAAATACTTCAATTCTTCTGATTCGTCACTGCATACCAATTTATGATTCTCTGTTAAATTTACTATATAAGCAGCAGATATTATTCTAACAATATTTCCATCTGGATATGCTGCGATTCTTGATGGGTCTGAAAACATTTTCCAAAAGAACAAAGACTCTTCTGATATTATAATTCCTGTTTCTTCATTAATTTCTCTAATTATTCCTTCTTCTAAACTTTCATCAATTTTCAAACCTCCGCCTATAAGTGCCCAACGGTTACTATCTGCTCTTTTTTCTAATAATATTTTATTATTATACTTAATAATTGCACAGGCACCTATATGGTTTGGCTTATTAGGCTTTGGTGCATTTTCATTTTTATAATAAAATTTTGCTTCAATCATATTATTCCATCCTCCAATATTTAAAATCTACAATGTTATGCACTATAACACAATTATTCATTTACAATCATAATTATAATACTTATCATTGCACATTTACAATAAAATGTACCAATATACAAAAAACACCTCTAAAAAGAGATGCTCATATCAAAGTTTATTAAATATTAATCTATAGATTTATTAATGTATTTTAAATTTGCATTCATTACTTTTATAATATCTTATAATTATATAACATACTCATTATAAGACAATTGCAATAAACTACCAATTTATTTATCCTAATTAATTCATTTCCTTAAATTACAAATCTGTATATTATTAGCTCCATTACACAAACTAAAGACGAAAGGAGGCTGTGCTATGAAAAAGTTTACCGTTATATTGTTAATTTTAATTACATTGGTATTAAGTACTTTTGCTTCTACACGTGTATTTGCTGAAAATATATTTACAGAAGGTGTTTATAAAGCAACTGATTTCAATATATCCCCAAATGAATCTTATATAGTCCAAAATGTTTCAGCAAATGATAGTGTTTTTCTTACTCTTTATGATGAAAATCAAGTTATAATACAATCTATTCGTCTTGAACCTAAGTCAGCTAAGTATAATTTAATTCCTCTTAAGCCTGACTATAGAATTGTTATAGTTGGTAACGGTCAAATATTTATTGATAAAGGGACACAATAGGGTGTCCTTTTATTGTTATAATTTCTTAATTTCTTCTATGCTAGTAAATTATTCTGCTATGCTATTAAGTTCTATTTCGTAATTAGCTAGATTTTCATAATCATTTATTATTTGCTCCAAGTATATTTTTCAGTTATTAATATGCAGTAAACTATTCAGAATGCTGAAGAGTTATAATATATTTTTTTATTTGTAAGTATAACTCTTCTAGTTATTACAATGGTAACTACCTCTTTTATATACAAAAAATAAGAAGTGCTGTCGCACCTAGAAGTAATTTTCTATTGTGTAACAGCCCTTCCAATTAATCATAATAGATTTATAATTTATTATTCAGTTTGATCAGTTACAGTTTTTGATTCATTATAGGTATCAGTCAATTGTTGCATAGGTGAATTATAAGGTTTAGCCCAACCTTTGTTTACAGCTAGTTCTGTAAGAGCAGTGTGCCCTCCAACTATTTGATTTAAACCAGAAGAATAAATGGATCTTAACTCTGGAGTACTGCTTGTTAATGTAGCATTTAGATAAGCGTCAGCTGCAGCTTTTCCAGAAGAAAGCATATTTGTAGATATAACCTCATCATTGATATTAATGTTGTTTTTAATTAGGTTTCCAACTAAATTTGCCATTCCATTATACCTCCCTTGGAACTGTTACTTGATTTTCGGTGATAAATTGTTGTAATCCTTTTATCCTACCCTCGCATGCTAGCGTGCTAGATTCACCTTGTCTTTTTAGATTTTCATCCGTTATTAGTGCATTTACTGCTCTTTGTACAATTAATCCATCTTGTTCCATCTTCAAAAGTGATGTTAAAGATAGTACTTCTGCTTCTGAAAGTTTTCTCATGTTCTTACCTCCATAATATAAATTATAAGCACTTATATTATGTGATTTTAAGAAGATTAATAACCATGTTATATCTATCCATTTCATTTTCAAATAAGTATCATTTGCTTTTTTATGAGGTAGGTTTGTTAATATAATACTTATTATAGCTCAACTACAATAAGATATATTAAAATACAAAAAGCACCTCTAAAAAGAGATGCGCAAATCAAGGTTTATTAAATACTAATCTATAGATTTATTAAATGTCTTAATAGAATCATATATTAATATAATTTCTTAATTTCTTCAAAATATGAATTATTAATTACTTTAGTTATAGCTTTACTTACGTAAGAATAATTAAAATCTTTTAAATGAATATTTCCAACATAATATTCATTTTCCCTTTCTTCTAAACAGAATAAATCATAGTACTGATTTAAGTCATTGAGCAATTCTTTCAAATCATCCATACTAGGATAACCATAAACTTCTTCAGCATCTATATTAATACTCCAATTCCTTGCTATTTGAGCGTATTTCCTAAAAACCTCTACAAATGAATTGCAATATTCATCATTTTCATTATCACTAAATATAATTTTTGATTTATCATTATTAATGATTATTGGTAATATTTCTTCTATGCTAGTAAGTTCTAGTTCGTAATTAGCTAGATTTTCATAATCTTTTATTATTTGCTTCTAGTATTCCCCTTATTTCCTAACACTATCTTCCACATCCTCATCTATGTCCTTCTAATTTAGCCTTAATATATCCCATATATATCATTGATGAACTATCAGATATTTGAGGAATCTCAAATCTACATTTCTTATAGAAATCATAATTTTCTGGAGTAGTATGCACCCACCAATTTCCATGGGGTAACTTTTCTAAACACAAGTCTATAAGTTTTTTACCTATGCCTTTTCCTCTATACTCTTCTTTCACAGCCAGGTCTTGGATTGTTGCTGTCATGACTCTATCTGATACAACCCTTACCATAGCTATCATATCTTCCTTATCCCAGACAGTGAAAACCCATGATGAATTTTTAAAGCAGATTTCATACTTTTCATCTAGCCATAATGGTTGATTTGCAGACACCCAACCAACTTCATTGTACATTTTTTTAATGATATCCCCCTTAATCCCATCTGCACCTTCTCTAATAATCAATCCTTTATAATATTGATACATTAAATCCCCCCCTAAAATTAATTTGAACACAATTTCCTAATTTTTTCATTTGCAATCATAAATATAATACCTATTATAACATTAGTACAATAAAATGTATGCAAATAAGCACCTCTATATAGAGATTCTCTAAAATAAATAGCTTTGATTTCAAATCAAAGCCATTTAATGATAAGTATACTTATTTTATAATAACTAGTTAAAAAATATAAGATCTAATTATTTTATACCTGCATCAATATGTACTTCACCGTCACCAACTATTACGATTTTATATTCAGATTTAAGAGAAACTAAATAATGTCTTGGTGATTTAGGTTCTAGATATAAGACTTGTGTTTTAATATTATTTTCATTAAAAACAATAACAGAAATACTATATGCTGATATATTTTGAACATGATAAGAACCATCTTTTGAATGATTAAAATCCGATACTTTATAAAACCCCTCTTTATACATATTTCGTGAAGATGCATAAGTTGTAATAGATGTACCAAATATAATAGTTACTAAAATTAGTAAGATCATAATAAATTTTTTCATATAATATCCACCTCTCAGTGATATTTTATGTATTATTAATAATAATATACAATTATTCACTTATATCATTTTGCACTATAAAATAGGAGCAATATAAAATGTACTCTATAAGGTGGACAAATTAAGAAGAAGGCAAGGCTTAGGTATTAACTAAACAACTTATGAAAAAATTCAAAATGAAAAGAGTGTCAATTATCCTAACTAATAATTATTATCGTTAGCTTTATGATTATCCTCTTTTTCTACCTAAGTAATAATAACCGTTTGATTTATTTCCATTCATAGTTGTATATACCACCTGATTTAAAATCAATTTATCAAATGGCTGCAAACATTGATCAATCCATTTTATATCGTGATGCCTAACTATAGCACCTTCAGGTAATTCAAATACACCATATTTTTGGTATTTATCTTGAAATAACTTATAACGTTCTATATTGCGTTCATCTGTGTTTAGTAAGAAATCATTAATATACAGAATCCCATTAGGTTTCAAAACACGCTCTATTTCTTTTAGCAATGCTGCCTGTTCTTTATCGTTAACAATACACGTTAGCACTGCAAATAAAATAACCGCATCACAACTTTCACTATCTAATTCAATATTATCTCCTTGCATTACCCTCAAATCTAAATGAGGATATTTTACATTGCCTCGTTGTATCATTTTCTCTGAGAAGTCAATTCCTATTAAATTGCTGTACCCTTCTAAATTTAGCTGTTCTAATGTTCTTCCATAACCACAACCCACATCTAGAATAATACCTTCCTTATTAACAAACTTAGCAAACTCTTCAAAGTGAAAAGGTGTTGTAAATTCTTTGTTTTCTGCGACTGTATTCCAATATTTCTTCTGTGTCATGACAAACCTCCTAGTTTCTTTTTATTGAATTATAATTTATGATGAAATATTATATAAACAACCTTTACTTAGTCTTATGTTATATAAGATTGTGTTTATAATGTCCTTAATGATTTGTTCCATTCAATATAAAAATCAACCATTGAATTATATCTTTTAGACCTATCAATATTTATGGATTTAATTACGATATCATATAGGTTTTTATTCAATTGCTTATTATTTATTAATTTCATTACCTAATTTAAGAAACTTTCAACTTAATGCAATTTATAATTGCAACTACTTTTCCATTAAGTATGCTGAACATGAAACACTAAAATCACATTGTTCATATAATTTTTTTGCACTAATGTTATCAACATCTACGTATAGCCTAATGCCTGTAGCATTCTTTTCTTGCCTTAATATCTCTGCTTTTTTCATTAATTCATAGGCAAACCCATTTCTGCGATATGAAGGATGAATCCATAATTCATCAACATAAACATGTCCAAAACCATTATATTTACCAACTTTAGGCATATAAATTAATGAAATCCAACCAACATATCGTCTTTCCACTTCAACCACATATATAAACAAATTAGGATTTGACAATTCATTTATAATACTTTGCTTAATTGCTTCTTTCAATGGTAATCTTTCACTACCGTTCATTCTCCAATATATCATATCATCAAATAATGAATAATTCCGTGCATCTATTTTCACAATTTTATAGTTCATACAATCACCCTCATATACAATATAATTAGTTATCTTTTTATCTAGTAAATCCATATTTTTTGACATTCTCATTAAAGCATTATTCACTCTTGCTTATATATCATTATCAGTCATCCTACAATTTGTCTAACATGCCTATTTTTATCTAATTATCTCTAATAATTCATTTAGGGAATTAATCTCAATAAAATTTTTGTTATTAATATGGGTATCATGTTTACGGTTTATAAAAACAGGTGTAAAACCAAATTTTTCAGCCCCCAGAACATCAGCTTCAAAGTTATCTCCAATGAAGTAAACTTGTTCTATTTCGATGGTAGTATCATACTTTTTAATATCATCAAATACAATTTTAAATAAATCTTTATGGGGCTTCCTTATCTTATAATCCGCACTGAAATGTATATTAGCAAAATATTTTTCTAAATCATATTGGTTAATGAATCTTTTCATTACATTCTTTTTAAATATGGAATTACTTAATAAATATACTGGGATTCCTAATAACTTAAGTTGCTCTAAGGTAGAAATAGTGTCATTAAACAATTCAGTAGTATTTATTTCAAGTGCACAATTAAATAAAATTTCTTCTAGGGGATAATTCACTTTAAAACCATATTTATTTTTAAAATCTAAAAGTTCATCTTCAAATGCCAGTTCTGAATTATCCTCGCTTCTTTTATCATAAAGTTCTTTCCAATATGTAGCTGCATAATCTAGAAATTCAGCTTTAACAGTGTCTTTTGATAAAATATTTTTATGTAGATAAGATAAACCCGAATTAAAATCAAATTTAATATCATGAAGCAATGTGTCAAATAAATCAAAGACAATAGCTCTAACTTTAGCCATAAAACCCCTCCGCAAATTATTATTTATCTAGCCTTGATAATATTTTTTGTATCCTAACCGTACAATCAATCTTTCTATTAACATGGTCTCTCCATGAATTAGATAAAGGAAAATTAAAAGATATCTAGGTATCGGGTCTAAATCGAAATTTAGAAGTTCCTCCACTTTTAGCATGCTTCAATCCTCCTTTTAGCTTCGTTGCTTAAATGCATTTGTATATATGCTTTTTGCACAACCATCGCTGATCGCTTTATGGTAACATATTCTATAAAATACCATAAATTCCTCTAAAGCAAAAGAAGTCTTGTTAGTAGAGTTTGGATTTTATAATAGACTAAAATAAGCTAAAATTAAACCATTAATAAGTTTTCAAATTATTCAATGTAAATTAATACCCCAATTATTCTCAAAACTATTACTGTAATAAATCCAATTATAATTAATCTATTTGCTACCTTAAGTTCTTCTAGCGTTTCCTTACTAACTATTTCTGTATCATCATGCCTCTTTAGTTTTTTAGATATCTTTATATGCTTTATATATCCCCAAAGTATTATACAATAAGGAATCAAAGAAAGTAGTTCTAGAATAACAGGAAATTCTCTTAATATATCTCTCAAATATATACCCCCTTATATGATAGTGCGTAACAATTTATAATTATTCCTTCACATTCTTATTCATATACTTATTATAACACAATTTCAATAAAATGTATAAAAGCACCTCTATATAGAGATGCTTTAAAATAAACAGTTTTGATTTTTAATCAAAGCCATTAAAACCTGATCAATCTATGCCTCAAAATTGTATTTAACAAATGCAATTCCTTCAAGTTCACATGATGTGGACATACCACTTTTCTTATAAAAGGCTTTAGTTTTTTCTGTATTATCAGTCATCAGTACAATTTGTCTAATATGCTTATATTTATCTAATACTGATTGTAAAAGATAATTTCCTATGCCTTGTCTTTGATACTCTTCTTTTACTAAGATATCTTGTATATAAATAATAGAAGCATCATCACCAACAACCCTAATTAATCCAATCAACTCTTCCCCATCAAAAGCTCCAATATTGAATAAGGAATTTTTTACTGCCTTAAATAGTTTATCAGGTTTATCTGAATATACTGTCCACCCAACATTTTTATATAATTCTATCAATTGTTTTAATTCAAACGTTCCATTTTCTTTATATTTTATATTCATTTTTATTCTCCATTTCATATATATTTGAACTAGCTACTTTATGTGGAGAATTAATTTCTACCACTCACTAATAATTTCTTATTTTCCGTTTTAAGAAAAGGACAACCATCAAAATTCCTTTAATTCAATAAAATCAACACCATTTTCACTTGCAATTCCTGCATACAACTTATTATTATCTTTACCTATAGACAAATAATGCCTCAAACATTCTTTAGCAGTAAAAGGCATTTCTCTATCTAAAACTTCATCCATATTAACCCACTCCAATATGCCTTCATCACATTCATTAATGTCTATTTCAGTGTTTTGTAGTTCAGTGAAATAGTAATAGTTTTGCCTAATCTCATTATTCTTCATACGAAGTGTAACATATTTTAAATCTACAGTTCCAATATCGTTTTCTGTAATACCTGTTTCTTCAAACATTTCCCTTAAAACACATGCCTTTGGATTATTTAGTTCGCCTTTTTCAAAATGACCACCTATACCACACCAAGAAGGTTGCACAACTCTTGAACCAACTCTATAAAGCAGTAACATTTTATTTTTAAATATAATATAAATTGTAGTCATATTCCTTAACATATCTAAAACACCTCATTTAAGTTTCTTTTAGACTTTAAGTTCACTTTCTTATACCCCTATGCGAAACTTATCAATATAATTTCTTAATTATAGAAGATTACGAACTAATTAAACTCCTATATTTATTTTGCAGCCTCAATAATCCAGTCAACTATATAATTAAATCTTTCTGATGTAAGTGCATGACCACCTTCATATTGTTTAATACTAATTTGATTTCCTGCATTACATTTTTTATATTCCTTTTCTGCCTTTTTATAGATATCCATTGCATCTTTCGAGTATTTATCTTCTGTTGCTGATACAATTAGAAATTTAGTTGGGCAAATCTCGCATACTACATCGTCAATATCATAATATCTCATAAAATTTGGTATAACACTTGCCATTTCAATGCCAACATTATTCTTAATTCTATTTCTAAATGTTGCTGCACTACCGCTAGCACAAGCATAATGTATTCTTTTATCAAATGCAGTAAGATAAATCGTTGTATTACCTCCATATGAATGTCCTAAACAACCTATTTTATTATAATCAACGCAATCCAATCCATTTAACACACTGATTGCTCCCATTGCATCTTCAATTACTGTTTTTGCCAGAGTCTGACCTGTGAGTATTCCGTAGCACATTGTAAGAAAATGCTGCCAGTCATCATCTTCATCATTTTTATTGATTCCCGAGGCATTAACTCTTCTATCCTCAAAACACAATGAATCTGATGCTATGACAACAAATCCCCTCTCTGCAAGTGCAGGACCAAAGGCTTGAAGATGATTCCCAGCAAGACCACAAACTTCACTTTTGCCAAGATTTCTTTCTCTGTTATGTTGATGATTTATTAAAACTGCTGGATGCTTTCCTTCTCCATCTGGCAAAAGCAAAAAGGCAGTGTTTTTACGTCCATGTATGAAATATTGAATAAGTTCCCTTCTGTATCCATTACATTGGAATGTTTCTAAAACCTCATAATTTATTCTGCTACTCACAGGCTTCAAGTCAATAAGTTTTAACATCTCTATACTGTTTGTACTCATACTACCTCCTTCTAATAAATACAAATTTATACTTTTGCAATATACGTATTTTATTTACTTCGTAATTTAACACAATTATTCCTTAACATACTTATTATAGCACAATTGAAATAAACTGTATGAGCATATTAAAAGCACCTCCATATAGAGATGCTCTAAAATAAACAGTATTACTAATAAGTTATTTAATTATATATCAATTTCACCATATAAAAAGATGAGATTTTAAAACATAAAAGCTCTCCGACTCCACCTTGCTTAAACAATCATTTTAAATTGTATACTTAAATATAAGTTCTCCATTAACATCCTTTTCATTTATATACTCAAATCCAATGCTTTTATATAAACTATAAGCTAATGTATTTTGCTCAACTATACTTAAGTAGATAGTATTAACATCATATTTTTTCGAAACTATATCAATAAGGTTGGTCATTGCAATTCTTCCAAATCCTTTTCCCTGGTATCTTTCATCTATCATTATTCTATCAATCCAAGTATCTTTATTAGGCCCAAAGGATCCGTACATTGCAAATCCAATTACTGCCTCCTTATGATATATAGCTACAGGATTCCATTGACTACAAGTTCTTGCTTCTTCTAAGCATTCATCTACAGTTTCAATAAATTTCTCTTGGTCTGACTTTAATTTTATTTTCCTAACAATATTTTCATTAGTATTATCTATATCTTTAAAATATATATTATTCATATAATTACTTATCCCCCAAATTCAAAACATTTAAATTCATGCATCTTAACCAATGAATTACTTGATTAATCTTCTTTCTTATCTTAATTCAATCTGTTTATAATATTATTTTTCCTTCTTAAAAACAAAAGATTTGCATTCATCATTATATATGTTTTCCTTTAAAAATGTAAATCCACATTTTTTAGTATAAAATCTATGGTTTCTTATTGAATAATCCGGCGTTTCAACTGTCCATATCTTAGCATTTATATATTTTTGCTCTATGTCATTCCAAACTATAGTTCCAAGATGATGTCCTCTGTAATTTGGATCAATAAAGAGCATTTCCAAACTATATTCATTATTGGGCTTAATTCCAACTGTGTAAGCACCAACTGTATTTCCTTCATAAATAACTTTATAACTTTCAAAATCTGTGTGCTCATTGAGCCATTTAATCAAACTGCCATCATTATATCCTTTAGGTCCATCCTCTTTTATATCCGTGTGCATTGATGTATCTTCATTAAATGCAGAAGTCATGATTTTTGTTAATTCTTTATAGTCATCAGTATATATCTTTTGATACAAAATCTTGTTATTCATTATAACTTCTCCTTCTTATTGTTTAGTACTTTGACACGTTTTTCCTACAATTATTCACTTATATTATAAACTTATTGTAACATAATTTCTATAAAGTGTATGTTTATGTACAAAAAGCATCCAATTAAAGAAAAGGTCATAAAATTAAGTGGCTACTTTTTTCTAGAAGCAACCACTTTTTAGTTTAAGTAAATGAAACTACCCTACCAACAGTTAAGATAAAAATTATAAATCCTGTCATTATAATGGTTATGGCTACTGTAAAGACTCCTCTAAATAATTGAAACCAGCTGATGGCTGCCGAAAATCCAAGTAGCCCTAGTAATAGTGTGATTATAGAAAGTATCATAACTATAACTAATGGATGCACTTGCAATAGATCCATTGTAAAGTTAATTACCTTATTTGATTCTATTGATAAAAAGAATAATATTACACATATCAATGATAAAATGAATGAGTAAATATTTAACCTTAATTTCATACTGAACCTCCTAGATATTCCATGGTAATGCAAGGTGCTTATTTAGCACGCTGCAATATTCTATTATAATTTACAATTTTACCATATTGTACGACCAATGGTATTAACTTAAATTTAAATTTCTATATACATTCAGTAAAACCTTATAAATAGAGTTTTTAGCTTCTCTGAAGCTTACTAACAGAATTCTTTCCATCGGTGTTTCTGCCCATGTAAATTAGACCTTCAAGGTTGTTTTTTATAGCTATAGCTACATGACATGGGAAGTGACCTTTGGTTATATCATAGCCATGGACTGCTTTATATAGGGCAATAATACCCACTTGAATTAGGTCATCTATGTCATAGCCCTTTACACTTATAGCCACAGCTTGGCTAGATATAAAAGCCTTGAAATTTTTTATTAGCTCTTCAAGGGCAGTATCCTCCCCTGCTTTTGCCTTTGTCACCAATTCTTGAATTTTAGCACAATTATCCATAACAAAAATCCTTTCTCCTAGGCTATTTCCTCCTGTGTCCATGTGTCCATTTTTTCCCCTATATATACATATATAGTATATATATATTATTTATATTATAAATATGCTCTAATAGAATATCATGGACATAATAGATACATAGGGGGTTAGCCCTTATTATTACTAGGTTTGAGGCGTGTCCTTAACTGTGTCTTTCCCTGTGTCTTTGGAATCAAGGATACAGCTTTTAAGTGTTTTCATAATTATTCTTTCTTATAAAGGCTCTTTGACATCCATAATTTTTACCAAATCTCAGCTTTCCTGTGCCCATGTTATAGGGTTCCCAATCCTCAAGGACACGGAGCACATCATTAATTTCTCTAGAATTCATAGGTTTCATGTATTTAGGATCTCCTTGTAATAGCTCCACCCATATCTCCATGGCACATATTTTATCTCTTTTTTTAGTGGGTATTATATTTTCCTTAAAGTTAGTTCCATGAATATAACTTCTTCTAGCTGCCACATCAAGGTCCTCCCAATTTTCAGGAAGAGGCATTTCAAGGTATTCATGAATCAATCCCTCTATGGAACTTCTCTCTGTATGCTTCTCTTGGATTTTAACTGCTTGCTTTTCTAGTTCTAGCTCTAAGTATAACCCTTCTCCCATCTTCCAAAGCTCCACAGCTTCTGCCCAAATCTGGTGGATTTCAGCCTTTATATCCTCTCTCCATAAATTCTTTTTAATTCTATGTTTCTCTACCATTACAGGCCAAAACCTTCTGTTCCCTGTTTTATCCTTTAAGAAGTCCATTTCATTGGTGGTGCCAAAGAATACACACTGCATTGGAAACTTTGTAACCCTCTTTCCATAGGCAACTCTATAGATATCTTCCCTCTTAGATATAAAGTGTTTAACTGCCTCCGTCTCTGCTTTTTTTGCAGCAGTAAGCTCTGCCATTTCTATAATCCAAGCATCTTGAAGTTGTTCATAGGCTTCTTTCCCTTGCACTGTGTTAAAGGAATCTGAGTACCAGTTTTGCCCAAGAAGGCTTAAAATATGACTCTTGCCTACACCTTGTTTTCCAACCAAAACCAGCATATAATCAAACTTCACTCCTGGATTAAAAATCCTAGCCACCCCAGCAACTAAAGCTTTTCTTGTAACCATTCTGTTATATTTAGTATCACTAGCTCCTAGATAATCTATAAATAGGTTGTCCACTCTTTTAACTCCATCCCACACTAAGGAGTTAAAGTAATCTCTAATGGGATGAAACTTATTTTTCTCCTCTACAATTAAAAGACCATCATTAATCTTCATGGGACTAGTTATCCTATAAACCTTTTCTATATAATGCCTTAAAGATGAATCGTCACTGTCCTTCCACTGATCCCCTTCTTTTTTATTAAGAAGCCTATGCCAGGGTAGATTACCCTTAATCATAGTTCTATGGGAAAATTCATTTAAAGCTATTTTCCCCTTTAGATTTTCTTCCTTAGTTATTGGCTTCTTAAAATTCTCAGATTCTATTTCGTCCTTAGTCATTGGCTTTGTAAAGTTCACCGATGCCTTTTCTTCCTTAGCATCCTTTTCCTCACTTTCCCCCTTAACATCCTCTAACTTCCAAATCAGTCCCTCTTCCTGATCCTTAGGTAATTCACCGTCAGCACCTAAAGCCTCAGACTCCTTCTCATCCAAAGCTTTAAAAAACCTAGCTGACAATGTTAAAACCTTGATAAGTTCCCTGCAATTAAAGTTCACATTAATATTAATATCCATAAATAAACCTCCTTCAAAAAAATACCCTCTATATATAAAGCCTTCGTAGCAATTAATTCGTAGCTATTTTTGAAAATTTCTTAAAGTTTTTTTAAAAGGATTATTATTTCCTTATATATGAGCTTAAGAATCCTTCTTATATTTCCCTCACTAACCCCTCTCTCTTTGGCAATGGACACAATGGTTTTCCTTTGAAAAAACACTAGGTAAATTAACTTTCTCTCATCGAAAGTTAATTTACCTAGTGCTTTATAAAGACTCTCATTAATTAATATTTCTTCTACATTCTCAATAACTTCAATATCATTAGATCTAAATTGAAAACCATGCTCCTCCATTTCCTCAAGAAAATTGTGTTTGCGTCTCTCCTTGCGATTATTATTATGAACCTGCCTTTCTATCTCCATGACAACTTTAATAAGCTCATCAGGGATATCTACCTTCTGAACTTCACCTGTAATAAATTCATACTTAATTTTCATATTCATCTCTCCTAGCTTCAAATTATTTTGAAACTTTTATGAAGCTATTCAAAGCCTAGGTGGAGATGCTTATAAAGGGATAAAAAAAGCCTTCCACAGTGAAAGGCTTTAAAAACTAACCCTAGATGGATTAAATTCTGTTAAAATAAAAAAATAGCCGATGACTGCTAATTTAGCAACCATCCGGCTATTCGGTAGTTAATCACTCCATTGCTCGGTATGTTTTATTATACTTTAACCTATATCTTAACTCATTGTATATGAAAATTCTATTTTTCTTAATTTAATATTATTTTTTACCCCCAGAAGTTTTCTACACTTATTACACTTTATCTCTATAATTCCAACGTAGCTATTTTCCACATCGAATAATCTATTATTGCAAATTGGGCATCTCACCTGAATCAATTACATCTAATCCCCCTCTCTATACTAATTTCCCCTTTAAATTACTTAATCATAATATAGATAATATATCATTTACCTACATTTCCCCTTAATATAACCTAACATATCCTTTTATTTATGTCTTTTCTACCAAATACTTTTATCATTAACCCGAATTCCATAAAAGTATAGTTACATTATATGACATTTTTAAGGGAAGGTCAAGGAATTATTTGAATTATTTTGAAAATTTATTGTTTTTATCCATAAAAGTGTTTTTCAAATATGTTGCTATATACGTGTATATATTTTACAATTAGTAGGAGTAACTGGATAGTTACAATAAAATTAAAGTATATAATATTTTAATTTTATTCTTTTAGGAGGTTATAGAATGGTAGTGGAGCCTTTAAATGATGTTATGTCTCATTTTAGATTTGTATTTTCCGCCTATGTAGTATTGTTTATAATTATAGTTTTGAATTTTTATAAATCCCTACATATTAGAAAGAATTTACAGAGAGATAATTCAGTTGGCAAGTTAATTCAAAGATTTGATTTGGTTATTGATATTTTTTGTGGACTAGCAATGACTGCAGGTTTAATGTTTCAAGGGGTATTGGCAGATAATAATGCATTAGGGCACAATACTTGGTTTATGGCACTTTTAGTCATATCCATTGTGAGTTTTATCATTTTTGTATTAACTGTAATTGTGGTTAGGAAAGATAAAAAATAGGCATATTAAAATCAACTTTCACTTATTATTTATTTTCAGATGCCTTAATGGATGTAGAGATTAGAAGTTTGTGAGTATAAATAATTTAATGAAAATATATCTCTATAAGAATTATTTTAAAGGCATGGAGATCATAAGATGGTCCCATGCCTTAATTTCGATACAATAAATAATTTAATCCATTAATCATTATAGGACATACTACCTGACAATTATTGGTGTTAGTAACATTTATTTATTTGTGGTTACCTGTCTTTTTAAATCCTCTATCTCTTTATCCTTAAGATCCATAATCTTTTCATACTTTTGTTCCATTTCCATCAAGTTTTTGCTTAACATATTTATAAAGGATGCCATCTCATCGGAACTTCCTGCTATACGGTTAAATAGCAAAAGATTTAATTTTAAGACCTCTGGGATCTCTTTGTGAGAATATCTAAGTTGATGGTCAATCTCTCCATAACCTTCTTCAAATATGGTTCTTACTTGAATTTCCGCTATAACCTTTTGATTAGTTGGAAAAAATTCTATAAGATAATGGACAGAACGGTATCCTGATTTTCTAGAATTAATTTGTATATTTAATTCCTCAAATATTTTTGTATCATCCCCTTCTCGTACATTAGCAGTTATCTCAACAACCTTCCAAGTTCCCAGAATATAATTATGTATATCTTCCCAATCATCCTTGAATATATGTATGGCTCTAATACCTATCAAATCATTTATCTCTTCTTTATAGTTAGAAACGGAAAATTGAAAATCCTCTCCATACTTTGATTTTCTATCCTCTGTCTTTCTAATAATCTTTTCAATAAGCCTTTCAGAATCCTTTACTCTAGATTTTACCGTATGTATTTTCTTATGTGCCCTAAGTGTATTTGCTATAAATTCTGCTTGTGTCTCATAAGCCTCTTTATACATATTGAAATCCATATATATTTCTTCTAAAGTGTCCCAAACTATTCCACTCTTTATAATCTCTTCATTCTTAAGATGATATTTACTTAAAAAAGTTTCTTTATCTAAAATCATAAATCTTGCCACCTTCAGTTTTACTTATTTTGTCCATAATAAATATATTTTATGATATTTTAAACTTATTGTAACTCAAAATGATAAAAGATAACAAATTGTATTGCCCATATAAAAACGTAAAAAATAGCATTATCACGTCCCTACTAAAATAAGCTTTACTTTAGTAGGGACTTTAGGTTAGTTTTAGAGGGATTGCTCATAATAAGAACTATCATGATGCATCCATATTTTTAAATATATCCTTTGATGTAAGGGAGATGGCTGCAGATAGAATTCCAACCACTAGCAGAATAATCCCTGTATGATTTGAAAATTCATCAAAAGCTACCCCATATATGGCTTGCCCAATCGGTTGTGCACACATGGAGAGAGAAATCATCACTGCGATTACTTTTCCCACAAGCTCTGGCGGTGTTTCACTTTGAACTGCTGCAATCATCTGTACACTGAACATTGTGGCAAGTGCCATGATGACAAAGCTTGTGGCTGTAATTACTACATAACTGACCATATTTGCCATGCCTAGTAGCAGTGGAATTGCCATGACCCACACGGATAGGCTGCAAAGAAACATCAAAATGTGTGAACTTGTAAGCTTTAGTTTTTTGCTGAATACAGCGGTTAAGATTCCTCCGCAAAGTCCGCCAAGTGCCATGGCTCCCTGTGAAAACCCAAGCAGCTCATCACTCATTTTAAGTATGCCAATAATTAGAATAGGCATGCCAACAATCAGCATTGATGATAGTACCAGATTGAAAATAGTAGCCAGACCAATGATATTAATGAGGACCGGTTTTTCTTTTTTCATATAATTTGTGCTGTCAAGAAAGTCACTTTTTATAATTGCAGATATTTTCATTGCATTATTTCTTTTTTCAAAGGGTATGTGTATAAAAATCTCCATTATAGCAGAGGCAGCAAAGCAAGCAATACTAATGAGAAGGATGGGTACAATGCCAAAAGCACCAAATAACATACCACCAATAATAGGCCCCAAAAGCCCTGCCAGTGCACCAACCTGGTTGACTACCGCACCTGCTGATAAAATTTTATCTCCTGAAACCAGCAATGGAATACTTGCTTGCACTGTTGGCTGATAGGTGCCACTAATGCCATAAAGCAACATTAAAACAGCAATAAACAGTGGAACTATGGGCAGTTTTCCAAGAGCCATAAAGAACAGAAAAACAATGCTTGCCGTTAAAAAATCAAGTGCTACCATGATATTTCGCTTGTTCACTCTGTCAGCCAAAATACCTCCTAAAAATGAGAGAAAAATCATGGGAAGAAAGGAGGACGCTGTTACAATTCCGAAAAGAGATGCTGAGCCTGTTTCTCGCAAAAGATAGAGAGGAAGCGCAAATCGCAAGATTGCATTACCAAACATTGAAATGATTTGTCCGATTACTACAAGTGTAAAGTTCCTATTAAATAGTTTTGTTTGTTCCATATTACAATGCCTCCATCTTATTTACCTTTGACAACAGCTCCATAAATACTACAAGACCTAACACTAGTAAAACAACCATTCCTATTAGCCTGATTTGCAAAGAATTTTCAGGTACAAACGACATCATATTGCCAAATGGAATAATTAACAGAAAGGATGTTACTACAGTAGCTACCAATGACTTCCTCCAAAATCCTATACGCATTGCTATAAGACCTATTGAAGCTGCCAGCAGTGCTGAAACTCCTGTTGTAACAAGTAGGTTTGGCCACATTTCACCTGTAAACATATTGGGTAAAATGTGAAAAGTATTTGATAAAAAAGCAAACATACTGATTGCAACAATATTACATATAGATACCGCAATGGCAATAAAGAAAAACACAAAGCTGCATTTCGCAAAGAGAATTTTGCTTCGCTTTATTGGGTATGAGAACAATAGAATTGCTCTTTTCCCAGTATATTCTTCAACTGTAAATTTAGCGTGCATGATAGCAGATAAGACACCGAATGCAGCAACAAACAGTATGGAAATCAAAGATATAAAATTATTCCATTGACTAAACATACTCAAATCTGTAGGCAGGGAAACGCCTCCTCTAATTTGGATCATCTGCTGTGATTGTTCAATTTGTGGTATATATGCTGTTAAAAAGCAAAATCCAAATCCAAAAATCAAGATAAGAAAGGATGCCACAATATAAGATCTAATTTTGTTTCTTTCAAGTTCTAAATTTATAAGTTTTATCATTATAATTTCCCTCCTCTCATTTTTTCAATTAAGAAATCTTCAAGATTGTTTTCATGCTCTACAATTAAGTCCTTCACATTAGCTTCAAGGGTTAACGTGCCATTTGCAATGACCGCAACTCTTTCAACGGTTTGTATAACTTCGCTTAAAATATGACTTGAAAGTAAAATTGTCATCCCTTGATTTTTAAGGGAAATAAATAAATCTCTCATTTCCTTAATTGCAACAGGATCAAGTCCATTAATGGGCTCATCAAGGAGCAATACCTTGGGACTATGTATCATACTTCTAGCAATGCCTAAACGCTGACGCATGCCAAGAGAAAACTTTGATACTGGTTTATCGCCCACATCACCAAGACCGACACGTTCAAGGGCTTTTGATATATCTGCATCCATCCCCATATATCTAAGATGAATGGACAAATTGTGAGTAGCATTCAGATGCTCATAAAAATATGGTACCTCAATAAGACTACCGATGTTACCGAGTACCTGGTCTCGTTGGGCCCAAGCATTTTTTGCCAGAACATATGCACCACCCTCAGTTGGCTCAAGCAGCCCAGCCATAAGCTTTAAGAGGGTTGTTTTCCCCGCTCCATTTACACCTAATATGCCATAAATCTCACCCTGTTTAACTTTCATTTCTAGACGATTTAATACGGTCTTGCCATAAAATTCCTTGCATAGTCTGTTTGTATGCACTGCAAATTGATGTTCCATATACTTCTCCTTATTCATATACCGACGTTCGGTATGTATTTTGCCAAAAATATTCTGCCCCCTGAGGAGCAGTTATTTCTACCCATTGTAGCGACTACTGTACTCAACATATTGTAAGATAGTCTCTGTATCTAAAATATCAATTCCTATTCCATTCAAAATCACACTGAAAAATTCCATTTTCCTACGCATTTCTTCAGGTGTAGATTTTGCAATGGCAGGGTTTACCCAAATGTTCATTAGTGTAATGATCACCTCAGCAAGTTCCTTTGGATAAGCGGTTTCAATTGAACCATCACTTATTCCCTCGTTGATGATAGGCTCTATATAGCATGGGACAATCAATTCATAGATTTCTATAACTTGTTTCATCACAAATTTAGGATCATTCATAATTTTGTTTGACATTGCTATAATCGCATTACTACCCGGATTAGCGTAGCCGGCTTTAATCATTGTTTTTAACTTTTCATAGCCAGTAATTGTCTTATCATCACGGAGTTTATTGAAATAAGCCGTATTTTCATTGCCAATCTTCTCACATACTGATTGAAAAATTTCCTCCTTGGATTTAAAATGATGATAGATTGCCCCCTTGGAAAGCCCCCCTAAATTATTGATGATATCTTGAATTGAAGTGTGTTCATAACCTTTTTCTATAAAGAGCTTCAATGCTTCCTCTAAGATTAGGTTAACTGTTTCTTCTGGATATTTATTTCGTGCCATACAGCATCCACCTCCATACCTACCGTTGGTATCTATATTATCATTGATGATTTTTCTTGTCAAGCACTAATATACTATTAATCTAAATATAATAAACTATAGTATTTGTCATTCAATATGGTTCTATGAAATTTATAGATTGCACCTAATAAGAAATTATTCTTTTTCTGCTGCAAACATTTCTGCATAAATACCTTGTTTTTTAATCAAACTCTCATGATTACCGCACTCCATTATAGTTCCACTTGAAATCACAATGATTTTATCGAATCGCTTAACTAAATTTGCTTTATGCGATACTAATATACATGGAATTGATTTTTTTAAGAGATTATCAATTATTTTAGTTTCTGATAAAGAGTCAAGGGCACTGGTTGGTTCATCTAATAGTAGCATCTTAGTGTTTCTAAATAATATTCTTGCTAGTATTATTTTTTGTTTTTGACCTCCAGATAAATTCATTCCTTGATCTGATATGGTAGTAGATAATCCCATTGGTAATTCTTTTATCAATGTATCTAAAGTTGAATCACAAATAACTCGTTGTAAAAAATCAGGATCATAATTTTCTTCTCCAAGGGTAATATTGTAAAGAATGCTTTCATTAAATATAATAGGATTTTGATTAACCATTCCTATAGCATCTTTAATAGCCTCTTTAGAGTATTTATCTATAGTTAGATTATTAATATAGATTTCACCTTCAGTAGGTTCTAATAAATTATCAAGAATTTTTAATAATGTGCTCTTCCCAGAACCACTTGAACCTACCACAGCAATTTTATCATTTTTATGGATGGATAGATTAATATTGTTTAGTATTAGCCCATCAAATATTGAATGTTTAAAAGATATATTTTCTAACCTATAAGAATCAATGTGATCAATTCTTTCTAGCATGTGTGTATCTGAATTAAGATGTTTTGTAGAGTTTATAGCAAATATTTCATTTATCTTTTTAAACTGTATCTTAATAACAGTCATCTGTATAAATGTACTCATAACCCCATTCAAGGGTGAGAGAAAAGATTGAGATAAAGTTATAAACCCTATTAATTTTCCAAGGGTTATTGAAAATACTCCTTGTCCATAAATTAATGTTGTACCAATCAATATTAAAATAATAGGAGTAAAGTAATATATTGAACTTATAAAACTACCTAAGACAGAAATTTTTATATCCTTCTTTAAAGTAAGATCGCGTTCTAGCTTGAATTTTTCTGACCATCTCTTTAGAAAAATATTTTCTAGGTTTAGAGATTTTATTGTTTCCATTCCTTCAAAAAGTTCAATAATAATATTTTGAGTTTGATTCTGCAAAATCATTTCTTTGCTATTAAAATTAAATAGCATTTTTGTGTAGAATAAGGATGAAAAAATGATAATAGCACCTATTCCAACAGTTATGAAAGTAAGAATTGGAGAATAAGAATACATTATAAAGAGATATACAACCACTAAAATAATTTCAATTATTGATTTTAAAAATTGTTGGCTTAGTAATTGCTGAATGTAACTTATTAAATTTGCTCGATAAATCCAATCACCAGAGGCACGATTTATAAAATACTTAAATTGGATTTCCGAAATCTTCTTAATCAGCTTATCTATCATCTTCCCATTAAAATTATATTTTAATTCTGCCAGCAATAAGTCATTTAAAAATTGCATCAGAGTATAAATTATAAAAATTATAATAAACCCAGGCACTATTAATAAAGTTCTTTGAAGTAGTGATCTTACAACATTGTTGCCATCAATGAGAAGTCTAATAAAGGTAGGCACAATTATTGAAAATAACTGTAAAATTATCATTGATACAAGTAAGAATATTAGTGATTTTTTTTGCTTTACAAAGAAATTCATAATGATTTTTTGCAAAGTCTCTACATGTGATTGTTTCTGTTTTTTCCCCGTATCAATAATCATATCAGTTGGTTCAAAACTAAGAATAACCTGGCTAAATGATTCTTCAAATTCCATTTTTGAAACCTTCAAGATTCCCTTATCAGGATCAAATAATGTTACTTTATTTTTAATACTTTTAACCACAACAAAATGATTATTATTCCATAGAATAATAATTGGATGTTTAATTTTTGACGACATCAAATCATCTGAGTTAATTTTATAGGCTTTACCTTTTATCCCATGATCAGATATGATCTCAATTAAATTGTATAGACTCAAACCTCCCCTAGGAACCCCATAATGATCCCTTATTTCATTTAATGTAGATTTAATGCCCCAATAATTTAATATCATTGTTATACAAGCAATACCACATTCACTATGTTCAGATTGTTCTACTAAACTTAACTTTCCCATATTTGTGTCCATCCCTTTCCATTAACTTAAAGAGCTAAATAAATAAAAAAGCACCCTTATTTATTTAAAAATTATGGTTGTATTATCCCAAATATATGTAAAATTGTCAATGTAATCTTCTTTTGCTGTAAATAATATATACTGTACTTTTTACATGTTGTGTACTTGTTAAAAATTAAACATTGCTCTGATGAAAAATAAATAATTTAATTTACAAGATTTATATGGCTATTATTTGGGAAACCTTGTAAATACAATAATTCAATTTTAATATACCATATTATATATAAAAACAAAAATGTAAAATATTTAATAATATGTAAACAATATTGAAATTATAAAATCTTCGTGATATATTTAACATGTAAATTCAAAAGTACATGCATGTTAGATGAATTTAACAAATTAAAAGGGGGGGAAATAAAAATGCAAAAAATGTCAAATGAAATTTGTGGAAAGAGCTTAAGGGAAATGTCACAAAATGAAATGCAAGATATATATGGTGCTTCATCTGAAACAAATGGTACACCAGCTACTGTTGTTAGTGCAATATCAAAATTTGTAACAAAAAGCTCAAAGGCGTGCATATCTGCATCTGCATCTGCTATAAGTGGTATTCTTTCATATAACAAAGACTGCTTAGGCTAATAAAAAATAAGGAGACTGGTTATGGAAATGAAACAAGATAAAATTGTTGGAAAGAGCTTAAAGGAATTGTCAGAAAAAGAATTAATGGACGTTTATGGTGGACGTGGAATGTCAGAACCTCAATCTACCATGGTATGCTCTGCATTAATAACTTTTGTAGGCTCATACCTTGGTTCTGCAGTGACTAAATGCGGTAAGGACAATAAATAATAATTAAAATATAGAATAATCATAAGTAAGAGGTGTTGGCTCACCATCACCTCTTACTTATGTAATAATATAAAATTTATAACTAAATAAAAGTACCCACTTTTAGCATTGTGTAGGTTGTGGAAGTACGTAACTAAATAGGTAGAGGAGAAAATATTATGTACTATAATTTTTATAATGCACTTACTATAAAAGAAAGATATTCAATAATAGAAAATCAATTAAAATATAAAAATAACTTTAATAAAGAAGCTTTTATGCTTTGGCGAAATGATATGTCTATATTAAGTAATGCTGAATTTTCAAAGATGCTAGAAATAAATAAGTATAACCAAAATATTTTTTCATTTGCTGTTGAGAAAAATCCAAATCAGGAATTAAAAGAATTATACATAGACTATACAAAAAATTCTGATTGGTATAATAAGCTCATTGAAATACATGAATTATCCAACTCATGTATTGATTTTGATAACACAAAACTTTCATATTTATTAAGATATTATATAATATATGCTGATAAAGAAATCAGAAGTAAGCTTAAACCAGAAATAATCAAATTTATTAAACAAGAATCAATTCAGTCTATTTTATTATCCTTTTTTTCACAAATTAGTGACATAGGAATAAAGGCTATTACCCTTGAAATTAATATGCAAAGAGAAAAAGGCCTTCTTCTTGGAGATACTACTGAGGACAGATATAAATATTTTATTAGCAAATATGAAAATCCAGAAGACATTCTAAATTTCTTTGATAAATATCCAGTATTAGCTCGTGTTCTTGTAGAAATGACCACAATGTTTATTAAGAATACCATTGAAGTATTTGACCATATTAATGAAGATAAAATAAAGCTAAAGAGCCATTTTCATATAGATGAAAAAGATTTTATTATTGATACAATATATTACGGACTCGGTGATTCACATAATGGAAATAAAACCGTAATGACATTAGCTTTTGAAAATAATAGAAAAATATTGTATAAGCCAAAGAATTTACATGTAAATATTGCATTTTCTAAGTTATGTGATTATCTTAACGATAGAGCTCCAATTCTGCCTTTGAAAACTGTAAATTCTCTTGCTGTCAATGATCATGGCTATGAAGATTTTATTGATCATATAGATTGTCAATCAGAAGAGGAAGTAAAAAGATATTATACAAGATTTGGTTATTTATTAGGTCTTATGTATCTTCTTAACGGCACTGATATGCATATGGAAAATTTAATTGCCCATGGCGAACATCCAGTTATTATTGACTTAGAAACAATAGTGCAGCAACCTACATTATTCAATGGTAAGGATAATGATAAAACTACACAGCTAATCAAACGAAAAGTGTTTGAAAATATTGATAGAATAATGCTATTAACTAGCAGACTTAAAAATAGTGATAACAGTAAGGGAATAGACATTAGTGCTTTATCTGGAGCAGAGAAAACCCTTGATGAAAAGGTACTACAAATCACTAATCTTAATACTGATGAGATTAGATTTGTAGAAGAAACTGCTGTACTACCAGGAAGCCAAAATCTCCCATTAAAACAGATTGATTTTAAAAAATATAAAAATAACGTAATTGATGGCTTTACTACTATATGTAATTATTTTATAAATAATAGAGAAGAAATTTTAAATTCAGATGTGTTTAAAAGCTTTAAAGGGTTAAAGGTAAGGCAATTATTACGAAATACTAATCAATATGCTAAGATACTGGGTCACTCCTATCATCCTGACTTTTTATCTGATATGTTAGATAGAGAAAAAATATTAGAAAACATGTGGAGCATTGAATTTAACAATTCAACATTTATTATTAGTGAAATTGAAGATATGATGTTTAATGATGTCCCTTATTTTTCTTATTACACCCATGGATTAGAAATATATAGCTCAAATAGAAATCTGGGAGAGTTTACTTCAAAAACTTCATATGAGTATCTTATAGAGCATATTATAAGGATTAGTAATGAAGATATCTTGAAACAAGTTTCCTTAATAGAATTAGCATATGGAAACTATGATATACCTAATAAAATTAAGGAATATGAAATGACAGTACAATCCCTTAAAGAAAATTCTTCAACTGAAAACACTTTCTTAGAATGTGCCATTAATCTTAGCAAAAAAATATTATCTGAGCGAATTAAAAGTGAGGATCTCCTTCTATGGATGACAGTAAACACAAGTAAATATGAAGAAGACTCCTATAATGTTATATCAGCAGACTTTTATGACGGTGTTTATGGAATTGCATTAGCTATGTACTATTTATATAAAGTAACAAATGAGACCAAATATTATAGCTATTTTGAAAAAATAATTGATGAGTGTAATACGGAAGATCAAATAATATATGTTGAAAAAAATATTGGATATACCAGCACCTTTAGTTTTATACACATGGCATCCTTCTTAGAAAAAGAAGATTTACAAAAAAGTAAAGTTAAAGGTTATATAAATAAGTATTTAAAAAAATTAGAGAATAATATTGAAATTGATGTTGATTATCTTAATGGAGCAACTTCCCTTGTAAATTCTTTAATTAGATTATATGATAACTCTCATGATACAACATACTTATCCCATATTATCACCTATGCTGAAAAAATATTAGCATGCTTTAAAAAAGATGAGGTAAAGGATTTTCAGGCTGGTTTTGCACATGGCTTAGGACCTATTTCTTTAATATTCTATAAATTGTATAGTATTACAAAGTCAATAAAGTACCTTAATTTTGCAGCCGATATATTAGATAAGGACAAGCATCTCTACTCCAATTATGAAGAAATGCCACTATCATGGTGTAGAGGTTTAACTGGTCTGGCAATTTCTCGTATTGAAATTTGCAAAACTATGAAAAAAGCAAATTTAGATTATACTGAAGTTTTAGAAGAAATTGAAAAAATCAATGACCATATTATGAAGTCAGCCATGTTCCAAAATGATTGTTTATGCCATGGTAATTCAGGTTTAGTAGAATATTTCTTGACTAGATATTCTTTAACATTGGATTTACATGATTATGACATGGCAAAAATAATAATGAACAAGATTATGACAACCCAAAAGGCAAAGGGTAAATTCCATTTGAAACAACTTGAGCATATTTCTTCAATAGGATTATTCACTGGAGAAACTGGTATTTTATTTGAGCTAATTCGTTTGATTAATCCTGAAATTGTTCCTTCAGTATTAAGTTAGAGAGGTGATATTATATGAAAAATATTGTAACACTAATAGGTACACGTAATTTAAATACTCGAACCTATAAATATGTTGAAGAGATTTTCAATGAACTCAATGTAGAAAGTGAATACAATAATACTATTTTAGACCCAACAAAATATTGCCTTAATCCTTGCTCTGGATGTAAAAATTGTTTTAGTAATGGTATTTGTATTTTTGATAATCTTAAAGATGATAAAGGTAGTGAACTTAAACAACTACTTTTATCTGCAGATTTAATAATTATTAGTTCACCAGTGTATGCCCATAATGTAACCTCTGATGTTAAACTAATTTTTGACAGACTTTCTTATTGGTTGCACATTTTTAAATTGTTAGGAAAGCCAGTTATAATACTAACCACAACAGATACAAATGGTGAAAGCTTTGTTAATGATTATTTAACTAAAATGTTTCAGTATATGGGAGCAGTAATTATTTCAAATGAAACTTTCTTTGCATATGATACACAGGAGGAGATTTTTCATAAGCTCCAATCAATAAGAAGTATCATAAAAGATGCTCTTGAAGGAAATATTGTTTTAGAATCGTCTCCAATGCAAGAGGCTATGTTTCAGCAATTAAAGTATACTTATTTATTTTTCCCTAAAGAACATTACGAATATAAATATTGGGATAGTCACGGATATTTTAATGCAAACAGTTTTTCAGAACTTTTAATTAAGGATAACAGCCATAATGAATAAATTTTTCAACTATACAAGTTTTCTTTTAATACTAATATTATTAAATTTAATTAGTTTTTTTCTACGGATAACAATAATAAATGAAATAACCCTTTACTATTTGTTATTTTTAATCGCCGTTACTTTCCACGAACTTGGACATTTTGCCTTTGGTAAAATCATAGGAATGAAGCTGGAATCCCTTTATGCTGGGCCCATAAAAATTTGTGTTGTGAATAACAAGGTTAAACTTAAAGAAAATAGCATTTTTTCCTTAAGTAATGGCTTATGTCAAATGTTTAAATGCATTGATAAAAACCAGGTATCAAGGAATTTTTCACTTTATTATTTAGGGGGCATATTTACTAATTTATTATTATTTATTCCTGCCATTCTTATAAGTAGAATAGAAACTGAATTTTACTTTAAAACAGTTATTACCACCTTTGGTATAATGAATTTTGTTATTGCATTAGCAACGTCACTGCCCTTTGAAGGAAACGATGGATGGATGACATTTTTATTACTAAAAAATGATAAGGGCATTAAAAATAAAGTTTGGCTTCAAAATATATATTTAAGTGATATTGATGCTAGTGAGTTAACAGAGGCTGAAATAGATAATTTATTTCAAGTATTTAATAACCATGAAGACATAAGTGATATTTTCACTTGCGGT
This sequence comes from Clostridium sp. UBA7339, assembly GCF_002470865.1. Lineage (NCBI taxonomy): Bacteria > Bacillati > Bacillota > Clostridia > Eubacteriales > Clostridiaceae > Clostridium > Clostridium sp. UBA7339. The sequence continues at coordinate 388,883 of NZ_DKPI01000003.1, forward strand.
AGTCTATTAGCATTACACTATATAAAAAACAGTAATTATGACTTAGGGAAAGATTACTTTATGGAAATTATTAATATTATGAAAAAGCAAAATAAAACTAACAGGATGGAAGCAAAGAGTTATATTGAAGTCGTAGATTTTCAATTAAAATTGCTTACTTTACTAGAGGAAAATACGGATATAGAAAACTTCAATGATTTTGACAAATCACAATTAATAAAAACAGCAAAAGAATATCAAAGAGCGACTATAGACAATCGATTTAGAGAGTACATTGATACTATTCTGTCTAGGATAAGGTAGCTTTAGAGTATTTATTGTATAAGCCGATGGTAATTTAATATCATTGGCTTAATTTCAGTCTTTTAAATCTATTCCAGGAATCGTAGTAATAGAGTGTGAAATTATTTCTGTAAATAGCTTTCCATGATAATGATTTTAAAGGCATGGTGATTATCCTATAATCCCATGCCTTAAATTTAGTAGAAGTATTTTCTATTGATTAAACACTAGTTACTTCCTTTATATATTTATTTTTACTTATTTTATAGAATATAAACTGAATTAAAATTTCTAAAAGAAGAGTAATAATTGACTTCTTCATTAACAGTTCAGTCATCCCACTATTAAATACCATAATATATAAGAAATATACCCCTAACATTCCTCCTATAAATATGGGAACAAAGAAAATTATTCTTAACTCCTTCTTAATTACCGATTTTACTTCATTCTCCAAAATTCCAACTTTAAATAGGATACTGTTTCTTTTTCTCTCTTCATTAACATCAGAAATTACTTTATAATATAACACTACTCCATTAGTTATAAGAAATAGTATTCCTATAAAAATTGTGGTGAATAATAACATACCATTATCATCTAATTGCATTCTGATTAACTCTTCTCTATAAAGTGGCCTATATGCTTCCAAGGTTCCTCTTTTATCCTCAGATATCTTACCACCCCATAGCTGCCCTTCATTCCAATAGGTGCTATCTAAATCGTTAACACCTTTTAAATAGTTTAGTAACCCTTTAAAGGCAACATCTTTATTTCTTACATTCATTAAATGTAAGTTTTTAATTGCTCCTTCTTTTACATTTTTCTTTATCATATTATAGTCATTATCGTTAAGAACAAATGCGAATCCTGAATCATATTCTCCACCATACCTAAAATTAGTGAATTGCACACCTTTTTCTTTTCTAATTTTATCAGCCCTTATTTTCAAAGAGTAAGATTCTTTAACAAGGTCATGAAATTGCTCTTTCTCTATCAAAGTCCCATGTTTACGTGCTAGCTTATCCACTATTTCTAGATTATTATCCTTAAGAGTTAAAAAAATCAGATTTGGAATCTTATAGTCTTTACTTTCATTTTCAACTGTAACATATAACGCCTCATTAGGTTTTATATTAATATTTATTCCCATATGTTTATTATAGTTTGACTGGCTAATTACTGAATGTCTAGTATTTAAGACACTAAGATTACCCGATTCTTCCTTAAAAAGAGGTACTTCAATATATTCTAATTCTTTGTATTCATTTACGCTTCCACCATTATCTTTAACAACATTTATAACATCTTCTCTATTTACACTGTTATACTTATTACTTTCAACAAACATAATATCATATGGATTTTCATTAGAAATATATTCTCTAGTTGAAACATAAATTGAATAACTATATCCTACAAATAGCATAGCTCCAGCTAATAGTAGAGAAGTAATAAACAATATGTTTTTATATGCTAAAAATCTATGAGATAAGTTGCTTAATACCAACAAGTTCTTATTATATATATTAGGAAACTTCTTTAAAATAGCTTTGATCAAGGTAATGATTGCACCAATTATTATATATGGACAAATTATAATTACTAAAAATAATCCTAATATTATAGGTGCAACATCCTCAATATTTCCCTTTAGAATAATAATAGGTAAATAATATAAAGCTGCCACAAAAATCATTATAGTTACTACGCCAATAAATACATTAGTATGTCCAACTTCCTTTTTTACATCAGCTTTAATTCCTTCAACAATAGATATACTTCTAAGATAAAATATGTTGAAAATTACATTCCCCAAAAATATTATTGCAAATACACCAGCACTTAATAAAAAGCTCTCATAATTCAATGTGTACTGGATATTAGCTCCACTAACCATTTTATTTAGAGCCATATAGAACATTCTCCCCAAAACTGTGCCACTAACAATTCCCGTAACTAGAGAAGCTATCATAACCCCGATGTTTTCCATAATAACCATTTTAGTTAAATCTTTGTATGTCATTCCTAATGTTAAATACACACCAAATTCTTTACCTCTATTTTTCAAAAAGTATACATTGGTATAAGTAATAAAAACTATAGAAAATATGATAATTCCCACTAATGCCAACTTTACTATGTCATATGTTGATGTTTTCCCAACACCTCTGATTATGTCAGAATTGTACATTAAACTTCCATACATAAATAGCATTGCGCATATTAAGGAATTAACAAAATAGAAGGATATATATTTATAAAAATTATAGAAAAAGTTCTTTTTTATGATAGCATGAAAGGTCATTAATTATCTCCTCCTATAAGACTTTGAACTTCTAGAATTTTATCAAATAATTTCTTTCGGTTCCCATCAGAGGTAATTTCCATTTTTATTTTTCCATCTTTTATAAATATAATTCTTTTACAGAAAGAAGCTGCAAAGGGATCATGGGTTACCATTAACACTGTACTACTTTTTTCATCATTCATTTTGGCTATAGTTGTCATAACATCATTTGCCGATTTTGAATCTAAATTTCCTGTTGGCTCATCTGCAAAGATTATACTAGGATTATTAATTAGTGCTCTTGCAGCAGCAACTCTTTGCCTTTGACCACCTGAAATATTATAAGGATACTTTTTCTTTAAATCTAATATATTAAAATACTTCATAAGATCATTTAAACGATTTTCTATTTCACTTTGATCTTTCTTATCTAATATAAGAGGTAATGATATATTCTCTTCAACAGTTAAACTATCTAATAAATTAAACTCTTGAAAAATATATCCAATATTTTTTCTTCTAAATAAAGCAAGTTTGTCCTTTTTCATTTCACTAATATCATTATTATTAATAATCACATTACCTGAAGTACCCTTATCTACACCTGAGAGAATGTTAAGTAAAGTACTCTTTCCACTTCCACTTGGCCCCATTATGCCTACAAATTCACCACTATTAATAGTGAAATTTAACCCATTTAAAGCACTAACTTCTTTAGCTCCCTTAAATGAAGCATATACTTTAGTTAACCCATTAACTTTTAATATTTCCATACACCATACCCCGCTAAAAAATAAAATTATCTCTTTTCTTTATTCTTTCTTCTAATAACTTCTAACACATATCCTATTCCCATACCTATAAAAGTCCCTGCAGTTCCCCACATAAAATTCCCTGTAATCACACCAACACCTGTCCCGATTATAAAACCTCCAAGCATTAAATTTACTGAATCTTCATCCTCATCCTCTTCATCATAACTATCACTATTATCACTAGATACATGCTCTTCTTGATTTATGCTTTTTTCTTTATCTGCCTTTTCATTAACTATCAACTCATCTAAACTAACATTAAATATATCCCTTAATAATATAAGGTTATCTATATCTGGATATGCTTTACCTGATTCCCACTTTGAAATTGCTTGACGTGATATATTTAACTTTTCTGCAAGTTGTTCTTGTGATATATTTTTTTCTTTCCTTAATTTTTTTAGATTTTCTTTAAAATTCAAAGTAATCACCTCATGTATAATTATCTCTATCTATTTGCTATTATACAAGCATATATTAGTTACTTTTGCTGTAAACCAGTGGTTGCATCAATTAAAAATTAAGCTTAGATTCCTTAGTCTTGATATAGAAGTTAAAAGCAAAGAAAAAAAGTGCCCCTCCTGCAAAGAACAACTCTTTTAATCAATTAATAATCTATTCTAATAAATTTGCCAGTGAAGGACTTCAAATAATAGGTAAAGAGCGGAGATTAAATTTAGTATTACTTTACAACAGGCTTCTTTTTAAAAGCTAATAATCTTATTATCTCTTCTATATCTTCCTTTGTTTTAGGTCTGTAATTAATCCATCCACCATCACTACAAGGATATTTATTCTTCCATAATTCTTTAGTTAAAGATAAACCCCCATTAATTACTTCATTGAGTTTTTCCTTATCTTTTGAACTTATTTGCATCATTACATCTATATCGCCACTTTCAAAAAAGATATAACATAAGTGCTTGGTTTTATGGGAATACTTATATCCCCAACCGTAATTATTTCCAAATGGGAACTTTAATTCCTTTTGCATATCATATTGTTTATCAAAGGTTTCTTCAAATTGCTTCAATAACTTTTTCGTATCATTTCCAATGAATTCAAAAATCTCTTTTTCCGTAGGTATATTATTTTTATCTAACATCCTATTACTCATATCAACTTCTCCAATCATATATTATATAAAGAGAGTTATAAGCTTCTCTAAAGCTTTACTAACAGAATTCTTAGTATCAGTATTTTTGATACTTAGAAGTCGTTGTCCTTTAGGGGAAATCCTTATCCAGGGACGTAACAGCTCTTTACTCCAACCTTGAAGAAAAGCAGAGAGCCCAAATCTCTGATTTGGTGCTAATCGCTTTCACAGAGTGCGATAGGAGTATTAGAGCTGATAGTCATCGGATTAAAATTAAATAGCATAATTTTTTACTATTATGTATTATCATATATATATTATACGTAAGTTGTCAATAACTTGTCGCATAAATACTTATAGCTATTCATTATAGTGTTTCTCTTTTTGAGTTAAATAAAGGTTCATAAGTTTCTAGTCTTCAAAGGATTGTTTTCCTCTTGCTGGATAAGGGATATATTTCAATATTTTATAATAATTTGTATTACATTTACTATAATGATACACTAATAAATAGGTCGTATATGTAAACCATAACAAATCAAAATAACATCTAGAGATTTATTTGATTTTATTATCTCAAATCTAAAAATAGGGAGGAAACTCTATGGGAATTATGCTAAAACAAGTAACAAAAGAAAATTGGTATGAATGTAATAATTTAGAGGTTTATAAAGAACAAGAAGGAATTGTTGCACCAAATTATAACTCAATCATTTTAAGTTTATTATATGAAAATTGGAATGCAAAATGCATTTATGATGATGATATGCTAATTGGACTTCTTTTATATGGAATTGAAGAAGATACGAGTAAACCAATGTTACTTAGGTTTATGATTGATAAAAAGTTTCAAGGTAAAGGATTAGGAAAAAAATCAATGCTAAAATTGCTTGACTTAATAAAAGTTGAATATGGCAATATAAAATTCTATACAACAGTTTCTCCCCAAAATATATCTGCAAAGAAGTTATATGAAAGTGTTGGTTTTAAAGAAACTGATGAAATAATATGGGATGAAAATGTAATGATAGTACAATTATAAATAAAACCATGAGCAAGTGACTCCAACAAGACACGTCATCACTAAAATGTTACCCATTCCCCAAATTAGGAACAAAATGAATAAATTTTGTTCCTATTAAATTATTAAAATACATATAAAAAATATTCAAAAAACTCGCAAACCCTCACAGCGCCAACAACTAGTTAACTAGTTATATAGTTAACTAGGTTCATATTTAACTAGTTTCCTAGGTAAAATTTTAAATATATCCCTATTAAACTATATAAAATTTTCTATATTTAACTAGGGATATATTTAAATATGTATATATTTTAGGGGGTGATGTGGGAGGATTTTTTTGATTAAAATTTTTTTGATGTAAGTTATTTACAGCTTATATCATATTTACTTGAATATATTTAAGCTTTTTTCTTAAAATATTTATAATAATCTGTTTTACTTCTTTTTTAATTTTTTAAAAAGTCACAAATTTAATATCTACATAGTTAATGAAAAACTAGGGAAATAAGTAGAGCAGAACAGGCTGTAATTAAATTTACATACCACATAGTTAATGAAAAACATACTTGACCTTTTAGTTATCATGTAATCCATTATTAAATTTACATACCACATAGTTAATGAAAAACTCAATTAATGAAAGTGGTGAGCCACTATCTCCAAAGAATTTACATACCACATAGTTAATGAAAAACCCAAGTACTCATTACTTAAAAATTTATCTTCATTATATTTACATACCACATAGTTAATGAAAAACAAGTAATATTACTGAGGACAATGGGACTGTATCCGAATTTACATACCACATAGTTAATGAAAAACAAGAAGTAATGGCTATATATAGTAAGTGTTCTCAATGATTTACATACCACATAGTTAATGAAAAACCCATTTTAGTTTATTAAATCAAATAGACTTCAACTCTATTTACATACCACATAGTTAATGAAAAACTTCCCAATCTTTATATAGATGACTCTCTTCTGTATCATTTACATACCACATAGTTAATGAAAAACTTCTGCCCTTCGGAGTTCTTCTGCGGTTGGTGCTCCATTTACATACCACATAGTTAATGAAAAACCTAAATAATAATATCTCTTCTTCCCTCTATTTTACATGTATTTAGCCTGGTCAGCAATATGTTAAAATTACGATTTTTGCAGTTAACCCTTAGTAAGTTTTTTTATATTCTAGTTTTTTCTTTATTCTTGGCATTATTACTATGTTTGATGGTAGTTTGATAATTTCTAGGTTTACTGCAAATCAAAATATCACATAAAAATATCCATTACATTTCTATCTATTCCAACTACTTCTTTCTTTATATTATTTGAATTTTTAACCCGATAAACATATAATGAGTCTTCATGTTTATCCATTGTCTTTCTAAGTTCCTCAACACATTTGGTTAGTGCACCTTGAGTTATTTCACCCTCAAATACTGAATTTTGTGTCCATATCAAATATTTTCTTAATATCTTTCTAACTCTATTAACTCTTTTTTCATTAACATCATAGGTCAATATTACAAACATATACATATACCTCCTTACCACCAAACTTTTAGTGGCTTATAAATTTCATCACCTATAAGATGTTTTATTATCTTATAACATTCTAGCTTTATAAAAGTTCTGTATGATACACTTCTATTTAAGCTTCTATGTTTTATTGTAGTATCTAACTTTTTCTCAAATTCTCGTATAAATTTCTTCTTACCTATTTCATTTAAATAGCAAATTTCATCCATATAATCAAAATCACTTTCTTTAATCATATTGTTATTTACCATGCTAAATATTATAGAATCTACAATTATAGGTTTAAATATTTCTGAAATATCTAGTGTTAATGAAAATCTTTTTGTTGAAGGCTCATGCAAGTAACTTACTGTTGGATCCAACTGTGTTTTATAAAGTTCACACAATACAGTTGAATACATCATTCCATTTCCAAATGATATTAAAGCATTTAATAGTGCTGTGATTGCTTTACTACTAAAAGTCCTGATACATTTTTCTTTCTTGGACAAAAACTTCCTGAATAGAACCCATAATAATTAAAGAAGTTTAATATTACTCCATTACTTCCAGCAAAGTTTATCATTTTGGTGTTTAAATCTATTTCTCCAAATAGGCTAATGCTATCCACTTGCTCTACTGGTATATATTTCTTACCTGTTTCATCTGAATCAAAGCATATAGTGTTATCCTTTCTTTTTAATCTACCACTGGAGAACATAAAATAATCTCTATTCACCTAATTCACCTTCCTTTACATAACAGAATTCATAATAAGAACACTTTTTACATATGGAACTATTTATGGGTTTAGGAATTTTATCTGAACTTTCTATTTTTCTAATATTTACAAGTGTTTCTTCGATTTCTACTATATCTTCAGGTGTTAGCTCTACCTCTTCTATACGTTTTTCTAATGTATAGTTTATTTTTCCCTTTTTTTCTATATCTAAGTTCTTTAAATAATAAAGATAGTACATTAACTGCTTTCTATCTGATTCTGGCATCCTTGATGATAGCTTTATTTCTCTAATATATTTGCTATTTAATATATCTAATTTTATATTTTCATCTACCGTCACTTCTTTATTTTTTTCTTTGTTATAAGCTTTTTCATGTAAAACCTTTCCTTGAATCACTCTATCATTTTCTTCTTCAAAGCATATATTTTTAGAGAACAGCCAAAGTTTTCTTTTGCAAATATAATAATAGTTTACTTTTGTACCACTGGTTTTATAATCTTCAAAATTATATTGTAACATTATAGAAACTGCTCCTCCTCATCAAATCCTTTTTTTTCTTTCTCTATTCTTGTCCCTTTTTCATAGGTATATTCAGTATCTCCAATAATGATTTCATTGTATTTGTTAATTACAATTCTATTTTTAATTCTTCCTGCTCTTTCTAAAACTTTATACTTCCTAATATCTATGGAGACTGTTAAATCCATAATCTTATCTTTTAGCTTTATAGAATCCGATACAGTATATTTACTATTTTTATCACTTAGCATCTCAATAATTTCTTTTATTTCTTCTTTATTAGCATCATAGATTGCTTTAGGCATTATAGTTTTACTGTCTATTCCTCTTAAGTCTATGTTGCTTTTTTCTATACTATAGTCCTCTATGTGTTTTAAGTCTTCTAAAGTTTCTTTAATAATTTTGAAGTAATTTGATTTCTTCAAATTACTAACAGTATAAATATCTTCTACTAGTTTCATTTTATACTCTTCAAAAATTTCTTTATGGATCCATCCAGCTATAGCTTCTTTAGATAACTTAAAAATATCATAGTCTATTATGCCTTTTCCTACCTTTTCTGAAACTCCTGATGGTTTTACATCCCCACCTGTATAAATATATATATTAGATTGTTCACTGTTATAATCTCTACCTCTATACACTCTTCCCATTCTTTGAAATAATCCACAAATATCGGACAACTCCGTAAATAATATGTCGAAGTCTATGTCTACACTAGCTTCTACAACTTGAGTTGTTATCCATATTCCAGTATCATCATTATCTTTTTCTCCCATATATAATATCTCAGACTCTTTTTTTCTTCTGTCTCTTTTTATAAATTGAGAATGAAATAAGTTCACATTACATTGAATATTTCTATTTACAATTTCATCGTATAAATCTTGAGCTGTTTTAACTGTATTAACAATTACTAAAACCTTCTTGTTATGATGTTTATCTATTATATCATCTACATCTATGGGTTTTTCTAAAACACTTGCTCTATGTCTTAATATTGATTTACCTTTACTATTAAGCTTAATAAATGATTTTTCTGCCTTAATATATGCTTTTTCCCCTAACTCTCTTTTTATAAAATACTCGAATATTGGTGGGAATGTAGCTGTTAATATTGCAAACTTACCACCTACATCATTTATGTATCTTAAAGCTGTTATTAAAAACGCTACCAGTTGTGGTGAAAACATTTGAATTTCATCAATTACTATTTTGGAATATGATAATGTTGCTAGTTTTAGTTCATACCCTTCATACTTAAAAATAAAATCTACTAACTGATCTAAGGTACATATTGTTAAAGGCAAGCTTAGTTGTTTTGTTCTTTCCACATAATCTAAATCTACTTCAACGTCTGACATTTTTACATACTCCGATAAAGTTTCAGAATGAAGTAACCCTGTTAATTCTTTAGGAAATTTAATTTTCTCTAATATCCTTTTATATATTGCATTTATAGAAACTCTTAAAGGAAGAATAAAGAACCCTTTATTATCTCCAATCCATAAGAGTCCAGCTTCTGTTTTTCCTATTCCTGTAGATGCTACTGATATTATGTTTTTATTATTATTCTTATACATAAATTCTTGTAATTTATTCATTGTGCCAAAGCCTTCTATTAATTCTCTAACTCTTAATTCCAGTTCTTTATTTTCTAATTCAACAATTACATCTTTATTAGAACTTGCTGCAAAATCTATCTTATTTAATAATCCTTTATTTACAACATATTTATAGGCTAAATTTAATTTCTCTTGTTCTTCATTGTCATCCTCTAAGTTATCAAAATCAATGTCACCCATAGAAATTCTATTACTGGTGTATCTTGAATTTGAAGGATACATTTCTCTACCTTCAGGCAATTTATCATATTGGAATTCTTTAAAGTAATTTATTAATTCACCTTTAACTATAGCTTTTATATTATCTTCATTTTTTTCTTTTTCTCTTACATGATGATAGTAAATACTTTGATATAGTATTTTAAGCTCATCCTCATCATAAATCCTCTTTAATTCTTTTCTTTGTAAAAAAGCAACGCTCAGATATCCATGAGTCACTTCATCACTAACGCCTGTTAAATCTTCTAGTTTTTTATTAAACTTTTGAGCTTTCATTATTTTATTCTGAAACTTTGAGTTCATCTTTCCTAAGTCGTGGTATATACAAGAAAGTCTTAATATCTCCCAATCTATAAACTTAATTTTATCACCATATATAAATTTTAGAACTTTTAATTGATTTAGTAACTCATCTGTATGCTCTTGTATAGTTTGAATCGGGTTACTTTTTGCTATATACATATTCTCCATGGAAACACCTCACATTAAAATAAAAGATAGGGTAAAACCCTACCTTAAGCTAGAAATACTATATTGCCATCCTCATCTACTTCTATTTCTCCATCATCAATATCTCTACCTTTGTTACTATGGATAACTTCTACTTTTCTCCATTTTCTAAATTCAGTACTTTTTTTAATCTCTACTTTTTCATAACATTTTGTTATATTATAGATACTTCCACCAGTCTTATCATTTATAATATTTTCATTCTTTTCTAAAGGTATAAATGCGTCCAATGCTAGAGTTGAAGATTCGTCTCTATCTTCAGTTCTTATTGTTACTATTTTCACCTCATCAACTCTTGCTAAGTCTTCTCTTCTTCCTAAAGAAATGTATTCTCTGGGGTTTAAAAGTGAATTATAGATTTTATCTACTAAGGTTTTATCCTCTGGAACTATGTGTATAAGTAAATTTACATCTGTTAAAAGTTCTGCTGTTGTAACTCCTCTTGTAACTCCATAAGCAACTTCCTTGCCATTTTCAATTGTATTTATTTTAACTTGATGTCTATCTGATTCATATTTTGCCCCTGCAAACTCATATCTTGTATACAAGTCATTTACTTTTGAATGGTATTCTCCCTGAACAGAAATGTCCATAGGTTTATATTCTTTGAAATCGCATATATAGTGTATCATTCCAATTATTGTTGAATAAGGTGGTAATGGATAAGTTTCCTTTAACTGAAAACTTGTAGGTTTTTTATAATTTACAAGGTTTTGGTTAAGCCTTATTCTTATAGCTTTTTTCTCCATTATAATCACCTATCTATTATAATAGCTTGTTACTTCTGAGTTTAATTCATTAAAGAATTCTCCCATGCCCATAGCATTTAATCTTTCCATTATATTATTATCATTATTAAAGATTCCTTTTATTAATCCTACCCTTGTATTATCTTTAATAGCATTATCTAATGATAATACACCCTCTAAAGCTTCAGTTACTATCTTATTATTTTTGATTACTAATTTATTTTCAAAGAATGGATTTTTCCTACTATAAATACCACCTATTGCAAATATAGGAGATAGAGTTTCTCTTCTTCCTTTTATATCTCTATATAAAAATTTTATAGTGTCTAATAACAAGTTAACTCTTTTACACTTTTCTTCATTGCTAACTTCATACTCTCCATCAATTCCTACCTTATCTAAGTCAATAGTTATTGTGTAAGCATAGTATGATTTATGAATTTCAGTTTGAGCAATGTTTCCTCCATCTTTTTTCTTCTCTGCTGTTTCATTATATCTATCTAATAACCCTTTATTAGTTAAAAAATCCAAATCTGAATTAAAACTTTCTAAGGATACTGCATTTGATAATCTACATGCTGCAGCTCTTGTTCTTACTGGCTTTTTAGTTTTCATATATCCAAATAAATCAATTTCTGCACTGTCCATTATTGTTGCATCAACTGAAAATTGTATAACCTCTTTATCTAAATCTAACTTAGTCGTATCAATACCCATTTGATTAACCATGTTATACCTCATAGCTTGACGTGATATATATGTGTAGCTTTCTCCATTTCCCCTTGTTAATTTTTTAAGAGAAGTTACATTTCCTACACCTTCACCATAGTTAGCACTTTGTGCTTCAAATATCATACTTACAGTTAATCCCTTTGCTTCCATTACTTGCTCTCCTCCTCACTATTTTCCTTATAATTTTTACCCTGTAATCCAACCATGAAGGCATATCCTGCTGACTTAAACTCATCATCATTTAACAATACATTACTAAATTCTGTTGGTATCTCCATTCCTATATACATGTATGAGTTTATTAAAGTATCCATAAATTTATCTGAGTTGTTCACCTTTAAGGCATTTAATAATCTATATGATATGCCTGCTAATTTATTTTCTGAATTCTTATCCTCATATTCCTTTTTAACCTTTTGACCGTACTTAGTAAATCTATCAATTTTGTAATAATTTGCCATAGATCGTTCTCCTCCCCTTTCATTTAATGTTAAGTTCAATCTTAGAATATTTTTTATCACATATGTGTAATCTGATGTCTTACTTCCATGTTCTTTCTTAAGCAATAAATATATTAAGTCATACATATTTCTATTTTCATATAATCTCTTTAACACTTCCCTGTAAAGATTTATATAATAGCCATCTATCTCTACATACATATTTATAAGTCTAGATAAAATATCTTTATATTTGTATATTACCTCTAGCTTACTTTTTGAAAGTATATTGAATGTGTATGGTCTTGATGAATTTTCAGAGTCATATCTAACAACTTGAATATTATCTATTTCAAACCTATTCTTTTCTATAGCATCCTGCTCCATATCATCTAAAATATTAAAATATGATTGTTCTTCCACATCATCCACTGTACTTATCTTTCCAGCTGTCTTATTAGCATTTAATAATTTTTTCACACTTGAATTATTATTTATAAATATTCCCTTACCAAGTACAAAATTAAATCCTAGCGGTATACATGAGTAAACTAAATTACATATTGGACATATATAACTATCACCATTTAAATTCCAAAAATGAGAACTCTTTTTATTCATGTCTGCCCCCATTTTTTCAAGCCAGCTTAAATTATAACTCTCTGAAAGACTTTTTAATGGATTATTACATGTCATACACCAATATTTACCTTTATTATCCTTATTATAAACTTTTGCACTATTCAAAAAATAATCTTGATAAACCTTGTACATATCATCATTATTTTTGGTCTTATGTAAAATTCCTACTCCACTCCAAAACTTATCTATGATGTCGTACATAACATTTTTAGCTTTAACATATTTTTCTGTATTTTCTCTTGTTAATATATCTTTAATTTTATAAAGAGTGATTATTTGTGAATAAACTTCATCTTTAACAGAATCAACACATTGTTTTTTTGATATTTTTATCACCTTTAACTCTTTAACAATTAACTCTACTTCATTCGTAACACCGACTAGGTTAAAAGCACTCTTATAGCTATTAGAGTTAAATTTATCCTTAGTGTATTTGATTAATTCATTAATATTATCAATATCTTTTTCAGTTAACTCAACATCTTTAAATCTTTCTAAACTTAAAATCCTATCAACTATTTTAGAGCTAGTTAAATTATCATTGTTCTTACTTATCAAATAATTAAAGTAATCTTCTTCAAAGCCTACTAATTCTTCTTCTTCAAACTCAATATAGTTATTTTTGAGCTTAATATTCTTATCGCCATGCTTCAGAGCATTATATAAACCTAAAATCCCAGAATTATATAGCCAATCTGATAAATAAATTTTCAAATTATCACCCCCTTATTATACTTTTTCTATCATGCCAAACCCTTGACTTCTTCTAAATCCTACTCCACTTTTCAATAATAGATTTAAATCATCTCTATGTCCCTTTAATTTGAAAACTCCCTTATATGAGTTAACATATAAAAATTTCTTATCACCTGAATATCCTCTTATGTCTTCTTTAATAACCATCTTCTTCATCAACACAGGTTCAAATTGTATATGTTCTATGCTTTCTCTTCCTAAGTTTGCTTTGATTATTTCATTGCAAATATAACTAAACTCATCATTAAAATTAACATCATCTATTTTTAAGAAAGTTCCATTTAAATCTTTTATACAAATAGGAGATTGAGTTTTAAAAACCTCCTCTGTACTTGTTACATCTTTCTCTTTTATATTACTTACTTTTTTTCTTTCTAAAATATATCCCTTATAATTAAAACTCGAGCTCTTTAATAATCCATTGTACAGATTTATACCAAACTTATAATCACAAGTTGATATATTAAACACTATATTACCATTAGTTATTATCTCATCATCATTTAACTCGTATTTATCTAGATAATATGAAAATGTGAATGGCTTAACCTTTTTATTACTTCTATCTTCATATGTGTATAAACTATTATAGTAATCTTTATTAGCAACCTTAATAGTTTCCTTTATTATGCTTACAAACATCATATTAGGCTGCCTTGGTATTTTATCACCGCATAAAACACATGTTATTCTCATAATCATCCTCCACTCTCAATATTAACCACAATATACCATATTAAAGAAATAATTTCAAACCGTATCCATGCATTTTTCTTTAAATTATTACATTATAAAACAATATAAACTCTTAAAAATACAAAAATAGCCATCAGAATGCTAGTTGCAATCATATGGCTATTATACTTTTTTTATTTTAATAGGGTAATCTTGTATAGTAACTTACTCATCATCTTTATCATAAACATCAGTAATAGAATTATTATAGATTTCATCTTAAGATATCGTCGACCAAGGTAGAAAAGGAAAATATAAAAAAGGGATATGAAGTTCGTATTCCTTGGTGCGGAGATTTGCCTACGATTTCCTTCTATATACACGGCCCTATTGCCACCCTTGTCTTATGCTAACCTCAACTACTGCCTTTGAATAGGTTCAATTCATTTTCAAAAACTAATTTACTTATGGTAAGGTTCTCTGTATCAGTTGTAAGTGCGGTTTTTAATAATACTAATTATATAAGTATTATTAATATACTTATAGTATACTTTTAAAATTACTAAGCTATCTTACACTACACATTTATAATTTTGATGCTCTCAATATTCAAATATCATCTTCCAAACACATTTTGTAAAAGTCATCATATTCCATTGGGATAACATCTTTTCTATTACAAAATTGTACATATGGATTAGGATTTTTAAATACAAAAAACTTTCTTATAGAATAAAATTCATCACCAAAAACCTCAAAAAGTAGCTCTTTATTTTCATCTATTATGTTAACCATACGTAGATATTTTTTTACATCATCCTCAGATTCATCACAATATTTCACTATCTCATACATATTTCTAGCTAATTCATGATTTTTATATTCAACAATATTTAATACTCCAGATTTTATAAAATATAAATCTACTTCTTTTGTAATACCTTTTCCATAAAATAACTTCTTTAACTTATCACTTACTTGCAGTGATTTATTAATACCATTCACTATTCCATGTGTTGTCATTAAATCATTTAACTCTTGTAACTCTATTTCATCATATTTATTTTCTATTTTTTTCTTTACTTTATTATTACTTAAATTTCCTTTTAAGATTCTTTTTTTAAAATAATGAGCTGACTCTATCATCAAATTAGATGAAACTAAATAATATTTTCCTATATTAATAAGAGGTGTTAAAAATAATCTATTGTTATCTTTTAAAATCTCTCTCTCTACATTATTAGATGATTTAAGACTTAGACTATCTAATAGTTTTTGTACGTTAGCATTAGTTAATCCTATAGCTTTCTGAATATCTAATTTAAGTAATTCAGCTTCAATAAAATTACTAATTACATCTTCTTTTAAAAATTTATTCTTACTAATAATATATTTCTCATAAATAAGAGGAGAATAGTTCTCTACGTTTTGAAATAAATCTATTATATTGCCTACATCTTTATTATTCGTTTTATATTGGTATCTTAATGATTTATCAAAATACCTTTTCTGTTTTTCTATAAATTCTGAATCAGGTAATATTCTGCCTTCTACTAATTCAAAATAATGTCCAATTTTATATATCTTTTTTGATGTCTCATTAATTATTACTTCTAAAACAATTAGTGAACCTATTTCTATTAATTGTTGTATATCAACTTCATTAGAATATTCTAAATAATCTATTTCTGTATTAAGTATATAATGAATTAAATATTCAAACACTTTCTTTTCTTTAGCAAAGATATCATTTAAATAAATATAATCATCATCAAATATAATTCCTATTGTATCTATAATTAAATTAAGAAATGTTTTACTTACGTCATTAGAATCTTGTGATTTATATTTATAAATATAAAAAGAATTCATAGATATATATGATATTATACTTGCAGACATATATAAATATTGTATAAGCATTTCCTTATTACATCTTCTTAAACAATTATTTAACATATTCTTGTATTCATATAGTTTATACTCCGATAGTTTCAACATATCTTCTTTATTAAAACGCATATATTTTGTATTTAAACAAAGTGTTGAATGTATAGACTGTTCTAATTTATTAATCTTACTTTCATAGTCATATATACCACACATCATAATATTAGAAAAATATCTTTTTTGGATTGTAATTACCTTATCTAACTTTTCTAATTTAGCACACCTAAAAAGTATTCTTGAAAAAAGCGATTGACAATAGCTATAAATAGGTGAATTTATCGTAATATTATTATTGATTCTATATTCTATATCCTCAGTAAATAAACTATCATTTTTTAGATATTCAATAGCATCCTTAAACTTTGTCTCATTTAACACATTCTCAAACATAAAACCATCCTTTATTAAAAAATTTGTCTTCACATATAGATTTATATATCATATTTCTTATCATAACACACTTAATATAAAATCTACATATACTTCCAGCTTCACAATTCTATAATTTTGTTTATTTTTTAAATAGCTAAATCTATATTTCAATATTTAAATTTAGTATATTTAATCCAACATTTCTTAATATAGAAGAAGAAGGCGTACCCTTTACAGATACACCTTCTTCCTTACTTAAATAGCCTACCAGACTATCATTTATTTTTAGTTTTATTGACCCTATTTTTCTTAACTCATTTATTGAAATTTCTGAAATTATCATATGTAATAACTTCTTCTTCTGCACTCTACTTTTACCTTTTATTAATACTTTACTAAAGTCCTCTAAGATACTCTTTATAAATTCATATAGTATATTCTAATTAACTCATCTTTTATAACTTTAAATTCTTCATTAGTTATTATTCTATCTTTATATACTTCAAACAATATAGCGTTTTTCTTATCTAACCTTTATATTTTATCATCTATCTTTAATAAGCCTTTCTTTGTTGATTTTATTTCTCATATTTTCTTTAATTCTTTAAAGTCAACTTTTATAAATTTGCTACCTCCAACACTCCTTTAAAATCATTAAACACTTTATTTAACTGCTCGATCATGTAATTGTATGCAATGGCTTCAGCCTGTTCTATAACTTCTCTTGAATAAAATTTATTGATTTCATCTGTTAATCCACAGCAAGGACAAAATAATTCTGTAAAAACATTGTCTTCATTCTGAAATTCACCAGCATTTAGCTTAAATTCTGACTCACAAAAAGGACATTCAAATGTTATATAACCTTCACTATCCCCTTCCATCTTTATATCAGACTTAATATCGCTCATTACACTCAACTCCCCTCTTAACATAAGTTAATCATATCACCTTTTACTAATTAATTTAATAAATTACTTTTATATTATAATATCTAAATTCAATACACTCATTCCAATATTTCTTTACTTATACAATTTACTAACTTAACATTATTATCAGCATACGATTTTGCTATAGATAATCACTTTCATTTGTACAATCTATACAAAAACCATTTCCAGCCATGCTTTCAAAAGGCATTTTCCTTCCACAGCTAGGACATATTTCTCCTTCACTATCTTGGACAGCACACTCATCACAAACCATTTCTCCATCATCACCAAAAAAAACAGTTCCTATATCTTTTCCACACTGTACACATAAATCATCACTATCAATGGAATCTACTTCTTCCAATTCCAGTTGCATTATCTTAAACTCTGAAAAATTGAATTCATTTATTATATCATTTATATTATCAGCTATATATTCATTATCTACTTCTCTCATTATTTCTACAGTAAGTTCTCCTGAAAGTTCATGAATACGATAATTATCTGACAATATAACATCTTTTGTATCATCATCTCTGCCCCAATAGCATTTAGACTCTGCATTTACTTTTATGTCAAATACTATATTATAGGTTGCAATCCCATCTTGATAATCCTCTAATGTATAACCTATCAAATCGATATCATTAATTTCATCTTTCATCTCAAAATATGACCCATCATAATTAGTTAATGATTCTGTATTAACATATCTTTCCCCAGAATTAACTATCTCTGATTGAATATCATATGTTAAATCTGAATACTTTATAAGTTGATCAATATATTTTTGTAAACTATATTGTAAAACAGTCTGAATAGTATCCGGTGTAGATATATTATATAGTTCTCCTAGTATGCCATATAACTGTTGAGAATTCAGCGCAAAAATATCCTTATAAGTAATTTCTTTAAACTCTTTAATTAAAAAACTATGAAACTCCTTTTTTATTCCATCATCAATCCACCAATCTGGCTTTACATCATCAGTTACAAATATCAAATTTTTATCATTTTTTTTGCAATATTTTAAAACTTCTTTCCATAAAATTAAATCATTATATTTATCTATTCCATCCTTAGTTTTTCCATCTTTAAATCCTGGTGGTATCTCTTTATAATATCTATTCTTTCCTTCTGAGCAAATAGAATATAATTCATCAGCCGTTAATTCTTCAAATACTCTTTTATCATCCATAATTCCATTAAATAATTCTAATATCTTATCTTGTTCCAAAAATACCTTGTTTATAACTTCATATACATCATTTTCTTCTAAATACTTATCAAAAGTTTTCTCTACCTCTAATAACTTTGCTAAACTATTATTTTTCAAATCATCAATTTTAGGAAATTTAAATTTATCAAGTATATTCAATTGTTTATTTAATTGAACTGATAATTTATCAGTTAATTTTTTTAGTTCCTTTGAAACATTTTTAAACTTCTTTTTTTGTCTTCCACTACACTCTAAATGATTTCTTAAAACCTCTCTCTTAACTGTACTTGGAATGTATATATACTTTTCTATGAAATATATAGCTTCTATAAATTTATCTGCAACTTCCGGAGAATATTCATATAAATTTAAATATATATTGGTATCAAAAACTATTATTGTATCATTATTAAGAAATTCTTCAAACTTTTTATCCATTATTATAGCTCTCTCCCTTTATTCATATATTTGATAAATTAATTCCTTGGTACTGTACTCACTTTAATTAATTAAACCTCTAATTATGCAACGTTTCAAAATAGTATATTTTCCATTAGCATGCTATTAGAGAAAAATAAATTTAGTTCATTTCTATACATAAATTTAATTTATTTTAATAATGAAAAACTTATCACTAAGTTTCATGATATTTAGAACAGTTACCACCTATCAACAATAGCTATTACATAATTAGCTCATAATTTTCCTTTCTTAATTTTATCATTAAATCCCCAACCACCATTTATTCTTCAATAAAATAATATACACATAATTTTTTAATATCATATATTATTTCTATTAATACCCCCAACATTAAATTCAATGATATATTATGCTAACTAGATACCATTGATTAAAACTATATTTTCTATATTTATAGCCTTAAAATATTATCTAGCTTCTTTAGAAAACTTTGAATTTGTTTTAATTATTTCTGCGTAATTTACTTAAAGAATTTTCATAATTAATAAGATGTGTCTTATATTCTTCTGTATACTCATATTCACTATTCATTCTTTCCCTTACTATAGGTTCAAAATACTTACCATAATTTTTAATAATAGGTGAATAATCGCAACTTATAGTACAAGGTATTGTTATAGTGTTTTTACTTTTTCTTTCACCAAAGTATAATCTTGTTTCTCGTAATGAGAGTTTTTTAAAACCTTTTTCAAAAAACAAAAAATTTACACCATTTTTATTTGCAACTGATTTGTATGCCAAACAATCAGGTCTCTCTTTCTTAATTAATTCCACCAAATCTGTCTCTTCTATTGTTAATTCTTTATTATTCTCTATCTTTAAAAGTATTTTATGGAAATTCAAATTTATTCCATCAATAATTACTAAACATTCTTCATTATCTAATATAGGAAAAGTACTACTTGCATCATCATAAGCCCAAAATGTTAAATAATTTTTATTACCATTATGTTTTTTTATTTCAGATAAAGCAGTAGACTTACTGTCAGCCCAATAAGATATTTTTTCATCAGGGAACAACTTTGAATATCTTCTATTATTATTATTCACTCTTAGATTTCCTGCATGTAATTCACTTATAGTTTTTCCATATACCCAATTATCAACATTAACACATCTAAAAAAATCAAATTCATCTGTCTTATATATTGGTAAATCTTTATGTTTTAATATTTGTGAAAAATATGAATGATTTCTGAACAGTGTGCTCATTATTTACCTCCTAATTCCTATTTGTCTTTTACTTAATATTATTTACTTTTTATTATAATATATTTTGTAAACACATTATTACTTATAATACGATATTTTTATCTATAAAAATAGTCTTAGACAAGTTATATCAATGCCTAAGACAATAAACCTCATTTATTTATGATACGATTCACTCTTAATCATCCTAAATTTCATCATATAAAATTTTAATATATCTTATTACCTCTCCCAAACCCCATACCCCTGATTAAAAGCTATCTGATACAGTGGCTCTATATTTGCTTTTAACTTCTGGTTAAACTCATCTTTTTCAATTTTCCTTTCATTGTTTGCAGCCATATTTATGGATAAATATCCTTCTAAGTATTTCTTATATCTTTTAGGATTTCTCTGCATTATATCAAAGCTTTTGTATTGAATTTCACAGAACTTGTCCATGTATAAGCTAAGTTCAGGCAGTTTATTACTCTTTTGGCTGTTTATATTTTTAAAGGTAGGTGCTAAATTCCATAGTTCATCATGTAGTACAAAGCTCCAGGGAATAAAGTGGTCTATGCTTAGATTTCCATAATTAGAGAAGTTCTCTTCTGTTAGTTCCTTTCCTGTATAAATATCACTAACAGTTTTATCCCTATTTATCTCTGTCCAAAGCTTAGTTGCCTTACTTAGATCCCTTTTACCTGGTGCTGTGATTTTAAATGGAATTGCTGGTACGTTAGGATTTCTCTTTTGAAGATAACAAACCAGGTTATAATGCATCCATCCACATATTATAGTTTGATTAGCTCTTATGTACTTATACCAAGATTCATTAATTTCTATAATCTTATTAGGAGTATCTATTTTATATATAGCTCTCTCATCTAGATTGGTCAGCTCAGCTATAAACTTATTTCTCTTAGTACCATTCTTCTTAAATATATCCTTTGTTAATGCTAATTCCTTAGCAAAGAAGGGAGTTAAAAGTCTATAAGGTACATAATCACGAAGTTTTTTAATCCTTTTTTCAACTTCAACATCCTCTATATTTTCTATAAACTCTAATAGTTTATTTTTATTCATATCACAAGGTATATTATATTTTTCATGGATTAATATAACTAAATCATAGAGCCTGTCTTGAATTCCTAAACTAAGTTTGTATTGAGTAACAGGATACCATGCTCCCACTATCATTCTACATACAAGTTTTCTAAAGGATATGTACTTATTTCTCTTAATTATCTCTTCGTAGATTCCAAAGAACCAAAATATTTTATAGCTACTGCTTAATTTATCTTCCAATATTCGTGAAAAGCTATTTAAATCTACACCACCATTATAAGGTAAGGTAATAGCACCATACGGATTAGTAATAATTGAGGATGTAATATCCTTAACATGAATTTGATTGTCCTGAAAGTCTTCTATTAATGAATTATTTTCATTTATAATATC
Source organism: Clostridium sp. UBA7339 (assembly GCF_002470865.1). Lineage (NCBI taxonomy): Bacteria > Bacillati > Bacillota > Clostridia > Eubacteriales > Clostridiaceae > Clostridium > Clostridium sp. UBA7339. The sequence goes on from NZ_DKPI01000003.1 coordinate 411,137, forward strand.
CTTGTTACTCATGCTCCACCCCTTCCCTATGGCTTCTTTATTTCTTATATCTTAAAGATGCATTAACCCATCCTCCAATATATTACACGTTACACATATATTGTACCACCTCCCTGTCCACTGCTCAATAAATTCATACCATATTCAACAAATATTTCCTTTGTTTAACCTGAAACTACATAAAAAACAGCAGAATTATGAAATTCTACTGTTTTTTATAAATTACCTATTTAGTTTTTTAAGATGAACTTATTTAATGTACTCTATTCCTGAATAAGGCATTTTGTCTCTTTCAGAATCTCCAGGTTTATAGTTTACTAATTCCTCAACAGTATTGTGATCAATAACTTCTAAATTAATATCTTTACAATCACCTTGCGCTCTCTCTTTAAAATCCAATAATGGATCTATTTGAATTTTAAACTTTAACACAGTTTTTAATTGTTGCTCATCTATTGTATTTCCCATGTAAGGATAATGAATTATTACCTTAGCATCCTTATTTCCCTTATTTATTTCTCTATGAGTCTTACTAAAATACCTATCTACCCTTCCTATTCTTTGTTCTAAGTCTCCAGGTGTCCAGGCAAATCCATATTGATAAACCTTTGAACAAAACATGTGTAAATTAATTCCTTCTTTGAATACATCAGTACAGATTACTACATCTGGATAAAAAGGAGTGTTAAATCTCTGAATAGTAAGGTTGTTATTTTTACCTCCAACAGCTCCTACTACTCTTGTTTGTTTATCAAATAATGTCGCTTTAAAATCCTTATAGTTAATTGCTTCAAAGGTCTCATATTCATCATTTTTTATTAGATTTCTTCGTATCTGTTCATAATTTTCAATAAGTTTATCAAATCTAAAAGTATTCCTACTATGTTTATCTATTAAATACTTGCTAAACTTCTTATAATAGTCTTCTGAATCATTTGTGACATAATAGTATAGAAGATCTAATATCATTTCACTATTTCTTATAAACTTTGAAATCCATATTTTTAAGACTTCTCTTTTCTTAAAATCATCCTGACTCTTAAATTCTTTTAAGAATTTATATCTATCTGATTTCATAATTTCATTCCAGATAGATCCATGGTTTAATCTTTTTATAATATCTTTTTTTGTTACACTTACTTTTTTGTCACTATTTTCTTTAAATGAAAGTTTATCTATACTATAGAACTTAGTATGAAAATCATACAAGTTTTTATAGCTTGGATACTTTTTACATATTCTCTTTAATGCCAAATTGTTTAATAAAAAGAAGGTTACTGAAGGCTTTAAAGCATTGTTCTTTGTATTTTTATAAAAAAAATCATAGTTACTTTCTAAGTATCTTTTATATTCACTGATAAAATCCTTATCTACAATTTTCTTCAATTCATTACTATAATTTATATTCTTAGTTTTACATATAGTTTTAATATAGTTTTCTTCAAATATCCATGTTCTTGTATTATTAAGGGTTAAGCTCTTTCTAAACTTGGATACTGAAGATTCATTCTTTACATTTTCTTTTTTAATAGCTAACCACTTCGATAAGTCACCTTTACCCTCATCTTTGTTACTATCTTCTGAAACTGCAACTTCTTCATCTTCTTCAATATCATCATCTACATCATTCTTACCATTTATCTTATTTTTATATCCTGTTTCAAAATATTTTTTAATTCCATTCACACTTCTCTTTTTCAATATCCTATTCCAATATTCTATAATAGATTCTTCATACTTTGTATTAAGTCTTTTTTCCAATTCATTTACAGATGCAATTCTTCTAACAAAAACTAAAGCTTTTTCGGATTCATCATTGTCTACTCTAATTAACTTATGTAACTCTTTTTCCATATAATCTAATTTTGGATGAGGTGGATAGTTACTTTCATCTTTGAATCTTTTCCTATAAGATTTTGATAACTCCTCCATTACTACTTTATCTGGTGCTATTGTTCCTAAAGATGACTTATTTTCATCTCCATTTTCAAAATCTTTTTGTATATCATTCTCGTATTCATTATCTTCATCATTATTATCACTTAAAGAAGAGGTATTGCTTGGATCAAAGCTTTCAAAAGTCTCTAAAAATCCAATTTTATAACTAGCCTTATTGTCCTTCTTTTGGTTTTTATCTAATTCTAAAACTAGCTTTTTTTGAATCAGAGCCACTAATAACTTTTGATCAACATTCATAATATCATTTAAATCCTCTGCCTTTGACTCTCTGCAATCATATTTTGTAAGCTCTCCATAAGTTCTTAATCTACGAACCATATATTTTTCTAAAAATTTTCTATCTATCTTCTCTTCATCTAGATTAAAGTATTTAAACTGACTATGTATATCATTCAAGGATCTATGAGCTGGGGTAGCACTTAATAGTAACGTCTTATTAGCAATACATCTTCTGTTTTTAAAACAATATTTTAACATTTTTTCATCTGAAAAGTTTTGAGATAACCCTAGCATAGAATTTAAAAAGGTTGTAGCAATATTTTCATTTCTTATATTTTGTGCTTCATCTATAATAACTAAATCAAAATTTTCTACGCTTTGATTAATTACATACCCATAATAATCAGCTACTTGTTTTGGTGTCAATTCTCTATAATTAAGGTTCTTATGGTCAACATCTTTAATTAAATTTTTCTCCTTTAATCCTTTTATAAGATTTTCGAAATAGTATTTACCATTATCATTAGACTTACAAATGCTTCTAAGAACGGCACTAAAAGAGGTTAATCTCATTAGTGATAATGACCTCTTTTCTCTATTTAAATAGTCTTCAATAAAATCAATAGGTCTATTGTATTTTTTCATAACTACAGCCTTTGAATCAAAAGGCTCTATTATATTGTTACTTCTAAATTTATCAAAATCTCTTTCCCAATTGTCTTGTATATTTTCCTTTGAAACAATAATTAATATTTTAGCCTTTGGATTATCATTTAATACCATTGTAGCTACTGCTAATGCTTGATAGGTTTTACCCATTCCTACCTCGTCTGCCAAATAAGCTACAGGACTTTTTTGTAATATATTAATTAATGCACAGGTACCTTTTTCCTGAATATCTGATATGTCATCGCTCTTCAACAAATCACTTTTTCCCCTAAAAGTAATTACACTTTTAACCTTATCTAATGTGACATCTTCAATAAAGCTCATCCTCTCACCTCTACTTGTACCCAAACTCTTCTTTAAGCCATCTAACATATTTAACACCTCTCATAGTGTTTAAAGCCTTTTCATTAATAGATATATCTTTAGTTAACTCTTTTTTCATCTTTTTTATTTCAACTAAAAATATAACATCAGATGTATTTAACTTTTCTTTTATTAAAGAAGTGCTCATTAATAATTCATTGAAAATAATCCATTTTTTTATTCTTTCATCTTCCTTGCTCCCATTATTTTCATACTTAATTTTTTTAGCAAGTTCTCTTATATTATAAATACTGTTTGGTAAGGTTCTAAAAATTTCATAAAGCTTTCTTTCAGTATTATCCTTAATATTTTCTATGGCTTTATTTATAAAGTGAAGAGATCTAAATATATAAAAATAATTATCAAAAACATCACTTTTTTCTCTTCCATTAACTTGAATATTATTTATGTACTCATCCTCTATACCATTACCTATAGGCCTTAAATTCCAACTTGGATTATTACTAATGTCATCTATATTGTTAGAATAAAACCATTCTTCAAGAGCTTCATCTAGTCCATTACATCTTATTTCAGGTCTATACTCCTCCCAATTTCTTTCATAAATTATACCTCTATAAATTCTTATATCATCTTCAAAAACTTCAAAATACTTATTTACCAAAATTGTCTCTGCTAACACATTAGTATTATCATAATTTTTTAATAATTCCATAGGTAGGCTTTCATTAAATTTTTCTTTTGATATTTTACATTCTCCAATTTTTATATAAACCTTTCTATCTTTACTGAGTTTCTCTGAATTAATCTTAATTTCTTTTTCTTTCCAATCAACTTCCACAGTAATATAAATATTGTTCTTTGTTATCCTTATTTCATCTTTATTATTTACTTCATTAAATTCATCACAGAACATTTCATCATTATTGATATCTATAAGACTTATTTCAGGAAATCTTTTATTTTTTATTATTATTGAAGCTTCACAATTTAAATCCTTTAAAGCGTTTCCGGTAAAATTATGTGATCCTACCACAATTGAACTACCTACCTTGTACATTTTCACATGGGGAAACCTAGTAGAGTCAATCATTTTAAAACAAACCCCGTTATCTTTTAATCTTTTATAAGTTTCTTTAGTAATTTGAAACTTATCCCCGTTTAAAGCAGGTATTATTGTTATATTTCTTCTTTCTTCTGTAAGTTCACGAATCAAACTTTCTATATCTTCACTAAAATAAGGTGATATTATCCTAACCTCACCTTTCATACCTGAAAACTTTTTAATTAAACTTTTACTTCCTGCTCCCCCATTATTGCAGAATAATTCAATACCCTGAGTATCATCAAATTTTCTTTTGTTTAGATATTTTAAAAGAGGCTCTACTTCTTTCCTTATTTCCCCATTAGGTGATTTAATATCCCACTCTTCATATAAATACTTTAAAAAGTTACGAAGTTCTTTTGCAACTTGTTTTTCAGTAACCTCCCCTTCATAAACACCTTCTATATTCACTCCATAACCTGATACTGTTAGATTAGCAGAGGAAACAAATAACCATACACATTCTTCTCCATTCTTCATACCATATATAACAATTAATTTAGGATGAAAAACCCCTGTTTTAATATTTACTGCATTAGAATCTAATGTTATGGCAGCATCTAAATCGTAAGCTCCATTTTTATCATAAAATATATTAATTCCATTATCCTTAATCCATTTATCTGCATCTTTAAGGTCTTTTATTGTCTGAATTTTATCTTTACCCATTAAATAGGTTATTATAGAATCTTGAAAGAATTTAGGTGAAAATCCATAGGTTGTAAAAACTATATTTTTAACTTTCCCCTTATCAAATCCATCATATACTTTTTTTATTTTATCTCTTAACTTTTCCATTTTGACACCTTAATTCTTCTAGTTTTTTCTTTATACTTTTTAAAGAATAAATATAATATCCTCTATTCCATCTATTAATATCCACTTCACCTATATTCCCAAAACCTTGTATACTACCGTCATTTACATCAAGCCATTTATCTTTTCTTTTTTGATCACTTACTACTTTGTGATACTCATAGATATTATAGATATAATCTTTTTCATAAGGATTACACTTTTTCAACTCTTCAAATCTACACCTCAAAGAATTAGAAACATCATTCATCTTAATATCTTTTATATTATCATATCTTTTCCTATGATTTTCTATATCACCTAATTTCTCCCGTACTTTATCTATACTTTCACAATTAAGCATTAAATAAAACACTCTTTCTATGCATAGCATATAATATTCCATACTTATTATTTCAGATAGCTCCGTATCACTTGTCTTATTATAGATGGATTCAATTAGGGTTTGTGGGTCTTCATCTTCACTTTCATAAAAAGCTTTGACTATAGGATACTCATCCGTTACATTAAGTTTAGTTTTCCAAAATTCATATTCTCCTTCACGCAAATTTCCACATATAGCATTTTGCATTTCTAATACAGGTTGAAATTTATTATAAGGTAGTTCAAATGACTTAACCTCTAGTTTTTCAAAAAAATCAAAGATTCCCTCTTTTATTTTTTCATAGGAGTCTCCATATAAATTAGGAATCTCTTTTTTTATCTCCTGCTCTATATCACTTTCATCATTGAGAATTTTCATATTATATAATGGGGTTTTATATCTTCCATAATACCCTAAGTTGATTTGATTAGATAAGATTGTATTTCTTACTGATAACACCTTAGGCTTTTTCTTTTTCCAGTTATCCGAGCCTAGTACTTTTTCATATTTATTATCTTTATCATGCTCAATTATTGAGTACATAAATAATTGTTCAAAGGCTAAAACATAGCTTTTTAAGTTTCGTCTATCCCCATTTTTTCTTATATGGCAATAATCATTTACTAAATCTAAACATAGCAAGGCTTCTCTAAATCCTCTAAAATCATCACTTACTGTTGTTAGGTTATTGATTACTTTTGAACCAAAATAAGACCATATAGGTTGAAAACCTAATGGATCTCGTTTATTTTCATTAAAAATACCGTCATCTTTTTCTGTAAAAAAAATACTCATAACTCCACCTTATTACACCAAATATAATTTATGATTTTCTAATTTCTATTTTACCACCTCACTGTCCACTGCTCAATAAATTCATACCATATTCAACAAATATTTCCTTTGTTTAACCTGTAACTACATAAAAAAACAGCAGAATTCAGAAATTCTACTGTTTCTAGGTGTTTCTAATTAAAGGTACTTCTTTAACTTCTCTAAAGATTCTATATCAAACACATCTCCATTAATTTTTCCTATCTTTTCTAAAGATAATTTAAGTATAGACTCTATTATATTCTCTGAAATATCCTTAAATTTTTTCCTTAAAAGTTTAGCTATGTTTAATAACAGTATTGATAATATGTTACTTTTTAAAACTCATTACTCATATGATGGCTGTCACCTTAAGTTGATAATTCATGGCAGCATCACTTTAAAGTTACATATATAATTCTATGATTGGCTATGAATCCGGATTTTTCCAATGTTTTTCTTGAAGCTATATTTTTAGGGTTGCAGCAAGCCATGGGCTTTAAATTATTCCTATAGCAATGTTCCTTTAGCTGAGTTATAATATATGCTCCGATACCCTTTTTACGGTATTCCTCTGCAACAATCATTCCTATATCACCATATTGTTCATTTGATTTAAATATTCTAAATTCACCTATTCCTAGTAGAATGTCACCACTGTATAGTACGAATAGTTGATTGTTTTCTATTAAATCTTCATAATAACCTTCAAATGCAGGGTCACATTTTGCTTTTATAGTGACTATATCATTGCTTTTAGCTAATTTGAAGGACACATCTTTAAAATTAGCCAATTCATATTTTATATTTTTGTTATCAGTAAAAAGATAACAATCTATAGATATATTCTTCTGATAATCAAGACACAAAGATAGAAATTCTGTCTCTTTAGTAGAAACAGTAGCATTTTCGGCAATATTATTCGCAATAATATATTCAAAAATCTCTGGTGCATGTATAAAATACTCTGTAAAAGTATAGAATTGTACTAAAGTTTTTTTAGAGTCGACGAAAAAATGACCTGCTTTCTTTCCATTATAAATAATTATATAGCACTGTGAATTCCCTATAATTACATTTTCCCAGTAACCATCTATTGGCGATGCTAAAGTCTTAATATACTCTTTATTCAAAATAAATCTTTCTTCTGGTGATGTTACTTTCTCTACTTTTATCATCAAATTCCCCCTTGTAATATCTTTTCTTAATTATATATGCTTAATAAGCTAACTAAATTAATTATTTTTAAGTGCTTTTGTTATCTCATTTTTATATATTCCACCATCTTAAGCTCTATAAAAATGATTTAAGAAAATACAAAGTCAAATCATCGTCATTTTCACATTTTGCATATTGTTCTAATTGATTTCCATTATACCAAACCCCTGTACCATCTGGAATATATCCTCGTTTTACATACATTCTTTGAGCAGAGCCATAACCATAATGTAGTCCTACCGATAGAGAAACAAAATCACTTTTTTCTTTTGCAAGGCTCTCTACTACATCCATGATCTTATTACCTATACCTCTTTTTTGATATTTAATAAGGACATTAAAATCAACAATTTCAGGTATATTTTTATGTGCAAAAGGACCAACTTTGGTACATGGAAGTAATGTAACATATCCAGCAACATCACCCTTTATTTCAGCAATAATCACTAACCTTTCAATATTCTCTTGCTGATTATAATAGTCATTAAATAGTTCATATGGTTTATGCCAATTTTGTTCTGCAAAACCATGAACCAAATTTTCAATATCGCTCTTTATCATAGAGCGTATAAGTAAATTATCATTATTATAATAAATCATTGTAACCCCCCCTATTTAGTTCATTAATAATTTTTGAATCACTAGTGCTTCTAATCTCCCCAATGCCACAGATACTAGAATACAATTGATCATTGTTCCTTTTGTCTTTTACTAATGGTTAAATATACTTCTTTAACTCCTCTTTGATAATTAATCATTCATAGCAAGCACAGCATTATAGTATTTATCTTATTATTTCAAAATAAATCTACATTTAGGATAATTGCTGCACCCTTTAAACTCACCATATTTGCTTTTTCTCAAAACTAACTTGCCTCCACACCTAGGACATATATCATTACTTATTTTATTTTTATTATCAATTAGTCGATTCTGAATTTGTGCTACATGAGCTTTCCTATTTTCTTTACCATCAATACTCAAAGAAATCAGCTTTGAGTATATTTGTTTTTTTACAGAATCTCTTAATGTCTGTTTATTGTATTTTTTAATTGTCTTCAATAAATTTATTGTATATATAACATCTGTTTTACATTTAACTTTTAAATCCGCATTAATAGTGAAAACTACAATAGGAATGTAATTCACATCTGGGAAGTTACCTAGTATTTTTTTTAGAGCTTGTATATGTCCGTAATTCTGCCTTATTGGATTATACATATCTTTCTTATAACTATAAATTCTTTGTTTCCAATATTCATCAAATTCATTCCCTATAATCCTTCCCTTATAGTTTTTAGTTTCAATAACAAAAACACCATAATTAGATACAACAACATGATCGATCTGGGTTGTCTTACTTCCCAACTGTAGCATTATATCATTTATAACCATATACTTATTTTCATCAAGTCTTGATAAGAAAAATGATACTGATTTTTCTCCAAAGAAGCCCTTTATTCTTGGCATAAAAAGATCTAATATTGCTACTGCAATTACCAACACCCATAAATACCAAAATCTAATTAAAAGTTCAACAATTACTTCCACTTATTTCACTCACCTTTAATACTATTTCTAAATTGAATATTATTTTACCTCATCCTTATTATTTAAATTTAATCAACAATATCCTTATTGTACCATCTCCCTGTCCACTGCTCAATAAATTCATACCATATAAAGCATATTTTTCCTTTGTTTAATGTATAACTACATAAAAAACAGCAGAATTCTGAAATTCTACTGTTTCTAATTACTTAGTTTTATAGGTAATACATCCCTAATTAAATATACTTCCTTAACTCCTCAATGGACTCTATATCAAACAAATCTCCATTAATCTTTTCTATCTTTTCTAAAGATAATTTAAGTATAGACTCTATTATATTCTCTGGAATATCCTTAAATTTTTTCCTTAAAAGTTTTATAGTACTTTTAGCTAAAGCATCTTTTGCTCCTTGCTTTATCCCTTCATCTCTAGCACCTTGAAGTCTACTTTTCTCATCCCTTATAGCTTTATCTCTCATCTCAGCTAGTTGTATTAATTCTTTATCACCACTTATGTTGTATAGAACATCCATTGCTTCCTTGATTTCAGTATCTTCCTTTTTCATTATATCTATCTCCTTTCCCTCTGGATTTATTAAAAAGCTTAACCATCTATGCAACTTATTATTATAGTCTTTCTTTGATTTTTCGAACTTCTTAAGCTCTATAAAATGAATTTCAACAATATCACTTAGTAATTTCTTTGTCACATCTTCATATAGATGATAACTACTATGAAACTTCTCATCATTAATATAATCAAAATCTAAGATATTTATAGTTATAGTTTTATTAAGTTGATTATAATTATCTCCTTTAACCAACTGTTTTAATATCATTTTAGATAAGTAAAATATTGTCCTTCTAATCATATTATACTGATTTATCAGCTGTATTTCTACATTGATATGAGTACTATTTTCTGTTGTTACATTAATATCTAAAATACTTAGCTTTTCACTGACAATCAAAGATACATTTAGTGCTTTCTCCTCTAAAGTAATACTTTTTATTTTTCCATTTCCCATGGGTTCAAGTATAGAATTTAAGAAGCTTATTAATAGCTTTTCGTTTTCTTTTACTCCAAATATTTTTTGAAATACAACATCATTTTTAGGATTTAATAATTTGTTCATGTCTCAATTCCTCCTTAGTTTATTACTATTTAAATCATCGACACAAACATTTGTTCTTATTCTCGTTCGGGAAATATTTTATATGATTTAACTTAAAATTAGAATATATAAAAAACAGCAGAATTCTGAAATTCTACTGTTTCTATGTGTTCACAATTATTGAGGTTCATAGTAAATATATCCTTAATTAAAGATACTTCTTTAACCCTCTAATGATTCTAAGTAAGCACAACATTAATTGAAATATATGTTCTCTATCCACGTTGGAATATACGGTGTTGGAATATCTATTATTATTTCACTTTCATTTGTACTTTGTGTATCTTCTTGATTATTTATTTCCCCTTAAGTTTGAGTTTCTGCTTTTAAGGCTTTTAGCTTTTCATTTCCCATCTTTATATCTCCATGTTTACATTACATCAAGCTCTTTATAATCTTTTTCCAATATAATAATAATTACACTTTTAATTTCATAACCAATTTATTTATACCTTCACTGTTCATAAGCTCATACATTAACTTAACTAAATCTTCTTTTGAGATATTTTCATTATTTTTAAACCAATAGGTTAATATGCCAATCATAGCAGATAACATATACTCAAGGGTATAATCAATTTCCATATTGCTCTCACTTGTTTCTAATTGCTCCAATAGTTTTGCTTTTATACCATTTTTAATCTTACCTGCAAAAGCAGGGTCTCCATTATCCCCTAAAAGCACAGTATAATACTTACTACTACTTGAATAGAGCTTTATAAATGAATCTATAGGTACCGATTCATTGCCCATTGTTGGTAAAAGCGGTGGCATGTCTTCAATGTTTGGTAAAAGAGATTCTTCAATCTGCTCAAGAACATCATAAACGTCATTAAAATACTCGTAAAAAGTGCTTCGATTGTATCCTGCTTTTGTGGTTATTTCACGGACTGTTATTTTCTCAATACGCTTCTCACAATAAAGCTCCCAAAAAGCGTCTATAAGGTTTTGTCTTGTTTGTGTAGATATTTCTTTATATTTTGCCATAACTGCTCCTTTATAAGATCCGACATATTGATCGATATTGTCGGTTGAATAATTTTTATATGTAGAATACACTAAAATCATACAACAAGCTGTTGTGCAAATCAAATGGATTTTAGGAGGCAATAATGATTACGATTTTATGTAGTGGTTCTCGTGGAGATATTCAGCCATATATTGCTCTGGCTATTAAGTTAAAAAAACAGGGGGAAGATGTACGAATTGCAGCAGGTAAAAGCTTTGGAGATTTTATTACAAGTTATGGAATAGAACATTTTCCCCTTGCAGCAGATTATAAATCTGTAGATATTGACCCTAAGCTTCTAGAGGCTGCTCAAAGTTCAACAAATCCACTTAAAATGCTTTTTACCTTTAACAAAATGAAAAAATATTCGAAAATGATGGTTGATGAAATGTATGAGTCATGTGTTGGTAGTGATGTTGTTGTATATCATCCTGGTTGCACTATTGGCTATTTCGCTGCACAACAAATGGGGATACCATCTGTTATGGCATCTCCTTTTCCTATGCTGAAAACTTCTAAAGTGCCATCAATTATCGCTTATGGGAAAACTAAAATGCCTATTTCTCTGTCTTACAAAATGCTACAGGGGATGTTATGGATTGCATCTAAAACAGGCGTTATGCTTTATTGGAAAGAAAAATTCGGTAAACTACCAGAAAATTTTGATTGTCCTTTTGAACGAGTAGATGAAAAAAATCCATCTATTGTTTGTTGTTCTAATTATGTTTTTCCACGTCCAGGAGATTGGAATAAAAATGTTTATCAATTTGGCTATTGGTTTACTCAAGAAAATGATGAATATACTCCACCAAAAGAACTTGTGGAGTTTTTATCAAAGGGTGAAAAACCTATTTATTTTGGATTTGGTTCTGTATTTAACGAAAAAGATAAAGATAGGTTTATATATTATGTAAAAGAGGCTTTATCAAAAACAAATAAGCGTGGAATTATTTGTGGTATGGGTAATGTTAAGAACTTACCTGAAAATATATTTGCAATAGATAGCATCCCCCATACATGGCTATTTGCAAAATGCTTGGCTGTCTGCCACCACGGTGGAGCAGGTACAACAGCAGCTGGGTTTGCTGCAGGAGTGCCGTCTATTATTATTCCATTTTCCAACGACCAATTTGCATGGGCACATCGTAGTTATGACATTGGAGTAGGAGCAAAACCTATATACAAAAAACAGCTATCAGCAAAAAAGCTTGTAGAATCAATAAACTATGCTTTATCTGACAAAGTCACACAAAATGCAAAACAGTTGGGTAAAAATATTGCAAGTGAAAATGGAGCAAAGCATTGTGCAGATTTAATTATAAGGATGGTAAATTAAATATGCATAAAATTGTAGCAATTTTAGGTAGCCCCCATATTAATGGAAATGGTGCATTTGCTTTGGATAGAATACTTAAAGGTGCAAAAGAAAACGGAGCAATATGTTTAAAATATGAGCTTTGTAAAATTAACATAAAAAACTGTTTAGGTTGCAGAAAATGTGTAGAAAATGGTGGTGTATGCGTTTTGAAAGATGATTTTACTGAGATTTTTGAAAATATTAAAACTGCTGATACTGTGATAATATCATCGCCAATTTATATTAACCAAGTTAACGGATACACAAAAACCTTTCTCGATAGGTGTTATCCACTTACCGACAAATACCATAAACCACGTTTTGGAAAACGAAATGTTATAATGCTTTGTACATATGGTGCACCTATACCTTTTATTTTTTCAAAATATATCAAAAGTACAGGTAAATCTTTAAAAGCAATGGGATTAGTTAATAACAGAAATATTATAATTCATGGCTGTACTACTATTGATAAAGTTAAAAATGATGTAAAACTTCAATCAAAACTAATTTCCATTGGAAAAAATATATAAAAAAATTTAGATTTATCCATATACAATATAATTAATAATATTTAAAGTTCAAGTTTTAATTATACTTTTCATGAAAAAAAGATAGGATTTTAAGCCTATCCTATCCCTTTGAGTATCTTCACCTGAACAAATTGTAATTTGTAAAACTTTGGATTAGCCTCATAATCTCACTGATAAATTAATATATATTATACACAATTCTCAAATATTGGTTCAATATAATCTTTAATAAGTTTTAAACTATCCTTCGCATATGGCTTTAAAATAGAAGCAATAGAAACTACCATTTTTTTCTTTGTATTAACATAAATCGCATTTCCTCCCTGTCCCAAAGCTGCATATATATGTTCTTTATCATCAATAATCCACCACAGATAGCCATAGGATAGCTTTCCTCCTTGGCTATGCTCCTTTATACTTTCATCTATCCACCACGCCGGTATAATTTGTTTATCTTTCCATATTCCATTACTTAAGTACAATTGACCTATTTTTGCCATATCCATTGGGGTTAAGGTAAGACCCCAGCCTGCTGTATTTATACCTTCTGGGTCAACAACCCAACCGCTAACATTTTTATCTTTGGAAAAGGCAAGATGTTCTTCTTTATTTTGTAACACTACATTGTGTTCAACATTAATTTCCAATGGCGAAAACAAATTTTCTCTTGCAAAATTAAGTACTGATTGTCCTGTTGCTTTTACAAGAATTCCTGATAAAATATGTGTTCCTACAATAGGAGAATACCTAAACTCTCCGTTCTGCCTCTTCCCTCCTAATAAATCAAGCCCAGCTTTTATCCAGCTATCGCTTGCGAAAACCTTCGCATATGGTTCTGACTTACATTTATATGGGGCTGTCATAGTCAGCATATCCTTAATGGTAACACTCTGTATCGTTTTTTCTCCTCTTTTAACTGTGTAATCCGGGAAAAAATCCAATACTTTCTGGTTGATACTTTTGATGTACCCTTTATCTATGGCAATACCAATCAATATGGAAATAATACTTTTTGTCACTGAAAAAACATGGCTGGTGTTATTAGCTGTATAACCATTATAGTAATTTTCATATAATGTTTCACCGTTTTTTAATACAATTATGCCAGTAATATTGTTATAGCTACTGTTTATTATCTTTTCTAACAATATCTTTTTTCTTTGATTTATATGATTCATACAAGATACCCTCCTGTTCTGGAATTTTGATTATCTTTCAGTTGCTCTGGTATTCCTTTGGCAATAATCTCACCGCCCTTATCCCCACCTTCCGGACCAAGTTCAATAATATAGTCACAGCTCTTTAAGACCTCTACATTGTGTTCAATGACAATCACCGAATTGCCATTTACAACAAGTTGATCTAATAGTTGTAATAACAATGCCGTATCATACAAGCTAAGTCCAGTGGTTGGTTCATCTAACACATATAGTATATTGCCCTTTCGATGCCGTCCCAGCTCTTTGGCAAGCTTCACTCTCTGTGCCTCACCACCACTTAAAGAAGAAGATGGCTGACCAAGGGTTAAGTACCCCATGCCCATTTGATCTAGAATACGTAGTGGTCTCACAATGCTATTCTGATCTTCAAAGAATGAAATGGCTTCGGTAACGCTCATCTCTAACACATCGGCAATGTTTTTTCCTTTATAGTCTACAGAAAGACTTTCTTCATGAAACCGCTTGCCATGACACATCTGGCAAAGCTTATCTACAGAAAAATTGGAGGTCAGAAAGATTCTTTCATAACCACTACCACCACAGTCTGGACATGCCCCTTTAGAATAAAAAGAAAAATGTCCACCACTCATGTTTCTTATTTTTGCTTCAGGCTGTTTTGCAAAAAGTTCCCTGATTTTATCCCAGATACCAATATAAGAGACTGGCGTAGAACTGGAATTTCTTCCAATAGGCTCCTGAGATATCTTTGCAAAGCCACTAATCAGTTCTACTCCTGCTATATCAGTTGCAATACTATATTTTCTGGCACTAGCAAGACGTTTCAAAAGCGTCTCCTCAATAAGCGAACTCTTCCCACTTCCTGATAATCCAGCAATACCAACCATGGCATGAAGTGGAAATGCTACAGTTAAGTCCTTTAAATAATGGGTATTTGCATGCTCTAAGATTAGACAGTCTTCCTTATCAAAGGCATTCTTTCTGGCCGTCCTTTCCGGCATCAAACATTTGCCTGAAAGATACTGACTAAGCATAGTATCTACATTTTCATATCCTTCATAATTTCCCTGGTAGACAACCCTTCCACCTTCTATGCCTGCTTTTGGACCAATCTCAATAATATGGTCGGCATGACGAATCATCTTTCTATCATGCTCCACCATAATCACTGTATTACCAATGTCTCTTAATTCCTTTACCGCTTTGATCATGCTTTCCTTCTCCGATGAATGTAATCCTGCCATGGGTTCATCAAAGACATAAATCAGAGAATTCAGTTTAGACTCCAAATGGAGATGGAGAAAGATTCGCTGTACCTCACCACCGCTTAAAGAAGACATCTCCCTATAAAGAGTCAGATGCCCTAAGCGAAACTGAATCAAATGCTTCAATTTCTCCACTACATTCTTTACCACGTTCTTACCAAACTGAGATAATTCTTTCTCCGGTATTTCCTTTAGGAAATCAAG
Organism: Clostridium sp. UBA7339; assembly: GCF_002470865.1. Taxonomy (NCBI): domain Bacteria; kingdom Bacillati; phylum Bacillota; class Clostridia; order Eubacteriales; family Clostridiaceae; genus Clostridium; species Clostridium sp. UBA7339. Next base: position 426,896 of record NZ_DKPI01000003.1, read on the forward strand.
AAGACCTGTCAGTGTCATCTGTCCCAGTTCACCAATGCGCTTTCCATGAAGGAAGACTTCTCTTGCTTCTTCGCCGATTCGATGTCCATGACAATCTGGACAAAGGGTCTTTGCATAAACTTCCTCCACATCCTCGCCCTTTTCATACGAATTTCTTAGTATACGCTCCAGACAGTAGCTTTGCTTGCCATTATCATATGTGCCATAGATGACTTCATTACTGATATCTTCTGGAAGTTCCCAGAATGGGGTTGCAAAATATACGCCGTATTTCTTCTTTAAAATTCGTAAGAAACCAGCTGTTACCTTCAGACTCTCATAGACCTCCAATAAGGTTGTTGTTTTATCTGGAATCAACTTCTCCAGATTGATATCATAATAAGAACCTCTGCCCTGGCATCTAATACACATACCATCGGCCGTTGTATATAGAAAGAAGCCTAGGGAGAGATGTCCACTATGCTCATCTATAGGCTTTCCGTCACTGGTATATAACATGGCTAACTGGTTTAGGATTCCAGTCTTTGTGCCAACTGTAGAACGGGGATTGCTCTGCCTTATTGTATTTTGACATACCGCCACCGTTGGACCGATTCCTTCCATAGTATCGAACCTGTCCTCGTTATCAAGTCCAGTCAGAATTCCAATGGACCTTAGATACTTGTTCTTGCCTTCTTCAAACAGGATATCAAATGCAAGACTGGATTTACCGGAACCACTGATACCGGTAATGACCACTAGTTGATGTTTAGGAATAGTTAGATTAATATTTTTTAGATTATGGATTCGTGCTCCTTGAATCTTGATTTCTTCCATATGCTCACCTCTGAATAGATTGCAGCATGTTAGAAATGAATGGGTTCAATGGGAAGGTAGATGTCAACCCTAATTGCCTAAATCGTAGATTACTTCACATAATTCATTGGCTCAATAGGAACATATATATCTACCCCATGGATAGGATTTCCATTGGCATAAGGTTCGTTTCGATACACTTCGAATGGATATGAGTTTCTTGGAACATAACCACTGCTAGTTATCCACTGTTGATACATGTAATTCCAAGCATCGCTATACTGTTCCTGCTGAATCTGAAAATGTCCCACCGCATACAGTCCGCCTTCTAGTTTCATCCTTCCAAGAATACCGTCTTCATGAACTCGTATATCCTCTGGCACCGTGAGACACAGGCTGGTACGGAATTGATTCTCCTCTCCAAATTCCGGATTATCATGATACATAGCAATCACCCAGTTTTGACCCTTCACAAGAAGATGCTGCTTCTTTGCATGATCAAATAAAATCTGAATAAGATTGACATACTTCTTTGCTAATGTGTCATAGGTACCTGTATGTCTCACATAAGCAACCTGCTTTTCTCCCAAATTTTCTATAGTAATCTGCCCAGCCACAGGAATCGGATTGTCTGCCCATTCTTTCTTCACAGTGTCCTTATTATACTCTGACAGTAAAAAAGAATCTTTGCAATTCTTGCTATATTCATTCCGATATTCTCTTGGACTAGTGCCATAATAATTCTTAAATGCCCGGGAAAATACGGCTGAATCAGTATATCCAAGTTCATAAGAAATATCCGTAATATTTTTATCTGCCCGGTGTGCAAGCAAAAAAAGTGCATTCTCCATGCGAATCCGGTTCACATAATGAGCTAAAGGCTCGTTTAATATGCCCTGAAATATCCGGCTGAAATGATATTTTGAAAACCCAGCAGCATTGGAAAGTTCCTCGATAGACAGTGATTGTCCTAAATGATCTTCAATATAGTCCTGCACCTTATGAATTTTTCGTATATATTCATCTTGACACTTCTGATCTGGCATATGATACCCTCCTGTTCTTGATAAATATAGGATAAGGTATTTAATAAATCTTTTCAACCCATCCTCAGAAGAGTTGCTTTGAACTGCTTTCATATCACGTTACGCTAATATAAATAATCTCCAGTACAAATAGAAATAGTTATAACACAAGCCAATGATACTTTTTATATCATTGGCTTGAATTTAATATATAACCTCTTTTTTTAATTTTGGTTATCTATTTAAAAATTATTTTTTCTTAAATTCCTTATTATCTAAAATAATAACCTCTGACTTATCTTCCTTTGATGCCTTCTTTGTGTGATTTACAAGTTTTATAACGTTCTTATATGATTGTTTTGCTCCCTTTACAAGCAAGGGTACTCCTAGAAAATCAATTTTTAGCCACCTAGAAAGTAATCCGCCAAAGGTCATTGGTAATGGAACCGTTGGTGATGTATTAGAAAATATAATTTTCTCATTTAATAGCTTTTCTTTATGAAGCATAGAAGTTAAATTGTATAATCCTGGAATTAAAACCTTTGAACGTCCTCTACCTACAACATAGACTTTATTTCCATCTTCATCACTTCCATAATAAAAGAGTTCTCCACGATTTCCATATACTAACTTATTAAAGTTAGGTAATTTCAATATTTCATCCTTAGTTGGTTCTCGAGTTTCATCCAGCATTTTTAAGTGATAAGCAATTGCTAGAATAGACGAGTGGGTTCCTCCATAACAATTATATATGTATATCATTTAAATCACCTAATTTCTTCTTTTTTTACTTTATTTTAATAATTGTAGTATATGCAATAAACATTTATATTAAACATTCTTTGAACACATTTTATCCAAGTTCCCCAATGTTCTACAATTCTTTATACATAAAATAAATATGTTCCAATCCGTTACCACTACCAAACTTAAGCTCTTAATAATTTCATTAATTTATGTGCATCTCCATCAGCATTAATGATATCATCATCTGTAAGACCTGCCTCAGCTGCAATATTATATGCTTTACCAAAATACCCTACATCCTCTGATTTGTGTGCATCACTTCCTAATGAAAATTTAACGCCCATGTTCTTTAACTTTTTTATTGTTTCAATATCCATATTCTTATGAGATCTGTTAATTTCTAAAGCAGTATTTCTTTCAATAGCTACCTTTCCAATTTCAATAATATCTGGATTAACATGCTCTAATGGATGATTTAATATTGTAATTTCATATTTTTTAATAGCATTAATCGCAGCTTCTGTATAATTTCTCAATAAAAGTGGATTTTGTACCGCTCCAGGATGATAACCCACACAAATTATGTCCAGGTAATCAATTATTTCATCTTTAATATCTATATCCCCCTTTTTAGTAACAATATTACATTCTATACCAAGAAGAATCTTAAAGTCATTCTCCTTCAATAATGAACTCTTATTAAAATCATCAATTACTTTACGTACTTCTTTATATTGATTTAGTTTCATCCCGTAGATACTATGCCTATAACCATGGTCTGTTATTGCTATTTCTTTTAATCCTTTTTTTATTCCAGTTTTAACATTTGATTCAATACTTCCTTTTGCATGTTCTCCAAAAATAATATTAAATAAGGGAATATGCCCCTTTGCAATATTAGTATGAGTATGATAGTCTGCAATAATCTTAAAACTCATTTTATCTCCTCCATAGTTTTATTTTGCCCATATTATTGGATAATTCTTACCATATATCACAATTCTGCACAAACAATATATATCATTACTTCTGCATAGTATTTGTTTTTTACCATAAAAAAAACCTTCATTATTTATGGTACGGTTCACCGTAACTATTTGAAGTGAAGTTTTTCCATCTTGTTCTTATTTAAAAGCAAACAAAAAGATGCTCCATCCCGAAAAGATTAGCATCCTTTTAGTTAATATACATCTTTAGAAAAAATTGTAGTTTATTGGGGTACAGGTTATGCTCAATTTACACAACACAGGTATCATTTTAACTTTATAGGTAAAAGTAAATCAATATGACCATCTATTCCATTTTCAGGCCAACCCATATGGGAAGAATAAATCCAATTTAAATGCTCCTCTAGGCATCCGCCCATAATCTCTTCTCCTTGCTCTCTGTAGTTGGAATCATATTTATCACTTTCTTCTACCCATTTGCTTAAAAGCTTCCATTCGTGGAAGTCAGGGAATACAATAGTATGGGCTGCGTACATTCCACCCTCAAACCTCTTTTTTACGAGTGGCGCTGGGACTTCCATGTCATCAGGAATGGTTACCCAATCCTCATATCCGTGATGTGGTCTATTATGCGATGGATTTGGATGATTAAACCCAAACATTCTTGCATCGGGTTTCTTTTCGTACAGATTGCTCTCACGAATAAATTTATCTACCACACCTCCAACTACTTCCTCTGGATTCTCACCAATAAAGTGATACGAAGCGACAGTACATGGAGACATCACAACAATTCGAACATTTTGTAACTTACCCAATACCTCATTTGCCTTGTTTAATTCTTCCATTGAACGTTCCTCCTTAAAATTAATTCTAGAAAGGGTTAGCGGTTCAATGACTTTTATGATATCAGCATCTTGTAATAAATCAAGTTTAATTGTTGTTCCCGTGCTTTTATTCAAGCGTGATACAAAAATCTCCAACACATACCGAATGATATCAAGTGCAGTTATCTCATCATTAATCTCAACTATGTTTCTTTGGAATATTTCGATAATGTTAGTCAATTCAGGAGTTTTGAAAATCAACGCAATTTGTTTTATTGGAATCCGCAGCTTGCGTAATACAATGATATACTGAAGACGTAGAATAGCATTTTCATCATAAACGCGATATGCGTAATCTTCTTTGCGTTGACTGAATAATAGCCCCATTTGTTCATAGTACCGAAGCATTCGTGTAGAAACATTAAAGACCTTTGTTACTTCACTTATAGTCATCAATCCCATATGCTCAACTCCTTTCTGTAATCAGAATAATGGACGACACGATGTCAGAGTCAATAGACTTTTAAAATATTTTCCGAGGATTATATAAATTTTCTCATACTGCATATCTAATCTCAAATAAGCAGGTAGATAAATTACTATTTGTATATTAATCATATTTGTTAATAATATAATTGTACCATACTATGTAAACGCGTTATTGCTTATAATACGGTATTTTTACCTTTAGAAATTTAGTTACTTTATTTAGCTCCCTTTTCTGGTGTTGTGATTTTAAATAAAATTGCTGGTACATTAGGATTTAACTAGTTCTATGTACAATAAATATACCTTTGTTTAAGGCACAACTACATAAAAAAACAGCAGAATTCTGAAATTCTACTGTTAATAGGTGTTTCTAATTACTTAGTTTTATATGGAATATATCCCTAATTAAATATACTTCTTTAACTCCTCTATGGACTCTATATCAAACAAATCTCCATTAATTTTTTCTATCTTTTCTAAAGATAATTTAAGTATAGACTCTATTATATTATCTGGAATATCCTTAAACTTTTTCCTTAAAAGTTTTATAGTACTTTTAGCTAAAGCATCTCTTGCTCCTTGCTTTATTCCTTCTATTTTACCTTCTTTTTTGCCTTCTTCTCTACCTTCATCTCTAGCGCCTTGAAGTCTACTTTTCTCATCTCTTATAGCTTTATCTCTCATCTCAGCTAGTTGTATTAATTCTTTATCTCCACTAATGTTGTATAGAACATCCATTGCTTCCTTGATTTCAGTATCTTCCTTTTTCAATTTATTAGTAAATCTATGAATAGGACCATCCCAAACTTCATTACCATTTTGAAGTTCTATGAAGTTACCTAAAGTATATTGGCTTATTACATTATTCCAAAAAATATGAGAAACCTTATGTAAACGCAACTGTTTTACTTCCCAATTTCCTTGAAACTTATTAAAAACTTCAAAAGCCACAATTTTACCTATTCCTCTTTTCCTATATTTTTTTAGAACGAAAAATTCTGCAATTGCATAATCAGTTGGAGATGAGGTAACAACACTATGTTTATTAACAAGAACAAATCCTGCTAATTTGTCATCTACTCTAATTATAAAGGGGTATCTATCTTTTTCTGTCCAGTAATTATCCAAATAACTGTAATCGTATAACCCATGTTCATTTAAATCACGATTTTCATATTCTGATAAATCATAATTATATAATTCAATCATATTTTTTAATATCATTTTATCAGCCTTGCTAGCTTCTATTAATTCAACCTTCATCTTTCACTACCTCTAAAACATTATTTTAATCAATTAATAAATCTTAAATTGGAATTTGACAAGATAATATTTTGCTATTAAAAGTTAATATTTTTCTGCAAAATATTCTACCCATGCTGGATAAAATCCTGTGGCTAAAGCAGTTCTCATTGAAGCAAGGTTCGCACTCCACGTTGTATAATATGGTATTTTATCTAGCTTCAATATCTCCTTTGTTAATTGTTGAATAACCAATTTTGCTAATCCTTGTCCCCTATATTCCTTAATGGTATCTATACCTATTTGCCATAGTGGATCATGATAATTGTCTGCCCCAGCTACAGCTACCACCGTTCCTTCAACAAAAGCTGCAATTGCAATTTCATCCTTTTCATAGTTTAATGCATTTTCAAATCCAGGATATTTTATGTAAAACTCACTCATATTTTCTTTTTCTATTTTCTTAAGAACTACATTATCTGGGCAAATAATATCTTCACTTTTACTATAAAGAAATCTCAAATGTTCACCTGCAAGACATAAATCATTTTCTCTTAGTTTACATTCAATTCTATGAAGATTTTTACCATCAATAATATCTTCTGCTAAAGTATCTATAAAATTTTCTTTTGCCCAGTTAATTAAATTTCTCCTTCCAATAAAAAGCATTGATTTTCCAAATGAAATCATACGAAAAACTTCTACATCGCTTTCCATGAATACATTTTTATCATTATCAAATGCATTATACTCCAGATTATAATTTGTAATATAATAATTAATTACTTTCTGAATATCATCCATAATTTAAAATCTCCTCTATAAAATACTATTTGCCCGTCACTAAAAATTTTCTTACCTTTTTAATTATAACATATTTTGTAAATATGACATTATTTTTAGTATGGTATTTCCAGCTTTAAAAATAGCCTTAGCCAAGCCATATAAATCCCCGGGGGTATAAATTGCATTTTCTTGTGGTACAGTTCTCCATATCTACTTAAAGTGGGTTTTTTATATATTTTCATTAAGCAAACTAGAATTGCACTACCTCTCCATAACATAGTTTGTTAGTAAAACACCTTTCCTTTCTACTTTCTGTTCTTTTACAACCTTATATCCTCGTTTTTCAAAGAAATACTTTGCAGTAATTGATGCCTGTGTACTAATCTTATCTACATCAAATGCCTTTTCCAGCACATCACAAATCGCAGTAGCAATCCCTTTATTTTGGTAGTCCTTATGAACATATAATCTATCTAAATATCCACTCTTATCTATATCTCCAAAACCAACTATAATATTATTTTCAATAGCAATAACTGTAAAATTATCTAATAAGGATTTATTCCATTTCTCTAAATCTACAGCACCTGTTGCCCATACATTCAACTGTTCTTCTGTATAGTCTTTTGCATTAATGGAATGTACTGTATTATAAAACAGTTCGACTAAATCTTTACAATCTGATGGTTCATACCTTCTTATAAGCATTTCCTATCTCACTCACCTTTAATACTATTCCTAAATTGAATATTATTTTACATGATCCTTATTATTTAAATTTAATTAACAATATCCTTATTGTACCACCTCACTTTCCACTGCTCAATAAATTTATACCATATAAAGCATATTTTTCCTTTGTTTAACCTATAACTACATAAAAAACAGTAGAATTCTGAAATTCTACTGTTCCTAAAAAATACTTCTACCCATACTTTATATAATTTATAAAGACTTTTTATATTTCTTAAAGTAGACTAAACTTGAAAAAATAAAAAAAGCACCTAAAATTATAAAAAATGCTGCAGAAAAATATAGTTTCCCGGTTAAATGCCATATTCCTATTGCCAACCATAGAACCCCTGAAATTGCATCTAATATCCATGAACTTTTATTATCTATTGCTTTACAATTACACGTACCATATTTTTTTATTTGCTTAATTCTAGAGCTATATGCTAAATAAGGCATAAAATTAAAGACAAATACAAATATATCAATTATCAACAATCCAACAATAATCAAAAATATAGGTTTAATGGCAACTAAAGAAACAACTAACAACCCCATTAGAGCTATAGCTAGTATTAAAGAATATAAAGTCCCTTTTCTTGTTTGATTTCTTATACTTGTATATTTATCTATTTCTGATTCACAATCACTATAAATAGGTTTAGTTCCAGCTTGCGCTGAAAAAATGTGCATATAATTTTCTATAGAAACAATACAATTCCATCCTGCTTCTTTAAATATAGTGAAGTATTCTTCATTTGCCTCTGTTTGGTAATCTAAGTTATATATTATATCTTGAGATTTATCTTTTCTTAGTTTATAGAAAAACCCTCCTACTATATCTTCTAATATCCAACCTTTCCTTGCATATTCTTTTAATTTTTCCATATCACTTTCTTCACTAAATGCAAACCCATTAATCATTACATATTTACTTTTCAAAAATATCCCTCTTTTCTAACCCAAAAAATTTTCAGCGAATTTGATCATCTGCTTTTTACGTTCAATCTCTTTTATAAGCATCTCTCGTCCTTTATTGGTTATTTTATATATTTTTTTATTTTCATCTGTGTCACAATTTAACTCCACTAAATCTGCTGCTAAAAGCTTTTTCAATGTTGTATAAAGTGATGCAGGACCAATAGTAACTTCATTATTAGTAAACTTCTCAATAGTTTTCATAATTAGGTATCCATGCTTTTCATCAACAACACTAGATAAAATATAAAAAGCAGAATCTGTTAATTCCCCTATATCAATAGAATCTTTTCTTGGCATAAAATTCTCCTTCATATTATATTTAATGATATATTATTAAATGATATATCATTAAATATAATATATCCATAAATGATATACTTGTCAAGTTTTTCTTTATTGGTTTCGTTATTTATATATTTTTATTAAAATATATAAATATACTGATAAAAAAGGCTTCTTGCATAAACTAAAGGATATGATTGAATTAATATTTTAGTGTAGATGAATTTTAGATTTCTTCATAATGATTTAGAATTTTTTTGATCTTTTCATAAATAATGGATTTTAACCATTGCGGTTTTACTGATTTAATACAAGTGCCATATCTAAGAAAATAATCAGATATAAAATCTTCTTCACCTACATTACAAAATCCCTTTATAATTGTCTTTGTTCCTGTTTCTATTTTCATAGAAGGATAATGTTCCTTGTAGAAAATATCCGATGCACCATCTAAAATCTCTACTTCAAAATGAATATTTTTATCAGATTGGTAAAATTCTATGGGAGAGTTTATAACATCATCAATTAGAAATTCTAACTTCTCACTACTAAAATCTAATGAGGTTATTTTATCGCATCTAAAAACTTTGTATTTATTGCTATTAAGCTCCATTCCACTAGCGTACCACTGTCCAAATTTAGATGAAATTTTTAAAAACTGAATATGGTAATTTATAGTTTTATCATTTTTCAAATACTTAATCGTACAACTAACTTCATTAATAATACTTTCTAAAATCCTATCTAAGAATTTACTGACATTATTATGTTTAGAGGCTTCAAATTGTAAGGACTTTTTCATCTTATTAATTTTTTCTATTTGTTCTTCCGATAGACAGTTTTCAAATTTTTCATTTAGTTTATTTACACTTAAATGAAAGGGTGTAGACTCGTAGGCATTTAGTGTGAGCATTGCAAAATACAGCGCGTATACTTCGTCTATGGTAAATATAATAGGTGACAATAATCTATTTTTCAATATAACATATTTACCGTATCTACCTTGCTCTGTATAAATAGGCATTCCCAATTCTTCTAATGAACTAATATCACGCAAAGCTGTACTTTTTGAAATGTTATATTTATTCATTAAGTCACTTAAATTGAAGCAATCCAGGTCATTTAGGTACATTATCATATGGTTTAATCTTTCTGATTTTTTCATATATCCTCCGTTTTTAAATTATCTTAAGTAAAGGTTTCACATTTTGACACCTTTAAATATTATAATATATTTATATCAATAATATAATCATTGATATATAATTTACTACAAAAAGGAGATTAATATTATGAGTAAAACCTTAGAAACAGCTATTTTCCTTTCAATGAATGGAAAAGCACAAGATGCTATTAATTTTTATAAGAAACACTTTAACGCAGAACAGTTAATGATTGTAACATATGCAGATATGTTAAAGATGGGGGATAAGTCACGAGAAATTAATGATGAAAATAAAGATTATATTTCTCACTCTGTTTTAAAAATTGGCAATACTAAGGTTATGGTTGCTGAAGATACAATGGATGCCAATGAAGAGTACAAAGTTGGTAATAATACCTCTCTATGTGTTCAAAGTGCTGATTTGGAGGAAATCCATCAATTCTATGAAAGCTTAATCGCAGATAAGAGAGTTAGAATAATTGTACCATTAGCTAGTAATATATTTAGTAAAGCATATGGAATCATTGAAGATCCATTTGGTATTAAAATTCAATTATCTTTCGATGAAAGATTAAAGTGAAAATTACTCTTGTAATAAATAATATGACACAGTTCTCCGTAACTATTACAAATGAGATTTTTCCATTTTATTCTTGTGTATATGTTCTACATAGATATAGTTTAATTCTAAAGTACAATATTGAAAATTCGTAGTAGGATGGCTAGGTCGATTTTGAACGTTTTGTCCTCCTGGGCTATTGGTGAACTATTTCAAAAATAAAACTCGACTCACATTCGCTCACTGAGTAAGTTCTGCTAACTAAATCAAAGATTTAGAGCATCACTTAAAAATTATGATTAAATTTTTTGGTCTTGATATAGAAGTTAAAAGTACAGAAAAAGTGCTACATCCCGTAAAGATTAGCACTTTTTCTAAGAATTCTGTACTCCTCAGCTCGACTGAGTGTGTTTCCTATCTATATTCTATATTATTACTTGTAATATATACTATTTTATGTGTATAACATATTAATAATACGAACTTTTGATTTTTTACTCTATTATAGCAATATCATTATCTGTAATTATTATGGCTTGACTGTCCATTAATTTAATATTAGGACAATCACTTGTATTTAAATATCCACATTCTGTACCTTCTTCTGCGTGAACATTGAGTGTACAATTGATATAACCTAAATTGTTAGGTAAATTTTGTGATAAAACAACACTCCCTGCACTTACTCCTACATATACCCCTCCGTTATGTAAAAATTTTTTCAATGGAATATTAAAATTAGTTTCGTTCATTTTGTTCAATAAATGTTGTGTAGTTCCACCGCAAACGTATATAACATTAAAATTACAAATTTCATCACAACTCATAATTCTTTCTAAATCATATGTAACTATGTTATCATCTAAAATACCAGCATCTAAAAGGTCCTTTTTACACTCTGGAATCCATACCTTTGCGTCTTCTGTTATTGCAGCAGTTGGAATAAAAATAGCTCTAATTTTATCCTTAGGCATATTTACTAATTCTAAAAACTTTTCTTTAATATTTCTATTAGTAAATCCAGTAGATGTTAATATCAAATTTTGCATAATTAAAAATCTCCTCTACAAAATACTATTTGCCTGTCACTAAAAATTTTCTTACCTTTTTAATTATAACATATTTTGTAAATATAACATTACTTATAGTAGGTATTTTAAGCCTTAAAACAGCCTTAGATAAGTTAAATAAATGTAATAATTATACTTATTTTTTACATTTTATCAATAAAAATTTCATTGGAGGTTTATCTTTATTATCACTATCTATTTCATCAATCTCAGAAAATTCTACAAGTCCATATTTTTGAAAATCTTTTTTTATTGATTCAGAATCATAAAAAAAGATTTTTACTCCGTCTTTAGTTTCATAATAACTTTCATTAAGTTTTTTTCCTTTTCCAAACATAGGAGCTTTCTTTGAAACAGCTGTAAAAATCATATATCCGTCTTGTTTTAATTGATTATAACAATCACTAATAAATTTTTCCCTCTCACTTTCATTTAATAAATGAATAAGTGCATAGCTAAATATCCCTTCATAGAGTTTATTTTCAAAAGGCATATCTCCTACTGAACCATGATAAATATTAATATCAATCCCATGTTGCCTTGCTAAATCAATAGCTGTTTTTGAGATTTCGATTCCTGTAACATTTATATTATTATCAATAAATACCTTTGCATTTCTTCCATAACCAATACCAGGTATTAATATATCTTTTATATTATTTTCAATAAAGCAATCCTTGGCAATAATGGCTGATTCTGATGGTTTAAATCCCCACATTGTTTGTTTTTCTATAAAACTTTTTTCCCAAAACTCCGTCATATTTTCGCTCTCCTTAAAATATATTTTTTGAATCTGTAACAATAATAACCCCTAAAGCAAATGGATAAGTAATGTTAAAGCTTTTATTACTATTTACTTAGACCTCTTATATAATTCATAAATTTAATTTCCCATTGTGAATCTGAACTATATGCTTCATATTTATTATCTAAATAATGTTTAATAATATAAATCTCTTCCTTTGAAAGTGTTTTAAATAATTCTAAAGCTTCATCTTCCCAAAAACACAGGTTTAACACTTCAACTAAGTCGCTTAAGCTATTAACCTCTTCTTTTACCATTGCAATCTTATCTGAAATAAATCTACAATCATTTATTTCATTGATTAAATTGCGTAACCTTTCATTATCCATAGTATCATTATCTATAAATTCACTTTCTTTTAAATCCTCTTCATACTTAAAGGATAAAAATATATTATCAATATTTCCTATGGATAATCCTACTTTAATTCTAGGATAAATATTTACAGCTGTTTTTTGGATATATTCTATCTTTTCATTATCAACTATCCCTAAAATATCACAGATTCTCTTTGCTGAGCTCTCTAATTTTACTAAAATTTCAGTTTTGGACAAGTTTATAAAAATCCCTAATAATGTTTCTCTTTGCAATGCCGAAATCTCTAATGTTAATATATCTCTGCCTAAAATATCAAGCCCTATGGCATTTGTTAGTATTGGTTCAAAAATATTAATTAATAGCTCTTTATAATCAGAGCAATAGCTATTTAGAACATAAATAATATTATCCTTATCAAAACATATGCAAAACTCATTTTCAATAAGTAGTGCTTTTAAGTATTCATTTATATATTCAATTCCCTGTAGCTTTTCTGATATGGGATTAGAAAGTTGATAATCTATGCTACAGTCTATCTTATGAGCAAAATATCTATAGTCATATTTATTAAAAAATCTATCTATTTCATTTATTGTATCCTTATATGATATGTTTTCTATATTAGATGAACTTTTTCTAACTTCTTCTAATAAGTTCTTTCCTCTCTCCATCAAAGAGGCTATTTTACTCCAAGAAGTCTTTAACAAGTCACTTATATCTTCTTCCATCAATACTTCCTTTGCGTTCATTAACTCTCTTAATTCTAATCCTAATGAAAAACAAATTGAATTAAGTAACTCTTCCGCTATTTCTATTGGAACTGATGTGCTATCACCCATTGTATATCGTTCAGTGTGCTTACCAATAAAATTCCATATTTTAAACTCAATAAGCATTTTATCTTCTTCACTTATATTTTTATCTATTTGAATATTATCTGAAAACGCCATTAAACTCTTGTTGCTTTCTTCCATAATACCTCCTAAAATTCATGTCCGTACATATCTGTATCATCCACTTCATATCCGTATCTTGTATTTCTACAAAGCTCTTCCAAAGTAGTTCCTCTTAAATATTCTAAAGAACCTTGACATTTTCCATCAAAATGTTTTTTCATAAACTCAATAAGTTCATCATCAGCTATCTGATCCATGGCTTCATTTTTAAAAAAGTAGAAAGACTCTTGAACCTCCATTAATGTCTCTTTATAATTCTGTTGCATTATATAAGGGGAATCACAAAAAACTTCCACTATCTTTTTTAAAATCCCTTCAGAAAACTCAATTCTTCCTGTATCTTTTAATGACTTAAAACGATTCTCCACCAGCTCATTAATTTCTACATCACATAAAGCTAACCCATATTTTATTGTTATTTCATTACACGCTTTTAACTCAATTGCAGCTTGTTTTTTCTGAAAATCTTGAAATGCTAAAGTCATATTTTTATCCACCATAATCACCTCTAGATACACAGTACTCCTAAGTCTAACCCAATACAAGACTTGAAATTTTAGTAATTTTGTGGTAATATAAACTTAGAAAATACTTCCCAGTTTGAAAATCAATCTGGGAAGTATTTCTTATATTATAATAGATTTTTCTTATGTTAATGATATATATATTTCGGCTTCTCTTCAAACTGAGCACAATAAAATCAAAACTAATCAAAAAACTTTCCTTTATAAAAATTCTCATTGTCAAGTTTCTTTGCCATAAGTCTGAATATGACACAGCCATCTGGGCATACAATATCCTTGCTATATTTGCTATTGCCACCAATGTTCTCTAAATCTCCACCACTTCTCACCGACTCCATGATTGGAAACATAATCATCATAACCTTGGAACAGATACCCTGTCCATCCGAATTTATGGGACAGCCATAGGTGCAGGTATACTTATCACCCACTTCTTCGCCGTTTCTGCAATACCGCTCTGTATGGTCACTTCGAAGAAAACCAGTTACCTCAATTTCAAATTCGTACTCCTCATTATACCATTTTTTCATAATTAACCTCCAAATTATTGTTTATCTATGTATAATTTTCCAATAGCTTAATAACGTAATTATAACACAAGCCAATGACACTTTTAATATCATTGGCTTAATTTAAATACTTTACAAATTCCTTTTAAGTTTGGTTATACACAGATACCCTTCACCGCACCACAAGTAAAAAGTTTAAACTTCTCCACCTACAGATTAACTTATTGCTAAACTCCCTCATATTATAATAATAAAAAAATATAGGAGTAGATAAACATGTCTATTTTTGCTTATGTTGCAAATGACAATAATAAAATTTCAGTTATAGATACAAGTACAAATACGGTAATAAATACCATTCCAATTTTATCTCCAAGTGATATAACAAAATTTATTGCACTAACACCAGATGGTAGCTTTGCCTATGTTACAAACCTTTCAAACCTGGTAGCAGTTATAAATACTTGCACCAATACGTTAGTAGATACAATAACAGTTGGCACTTCCCCAACAGGCATTGCGGTAACCCCAAATGGTAAATATGTCTATGTAGTAAACTCTGGCCTTGCAACCTCTCCCTCAGGAACAGTATCAATCATAGATACCAATACTAATACAATTGTGAATACTATAACTGTTGGTAGAAATCCCATTGCTGTGGCAATATCACCAAATGGCAACTTTGCTTATGTTACAAACTCAAAATCAGATAATGTATCAGTTATAGATACAACTACAAATACCATAGTAAACACCATAACTGTAGGAGATTTTCCACAAGGCATAGCAATAACTCCAAATGGTACCCTTGCCTATGTTGCAAATCAAGGACAAAGTGCCTTCTCAAACACTGTATCTGTAATAAATCTAACCAATAATACATTGGTAGATACCATAACTGTTGGTACTGGTCCTAGTTATATAGCAATAACACCGGATGGAAATTATGCTTATGGCACAAATGTCTTTACTAATAATGTCTCTGTAATTAATACAAATACAAATACAGTAGTAAATACTATCCCTGTTGGAAATTGCCCTTTTGATATAGCAATTACACCAGATGGTAGCTTTGCCTATGTTACAAACTCCTGTACTAATGATATTTCTATAATTGATATAAATACAAATACAGTGGTAAATACCATCCCTAATATTCCTTTACCACTTGGTATAGCAATAGCAAATGTTGATTTTCCATGCCCAACACCTTTAAATAGAATGTGCATTGAAACAACAAGAATATTTGATTCAAATAAGTTTGAAGAAGAACTTAAAGAGACCTTTAAACTTCCACCATTATATAATACTGAACACATCCAATGTGATGTTGGAGAAACTAGATGTAATATATTAAATATAACTACAATAAACAAACAAACTAATTTAGTAAATGTAAAGTTGCAAATAAAAGTAATTATTAATTTTACAAGTAACTATCCAGATTGTTATTTATTTAAAAAAGTAGTATGCTTTTATAAAAATGTTAATCTTATAAAACCTGAAGGTGCTGATGTATATTGCTCTATTAATAATGTAACTTGTTCATGCATGCAACCAAGTAACTACTCAATTGGGTGCCATAATAAAAATTTATGCTGTACTATAAAGGTAACTGCTACTGTTAAATCTCAAAAGCTTGTTCAAATTGAAGTACCAGTTTTAAGATCTTGTGAACCAAATTAATGTTATTCTAATAACTGCATAACTAAAAATATATAAAATTCAACCATCTATATTTTTATGCAAAGTAGCTAGTAAAACTTATCATATTTTTACTAGCTACAATTCCATTACTTATTTGTTTTAATTGCTTAGACTATCACTATTTCTTTATCAGTTTTAAACTATTCCCACCTAAAAAACTTAATAGATACCCAAATGCATATCACAGAAAGTATACTTATAACTAAAATTGGTATCATTACGTTATCTATGCTTAAGTTAAGTGATGCGCTTTTTAAAAGCTTTATTCCCTGAGTTAATGGTAAGATATCTGCCACTTTTTGAAGGGATGTTGGCATAACCTCATAGGGTAATGTTGCTCCTGAAAATATAAGCATAGGAAAGTATAAAATACTTGCAATAACACTTGCCATTTTATTATTTTTCGCTATTCCACCCACCATAAATCCAATGCTGAACATTGATGCCATTACTAATGTATAAGCTCCTAAAAAGTTTATCCATGAGCCTCTAAATTGAAACTTGAAAAATATTTTTGCTGTTAAATAAATAAGTATTAATGAAACAATGGCATATAAAGTATAAATCATTCCTTGAACTACTAAAATCATAGCTGGGCTAACTGGCGTTACTCTAAATCTTTTTAATATCTTTCTATGACGATACTCAGATAATACTAATGGTAATCCCATGAAACCACCTGCACATATTGCAATAGTTGATACAGCTGCAAAGGATTGTTCCATGAATGTAAAGTCTGCTTCAGGAAACGCGGGTTTATTTCCATAAATAATACCTAAAATAATAGTTATAACCACTGGCATACAGATTGCAAAGATGAACATATCCATGCCTCTTAGTGATAATTTTAATTCAGTTTTTAACATTGCTTTAAATGCTCTCATCATCCAAATCCTCCTCATCTACAAACCATAAATAGGCATCCTCAAATTTTTCATATGGACTCAGTTCCACTGCTTCTTCAACTGTTCCATAAAAATCTATTGCTCCATTTTTCAAAATACATATTTTATCGCACAGAACCTCAACCTCATCCATGAAATGAGATGTTAAAAAGATTGTGAGTCCTTGCTTCTTTAATTTTAATAAGCACTTCCACACATCTCTTCTAGCCTTTACATCTAATCCTGTTGTAAGCTCGTCAAGGAATACTACCTCTGGGTTAGGAATTAAGGCTAGGATAATAAATAATCGTTGTCTTTCACCTCCTGATAATTCACTTACTAAATTTTTCCCCTTATCTTGAAGGTCAAATTCTTCTAATAATTTATTGCAATCTAATGGATTTTTATAAAGAACCTCAGTTATTTCACACAACTCTTTCACTGTTATTTTATCTTGATAATTAGATTCTTGAAACTGAACCCCAACCCTTTGAAATAGCTGTTTTCTTTCTTTTTGAGGATTCATGCCTAGGATAGATACCTGACCATGATCAAAATTCTTTGTACCTAAAATACACTCTATGGTAGTACTTTTCCCTGCCCCATTGGCACCTATCAATCCAAATACCTCACCTTTCTTTACTGTTAAACTAACACTCTTCACCACTTGAGCATCCCCATAGGATTTATAGAGATTATGAACTTTTATTACTTCCATGTGTTATTCCCTCCTTTTGATAAAAGAATAACACCAGCACAAAGTCTGGTGTTAAAGTGTAGAGTTTGTATTAAATTTGTTTTTCATAAATTGTAATTGCCTTAATATAATTTTTGCATTTTTTTCTGCATCACTTAAGGAAGTAAGAAGCTTATCACATGCTGTAACAATGTCCTCATCTTCTTTTGGTTTATCAATTACCTCTCTAATATCAATTTCTATACTTTCTGACATTGAATTAATCATTCTTAAAATTGCTGAAAGAGAATAATTAGCACAACGTAAAGTACGTATTATTTTAAGTCTATTAATATCACTTTCAGTATAAACTCGATATCCATTATGCCTTCTCTTAACAGTAAGTAAACCATTCATCTCCCAATTTCTTAATGTGTCCATTGTGACCTTAAGATAGTCTGCTGTTTGCTTTCTCGTAAAAAATATATAATTATCTTGAGCATCCGTATCTAATAAAAGCTTCTTTGAAAGGTCTATAGCTTCCTCTGCATTTTTTTGTTCTTGCTTTATCTGACTTATATAATCATTTGTACAGTTAATTGCTTCTTGAAACTCCCCCTTGGCAGATAACTTAACAACATTGATTATCTTTTTTCTTAGCCCATTTTGTAGAACCTCTACTTTAAAGGCAGTTCTAGCAAGATTAAATTGCTCTATGTGATAGTCAGTAAATACTCTATAACCATTTTGTAATCTATTCACCTTTGGTATTAATTCAAGCTTTTCGTACAAACGTACAGTGTTGGAATGTACACCAACTCTTTTAGCTACTTCTGATGTTTTATATACCTTATCCATACTATGTGCACCTCCATGTTATTATAATAACACTTATGGAAAGTCTGGTGATATAGTGTAGAGTTCTATTTAATTCTTATTTAGTTTTTGCTATCTCATTTTCATCTTCTAATATTACAGGATAAATTCAATATGTTAGTATTTAAATAGCTCCTTTTGAGGAAATATTCCAAAAGCCCCACCAGTATGGATAAATAAAATATTTTCATTGTTTTTAAAGTTTCCTTTTTTTATTTCTTCACTTAATCCATACATAGCTTTACCTGTATAAACAGGATCTAAAATTATTCCTTCTAATTTTGCAAATTCCTTAATGAAATTTATTTCTTCTTCTCTACTTAAAGCATATCCATTTCCTACATATCCATCTATAATTCTTATTTCATCTTTAGACAATTCCAAATCTACATTAATATACTTCATGGTATCTTGTACTATTTCGTAGATTCGATTTTTAAAATATTCACTGTCATCACAAACATTAACACCTAAAATATCACACTTGTTTTCTGATATTTTATTTGCTAAAAAAGTTCCTGCGTAAGTACCTCCAGATCCCACGGCGAGTATAACTTTGTCAAAATGAACACCTAACTGCTGTTCCTGCTCAATAATTTCTTTCATTGCATTATAATATCCAAATGTGCCTATTACATTTGAAGCACCTTCTGGAATAATATAGGACATATAACCTTTTTTATCATATTCCGTCTTAATCTGTTCCATAATTTCTAATCTTGAATTTTTATATTCTTCTGCGGTAATAAAACGAATATCTGCACCTAAAAGCTTATCTATAAATAAATTTCCATCAGATTCAATACTGCTGCTTCCTCTTAAAACAAGTACTGATTTTATCCCAAGCCTCGCTGCTACTGCTGCCGTTGCTCTACAATGGTTTGATTGGATTCCACCGCAAGTTATAAGCACATAAGCCCCTTTATTAATAGCATCTTTTACTGTAAATTCTAATTTTCTAATTTTGTTTCCTGATACTTCAAGTCCAGTTTGATCATCTCTCTTTATATAAATATTGGGTCCACCTAACATTTTAGAAAACCTCTCAAGTTTTTCAATTTTAGTTGGTATATTTGAAAGTTCTATTCTTTCTGGAATTTGAATTTTGTTTAAAATATTATTCATATTTTGTTCATCTCCTTTAGTAATTATAAGATTGGAACGTAATTATACATAAACCCAGGGTATAATATTTCATTCGATATATTTTTTCAGATATTTTCCTGTATAGGATTTATCACACATTATAATATCTTCAGGCCTTCCCTCTGCTACAATATGACCACCATTTTCTCCCGCGTCAGGGCCCATATCTATTATATAGTCTGCGGTTTTTATCAAATCCAAATTATGTTCAATTACCAGCACAGTATTTCCTAAATCAACAAGTTCATTAAGAGATAGTAACAATTTCTCAATATCTTTAATATGCAATCCTGTGGTTGGTTCATCTAAGATATATAGATTGTCCTTCTCTTTTTTAATTTTTCCCAGTTCTCTTCCTAGCTTTAACCTTTGAGCTTCTCCCCCAGACAGTGTAGATGAGGATTGTCCTAATTTTAGGTATCCTAATCCTAGCTTGTTTAATACATTTAATTTAGAATGTATTAGGTTTACATCCTTGAAAAATTCCACTCCTTCTTCAATTGTTAGTTCAAGAATATCAGCTATGTTTTTTTCTTTATATTTGATCTCTAATATCTCGCTTCTATACCTTTTACCTTTGCATACTGGGCATATGGTTATGATATCTTGCATAAATTGCAACTCAGTTACAATATTTCCTTCTCCCATACAAGTCTCACATCTACCGCCCTTATTATTGAAACTGAAACTTGAAATGTCATACCCTCTAGCTTTTGCTTCTTCTGTTCCTGCAAATATATCTCTTATTTTATCATAAATATTAATATAGGTTGCTGGATTTGAACGTGAACTTCTTCCAATTGGTGATTGATCAATATATCTAACATCACTAATATTCTCAATGCCCTCAACTCCATCATTGAGTCCTGGCTTAACTCTAGAATCATGCAGCTTTGAGTATATGCTCTTGTATAATATCTCATTTACCAAACTGCTTTTTCCAGACCCTGATACACCTGTAATACAAATAAAGGTTCCTAAGGGTATGATTAGGTTAAGATTCTTAAGATTATTTTCTCTTGCACCATGTATTCTTATATGTTTTCCTATGCCTAAGCGTCTTCCTTTAGGAATAACAATTTTCTTCTTTCCAGCCAAATATTGTCCTGTTATAGATCTTTCTGTATTAATAATCTCTTTAATATTTCCACTTGCAATTATCTCGCCGCCATTTGCTCCTGCACCTGGTCCTAATTCTACTATATAATCTGCGTTCCCAATAGTCTCCATATCGTGTTCAACTACAACTACAGTATTACCCATGTCTCTTAGCTTTTTTAATGTATTAATTATTTTAAATGTATCCTTCTCATGAAGTCCTATACTTGGTTCATCTAATATATACATCATCCCCATTAGATTTGATCCGATTTGTGAAGATAAACGTATTCTTTGAGTTTCTCCTCCAGAGAGAGTATCCGAACTTCTCCCCAAGCTCAAATATTCAAGTCCTATTTCTTCCAGAAGCTCTAGCTTTACTATCATTTCATTAATAATCTGCTGTGCAACTTCCCTTTTAGACTCCACCACTTCTAAGGCCGATATAAATTTCTTTAGTTTTTGTATCTGCATGTTCCCAAACTCATTTATGTCTATTCCGTTTATCTTTACTAATAATCTTTCTTTTTTTAGCTTTTTCCCCTTACAGTCTGGACAAATGTGACTGGCAAAGAGTTTTTCGTTATCCCTGTTCTTTGTTCCTTTATCTAAATTATCTTTATAAAGACGTGTTATATAGTTCACTAGCCCTTCATAACTTACGTACCTTCGTCTTCCTTCTATTTCTCTCTCTCCTGTTGTCTTCAGCAGTTCATAACGTTCACCTTTAGTTCCATAGAAAAAAATATCTTTTATTTTCTCTGGGAGCTCATTAAAAGGAGTATCAATACTAAAATTATAATGTGCTGCAAGGCTATGTAATCTTGCTGCACCATTTTTATCACTTAAACTGAATTGAGATACATAAAGTGGGTCCATTCTCATGCTCTTCTTTTCATCCTTAATCAAAAGATAGGGTTCTGTCATTTTATAGGTTCCAAGTCCCTGACATGTAGGACATGCTCCACTGACATCATTTGGTGAAAAATATTTAGGGAGGAATTTCCCTGTAATAATATTATGTTCACAGTTAATAAACCCCTTAGTAAACTTTCTTACTTCATCTTCTGAAATCTCCTTGCTTAGGATCTGGAGTCTTATAAAATTCTGCCCTACTTCCAATCCTCTTTCTATTGCGCTAACTATTTGTTCGTAATTCTTTTTATATACTGAAACCTCATCTACTATTACTTCAATTTTATAAGCTTTAGTCTCATCTAAATCTATATTATTTTTAATATCAAATACTTCATTGTTGATCACAAATCTTCTATAGCCTCTACTTCTAAGTTCAGTTAATAAATAATCATAGCTTTTATCAAATATTTTATTAACAGGAGCTTGTACTTCAATTCTAGTACCTTCTGGGAGACTCAATATATGCTCAGCTATTTGACTGGTTGACAAACACTGAATTTCCTTATGGCATATAGGACAATGTGGAGTTCCTAAAACTGTATATAATAGTCTAATATGGTTTGACAAGTCAGCCATAGTTGCAACTGATGAACGGGGATTCTTAATACCTCTCTTCTGTGGAATTGATATTACTGGGGATAACCCTGTGACCATATCTACATCAGGTTTTTCCATATTCATTATATTAGATCTAGAAGATGATGATAGAGACTGTAAAAATCTTCTTTGTCCTTCTGCATATAATACGTTATAAGCAATAGACGATTTTCCTGAACCGCTTACCCCAGTAATTACAGTGAAAGCATCTCTAGGTATCTCTAAATCAATATTTTTTAGGTTGTTCTCTCTTGCTCCTTTTATACTTATACTTTTTCTAATCAATTGTATTCTCCTTTACTTTCTAAATAGCTTCTAAGTTATATATCACTGTCAAAATTATAATAATATGCCGCTTCTTCAAAGGTAACCTTGCTTTTTTCCATAAGTTTTATTGATTCACTAACCTTAATTAGTACATCTCTTTCTGCAAGCCAATTATAAGTATCTGTAAGTTCATTGCCATCATTACTAATATTATATTTCTTTTTCAAGTATTCATTAATCATTGATACGCCTCTTATTTCACCTTCTTCTTTCATCCATCTGACAATAGGATGAAAAAGAACATCTTTTCTCTCTTCTATATACTCTTTACACAATTCTAATATTTTAACTAAACTTAAAATAGTTACTTCATTTTTAATCAAAGTCATATAGGTGCAATTAAAAAAATCAGGATTGAGATTTAATCCTTGACTTATTACTTCTCTGCCCCTAAACTCATTATTTAATGCTATTTCTATACATGCTATATGGCATACTAGTTTTTGAATTAAACTGAATCCATCAACAAGCCCTTCTTCAACCATTAATAGCTTTTCTGCTTTTTTTATACATATAATTCCATAGATTGCTGACTTTAATAAATTCTCCTCTTTGTCTCTATCACCTAAGAATTTATCTCCATTAAAAAGCTGTTCTATTGTTTCATCAGTTGAAAATAATAAATTACTTTCATTTAAAACTGTTCTAAAAAAATTTTGATTTTGGGGACTATCTATCAATTCAATAAAATAATTTCTGCTATATAGTTCCACTTGGAAGTCTATATCATCCTCTACAAGTGAATACTGATTATATACCTTCTTGCTGTTTTCCTTTGATATTAACCATATATCTATATCAGACTTTTCCCATAAATTATCATTTGTAATACTTCCATAGGAAAAGACAGCAATAATGTTACTGTCCCTTCTAACCTTTTCAATAAACTTCTCTAAGGCACTATTATACCTTTTTTTAATATATGACATATTTGTATTCATAATTACTAAATCTCTTCCTCTCTTAAAATATTAACCTCTAAATTCATACTTTAAATTATATACTTTATTTCCAAACTGAACAATAATATTAAATGTTTTACATATTTATAATAATATTGTTTACACATTCAATAATAACTACAAAAAACAGTAGAATTCTGAAATTCTACTGCTCCTATGTGTTTTAAATTTACTAATTTTATAGAAGATATTGCCTTAATTAAAGATACTGCTTTAACTTTTCTAATGCTCTAAGCTACTACAAAATAATACTTGGGTTATTAAAGTTTGCCCATGCTATATTATTGTCAATATTTCTAACCATTCTGTAAGCTATTGGCTTAAACCCACACTTAGGCCAAAAATTTGAACCACCAAGGTTTGTTATTTTCCAATCTGTTATTATGCTACTATATCCCTTTTCCTTCATAATCCTATAGCTTTCATTCATTAACTTTTTACCAACACCTCTTCCTCTTTGGGAATGGTGAGTGCCCGCAATATGTAGTTCTACCCCATTATCAGGTGCCATCAAATCTGGAGTAATAGGCTCATATACTTGAAATCCTAATTCCTTCATATCCTTTTCTGCAATAAGAATCATCGAATCATTATCCTCTACTAAACTTTTATACCCAGCATTTATATTCATTACAAGTTCAGGTTTTACAGGTAAAAAGGTAGGTGCTGAATTGAGGCATGATAAGATTATACTAGACATATTACCCATTATTTCACTATCATTTTTGTTAGCAAATCTAATCTCTGCATCAGATAAGTTTTCAAAAGCCTTGTAATCCTCCATATTCATTATTCCATATACATGATCAATAAAAAAACTTAATCTTTGGAAGGCTTCATAGTACACCTGATTTCCTAGAGGTACAAATGTATGGTGGCTAAAGTAGCCATGTTCAAGCCATAAAACAGAAACCTTTGTATAGAGCTCCCTTATAAGCTCAGAGGATTGATCCATTCTAATTGCTATTCCCTCATAGGGCACCCATATATGTCTGCCTCTATCGTCAATTTTCATCTCACCAAATAAATAACCTACTAGTTCATCATTAGCAAAGGCTCCTATTCCAATTGCTTTTCTATTAACAAACAAATTCTCAAGTAAACTCGTTATATATTTTGCATTAAGACAACTGTTCTTCAAGGACGGAAATGACTTACTCTCAAGGTTTTGCCTACATATTAACAAATCAGACATTGCAGGTATATCATCAATAGTAATTTTTCTAAATTCACATCTCTTCATTTCTGTACCTCCTAGTATAATAATGATATGGCCACTAAGGGCTATCCTTTTCTCAATAAATTTATATTACATATTCTAACATAGTAAATTATCATTAAATATGTAAAAAACAATTCTGTATTATTCATTACATAGATTCTCAGCGCCTATTAATAAGCAACCTATCCTAAAGTGGCTATCATTCTAATTACCCTCTATAAGTTCCCCTATTATCTTATTCATAATATCCATTTTCCCTTCAATATCACTAACCAGCTTAAACTGTGTTCTTGCTCTATGCAGATTGTGTTTCTCCTTGTGAATTTTAAAATAGGTATCTCCATTTAAATAATCCGTTAAAAATCTTATACCACATTCAAAGGTCATAAGTTTCACAGAAAACGCCATAAGTTCAATCTCTTTTGGCACAAGTATAGGTAATACTTCATGAAAATATCCCTTTGTAAAATACTTAAACAGATTCATATCAAACCATATTTTTGATAAATCTGTTTCATCTTCCCTTCCGCTAGAAGCTCCATATCTCAGTGCATCGCCGTAGTCATAGAGAAGTGACCCTGGCATTACTGTATCTAAATCAATTACACATACCCCTTCACCTGTATCTATATCTATCATAACATTATTCAGCTTAGTGTCATTATGTGTTACCCTTAGAGGAATGCTTCCATCTTTCATTGCATCTAATATAATGCTCACATCTCTTCTGCGTTTTTTTACAAATTCAATTTCTTTTCCCACTTCTTCTAATCTGCCACATTTATTATCTTCAATTGCTTTTAACAGATCCTCAAACCTTGTGGCTGTATTATGAAAATTAGGTATTGTGTCATATAATTTACCTGCTGGAAAATCAGACAACATATTTTGAAACTTACCAAAGGCCTTGGCGCCATAATAAAATTGCATAGGATCTTCAACCTGATCGTAGGTCACTGCATTACCTATAAATTTATATACCCTGAAATAATCATTTTCATTGGTTTTATAGTACTTTTCACCATTCTTAGTTTTTATTATTGTTAGTGTTTCCCTGTCAGGATTTCCTCCACTAAGAAGGATTTTCTTTCTCAGATGCTCTGTTATAGCTGCAATATTCTCCATTAAACCCTCAGGATTTTTAAACACATTACTATTGATTCTTTGCAATATATATGGTTTTGCAATATATGTGTCATTTATATATCCGTTACCATAAGAGCTCATTTCAGTGTTAATATTAAACTGTTTTAAAACCTGATGCAATTTATATTCCATGGTATAATCCCTCTCTAATCATTCGGTTTATAGCATTTTTAACTATAGACAAGTCTTCTTTGTATGTAACTCCATACCACTTATCTAATGTCTCAAGTACTTTCACCTTTGCACTTTGTGTTTTAATCATATTATCAACTACTGACGGAAGATAAAATTCATCCTTTAATGGATTTTTTAAATCATTTAAAAACAGAGTGAAGTCCTGTTCAAGGACATTAAATATATCAATGTCAAACCCCCACATGTTCATAGATACTATAGTATCAAGAGGTATTCCACTATTTTTATCAATAGATGTATGCTCCACCACACTTTTTAAATACCCTTTTTCTATTTCGCATAATCCTCTGCTTACCATGCCATTTTCAGTTAGTGTATTTTTTAGTCTAAACCCAGCCATGCACATACCTTTATTTTGAGATAAATAATCCCCAACTATTTTGTAGGAATGGCTACCATAGTAATCATCTGCGTTTATTACCATAAAGGGAGTGGTAACTTCACTTTTAGCACAAATCACAGCATGCCCTGTTCCCCATGGCTTATATCTATTATTAGGGATAGAACACCCCTTAGGAATTTTGTCTAGTGTTTGAAAAGCATAATCTACATCTATTATCTTTTCAATTCTCTTGCCGATAACATGTCTAAAATCCTTTTCCATTTCTTTTTTTATAATAAAAACTACCTTTGAAAAGCCTGCTTTTACTGCATCATATATTGAAAAATCAAGTATTATTTCCCCATTTGGACCCACAGGCTCTAGCTGTTTAAAACTCCCAAAACGACTTCCCATACCAGCTGCCATTACTACTAATGTTGTTTCATTCATATTACCACCTATATTTCAATACTTTCTTTATATTAATCTATGTTAAATTCATTACTTAATTACTACATGCCATTTTATTTTCTTAGAGTATCCAAATCAACCACAACGCCATCTGCCAGCCTAGATTGTTCCGCTGCCATTGCGCAATAATGACTTTCTACGGATTTATCTACTGATGTAATGGCATTAGTCGGTTCTCCATCCTCTGCAATCATATCAATGAATTCCTCCACCATACGATTGTCTCCCCCTGCATGACCAGAAAAATCCGTTGATAGCTTAGATATATCCATTACTTCAGTTTCTTTTCCAAAAGGTGTTACTTTAATAGTTTTTTCAGACAAATCTGCAACAATTTCTCCTTTTGTCCCCATAATCTTCTGATAACGTGAACCTGTAGCAGTGAATGCACTCATTGTCAATGAAATGGTGGCACCATCTGTCATATTTAGGTTTACAACCTGATGATCTACTACGTTATTATCACAGTAATATACACATCTTCCATAAGGTCCACTTTGAATTGCTTCTGTAATACTTTCTACAGTAGGATGAAGGGTCAATACATCAACAGGCCACTTTGTATTCCCCTTTGCCACACCAGTTTTTTCATTTGTTATATAAATCTTTTCTGCATCAAAGGGACAATTTGCTTTTGCTTTGCATCCATCCATACAACGCTTCGTTGCTCCTTCCGGTGCATTTTCTTTTTTGAATAAATAGGTGCTTCCAAAGGAAGATACAGAATTACAAGTTTTACCTGTGAGCCATAATAACAAGTCCATATCATGACAACATTTCTGTAATATCATAGGGCTAGTAGTATTTGAGTTTCTCCAGTTTCCACGTACAAAACTGTGTGCTTGATGCCAATATCCCACATTTTCAATTGCCATAACAGAAACTACTTCTCCAATTATACCGCTGTCAATTACTTCTTTTAATTTTGTATAGAATGGTGTATAACGCAACACATGACATACAACCACTTTTCTGTCACATTCATTTGCTACTTTTACAATTTCCCTACACTCATCAAGGTCTGGTGAAATTGGCTTTTCCAATAACAGATGATAGCCTTTTCTAAGGGCCGGGATTGCTTGTCTTACATGTTCCTTGTCCTGAGTAGTAATAAACATAACATCTGCTAGCTTATCCTGAGCAATTAGTTCTTCTGCACTGTAAAAGCATGCCCTTTTCGGAATGTTATACTCCCTTGCCACATCTTCTACCTTTGCAGGATCAATGTCTGCAATTGCTACAATTTCAATTTTCTCTGGGAATAATTTAGCAGTTAATGCATAGGTGTCTTTTCCTCTACTACCAAGTCCAGCTAATGCTACCTTTAATTTTTTACTCATTTTATTTCCTCCTATTTATTTCTATTTTCTCCATTCATATTTTAAAAGGTATTTCTATGTGCATAGAGAAGACCTTTTCTATAACTTCCATACTGTTACATATATTGTATAGTTTTTTTTAAAATTTAGCTTATACAATCATCCAGTATAATTGTTATATCATCCAAAATATCTATTTGTTAAATTGTATTCTTTTGTTATATTTGCTAAAATAAATTGATAATAATTCATAAGCAAGGAGTTGGTTGTATGGCTTATATCAGTACTAGATTAAAAAAAGAATTTGAAATCACTGAAATCATCACCATTCACTATTTTGAATACTTGAAAGATTTTGTTTTCCATGGTGAGTCTCATGATTTTTGGGAATTCCTATATGTAGACAAAGGAACAGTTATGGTACAAGCAGCCTCTGAGCATTATCAGCTCTATGCTGGAGATATGATTTTTCATAGACCAAATGAATTTCACGCTGTGAAGGCAATAGGAAGGAAATCGCCTAATTTAGTGGCAATTTCATTTTTGTGCAATTCCCCATCAATGGATTTTTTTACTGGTAAAGTTACCACTCTGTCTTCTATAGAAAAAACTTTAATTGCAAAAATTATTTCAGAAGCGCGCGCTGCATTTTCAACTCCACTCCATATCCCTTCCATTGAACAAGTAAAACTCTCTACTAGTGCACCTTTTGGCTCACAACAATTGATTTTGTTATATCTGGAACAATTTCTAATTCATATAAAGAGGCATCATTGTGATGATGAAAAAGTTAAAAACCTACCTTCTGTTACAAAACAGTCTTGGGATAGCTCTAATAAATCCTATGTATTTGAACAAATTTTGCATTATTTGCAGCTACACATTTGTGAGCAAATTAAAATTTCAGATATTTGCAATGAATTTTCTATCAGCCGTTCTACCTTACATTCACTCTTCCACAAAAATAAAAACTGTGGAGTAATTGATTATTTCATATATATGAAGATTGAGCGCGCAAAGGAAATTATTCGTGATGGGAATATGAATATCACTGAAATCGCATATTTTCTTTCTTATAATTCTTTGCAGCATTTTTCCAAACAATTTAAAAAGTTAACTGGAATGTCACCAACGGAATACATCTCATCTGTAAAGGGGATTTCTCAAACTTATAAGTGGTAGCCATAATGTGGCTGCCATTCCTTATTTGACAGTATATAAATATGACATAGTGATGTCATGTTCATGTGCTATAATATGATAGAGGTGAAAATATGCAAATCAACCGAATGTTTGAAATAATATATATACTTCTTGATAAAAAAACTGTTACGGCAAGAGAACTTGCAGAGAAGTTTGAAGTTTCTAGTAGAACCATTTATCGTGATATTGAAACATTATCATCAGCAGGTATTCCTGTTTATATGACCAAAGGCAAAGGTGGCGGAATATCTATTTTAGATGAATTTGTGCTGAACAAAGCTGTATTAACCGAAGAAGAAAAGTCTGATATTTTATCCTCACTACAAGCAGTTGGTGCAATCAATTTTAATGAAACAGATTCTGCATTACAAAAATTAGGCAGCCTATTTGGAGAGAATAACTCCGATTGGATTGAAGTGGATTTTTCATCCTGGTACAATTCAGAGAACGAATCTAAATTCTTTAATGATATTAAATCAGCAATCCTATCTAAGAAAATAATGAGTTTTACTTATTCAAGCGGAAAAGGCGAAAGAACTACACGAGATGTAGAACCTTTAAAGCTTTGTTTTAAAGGTATGGCACGTTATTTATATGCCTATTGTACTTTAAGGCAGGATTTTCGATTTTTCAAACTAAGTCGTATAAAGGATATTGTGGTTACAGATAAACATTTTCATCGAAAAGTTATGGAACCTATATTTAAGAAGGACAACATGTTTAATGAGCAATATATCACTTTGAAATTAAAACTGTCTCCCCAAATGGCTTTTCGAGTATATGACGAGTTTGATAATTATACTAAAGAAGTTGACGACAGTTTTATAACTGAAACAATTTATCCTATGGGTGAATGGCTATTTCCTTATATAGCTTCTTTTGGTAGCCATTGCGAGGTATTAGAACCATTGGACATAAGAAACTCCATAAAAGAAGAAATACAAAAAATGATGAACAATTATTTATAATATGACATACTGTTGACATATTATTTGATTTATTATAAATATATCAAATATATGGAGGTAGTTAAAATGAACTATGAAATTGTAAATCTTGAAGAAAAAATTATTGTTGGTGTAAGTGTGACAACGAGCAACGAAGACCCTAAAATGGGTGAGAAAATCGGCAAGCTTTGGGTTGATTTATATCAAAGTGGCATCAATGCAAACATCAAGAATAAGGTAAATGAATATGCAATTGGACTTTATTCCGATTATACAGAAAACAGTTATCTTGTTACCGCAGGCAACGAAGTATCAAAATCAGAAAACAGTGAGTTTACAACAAAAATCATTCCTGCGGGGAAATATGCAAAATTCTCTGTCCATGGACACATGGAAACAGCAGTAGCAAAAGCTTGGGACAAAATTTGGAAAATGGACTTAGACAGAAGCTTTACAGGTGACTTTGAGGAATACCTAAATAGTGACTTTGAAAATGCAGATATTGATATTTATATAGCATTAAAATAACAGTGATAAGATTCATCATATTTAGCTAATTAAGTTAATTCTACTGAGTTGCAACATTCCAGTGATCTAAATAAACTAAGTATCGTAACTTTAACATATTCTAAACATATATTATAATATTATAAAAATTATAAAGTTGTAAATACTATAGTATAGATATATAAAAAAGAAGGTGTAGATATGTGTACAGCGTTTACTTTAAAATCTTTACAGATGGAAAATTTGTTTTGTAGGACTATGGATTTTTCTTACGATATAGAACCTGGATTTTTTATAATACCTAGAAATAACCCATGGTATAATCCTATTACCATGAAAAAGCATAATGATTGCTATAACTTTATAGGTATCGGGCAAGAAGCTGATAATGTGCTAGGCTTTTTTGATGGGGTAAATGAAAGAGGCTTTGCTGCCGCAGCTCTATACTTTGCGGGTTATGCCGATTATGATATACCAGTAGAGGATAAGAATAAAGAGCCTATTGCATCATTGGATTTTCTACATTATATTTTAGGGCGCTGTGCTTCAGTAGATGAACTAGGTATGATACTGAAAAATATATGTGTCATAGGTCTTCCCGATCCTGTTACTAAAACGGCTGCTCCTCTTCATTGGATTGCAACTGATAAAAGTGGCAAATGTGTAGTTATTGAGCAAACAAGAAATGGGCTTGAGATATTTGATAATCCTATAGGAGTTATGACTAATAGTCCAGATTTTATGTGGCATATGACTAATCTAAGAAATTATATGGAATTATCTACAATCCAAGAAAAGAAAACCTGTTGGGAGAATGTTGAGTTAACACCCTTTGGTCAGGCTGGTGGAACAATGTTATTACCTGGTGGATACACCTCTCCAGAACGATTTGTTAGAACAGCCTTTCTAAAAACCCATAGTCAAGTACCTAAAGATAGAGTCGATGCAATAATGACTTGTTTCCACATTGTGGAGAGTGTTTCAATTCCAAAGGGAATTGTTCTTACAGATAAAGGTACTTTTGATTACACTAAATATACTGCATTTATAAACACAAACACCTGTGAATATTACTTTAAAACCTATGATAACAGTCAAATAGCGACTACAAGACTAATTAGTGATTATAAAAATTGTACACATCCTATCTACCTTGGTAATTTAAAACGTCCTGTTACCTTTGAAAAGCTTTAGAATTTACTTTTTTGCCCTACCTAATACCTTTGTTAGATTAGGTTCTTCCTAAACTTGAAAGGTCTAAACCTATACCATTAATGGAGTAAGTTTAGACCTCTTTCTTTTTCTAATTAATAGTGCTCTTGCTATTCCCTTTCGTCAGCACCATCATACAATTCCAAATTGTGTAAATTACTATGAACTTTCCTTTTATAACAGTTAGTTTTTATTAAGGTTTCAGATAAATAACAGCTTAAACTAACTAGCAATATATCAATACCAAGTCTTAGAAGTGTATCAATAAACGCCCCCGAAAATATAATTGGGATAAAAATAATAAAGGCAAACCAATTAATCCCGAATATTGTAATCCCAAATTTTATTGCACCTAAAGGCTTTGATTGTGATTTAGTAGTATTACCTAATAATAGATATACGATACCTATACATGTACCCATTAATAAAGTCCAAATAAAAGTAAAATAAGGTCTTTTCTCATAACCTGAATCTATAATTTTTGTAAAATAGAAAAAGTAACGTCCAAATAAAAAGATTATAGAAAAAATGAAAATAGATAAAAATATGTTACCGCTATTAAAAGGCCTCTTCTTTTGTTTAATATGACTGGAGTCACTTGTAAATTTACCTAATAATAATCCCATCAATACTATCGGTGCAGCATCACAAATTCCCATTACAATTTCATGTGTTAAAGTATTACCCGATAAAGAAACACCTTCCATCATACCCCATAACCACAATAAACCTATTGCACTACCATATCGCAGTCCTTTTCCAATCTTTATTCCTAGAATTTTATCTTCATATCTATAAAACACATAGGCTACACTGGAAAAAGCAACCAGAATCCATACCGTAGCTGCTCCAACAGCTCCAATAGTTTTAACAAGAAAACTGAAGTTTGCAATTTTAGGAAAAGGACTAATCTCCGAAGTTATTCCATGAAGTGTCATATCAAGTATAGAACAAATAATAACTATAGCTATATATTTTATTAATTTAACAATTTTCATTTAAGCTCCTCCTTTATTATAATTGATATTTATAATATTACTCCTTCATCTTTTTCAATTTTATTATTCTATTTATAACAATGTACCTTTTGTCTTGATATTACTTTACCTTATCCTTATTATTTAAATTTAATCAATAACATCTTTATTGTATCACCTCACTCTCCACTGCTCAATAAATCTATACCATATTAACAAAATATTCCCTTTATTTAGCATGTACCTACAATAAAAAAACAGCAGAATTCTAAAATTCTACTGCTTCTACATATTCCTTATTATCCGCTTGGATATCCCTCCTTGATTTTAGATGTGGTTGGCAAACCTACTTCTATTTATCAAAGAGGGTTCTTTTTTTCTACTTATAGCTAAAAGCTTTTTGAACCACCAGTATAACCAGTGGTATTCATTAAACAATCACTTGCCATTCTTCTATTAACTTATCAAGACTATATCTTGCATTTGCAGGACTAGTTGATGGAAGTTTAATAGCTTCTATTCCTGTTTTTTTTAATGAATATTTATTATAAAGTTGATATGCCTTGCCACCATTAACATATATCTTTTTAATATTGCTATTATCTAAAATACTAGTTAAATCTGATGGGACTACATTTTTAATACTAGAATCACTTGAACCTATGATATCACAAGAAGCTATTGTATCCCATATTGCAATATTATTTTCTAATAACATTTTCTTTTTTTCCTCAATAGTTCTATATTCAGAGCATCGAGTTATTGCTCCAATAACTTTCCAAAATCTATTTTGTGGATGACCATAATAAAAATCCACCTCTCTTGATTTAACAGATGGCAATGTTCCTAAAATAAGAATTTTTGAATTTTTATCAAATACAGCTTCAAAGGTATGCTCTACATGCTTCATAACTCTCTCCTTTATAATTAACTTTTAAAATTATTATTATCAATTTTACTTAAAAGCTATTTATAATTATTTAATCTTATTAATTGTTCTTTTCCCCACTTAAATAACATTTCCATTATAGGTATTAATGATTTTCCATATTCAGTTAAAGTATATTCTACCTTTGGCGGAATCTCTTCATAAACTTCCTTATGTATTATGTTATCACTAACTAACTCTTTCAACTGATTACTTAACATTTTATCTGTAATTCCACTTACAGCTCTTTTTAATTCACCATATCTCATAACTTCACTATCATAAATATGCCATAAAATAACTAGTTTCCATTTCCCTGATATCTGAGTCATTGCAAATTCCATAGGGCACAGTTCACTACAATTTTTTATTTCTATTTCTTTATTATTCATACAACTCTCCTTTTTGATATCACTATCCTTTTAGATAGTACTTACTTTTAAGTGCATACTTGTTCATATAACAGTATGTTGATATTATTATAGCATACAAGGGCGGCAAACAAGTAAGCCTTTGAAAATTTATAAAATTAATATAAACTATTTTTGAATTAAAAGGAGATATATAATATGAACTTAATAGAAATAATGGAAAGACGTTACTCAACTAAAAAATTTGATAATACAAGAAAAATTTCAGCAGAAGA
Source organism: Clostridium sp. UBA7339 (assembly GCF_002470865.1). Lineage (NCBI taxonomy): Bacteria > Bacillati > Bacillota > Clostridia > Eubacteriales > Clostridiaceae > Clostridium > Clostridium sp. UBA7339. The sequence goes on from NZ_DKPI01000003.1 coordinate 461,941, forward strand.
TATGAAACAAATTAAAGAACTTTTAAGACTTAGTGCTTCAAGCGTTAATACTCAACCATGGCATTTTATAATAGCTTCAAGTGAAGAAGGGAAAAAACAAATAAGCAAAAGTACTCAAGGATTCTACGCTTTTAATGATGAAAAAGTACTTACTGCATCAGATATAGTTGTACTTTGTGCAAGAACTTCAATGGATGAAGATTACTTACAACATATCTTAGAAAAAGAAGATCAAGATGGACGTTTTGCTAACGAAGAAATCAAAAATGGTATGCATGGAGGACGTAGTACATTTGTTAACTTCCATAAAAATGACTACAATGACTTACAATATTGGATGGATAAACAAGTTTACTTAAATATGGGTAGCTTATTACTTGGTTCTGCTGCTCTTGGAATAGATGCAGTACCTATGGAAGGATTTGATATTAAAGTTTTAAATGAAGAATTAGGATTAACTGAAAAAGGATTCACCGCTGTAGCATTAGTTCCTTTAGGATACAAAGCTAATGATGATTTCAATGCACAATTACCTAAATCAAGACTTTCTGAAGAAGAAGTATTTACTACAATTTAATTAATTATCCCCTCATTAATATAACTTACTCTAGATTTAAAGAAAGCTAATACAAAAGATTCCCCATTATTTTATTAGCTTTCTTTTATAATAGATTTCATTTTACGTTTCTTTTCCTACAGGCTTTTATCACATGATCTATCTAGCAATTATTTCTATTCCATCTTCAGTTACAAGAATTGTGTGCTCCCATTGTGCTGAAAGAGAATCGTCATCGGTAAGAACAGTCCACCCGTCATCTTCATCTATAAATATTTCATTACTTCCAGCATTTATCATTGGTTCAATGGTAAATACCATACCAGGTACTAAAACCATACCTGTTCCTCTTTTTCCCAAATGAGAAACAAATGGTTCTTCATGAATATCTAAGCCTACTCCATGTCCACCGAATTCTCTAACTACTGAATAACCATTACTTTCTGCATATTCTTGAATTGCAGCTCCAATATCTCCTAAGAACCCCCAAGGTTTAACTGCTTCTAAGCCTTTATTCAAACATTTTTTAGTTACTTCAACCAATTTCTTAGCTTCTTCATCTACTTCACCAATCATAAACATCCTTGATGCATCTGAGTAATATCCATTAAGTATAGTTGTTGCATCAACATTTACAATATCACCATTCTTTAGAATTACATCTTTACTAGGTATTCCATGGCATACAACATTATTTATTGATACACAAATACTTTTAGGAAATCCATCATAATTAAGAGTAGCTGGAATTCCACCTTTGGATATTGTATAGTCATGTGCCAATTTATTTATTTCTTCTGTTGCCATGCCTTCCTTAATGGTTTCACTAATTAAGTCTAAAAGACCATTATTAATCTCAGCACTCTTTCTTATTCCTTCAATTTGCTCTTTTGTTTTTATGAGGTTTCTAGTTGGTACTATATGACCTTTTCTTTTTAAATCACTTAACTTTTCATCAGATTCTAAATGACAGTTTTTATATTTTAATCCACTTTTGCACCAACATAAATTATTTCTGTTTAATTTCATAATCTTTTCCTCTCTCATATATTCATTTTAATTATTTAACTGATCCTCCATGGAAATGACATTCATAAACCTTAATATGGTCAAAATATATTTCCTCATGTCCTTGAAACCACTTAAATTCTCCATTTATTATACAATGATATTTATACTGCCCATTTTGATAAATAATAGGACCTCTATATGGATTCTCCTTAGTTACTAAACTCAAGGCTTCCTTTAAAAAGCTCCCTAAAAATCTTTCATCTAAAACTCTCCCAATATAATTCATTGACCAAAATGGAATATCATCTTGCCATAGTGCTTCCTCTCCTGCGAACCTCTCTCCACCTAAATATGTATCAATATATTTCAAGTTTCCTTCTACATATTTTAAATCATGAGAATTTGGTCTTGAAGATTCACTCTCTGTCCCCTCTCCAGCATATGTAGCTTTTTTAGCCCTACATAAGAAATCAATTATATTTTCATTTATATGATTATCGCTATGCTCTTCTATACATAAGCGGCAATTTTCTTCATAATCATTAACTAGTTTATCAATGCTTACTTTAAAATAATCACTTAGTGCAATCAGTCTAGCTATATCGGGATAAGATTGACCCACTTCCCATTTTGCAACTGCTTGCCTTGATATCCCTAAAACTTCAGCTAACTTTTCTTGTGATAGACCCTTTGCTTTTCTAAGTGTTTGCAATTGTTCTTGAAAACTCATTGTTTAATCACCTCTTATATAAGTATACTGATAATATTATCATGTTTCTACCAATTAAGTATAACAAATTTGACAACCTAAAGTTGCTTTAAATAAAAAGGTAATTTTAATACTGTTAAATCATATCTTTCCTATTACTTTTATAATATATATTTAGTTTCTATAATATATATTTATTTTCTATAATTTACCAATTATTTTAACTATATTGTAAAAAAATTAAATTAGTGTTAGTATAGTTATTACTAAAACAAATATAGTAAATATAGTAAATTATAAAAACGGATTCATAATATAGTGGCAATTTTTTCGTATTAATCAATTTAAATCCAACTACTAGGTTATAGAAATATACAGCTATATATTCATAACTTAAATATATTTAAGATTATAGGAGGAAAATAATATGATTTTTTATAGTAAAGAGAGCGAAAAAGAGGAAATTTCAAAAGACACACCCAATATAGTCATGGAAAAATTATTGAAATCAAGAACTATAGTTATTTCTGGTGAGATTAATCAATCTTTAGCAGAAAAAGTAGTTACTCAACTTTTAATCCTTGAAGAAATGGGAAATGACCCTATTAAAATATTTATAAATAGTCAAGGAGGGCATGTTGAAGCTGGAGATACAATACATGATATGATAAAGTTCATTACACCAAAAGTTATAATGATAGGTACAGGTTGGGTAGCAAGTGCTGGTATAACAATTTATCTTGCAGCTGATAAAGAAAATAGATATTCTCTTCCTAATACAAGATATATGATTCATCAACCATTAGGAGGATTTAATGGTCCAGCTACAGACATCGGTATTGAAGCTGAAGAAATATTAAGAGTTCGTAAAAGAATTAATAAAATTATAAGTGAAGCTACTGGTCAACCACTAGAAAGAGTTGAAAAAGACACTGATAGAAACTATTGGTTAAGTTCTGATGATGCTATAACATATGGTATAGTCAATAAAATAATATCAAATCATTCTGATTTGAAGTAATTTACAGAGTTTTTTTCACAGGCTCCACAGATCCTTTAGAAGTTTAATTTAAAACTTATAAAAACCTCAGTTATATCTGAGGTTTTTGCTTTATATTCCATTATTCTTCTCAACATATTGAACTAACTTAACTCCTTTATTCATTTCTGCCAATCTACCTTTTGTATTAATATTATTTTGCCTTATCCTTTAATATTTAATCAATCCCATTGACCTGGAAATCTTAATTTTTGTAGCTTTGGGAATTTTTTATTATATTCTTCAACTTCTACCTTAGGTAGATTTTCAAAAACTTCCGATTCGTAGAATTTACCTTTTATATCTTTCATACTATCTTCTGCTAATTCAATTCCCATAAATGCATCAAAGTTTTTACCATCAGCAGTCGTAATATTAAAATTATCACAGGTTTTAAATCCTATTCGAGGATAATAATCTGGTTCTCCAAAAATTACAATACCTTTATACCCTTTATTTGTAGCTAGCTTCATTGTTTCCCGTAATAACAGCTCACCAACTCCACTTCCTTGCCATTTAGGCTCTACACAAAGAGGACCAAAGGTTATAATTTCATGGGTATCTACACCATCAACAATCTTTGCCTTTGAATACATTATACATCCTATTACTTTACCATCCTTTACTGCTATTCTGCTGAGCTCTGGAAGATAGTCTTTATTCTTACGTAATTTATGCACTAGGTAATGTTCGTCACAGCCAAGATGATGTTTGTTCCAAAAAGCATGTTGTGTCATCAGCTCCACATTGTACCAATCATCCTCTGTTTCCATTCTAATTTCTACCTCTTCACCATTTAACTTTTTCTTTTCTTCTGGAAACCATCCAAATTCTAATCTAACTTCTTTTCTTTGTAAGTCATTATTTCTATAGCAGCAAGCATCCATACCAATCAAAGTAAATCCTTCATGCTGATAAAAATCCACTGCATTAACATTGCAAGACTGTGTTTCTAGTATAATAGCTCTACGACGTTCTCTTCTTGCTTGTTCCTTTACAACCTGAATTAATGCATGTCCTATTCCATTCTTTTGATATTCTTCTGCTACCCAAAGTTCTGTAATTCTGAGACGATTAGACCATAGTTCTTGATCTGTTTCAATTGCAGCAATTAATTTATCTTTAACTAACACTCCCCAAGCATAAGCATTCTCCCAGTGGTCTTCATATAACTTATCTGGAAAATCATACTCTTCTGGTGTATGGGTTACTGGCTCGCTAAAGTCTTTCTTTTCTATATCAATAGTAAAGCCTTTATCCGTTTCATTTACTACAACATCATAATATTTATCTGTAGTATAACCTATCGGGATTATAGTTTCCTTCCATTTATCCTTTGCTAAATGTATAATTTCATATTCCATAGTATTTACCCCCAACTTTTCATACTTTCAATTATATTTATTTTCTATGTTTTTTTAAGTCCTATTCTTCTAATTAATTCAACAATCGCTGTATAACATATTATTAACATGTACATTAATCGTACTGCTAAGTGTAGGTTTGGGAGAAAAATTACTATAAATCCTAGAACACATACGACATACATAGAAATTATAATATTATTCATAATCCACATAAAATATATCAATGCTATTATGCTAATTAAACTTAATATATAAAATAAAATTCTCAATTTCGTATATTCTTTCTTGGTTAAAGTATTTAGTAAAATATTAATAAACCTTGATGTTTCCACATCAGGATTATTTTTTTCTTTATAGTGTACCTGTAACAATAAATCCATTAACCCTACCCCTTATAATGTATTATATGTAAACTATATACATATACAATTATGTTGTCAAGAAAATTTTTAAGGTAGCAAAACATATTGTGTTCCTAATTACCTAGTTTTATAGTACTTTTAGCTAGAGCAATTTTTCATTCTAGCTAAAAAACAGATTTACCTATAGTACACGCTTCTCCCTAACAGTTATAAGACATACTATTTAAAATATAATACCTATGCATAGAGTGCATAGGTATTATATTTATTTAGATATAAATTATTTCTACTCCTGAAAAATCTATACATCCACATATAGTTAGAATATTATCTGCTGTTCCTTCATTTCTATTTTTTTCAGTTATTGCACTAAAAGATGTAGTAGATATATTTTCAACAGTCCAATTTCTAGGTATATATAACTCTACACCAGAAAAAAAAGCTTCTATATTAACATATCCTTTTCCTTCATAAAGAACAGCATTATCAAAATACACTTTCATTGCTCCAAAGCTACACTTTAAATCTGCTTGTTCAAATTTATCTGTATTTATATACTTAATACTTCCAGCAAATGAGGTCTTTAACTTTATATGACTTTCATCTTCCGTATCAATAGTATTAAATTTAGAAGAATCCCAATTACTTTTTCTGCGAGACCACTTAGGATGTTTATTAAAAACCATAGAAAGACCGACACTTCCAAGTAATGCTGCTATTAATACTGTCCATGGAGTGATAGCTGTTATACCAAGCTGTTCATCATAATCAATACAAATGAGTGCTATTGGGAATAAAATGCCTGCGAAATTAGCTTTTAATACACTCTTTATAATGATACCAACTAAGAAAATTGTAAATAAAATTGTAAAAATATTTGTATCTGAAAAATATCCAAGTTTATAGATAATTAAAGCAATTCCACATAGTATAAGAGAAAGTCCTCCCGAAAGTCTACTGTTATCCATTTTATCTCCTCTTTTCTAATAATTTATTTTTTAGTGGTTTATAATAATATCTTGAAACATACACCTGTTTGTGAGTATTTTGAAATTCGACCTTACTTGATGATGATAGACTATGTGTTATGGAGTAAATATGATTTGTATTTAGAATTGTTGATTTTGAAACTCGCATAAAATATCCTGGCAAAAACTCTTCAAGTTCGTAAAGCTTGTATTTCACGTTATATATATTGTCTATAGTATGTGCACAAACCCTATTTCCTTCAGTTTCAAAAAATATTATTTCTTCCAAAGAAAGATAATATTCGGTATTACCTCTATAAAAAGTTATACATTTCTTGCATGATAGCATATCGTGAAACATAATTTGAATATTTTTAATGTCTTCATTAAGTTCACTACATCTAATAATAACTTCATTTTCGCTTATTTTATTATCTACCTCAATTCGTATTTTCATATTTTCACTCCCCATATTTTTATTATATTAACTATTTTTTCCCTTGTAAATATAACAACAGTAAGTGGTTAGTTATTGTCTATAAGTGGTATGTTTTTATACATATGTTATATTAAAATATATAAAATAAGAAGTTTATCTGTATTGATATAGAAGTTACCCTATTGCTAAAATACTTGTTCCAGGTAAATAGAAAACATTTTAAATTTAAAAAAGCAGCCTTTTTCAGACTGCTTTTTTGAATTCTAAACAAGCAATTTATATTTTTATATGAAATAATTCTCTTTAAGCTTTGAAGTGTATCAATTATTGTTTTTTAGCTCCCCAAAAGTACATTTCTCCATTCTTGTTTTTATAAAAGGCATAACTCTCATCAATCCAAGTATGATGAAATTCAGTTTCTGATATTGGATACATGGGTATAATATATTCATCATCTAGAACAAAAAACATTTTTTCTTTGGCCCTTCCAACAGTGAGTTTCTCGCCGTCCCCTTTATATATCCCTATATATTCTTCATATATTTTGGAATCTAAAGCATATTCGAGTGGTCTACTTGGAAATTGATATTCCTCTTGAAACATTATAGCAGCAAGAATATCTGTAATACGCCAAACTGCTGTAAATCCATAATTACTTAATACAATAATACTTACTTGTTCATTGATGTATCTGTCAAATCCAGTTGTGAACCCCAATCCACCGCCGTCGTGACTTATCCTCTTGCGTCCGTACATTTCATCTATAAACCATCCATATCCATAATCATTATCCTCAGTTCCTCTTTCTCCGGAATTTGCATATGGTGAAAATATAGTATTCAGTGTTTCCTCTGAAACAAGGCCTCCATTATATAAAGCTTGATCCCATATTAGCATGTCCTCAACTGTAGAATAGATTTCCCCTGATCCAAATGTTACATCCATGTTTACATAATCAGTATGGATTAAATCATTATCATTTAGATAATACCCATTAGCTAGCCCTGGTATAATTGCTTTATTTTTTTCAATACCAGTATTCTTCATATTTAAAGGCTGAAAAATGTTCTTACTTAAAAACTCATCATAGGTCACACTTGAAACATTTTCAATAATACATGCAAGCAAATAGTATCCGTAATTAGAGTAATTCACCTTTCCCCTGGCTCACACAAAAGAGGTTTATCTTTAAATATATTAAACATATCTTCATGTGTATGCTTTGATTTACTATACATTATTGGAAAGTTTGGTCCAAATAAATATTGAAGACCGGAAGTATGAGTTAAAAGATGATGTATAGTTATTCTTTTATCAAATTGATGAAATTCAGGAAAATAATTAGTAATGCTTTCATTAACATCTAATAAGCCTTTTTCTTGTAACATCATCACTGCTATAGCGGTAAATTGTTTTGTTATAGAACAAATTCTAAACTTTGTTTGTGATGTATTGGGAATACTATGTTCTATAGAAGCCTTTCCATAGCCTTTTTTAATGATAGTCTCACCCTTTTCAGCTACTAATATGGAACCACTAAATGCCCATGTATTGCAGTATAATTCCATAAAATCATTTATTTTTGTTGCTAGTAAACTGTTCATTACTATACTCCTTACTTACATTCTTTATTTTTTAGTTCTATTTAATATAATTTTAGAGTTAATAAAATTATATTACAATAGTAGAAAATATTTCTATATCATTTTTTACATAAAGCTACCACCTATTATAAGAGTAGTAGCTTTAACCTAAAAATTTCTATCATAATTTTCTCCTTTATGTATTAATACTCTTATTTTTAAATGTATAAGACTTAATAATACCTTTCTTGTATCACCCTAATCTTTATCCCTCAATGAACAAATATCAATTTAGGCAGTCTTATCCTTTAGGACAGTTTAGCATTAATAGCTGATTACAATATAATTATTTTTTATACCGCAATGTGACAGTATCAAAACAAATATCCATCAATATAATATATTAGAGTAATATTTAGTGGTGTAAAATGGGAAAAGGATATATAATAGTTCAACTTTCAAAAGAACAAGAAGCCTTACCTATCACAAGTGCAAAGATAAAAATTAGAGATCAAAAAACAAAAGAGGTTATTTTTGAGACAGACAGTGGTGTAGATGAAAGTGGCAGAAGTGAGATTATTGAGTTAGATGCTCCCGATAAAAATTTGTCATTAGAACCAATGAATAAAACATATATTCCTTATGCTAGATATGATGTGTTAGTAACGGCAGAAGGATATAATAATGTACTAATAGAAGGTGTTAGTATTTTTGATGAAACTACTTCTATTCAAAATGTATCATTAACTGAGATAGTTAAAGTTGGTGCAGCTGCATTTTACAACACAACGGAAAATAGGATTGTTATACCTCCTCATCAATTATTATTGGATGTTCAAAGAGATCAGAAAACTGGAGTGTTATCTCAACCTTTTGTATTAAGAGAAGTATATATACCAGAGTATATTACAGTACACCTTGGAGCTCCTAGTGCATGGGCGCAAAATGTCACTGTCAGGTTTGTAGATTATATTAAAAATGTTGCTTCCCATGAAGTTTACCCAACATGGCCTGAAGAATCCCTAAGAGCCAACATTTATGCCCAAATAACCTTTGCCCTTAACAGAGTTTATACAGAATGGTATGTAAGTAGAGGTTATTCATTTCAAATAACAAATTCTACAGCCTATGATCAATATTTTGTATATGGAGGAAATGTATTTGAGAATGTAAGCGAAATTGTAGATTCTATTTTTAATGAATATTTTTCTATAGTTAATAGTAATGCACCATATTTTACACAATATTGCAATGGTACAACAGCTAAATGTAATGGGTTATCTCAGTGGGGAACTGTAGACTTAGCAAATGGTGGTAGAAATGCTTTTGAAATATTACAGTATTATTATGGTAATGATAAAATACTAAAAAGAACTCCAATAATTGCTGGGTTAGTTGAGTCATATCCTGGATCAGCAATAAGGAGAAACGATAGAAACTCCAATGTAACTATAATACAACAACAGTTAAATAGAATATCACAAAATTATCCTGCTATTCCTAAGTTAATTCCTGTAGATGGAATCTTTGGACCTAACACTGAAGCATCCGTTAAAGTATTTCAAAGAATATTTAATTTAGTTCAAGATGGAATAGTGGGAAGAGCAACCTGGTATAAATTATCAGCAATTTATACTGCTGTAAAAAGATTAGCTGAATTAGATCAAGAAGCAGAAGAAAATATGATTATTGAAGAATTAGATGGAAGTTTTGATGGAGATTATCCATTAGGAGGATTAAAATATGGTTCTAAAGGAGGAAAAGTAAGGGAGCTACAAGTATATTTAAGTACCCTAGCAGAGGCTTATGGATTAAAGAAAAATGCTATAACTGGTATTTTTGATTATGAAACTCTGGAAACCTTAATGGAATTTCAAAAGGCATTTAATTTGCCTATTTTAAAATCAGTTGATAGAAGGCTTTGGAATACTATATACTGTGCCTATGTAGATTTAGAAGACATTTACTCAGTAGAGGACTTAACTAGATATCCAGGGTATGTTTTAAGGAAAAATTTTAGCAATAAAGATGTAAGAAGACTTAAAACAATGCTTAGAAAGATATCTACATTATATAAAGAGATACCAGAAGTTAATGTTGATAGAGATTTTGATGGAAGAACACAAAATGCTGTGTTAAGATTTCAAAGAACCTTTGGATTAGTTCAAAATGGCGAGGTGGATATTAATACTTGGAGGAATATTGTATTTGTATATTTGGCATTAGACTCTGGTAGGGATATAAATACCTCATATATTCTTTTCCCATTCCCATTTGAACTAAAACTTGGAGATAACAATGGGTATGTTGCTGTTCTTAAAGAGTATATGAATGTTTTAGCTAAAAACGGATATAACATAAGAATTCTACCTATAGATAATATATTTGACTTAGCAACGGAAAGAAATGTTAAGAGTCTTCAAAAGGTATTTTACCTAAGGAGAACTGGAGTTGTGGATAGAATAACCTGGGAAAAAATCGCATCAACCTATAACGACTTCTTCACTGGTAGAAGGTAAGGTCCATTCTTAAAATTTATATAGCTATGGAAAAACAGCTAACTTCAACAAAAAGAGAGTAGGTAAATTTGTATTTACACAAATTTACCTACTCTCTCTTAACCTAAATTAAACTTTAATAAAATTATAATCTTCTGATTGGGAAAATAAATATAATTGTCCTATACCCTGCTTCTCTAGCAAGCTGCATTGTTGTTTCTAATAATAAACCACCAATACCTGTGTTCTGTAAATCAGTTTCCACACAAAGTGGTCCAAAGGTTATCACATCATAAGTTTCTTTATCATTAACAACTTCGTGCTTTGTTTATCTATCATATTTCATTCTTAGCTTAATTGGTATAAATGTTTCCATCTGTGCCCATCCCTGTGCCTTGATAATATCCTTAGGAGTAATAATATGTCCCATACTATAATGATTATTGCGTTCATCCAATTCAAACAATTCTGATTTATTAATGTATTCTATAGCCTCATTATACAATTTACTACTCATTTCTTCATCACCGTCTCTATATGTGTAAGTAAGATAATACCCGCCATCAAAGTCAACTACATCGTTACTACCGCTATCCATGTCATCATTTAGCGCCCACCACCAAACCATACCTTGTTCGACAGGATCAAAAAATAAAAAATCTCGTGGCATAAAGTCATCTCGTGGTAATGGCTTAATATCAGAAAAATATGCATCAAACTTTCCCAATATTCCTTCTGCAGAAAAATCAAAATTTTTATCAACCCCTGATGAAGCAGCTTTAAACGGTGGTAATGAAACAATTCTAAATTTCATAATTCCATCTCCTTGTATATATTACAAAAATTTTATTTTACCTAATTATAACATATATCCTAGCGCCAATATACGTTAATACTTGTAACCTTCTTTCTATATGGCAAATCCTTCATAGTTTTTAATTCATTACTTACTATTTTCAGCATAAAACTTTAAAGCTTCCCCCATAAATTTAGATGCTCCACTTCCATATTGTTTATCAATGGCTTTTATCCATGTGGAATTTGATAAATAAAGCTCTGCTGTATAACTCCAATGATTCTCTCCCTCATCTACTTTGTAAAATCCTTGACTTTTTTTAGTTGCATCTGATATTTCTTCAACAATTTGTTGAACCTCTTTTGAATAAGGATCTTTACCTAAGTCCGATGTAAGCTTTTTATATAGCTTTTCTAATTTAGGCTGCCTATCTCCCAAATAATTTTTTAGAGCTTCTCCGATAAATTTAGATGCACCATTTCTATATTTCTTATCCACTTCTTCTATCCACTTAGGATATACCAAATAAATTTGCACCATATAGTACCAATGATCATTCCCATTATCCATTTTGAAAATTTCATAATCTTTTTTAGCTATATCTGTTATTTCTTCAGCAATTTCTTGAATCTCCTTTGAAGAAGTATCTTTACTTAAGTCAGATGTAAGCTTTTTAAATAGTTCTTTTAATTTAGGGTGCTTATCTTCCAAGCAATCTCTTTTAAACTCATCATATTGTTCTGCTAAAGTAAACGTAGCACTATTGTTAAGATTTTTCTTTAAAGCCATAGCATATTTCTCAATACTTCCATATTTCTTTATAGCCATTTTAGCAATTTCATCTTCCTTGGATTTACATTTTTCAATATGGTCATTATATTTATCTACACTACCATAAATTTCAATTACCTTATCCTCGTGTTCTGTTTTAAATTCTTCCAATACATTAAAATATTCACTCATATCAAATTCTTTAAAATTCATTGTGCTTTCTCCTTTTAAGGTTTTATTTATAAGCTCTATTAAGCCATTCAATCTCTTGCGTTTTAACATAAGCAGCTTTTTTTGATTTTTTAGTGCTTGCATTTTATCAAAGTATGGACTCGACATTATCTCTTTAACATCTTTTAAAGGTATATCAAGCTCTTTGAAAAATAAAATTTGCTGTAGAGTTTTAAGGGCTTCATCATCATAAAGTCTATATCCTGCCTCTGTAATCTCACTTGGCTTTAATAATCCTATTTCATCATAGTAATGTAGTGCGCGCACACTTATTCCTGTCAAATCCGAAACTTGTTTTACTGTTCTCATTGCTACACCTCAAAGTTTGATTTTACAGCTATCAATATTATCTAATACTCAGCCGGCTATGAGTTTTGGTTAATATATTCGAGCTATATTTTTATATTACACTATGACGTGGTGTTAGGGTCAACGCTTTATAAAAGAATTTACAGACTCTTTAGTTTTCTTGTTTTTCAAGTTTAAGCAAAGAAAGCTCATGAGAAAAGAGGCTGTGACAAAGTATTTTCATACTTTTGTCACAACCTCTGTTTCACAAGTCTGTCTACTCTCCCCTATATTTGAACCTCTAATGTAAAACTTATAATATTATATTTTCATATAATAATTTTAGGAAAAGAGTTTCCACCTATAGATTCAAACCATATCTACTGTAACTACCAATCTACTAATAGAATGTATATTCTATATCAGTACCATCAAAATATATTATATCTTCATTATCAAAATGCCACTTAGATTTTAATCTATTAGGTAATAGTAAATCACCATTATTCTTATAATCTTCATATAGCGCAGACCATTTTCTATGTTCTAATCTTCCATCATTATAGGTAAGTGCTCTATCATCAGTTATAAATTCAACAAGCTCTCCACTGTCTAAGAATTTATAAATTCCACTTGCCTTTATGTTATCATATGTTATTGATACACCCACTGTATTTTTATCTATTTCTTTTATGTCTACATCTCCACTTAATAACTGTGACGGCATAAATATAATTTCAGCAAGCCAGGTCACTAAGGCTGCTTTATTCATTTCTTTCCCACGTTGATTGAATAGAGTAATATTTTTTGCTACTACTCCCTTCATCCCACCTTCACCATTAATAAATGAGTCCAAGCCTTGAAATGGTATGCCATAAAGTGATGAATCTATAAAAGCAAATCTAGTTGGAACATCTCCAAAAATATGCTCTGAATAATCTATTTTCAATGTTTTATTCATCTCTATATTTACAAAATCAGCATCCTTAAAATTAAAACTCACATGGTTACTACTAACCTTATTAACTAGCTTAGTATAGCTATAAAAATTCTGCATGGATTGTGGTAAATCCTCCAATGTATATTTAGCAGCTTTTTTATTTTCATTAATATTTTCTTCACTTTCAACTAAATAATCCTTAAAGTTTGTTTTTAATCTTGAATAAGGTACATTGAAATAAATAACTAATATAGATACTAATAATAAAATTGCGCCTAAAATTAACCCCATTTTTCTCTTAACTCTCCTCTTCATTTTGTTTCTCCAATACCATAATATTTTTCTCTAATTGCTTTACTCCTTTAAATACACCTAATAACATTTCTTCATCAAAATCTGCAAACAAATTTTCAATATACCTTTCTTCACTTTCCATTCTTTGTTCAAAATAGTCTGTACAGTACTTTGTTAATTCTAATCTTTGTATTCTACCATCCTCTTTATCCTTAACTATTACTAAGAAGCCTCTTCTTTCTAATATACTAGCCATCTTTTTAACATTCTGTCTTGAAGTCCCCATTCTTTCCGCAGTCATTGAAATTGTTGGAGCTTCATATTTAAAGCTAGCTATAATAGCAATCAAAAACCATTGCTTTGTAGATATATTAGAATCGAATTTATCTCCTAGTAGTTGTAATTTATTAGATAAAGCAAATATACCTCCATATATATAAGCCTCCATTTTCTTATCCTCTTTTTTATCCACTATTCATCACACTCCATAAAAATTATATTAACCAATATTTATTTATTGCAACATAAAGGTAACTAGTTACATATATAATTATACGTAACTAGTTATCTTTGTGTCAATACTTACAAAGAGATAATGTATACTTAATTTTATTATAGTCTTTCTCTAATATCTTAAACTTATAAATATAATTGTTGTATACTTTATTTCCCTCACTACCAGGTAATACAATGAACTTACGTTGCCAAGTGCAGAAAACAAATCAATCCATGTATCAATGCTGTTTCCCAATTCATAAATATACACGTCCTTTTATTCTCACAATATATTACTGTTGTGATGCTTTATAATACTGTTGTTAATTATAATATATATTTTTCATTATTAATCCCCGCTATAAACAACATCACCTCATTCCCATATTATACCATATATATTAACTACCTCAGTAATTCATATCATATTAAATAAATTTTCCCTTATTTAACCTATGGCTACATAAAAAATCAGCATAATTATGAAATTATATTGATTTTTTACAATTAATGCTATAATTTGTATGTAAATAGTCTATAATTTATTAGATTATAGTTAAATACTATTGTGTATAAAACATACAGGGGGATAAGTTTCGATGGATAATAAACAGGTTATGAGTCTGATAGGGAAATGTGGCTTTTATTGTGGTAGTTGTCCAGATTATATTCAAGGAGATTGTACTGGTTGCCGTACAGCACATAAAAAAGGAGATTGTTATACTTTTGATTGTGTGGATATACATAAAATAGAATTTTGTGGAACTTGCGATAAATTTCCATGCAATGAAATAATGACAAGAGATAAGGCAACTGTTTTAGATACCAGATGGTTGCAATGGAAAGCAACAAAGAAAATCACTAAAAAATAGGCATGATGCGTTAACTTATATTTTTTTCAAACTCATTCTTCTCCAACATTTACAAAGTAAATATTAAAGTTTAGTATAATTCTATTGCTATTTATTTTTCATATTTTTACATACTTAATCCTAACTTCAAAATTGGAAATTCCCTAAAACCCGCATGACCACAACAACTATTTTAATAGTTATATATTTCTATAGTTAAATAGGTTCATATTTTTATAGTTAAATAGTTTCCTACTCAAATCAATTAAGGGAACTCTTAAAAAGAATTCCCTTAATTGATTTGAGTATCTATAAAAAATTTATTACTCTACAACCTTCCCAAAGCAATGAAACTCTACATTTCTTGGAACACTTATAGGCGCATATTTTTCATTAAGGGAAATAAGCTTAATTCCATCTCCACAAATAGAAATCTTTTTACAGTAGGAGTTATTTTCAAAGGCAAATACTCCAATTTCTCCATCCTCCAAAATGTCCTGTTTATGAATCCAAACTATTTGGCCATTCACAAAACGAGGCTCCATACTATCTCCTGAAATTCTAACTCCAAAGTCTGCTTCCATAGGAACATCACTACCTACTTCAATGATTTCACAGGAGTTGTCATCTAGATATCTACCAGTTCCTGCAGATACCGGTAAATCATAAAGAGGAAGCTTTCTCATATATATTACTTTTTCTTCTTTAACCTCATTACTATACATACCGCTGGCAATAAGGAGCGTTATGTATTCTTCTACCTTATTTTTCCCCTCTTGATTTAGATTAGATAAAGGTGAGTCTACACTGCAATCCCCAAAGGTTCCCAGTACATCACTAACCTTTAGTGCTTCACAAAGAGCTAAAAACTGATAAGCATTGGGAGTAGTATAATTAGTTTCCCACTTACTAACCTTTTGATTCGTCACATCTATACCTTTGTTTTTTATAAACTCAGCTACTTCATATTGGGATAAACCTATAGCTTCCCTTGCAGCTGTTATTTTTTCTCCTAGGGTCTTTTTCATAGTAGACACCTCCTTATGTTAATTGTATATTAGTGGAATGATAATTACAATAGAAAAATATCATTATATGATATATAAAACTATTTACTTATCATATAATGATATATAATATTAATATATCATATATGGAGATGGTTTTATTTGGAACGAGTAATTTTACATTCAGATATTAATTCTTGTTATGCAAGTATTGAACTTTTGCATCATCCCGAGCTAAAAGGAAAACCAGTGGCAGTTGGTGGAGACCCTGAAGCTCGTCATGGAATTGTCCTTGCTAAGGATGAAATAGCTAAAAAATTTGGGGTGAAAACAGGAATGCCTTTGTGGCAGGCAAAACAGCTATGTCCTGGAATTATATTTTTGCCACCAAGGATGGATCTTTATCTAAGATTTTCTAGAATGGCCCATGAAATATATGGGCATTACACAGATATGCAGCAGGCTTTTGGAATAGACGAAAGCTGGCTAGATGTAACAGGGAGCTGTGGGCTTTTTGGCAATGGCTTTGAAATAGCAAAGCAAATTAGCAATAGAATGAAGGAAGAATTAGGTATAACAGTTAGTATAGGAGTTTCATGGAATAAGATATTTGCAAAGCTAGGCTCTGATTATAAAAAGCCTGATGCTATAACTGCAATTTCAAAGGAAAATTATAAGAACATAGCTTGGTCTTTGCCAGCTTCAGACCTTTTATATGTTGGTAGAAGCACCAATGCAAAACTTAAAAGCATAAACATAAATACTATTGGAGATATAGCCAAAACCCATCCTGATTTTCTTAAAAGGCATCTAGGGAAAATGGGACTTATTCTACATTCTTTCGCCAACGGTTATGACACTTCAGAAGTACTAGTTGAAAGTTATAGTGCTCCCATAAAATCTATAGGTAATAGCACTACTACGCCTAGGGATTTAGTTTGTGATGAAGATGTATGGCTTATTATAATAGTTTTAGCTGAAAGTTTTACAAAACGACTTAGAGAAAATGGATTAAAATGTACCGTAGTTGAAATATCAGTTAGAGATACCAAGCTTTGCAGTTTTTCAAGGCAAAGGAAACTTCTAACTCCTACCAATATAACCAAGGAAGTTGCCCAGGCAGCCTTTAAGCTATTTAAAGAAAATTATAGCTTTAAAAATCCCGTAAGAAGTATTGGTGTAAGAGGTGCTGACCTTGTAATTGATACAATGCCAGTACAGACAGATTTATTTATGGACAATGAAAAAAGACTTAAACTGGAAAAAATAGATGAGGCTTTAGACCAAATTAGAAGACGTTTTGGATATAAGAGTATTCATAGAGCTATTATGTATACAGATAGGAATTTATCAAGGATTAATCCTTGTGAGGATCATACAATACATCCTCATTGTTATTTTTAGGAGGTAATTATGTCAAAGATTTATGTGGATGTTTTAGCAGAGTTTACAAAGGAAGGTGTATTAAAACCCAGAGAAATAATTTGGGAAGATGGCCGCCACTATGAAGTAGACAAAATAATAGACATAAGACCAGCTGCTAGCTTAAAAGCTGGAGGAGCCGGAATTAGATACACTTGCAAAATTCAAGGCCGTGAAAAGTACGTATTTTACGAATCAAATTACAAATGGTTTGTAGAGGGAAAGTAGATAAAATAACCCTTCATAACATAGAAATGTATTATGAAGGGTTTCATGGATGAATGTAAAATGCTCCCTACCTAAATCTCAATATGATATTTTTTTATGAAAATTAAGGATAGACTAAAATTAATCTATGGACTTTTTAATAATAAGAAATAGACTAGACTCATCTACTTCTTCAATGCTATAATCACTACCGAATTCCTCACCAAACTTTTTAAGTTCATCTTCAGAAAATGTATTAGCAACAAATCCGTCCTTACACACAATCATACCATCATGAGTTTTTTCCAAATCAATTTCTCCAAGTAGCCCCTTATCCGCCTGTTCATAGAACCAGGCTATACGATGATTCCAAAATTTAGGGCTGTATGTGCTAAAATAAGCCTTTCCTCCAGGAATAAGCACTTTCATACATTGTCTAATTAAATCCATAGGGTATCCTTTCATAGCTGATAAACCATTTTGTAAACATAATACCACATCAAATTCTTCACCAAATTTAAGGTCGTGGGCATCCATAACTTCAATACTACATTTAGGGCTTTCTTTTATATAATTCCTACCAAGTTCTACAGAGTCCTTTGAAATATCAATACCTACAAGCTTTGATGCAAAAGGTGCCAGTTCCTTAATTATACGTCCATAGCCTGTTCCAACCTCCAACACCTTCTCATTACCCTGTAAATTTTCACCCACAAATTTGATTTCTTCACCTAAATAACGCTTAATTCTTGGATATTTTGAATCATAAACCTTAAACAATTTTGTAGAATTTAAACTTTGTTCATAGTAATTATACACAAATACACCTCCCAATTACTGTTTATATTATATAATTTTTTAATATTTCTCTTGGAGAATTAGTAAATTTATCACTTGCTCCCCAGTCAAATCTAAATAGTCCTTCACCACCACCGGCACCTATGCAGTGAACATGTGTAACATCATGAACATTATTTATGCATACTGTTAATGTAAGCCTGTTCCCTGCCCTATAGAAATGTTTTTCATAGACTATTACAATCATAGCATGAATATCATCAATATTTACAACATGATAATCTATCCTTTCACCTGTAATACTTTCATTTACTATTCCTTTATCTAATAATTCAGCTACTTCACTTAAGCTTAAATTAACATTAAAATTATCTCCAGCCATAATACTCGTCTCCCATAAAATATTTAATTAATTCAATTTGTATTTGCTCTACTATATGTTTATGAAAAACCACTACCCTTAAATTCCTATTTATCTAATGCCTTATAGTTATCTTTCCCTTTTATTATAACATATTTTGTAATTAATTTTCAGATTCAAGTTTTGATTACATTTTCATATAAAAAAAGATAGACTTTTTCAGTCTACCTTATTTCTTTTCACTTTAATAATGATGATACATTCCTTAAATAAAATATATCTAAAACATGTAGGGCTCTTGTACAAGCTGTATAAAGTAGCAATCTATCCTCTTCATCTTTATACTTTAAATCACTGGCATTATATATCATAACCACATCAAATTCCAAACCCTTAGCAAGATATGCAGGAATAACTAAAATATCATTAACATACTCATCATCCTCACTTATAATCATTTTAATATTAATCCTATCCTTCAAATGATTGTAAACCCTCTGTGCCTCATCAACATTTTTTGTTATTATTCCTATGGAATTATGCCCATCACCCTTATGAACTTTTACCTCTTCAACTATTCTTTCATTTATATCTTCTTCATCTAAAAGACCAGTTAATTTAGGCCACTCCCCACTTCTTTCCACGTATTCATCTTGAATTTCATCACTTAATATTTTTCGAGAAAATTTAGTTATTTCCATTGTTGATCTATAACTTTTAGTTAAATTTATTATAGAAGTATCCTCAGGTTTAAGTATATTTACAACATTGTTATAACTTCTAACATTCATATAAGGATTAATGGATTGAGATATATCGCCAAGGATTGTTTTATTGGCTTTGTTAAATAACTGATTAAAGATTTCATACTGTAATGGTGAGTAATCTTGAGCCTCATCAATAATTACATACTTCACTTCTTCTGTTTTTAGAATATCACCTACAGCTCCTTTTATAAATAATAAAGCTATTTGATCTTCATAATTTATCTTTTTAACCCCTAAATTCTCTAATGTATATCTTTTAATTTCTCTAATACTTTCATTATCATATTTAATATTTACCATCTTTAAGAAGTGTTCTAAATCTTCATAAAAGGCTTTATAGCAATCCATCAAATCAAATTTAGTTTTTTCTTTCACCTCATTAACTATAGAATTAATGTCTCTATTTACTAAAGATTTACTTCTTTTAACTATTTCATCTTTATCTAAGTGTTCACCGGATTCTTCCATTTCTTTTACTGCTTTATCAACCAATGTTTTTTCATAAGGTTCTATAACATATAGAATTCTTTGCTTTAGCTTTTCTAACCTTCTCTTAAGAGGAAGCCTCTTATAGTCCTTATAAAATAATTCCTGTATTTCCACTGCTGAAATTATAGTTTTCCCTCTTAAAGTAATATCTTTAAAATCTCTACCTATTTTTTCTAAGTGCTTTATATATATCTTTAATAAATTAACAAACTCAGCAGATGACTTAAACTTCAAGCTTTTAACCCTAATATCATAAGACTGCTCACTCTTATCACCAAAAATTGTCTCCATCATTGCACAATAATCTTCTTTATCTCCTACCTCCTCTAGAACTTTATGCATATATTCTTTAAATGTAGTTTGAAGCATATTCTCTTCCCCAAGCTGGGGTAAAACATTGGAAATATAATCATTAAAAATATTATTTGGGGAAAATATAACTATGTTTTTAGATGTTATGGTATCTCGATGCTTATATAATAAATATGCAATCCTATGAAGAGCAACAGAAGTTTTTCCACTCCCTGCAGGCCCCTGAACAATTAAATTTTTATATTTTTCATTACGAATTGCCTTGTTTTGCTCTCTTTGAATTGTAGTCACTATAGCCTTCATTTTATTATCGCTACTTTTACTTAATATATCTTGTAATACTTCATCATCTATTTTTATATTACTGTCAAACATATAATCAATCTTGCCATCACTAATTTTATATTGCCTTTTCATTGATATTTTGCCATTTATAATCCCATCAGGACATTTATAATTAGCACTTCCAATTTCATAATCATAAAACATACTAGAAACTGGTGCCCTCCAATCATATATAAAGAAATTAAAGTCTTCATCAATTAAATTAGAAATTCCAACATAATACTTTTCAGCTTTTTCTTCTCCCTCTTCCTCAAAATCCATTCTTGCAAAATAAGGAGATGAAATCATCTTCTCATATTTATCAACTAGCTTTCTTTCAAACTCATGGTTCCTCTTTTGAATTTTCATGGTATTAATAAACTGCATAAAATCTCCTATATGCTGCATACCATTTTCTACTGAAACAGCCCCAAGATTTTCCCATAATTCTCTTTGGGTTTCAATAGCTTCCTTTTTAAAATTATCTTTGGAGTTTTGCTTTTCTTTTAATTGCTTTTTTACTTCCCTAAGCACCTTTTCTAACCATTCCATTTCTACTAGCCATTCAGATTTATTTATTAACAAAATATCTCCTCCTTGTAATAAGCTTTAGCATTTTAGAATTAACATTGCTATTTTATCACATGTACCTTAAATTACCAGTCTATAATTACTTTGTTATATATGGTATAATTAAAGTGTAGAGATAGTATATTAAAACTTTCTAGCTTAAAAATAGTAAAAAGTGAAAAACTCCATTTATATGAAGTTTCTCACTCTTTATCATTTCTTCTCACTATACTAATTTTTCTTTTTATTTATTTTGTTTCTCAACAGATACACTTCACCCTAACTATTATAATTTGTGTTTTCCATTTAACCTCCCTATATTTATTCTACATAATTAAATAGTTATACCTGGAAACATGAAGTTCTTTTCAACCTCATTATATCCAAAAGATTTATATAAATTTATAGCACGTTTATTAAGTTCCCATACTTCTAGCTTTGTTTTATTTAAATTTTTTGACAAGAAATAATTAAATATATACTTAATTATAATTTTTGATATTCCTTTGCCACGTGCTTCTGATAAAACATATAAAGTTTCAATATAGCCGTAACCATCCTTTTCAAAGATTGTGCAACCACCTTGTATATTTCCATCAACTAAAAAATATAGATTTTTAAAATGCTTTTCCTTACTTTGTTCTAAAAGTGCATCTACATCTAAGGGTGATATAAAGATTTCATTATATATTGCACTATACTCCATAAGCTCCTTCTGAGAACTTAAATTTATCTCAGTTACTTCCACTTCAGTGAATGTATATTTAGGATTCTCTTCAATATCTGCTTCCATAATTATACTGTAGTTTTCATCAAAACCATTTTTAATATAGAAATCAAGCTTCTCATTGTTATATCCAAATCCAGAATATATTCTTGCTTTTAAGTCTGGTCTTTCCCTCTGAAGCTCTTTAGCCCTTAGGAATACCTTATCAAATAATTTTTGTTTAACTTCATCTTTTAAAAGCTTGTCTATATTAGATTCTATATAAATATCTATAAAGATAAGGTATGGTGTTTCATGGGCCTGATGATAATTTATATTAGGATATGTATAGGCACTTCCCAAATAGCTTCCATCATCACTAAAGGCTAAAAAAATATTTTCTTTACTATTACCGTACTGATCTTCCTTTGGATTTTTTATTTCAATACTCATTTTATCCCCCATTTTATTTTCTTTTTACTGGAATCCATAACTCACAACTATAATTAATATATTGATCATCATCCCAAAAATACTTTTCTATACATGGTCCTTCTATTTGTTCAAATCCTGATGATGGAAACCATTCTGAATATATTAGCCTCCATAAATCTGCTATGGCAAGGGTATTCAAGTTATCTCCCCTGCCATCGAAAACAGCCCATGTACATGAAGGTATGTTTACTATTTTATATTCATTAGGTATATCTTTATCAGGAACTTTCCACCCCATCATATATTTTCTACTTCCATCTTCTTTAAAATCATAATGAATTCCATAAAGTATATTCATTTTAGAATATCCTAAAAATTCATTAATCTTAAGATGGGTTCCATCCTCCCAAATTTTATCACAAAATTCTGGTATCTCTTTATACAATGCATTATCTATTAATGTAGTTAAAAAATCCACTCCAAAAATTTAAATTCATCTTGTTTAACTATTCTATAATTAATTTCGCATTCCCCTTTAATTGATATTTGAAATGAGAGTTTTGTAAATGATTTAAGTCTTGTATTGCCCTTTTTTATCATAGAAGGTGTTGAACCATGAAGTCTTTGAAAAGCTTTAGTAAACGTATCTGGACTTTCATAACCATATTTAGCAGCTACATCAATAATCTTTACATTTTTAGAAGATAACTCTTCACCAGCAAGTGTTAGCCTACGATTTCTAATATATTCTGTTAAAGTAACCCCAGTTAATGCATGAAACATTCTTTAAAAATGGTAACGTGATGTAAATGCAACCTTCGCTATTTCATCAATACTTATATTTGAACCTAAATTATCTTCAATATATTCAATTGCATTATTAATATCCTTAATTATTTCCAAAATTCTAACCTCCATTAAAGTATATAGTAACAAAGGATTTTATTCCCGTCTTACTGTGCTTTGTTTTGTCCATACTAATTTGATTATATTAATTTATTAATTACCTTATATTCTGTTAGTTCTTTGCCAAAGATGAAAAAATTCATTAAATTTAACTTCTTATTTATATTTTAAATACAACTTAATTTTTCACATATTATCAAATTTTTACTTAATTCTTATTATACATTACTTTAAAATTGAATTGAATGGTTTCTTGAGCTTCATGTGACAAGTCTATAATCATTTCTTTTTCACCCATTGGAAAACAATAGTAAATTCATGTTATAATTAATTTGAAATTGTAATTTAATGTGAATCAACTTTATTTTGAATAAATATCAGAACAAAGGCTTTTCTAAAACATATTCTTAATCTAAATTACATTATGATAGGAGTGAATTATATTGGAAAATAAAATAAAAGTGCATTTCATGGGTATATGCGGAAGTGGTGCTGCACCTATAGCAATTATTGCAAAGAACATGGGGTTTGATGTTTCAGGATGTGACTTGAATATATCAGGATATTATAAAGATGCTCTTTTACAAAATAATATAGATATTTTAAAAGGTCACGATTCAAGCCATATACAGGATATTGATATCTTAGCTATATCACCTGCCATTTTAGATATTTCACCGGATCATCCAGAAATACTTGAAGCTAAAAGAAGAGGAATTTTAATGACATGGCAGGAGTTTTCAGCTAAATATGTGCAAAATGAAAAGTTTGTTGTTTCCATTGCAGGTACCCATGGTAAATCTACAACTACAATTTTAATGGGACTTGTTTTGGAAAATGGTGGTCTAGATCCAATTGTTGAAGCCGGAACAACCTTTAAGAATTGGGGTGGTGGATACAGGTTAGGAAAGTCAGATTACTTTGTATGTGAAGCTGATGAATTCAATAATAATTTTTTAAATTATAGTCCTTCAATAGCTGTAATAAACAATGTGGAAATGGATCATCCAGAGTTTTTCAAGGATATAAATCATGTTAAGGATTCTTTTAAAAACTTTATAGAAAGGCTTAAAGGTCCAAAAATTTTAGTTGTTAATGAAGATAGTACAGCTATTAGAGAAATATTATGTGAGTTAAGACATTGGCTAAATGAAGAAGGAGTAAAAGTTATTGGATATTATATAGATAATAAGCTCGAATTCCCTTTCTACATGGAGTATAAAGCAGAATTGACTTCAAACACCCCTGAATATTCCTCCTTTAAAGTAGTAAATGGAGATAAAGAATATAATTTTAACCTTGGACTTATCGGTAAGCATAACGTTGAAAACTCTTTAGGGGTGTTAATTACTGCCCTAGAGTTAGGTGTTGATATAGATGCAATAAAGAATTCATTTAAAAATTTCAAAGGAATAGGAAGAAGACTAGAATTAGTAGCAGATATTGATGATATTAAGATTTTTGATGACTTTGCTCATCATCCTACAGCAGTAGCAACTACCTTAGATTCAATTAAACTTAGTTATCCAGGAAAAAAGGTTTTCGCTGTCTTTGAACCACATCAACTTTCAAGAACAAAGCTGTTTTTTAATGAGTTTGCTATAGCATTAAAAAAGGCAGATAGAGTTATTATTACAAATCCCTTCTTAGGACGAGAAGCAAATAAAAACATAGAGCCAGTTAATTTAGATATGCTATGTAGTGAAATAGATATAAATAAAGCTGAGTATATAAAAAGCTCTGATAAAATATGTAGTAAACTCCTTAATGAAGCTAAAAGTGGAGATATAATTATAGTTTTTGGAGCGGGTGAATCTTATAAATTATCTAGAAAAATTATTAATGTATTAAAAGAATAAAATAATAAGGTGTGTAATAAATTCAACATAATTTATTACACGCCCTATTTGCTTTAATTATAACTCAACTCATATGCGTTCGCTGAGTAAGTTCTACTAATTAAATATGAAATTTGAAGCATAACTCAAATGTAACTCTACTCATATGCGTTCAAATATAGCAATCATTCCTTTTATAACACTTTCTTAGGATTCTTAGCTATAAACATTCCGCTAGATTTAGGTATATCAATACTTCCTTCTCTTAAAATTATATCTTCCAAATATCTGTAAAAATCCTGTACTTTGCTCTCCGTCATTATATCCTGTATGTTCACATGTTCATCTAATGATAGAACATAATCCGCTAAAGGCTTTGCTTCTGTTATATGAAGGGAATCTTCATATACTAAAGTTTCAACAGAATCAAAATGCTTTGATAACTGCTCTGCCCCATTTTCTATACCAAATTCCTTTGCAACAGAAAAGGATTCATAATCAAGTTGAGAATCAAAATTTCTCACTAAGTCTTTTAGTCCCTTCATATTATAAAGACTATTGGTAGTAGCATAAAAAGTTCCATCTGCCTTAAGTATACGGGCAATTTCACTGATTGCTAAATCTCTATTTTCCACATGGTAAAGCATATGATTTGCAATGGCACACTGAAATGAATTGTCTTCATATTCAATATTTTGTATATCACTAACAGAATAATCAAATACTTCATCAATTCCAAAAAGGTTATCTTTTGCTGATCTCAACATACCTTCAGACAAATCTGTGAGAATCACCTGGATATCCTTTGGTATCCTATTTCTATTATTAGCCCATGTACTTCCATTCCCACATCCAAATTCAATAACTTTATCATTAGGCTTAAACTTATATTGATCAAATACCCAATTAAACCATCCATATTTATTTGTACTAAAACCATCATGTAAAGCTTGTCTGGCTTTTAAATTCTTATCTGAATTATACTGTCCCCTAACTATATCTCTGTTATTTGCTCTAGACACATAATCACTCCATTCCTATCATTCAACATTAAAACCTGACCTTTGTCATTACAGCCTCTCCCATTCATCCCCCCTTTCCATCAGGCAGATACAATCAGATTGTGTTCATAACTTGTTTATGTCTCCCTGGGGACTTTTCGAAGTAGCTTGTAACTTAGGTTACTACAATATTATTTAAACATATAAAATAGAAATGGTATCTCCATCTCTTCTTTACTTGCTCCACCATGCATTCCTAGGAATGTAACTTCAAATATATCTTTTTCATACCACCAAACAGTATTATTTTCTTTAGGCAATATAACTAAATTTCCAACTCTCTCTAATAACTTTTCACTAGGAACTCCAAATAAGCCTTTATCTTTTAAATCTTCAAATAGATATACTTGTGCTATTTCATATAACTCCTTTTCAAGAATAGTCTTTAACTCTATCAAATATTTCTCCTCTACATGCAGAAATAAATCTCTACAATATCCTGCCGGTGACATGATATCATTGTTTTTATTTTTCTTTAAATACTTCTCTATATCAGGAATTAGTTTATTAATATAATATGGATTTTTTAGATCAATATCAATTTGACCATGGTCTGCAGAAATTATAATAGCAGTATTACTAAACTTATCTTTTCCTTCTTCATAAAACCTATCTAAATTTTTAAATAAATTACCCATAACTATTTTAAATTCTTCTGATTGATTTCCTTTTGCATGAGCTATAGCATCAATGTCATGTAAATAAACATAAAAATATTCTTTATCATCATTCTTTAATAAATCCTTTGATAATGATTTAAACAAATCTTCATTTGTGTCATAACCCTTTAAATTAGCA
Organism: Clostridium sp. UBA7339; assembly: GCF_002470865.1. Classification (NCBI taxonomy): domain Bacteria; kingdom Bacillati; phylum Bacillota; class Clostridia; order Eubacteriales; family Clostridiaceae; genus Clostridium; species Clostridium sp. UBA7339. Next base: position 489,140 of record NZ_DKPI01000003.1, read on the forward strand.
TCCCTACATGTGAATCTAGTATAGGTACCATTATTTATATGACTAGGTTGATAAACAGTACTCTTTATTCCATGGTTTAATAATTCTTTAAAAAAGCTTTTTTGTGGTATAAAGTCACTGGGTTTTATATTTTTCCTTGTTAAGGTTTCATTATATTTATTTCTTGCTTCCTTAAATAAAAATGATGTTACTATATCATCAGCTTTTGGTTCATAATAAAACCACTCATAAAGTCCATGTTCATAAACTGATTCACCAGATAATGCTGTTGTTACATGTGCTGTTGTAGTAGATGGGAATTGTGAAGTTAATTTTGAAACTACACCGCTCTTTTCTAATTTACATAAAAATTTAGAATGCTCTTTATATTTATCGTAAAAACACCATCCAAAAGCATCCGTTAGAAAAAATACTATTTTATTAGGTTTCTCATTGCTATTTCCGATAACATCACTAGGAAGTTTTTTATCTGAATCAATATTAAATAAATCTTTTATAGTTCCACAAATATTAGAAAAACAGTAACTATCATATAAAGGAATTGTCAGTCCACTAATATTACTTTTATTAACTTGGTTTATTGAATTTGTATTTATCATATACTCACCTCTCAACTTTGAGTTTACAAATATATTTTAAAACTTCCATTTATTTCTTTCAAGCTCTATGCATCTTATTTCTACATTATAGAAACCGATTTCTGCAAATATCACTATATATTAATACGTAATTATATATTAATAACGGGATACCATATTAGAGTATATAGAAATCAGCATTTGCTTCTAGTTTTTATCTAAGAATTCTTTCATCAATTCTTCTAACAAGACTATACGTATAACTATCAAAATACTTTTCCCAAAATCTTAACGCAGTTGGATTAATTGTTTCAAAATCCACACCTAATCTCTTTATACCATCCCTTTTTAATGTTTCAATAACAACGGAAAGTAAACTCTGGATTATATTCTTCCCACGATAGCTATCTTTCAAATATGCCCCACAGATATGCAAATAGTCTGGTTCTTCAGTGATAAATGTTTCTCCATCATTTGTGACTTCTAAATATCCTATTATTTCTGATTTATCCTTGGCAATAAAGAAACGTGATTGTCTATTATTGCATCTCTCTACAAATTCCCCTTCTGAAAGCTCTTCATTCAGAAAATATGTAGGGCTCTTTCTCATATGCCTTACTAAACTATTGCTTAACGATAACAAACATCCTGCTTTGCTATAATGTACTTCTTCATAAGAATATTCTGTGTTAATTTCAATATTGAGCGGCTTGTTAACATTTCTGATTCCATCTCCACACCTTATGCCAAATCCATTCATTGTCAAAGATTTCATAACTTGAGCATCATGGCTATATAGACAAATTGCATAACTTAAAATTTCTTCCTTAATCATTTCTTCTGATACATATTGAAAAAGAAGTGATGCTATTTTACCCCTATTTTCTCCGCCATAAGCATTTGCAAATAATGGAGAAAATGAACCTTTAACATTGCCAAAATGACCGTTTACACTTTTCCAAAAACTTAAATACCCTAATACTTTTCCTCTTTCAATAGCTACCATTCCATGATTATTCTTAAAAATATCACTCAATAAATCAGTAAGAACCTCTTTATAGTCTTTATCATTTAAGGCTTCTATATATTTCTGCTCCATATTATATTGTTTTTGTGCAAGCTTAACTGCATCCTCTAAATACTTTTCATTTAACTTTTCAAATACCATTCTCTTACCCCTCTTAATATATAACTTATTTAGTAAAATCCTGTTTTAGTTTTTCTGCCACTAACCTTCTATATGGAATCATACCCTTATTATACCAGATACATTCTAGGTATGCTTATTATTTTCATATCATCTGTATTTACTTTACCTAATAAACCCTTTAATTAAGATGAAAAAAATATTATACTTAAGTGAGTGTCCAAATCTTTGGTTTGGCTTACATGGACTTATTTATCCTAAGGGACAAGGAGTTCTAAGTATGGAAAATACTGATACTAAGAACTCTGTTTATTGGAATGAATATAGAGATGCCTTTCTCTATGATTAATAATACCTACAAATAGAAAAATACTAGATTGAGGAGTTTATATATGAGAAAAAAAGATATACTTGAGTTAAAAAGACGTTTAAAAAAAGATCATTGCACCTTCACTAAGTTGTGTGGTTGCTATGTTAATGGAGAAAAAAATATCATTTTAAAATTTAGAGAATCATTTCTAAATTTAGATGAGGATGAATACTTTAAGTACTTAGAAATTGCTAAAAAAGTACTGTCTGGTACTATTGGAAATAATATTTTAGAACTTAACTTTCCAATTAATGAAGACTATGTGAATGAAAGACAAATTTCTCTTATGCAACTTAAAAAAAGTCAATTAAAAGATGATGCTCTCCTTGATAATTTTTATGATTTAATTATTGATAATTATGATTTTACCGGTAATTTTATAATACTTATTTTTCATGACGCTTATGATGTTATTACTAAAACCACTGATAATGCAAAGTTAGATGAATCTGAAGAAGTATATGAATATGTGTTATGTGCAATATGCCCTGTTTCACTTTCTGAGCCTGGTCTTAGATACTTTGAAGAAGAAAATAAAATAAAAGCACGTATTAGAGATTGGGTAGTTGATGCTCCAACTAATGGCTTTGTGTTTCCTGCTTTTATTGAGCGTAGTTCAGATGTCAACTCTATTATGTATTACACGAAAAATGCAAAGGATACCCATCCTGAATTAATGGAAAATGCTTTGGGTTGTTATTCAAAACAAACTGCTACCTTGCAAAAAGAAACATTTGAGTCAATTATTAAAGATTCTTTTAGTACTGAAGAAAAGAAGGCTGATAAAATTTTTATGGAAGTACAAGAAAATCTAAGTGCTATGGTAGAGGAATACAATGCTATATATGATGATGCAGATTGTGAACCTATAAGCTTAACAAAGAAGGATATACAAAACCTTTTAATAGAAAGTGGGGTTCCTGAAGAAATCACTTCTAAGATTGAAGAATCCTATGTAGAAAACTTTGGTGATGATCTTCCTTTAGCAGAAAATTTAATTGATTCAAAGGCACTTAAGGTAAATGCCCAAAGAAAGAAGGAAGAACACCTTCAAAAACAAGTAGAAATACTTCAAACTAAACTGGATGAAGTTAAACAAGAAACTTCTGTAGATAGTGAAACTCCCTCATCTACAGAAGTTAGTGAAGATAATATAATTTTAGAAGAAACTTTAGAAACTAATTTAGAGAAAGATTTGGATATAAATTCAGAAGATAATAAGAATGCTCCTGACTATGACGTTATACTTCAAGTAAAACCTGAAAAGATACCTCAAATAAAATCTCAAATAATTGATGGTCAAAAATGCATAGTTATTCCTATTAATGAGAATGAGCAAACTGCAGTTAATGGCTTAGATCATTTAGTTTAAGGTATCTAAGGATAAATATAGATTTACTTACCTACATTGCTGAAGTATTACTTCTAATGAAGCTTACTTCAGCCTTACCTGAATGTAGTTGCCATATATACCAGAAAGCATAAGGAATTATTATTAGACCGTTAAATATTCCCCATCCATATAATATATCTGCATTAAACCATGATGATGCATCCATTACAGCTGGGAATAAGTTAGGTAAACAAGCTCTAATTAATACGTGAGCAGATAAGGTATATATACGAGCTGCTATATAAAGTTCAGGTTTTCTTTTAATAATTGGATATATTTCTGCCGCCAATAATATGCATATAGAGCTAGCAAAGTATTTACCAGTTTCACCATAAACAAAGCATAAATTCCAAGTTGTATATAATAAATTCCAAGCTATAGTTGTATAAGCTATAAACATACTATTATCTTCAGCACTTAATTTAAAGAATTTTCGTCCATTTGGGAATGGAATAGTAAAACATAATAATAATCCACAAAGCGCATTGCCATAGTTTTTTAAAGTAACATCTTTTATAGTAGCTTCTGCAATATTTAAGAATAGTACCGCATAAATGAACCAAACGATCCAATCCTTTCTCATAAAGTCCCAGAACTTTCCTTTATATTGTTCCTGATCAGCTACACGGAAAAATCCACCTATTATAAGTGGCAATATAGCACTGAATGTTTTTGCCCAACGAAACCAACCATTTATGCCTCCCATAAGCCAAAGTGGAAAAGTAAATAAAGATACAACCCAGAAGATAGCTGCAAATTTGTGATGTTTCCTCATATATTCAATCATGAATAAAAGTAAAATAAAATAAGTTCCCATGGAAAGTACATATTCCCAAACAGGAATATTCATATTATACATCTCCTCTTTTAAATATTGTAACAAATAATCCTATACTTATATATATTACATAGTATAGTTAAACATAACTAGCATAAATTTACAGTTTATGTTTTCAATTACAATCCGAATTAATAAATTAGTGATTATAAAAGATAAAACTCTAATGCCATTGTAACTTTAGATAAACTTAAAAGAGATACCCCCTTAAAGATGGTATCTCCTTTTTAGTTATATATTAAATATCTGAACGCTACATTCTAAATCATAGTTTCTTTCTTTTGATTCTATATATTTAATGCCTTGTTTTTCATAAAATTTTCTCCAAAAATTCACCGCAGGCTTATTACTTGATATTTGCTCAATTTTATATTTACCCTTGTATCTAACAAAATTCTAATTGCAGCATTACCTACTTCTTTCTTTCTAAAACTCTTTAATAGAAATAGCTCATGAACAACATAATCAATATCTTTTGGAACATATTTCCCAGTATTAAAAAGAACAAAACCTGCCACTTCCCCTTGATATGTTATAAAATAAGGAGTTAAATCTTCTGATTTAAAATACATTTCTAATCCATCATATTCAAATTTTCCATCTTCATTAATTTTTGAATCATCTGCAAACTCTGATAAATCATGTAAATATATACTCATCAAATTCTCCAGTTTTTCCTTTGATTCTATGTTTACTAGTTCTAATTTTATTTCATTTAAATTCATTTTATACCCCCTATTTTATAAAGTAATCTTAAATGAAACAATTCTGAATTTCATAATTCCATTTACTTGTACATATTACAAAAATTTTATTTTACCTAATTATAACATATATCCTGCCCTAGTGATATCTATGTGTAAGTAGTTTTATCCTTTTTTATCTAAAAATAGTTTAGTTTATTATTAAAAACTTTCATTCTAATTTTTTCATTAATTATTGGTTAAAATAACATCAACGATAAACTACATATTAGATTTTTAGTATAAAGGAGATATCATTATGGATTTTTTACAAGGTCAGGAAACACTTACTATCATGGAGTGGGCTTTACGTGCTATTATTGCTTTTTTCTTTTTAGTTATTGTTGCAAAAGTCTTAGGACAACGTAGCATCTCCCAATTAAGACTCCTTGATTTTGTCATTGCTTTAGTAATTGGAAATATTATTGCTCATCCATTATCTGATGAAAACCTTGGGTTAAAGGGATCTGTCATTTCAACAATTGTATTAGTTGTCCTATATATTGCTGGAGTATTTTGTGTTCTAAAATTTCCATTTATAAAAATACTTATTAATCATAAACCAATCACAATTATCAAAGACGGAGAAATTATTTATAAAGGATTAAAAAAAGCAAGAATATCTCTTGATGTGTTATTAGAAGAATTACGTGAAGAAAAAGTAGAAGATATAAAAAAAGTAGCATTAGCGATTTGGGAAGCTGATGGAAAATTTTCTGTTTTTTTAGACCCAAAATATGAACCTATTACTCCTTCATTCTATCAAATGGAAACAGAAGCCTTTGATTTGCCTAGGACAATCATTAAGGATGGTAGAATTAATTACGAGGAGCTAAAGCAAACTAATAAAGATGAAGGTTGGGTTGTTTCCAAATTAAAAAAGTTATATCAAACTGATATAAAAAACGTTCTACTTGCCACCTTAGACAATAAAGATAACCTAAAAGTTTTTTTATATAAATAATTCCTAGAGGACTAAGCATATCCATTAATATTATAGATACGTTTAAGCCTCTTTTTATTTAAAAAACTCCCTATTATAGCACGTTTTAACTGACTTATATCTATTAACATCCATATTAATTTAATTTTTCCAACAAGCTATATACTAATAGTAGCTCATTGAAGTTACTCAATGTATCTCTTAACACTTCATATGGTACACTTATATAAATTTAAATTATTTTATATTTCTTTGTCTTTAATTTGATTTTGAAGTTTATTTGAAAACCCTGTTGCTATCCCCGTTATCAAACCACTAAATATGAAGAATACATTAGTAGGAATATCTATTAAATATATACCTATAATTCCAATAATTATCTGCAATACAAAAGCAGAACATACTACTAAAAAAGGTTGCCATTTCTTGTCCATTTTTATTTTTGCACTAATTTTATCAGTTATGGCATATTCCTTATCAAAGTTATGGTAAACTATCATACTTAACATCAATGGTACTAATATAAATGATGATTTTATTAATGAATCTAACATGCCCTTCTCCCCTTTAAATATGGCTATTTAGATGTATAAATCTTAATGAAATATCTTCATTAAATTATACACGTAAAAATATAATATTTCTTTTGCTAATACCATTGACTTATCTCACTATTAATACTATACTGAATAAGAAGCTTAAGGAAATCTCTTAAGAACTTAATATCGCGGGATGGAGCAGTTGGCAGCTCGTCGGGCTCATAACCCGAAGGTCGTAGGTTCAAGTCCTGCTCCCGCAACCATAAAAAGATTCTATATTTAATATAGAATCTTTTTTATTTATGAATTATATTTAAGTCTAACTTCTTAATTTAAACTTAGTGGTATAAATGATATAATTGTAATGTTATGCATTGTAATTTAGTTTAAAAGTTAACTATGAGATTTTTAAGTGTTCATAATGCTAATTTTACAAAATGGAAATTCCGGTATTTTATCAGGGAATTTACTATTTTTATGGAGAGTGATATATTAATGAAATTTATAGATATAGAAAACTGGAAAAGAAAAGACCACTATAATTTTTTTAAGAGCTTTAATTACCCACATTTTAATATTTGCGGTAATGTAGATATTACAAAATTTTATAGTTATATTAAAGAAAATGAAATCCCATTTTTTATATCCTTTGTATATGTAGCTACAAAAGCAGCCAATGATATAAAAGAATTTAGATATAGGATAAGAGAAGATAAGGTAGTTGAGCATGAATATATAAACCCTGCTTTTACTGTAATGGTACAAGATGAAGTATTTAGTTTTTGTAGAGCAAAATTCATAAATGAGTTCAATGATTTTAAAATTAGTGCATCTGAAGAAATAGATAAAATAAAAAATAATATCATTATTAAAGATGAATCTGATTGTGATGATCTCTTATATATGACCAGTATTCCTTGGGTTTCATTTACTGGTGTAGCCCACCCAATTCAGATGAATCCTGTTGACAGTATTCCAAGAATAGCCTGGGGTAAATACTTTGAAGAAAATGGTAAAGTTAAGTTGCCACTGTCTGTTCAGGTACACCACGCCTTAGTTGATGGCTTACATGTAGGACAATATTTTAGTGTAATTCAAGAGATTTTAGATAATCCTTCAAAATATTTATAAAACATGTTAAAGGAGCTTTTCAAAAGCCCCTTTAATTTCCTTATTGTAAATCCCTATAATATTTAGGATATCTATTACTTTTATTCTTATTACAGATATTTATTGCCTTTTCCTTATTAAGTGGAAGTATCCCTTCTGATTGCTTAAATACTTCCCTATTTACTTTTTGAGCAAAGCATCCAATTTTAGGCTTGCCTATATGATTTTTCATTTCAATCCATAGTTTTTTTACAGATTCTTTTTTTACATTTCCAAAGTTCATAGGCACAAAATCACAGGGATATAATTCTCCCGAAGCACTTATATAGGAATGTTGATTTCCTGCTCCACAACCAAATTTTAATTCACTTTCTGTATAAGCAAAGGTACTTATCTTAGGTAAATCACTTCTTTTATTTGCCTTATGTTGCAATTTTATAAGCTTTTCTCTATCACTTTCACTATACATTACACTACTTAATTGTTTTTCTGTTAAAAGATTGCCACTTAGGATAGGTTCAAGTATCTTAACTTCATGGGCCCCATTATCCTTAGCAAATTTGAATAACTTAAATAACTCTTCCTCATCAAGATTTTCTTTCAATATAACGGTTTGTGCCATTACATATAATCCTGCTTTATTTGCATTTCTAAGAGCTTCAATAGCATAATCAAAGGCATTTTCATTATTTCTATTTTTATTGTGTACATCTTTTTCATAAGAATCTAAACTTATTCCAATGCCAAATAGACCACTATCCTTTAACTTTTTTGCTTTTTCATAGCTTAGATTAAAACCACTGGTAAATAAAATAGATGTACTTCTATTATCTATACTTCTTACTATATCAAATATATCTTCACGTGCCATGGGCTCTCCTCCTGTAATTCCAATAATAGGAGTGCACATTTCTTGAAGCTCCTGTATAACCTTAATCCATTGTTCCTTTGTTAACTCTTCTCCTAATTGTCTACTTTTTGCACTACAATAAACACAATTATTAGGACATTTATGTGTTATACATAAATACATAGAAATAGGTGCAGTTCTCTCTGCATAGATTTGCTTTGTAAATATGTTTTTAGACCCATCAACTGCTAGTACATTTTGTACAAAGGACTTAGATGGAAAGGGTGGTAAAAATGTACTCAGTATATACTTGTCCTCATGCTTCACTAGTTTTTCACCCTTTATAAAACTTCTCATCATTTTTATATATTTTAATAGATTAAACTGCTTATCTTCCCTTAGAATATTGTAAATGTCAAATATACTCCTTATAACATTTTTATCAATAGCCATTTGAGACATGATTTTTAAATTATTTATGCTCATCCATTTCTATTCCTTTCTAAATACCCCATAGGCAAATTTATGATTTATTTCATAATCTTCATTTTTATATTTCTCTTTCTTTATTTTTTCCACTATAAGAGGTTCAACTTCATTATAATCATTAAAGATCTTCTTAGTGCCTGCCAATGCACCAGTTATATTTAACCACTCCATAAGTTCCTCTGGCTCCTTAAATCTAAAAAACACTTCACCTTCATCTACTTCTAAAACCTTAAAATTGTACTGCCTGCACCATTTAACTAAGCCTTTCTTCCCCTTTGGTAAATTTAATCTTATATCCATAGGTTTAATTACTTCCTTTTCCTTCTCTCTCATTACTTCTAGAAATATTTCTTCTATCTTATCTAAAGTTCCATGAACATTTGTAATTATAGCTAATATACCCTGGGGTTTTAAAGCATTATTAAAGAGCTTAAATAATTCATGATGATTGAAATAAGAAAGTGCCCAACCAAAAAATATCACATCAAATTTTTCATTAGATTTTTTCAAAAATTCAATACCATCACTATTAATAATAGTAACCTTATCCTTATTAACAGCGTTTAACTTCTCAAGCATTTTACTTGATTGGTCTACAGCTGTGATTTTATATTTTTCAGATTTATCTAAAAGACCCTTAGTTATATATCCTGTTCCACAAGCAAAATCTAGTATTTTCAATTCCTTATTTGGATCTATATACTTTGAATGAATAATATTATCAGAATGTGTTCCCATTTCTTCGAGCCAATGATTATAGGTATCAGAAACTTTATCATACTCTGCTCTATAATCTTCTTTGCTTACAACTTCTTTTTTAAAGAGTTTATAGCCAACCTTTAAGTAAAATACCATTTTATTTATCATATTTTCTCACCTACAAATATAAAATAATAGCCCTTATCATAAACTTTACTTATATGAAAATGTTCTTCAAGCAAAACCTTAATTTCATCTTTAGTTCCAAAAAACAATCTTCCAAAGAGAATAAATTCAAATAATCTTAACAACCTGGTTCTTATATGATTTTTATGGAAATCCATAATAACTATTTTTCCACTATCCTTTAGTATCCTACTTATTTCAGCAATGAGCTCCTCTTGTTCTTTGATATGATGAAAAACATCACTCATTATAACTGTATCTATAGAACCGCTGTGAAATGGCGTACTTAAAGCATTACCTTTTATAACTTTAACATTACCTCTTTCCTCTACTCTTGAAAGCATCTTCTCACTTTCATCAATGACATATACAGTGTTACAGCTATTACAAATATGATTAGCCAAAAAGCCAGTGCCTCCCCCTATATCTACAACCACTTCATCCTCATTAATACCGGCTGCATCTTCTATATCTTTAATCTTATATAAGTTAAAAGTAGCCATAAACTTATCATAATATTTATAAACCTTATCAAAATCCTTAGTATTTCCCATAGACACCCTGCCCTTCAGCATGAAAAATATTTACTAAATATATTATAACATTCTTACACCAGCTATTACACAACAATTAACTTATAAGGTAATCAAAACCTTTTATTAAAACTCTGTTTAAAAAACATATCATAATGCACAAATTCAATATAATAAAACTTAGTTATCACTTAGTAGTATAAATACTTTTTAGTTGACAATATTATAGTAAACAACATTTTTAACTTTAAAGTTGATACTTTGAAAGGAGAATACCATGGGAAATCAAAACAACAATGAAAATAACCAGATAAAAAATGCAAAAGAGAAACAACTAGATGAATTTAAAGTGGATAACCAAGGAAAAAATCTTACTACAAATCAAGGTCTTACAATGTCACAGGATGAGTTTTCATTAAAGGCTGGGGATAGAGGGCCAACTTTAATGGAAGATTTCCATTTCAGAGAAAAAATTACTCATTTTGACCATGAAAGGATTCCAGAAAGAGTTGTCCATGCACGAGGTACTGGAGCACACGGAGAATTTCAATTATATGAATCAATGAAGGAATATACTAAAGCAGGATTTTTACAAGATCCTTCTATAAAAACTCCTATATTTGTAAGATTCTCTACAGTAGCTGGATTTAGAGGCTCTGCAGATACAGTTAGAGATATAAGAGGTTTTGCAGTAAAGTTTTATACTCAAGAAGGCAATTATGATATAGTTGCAAATAATATTCCTGTTTTCTTTATTCAAGATGCAATTAAATTCCCTGATTTTGTTCATGCAGTGAAACCTGAGCCAGATACGGAAGTTCCTCAAGCCTCTAGTGCTCACGATACCTTTTGGGACTTTGTTGCAAATAATCAGGAATCTGCTCATACTGTTATGTGGGCTATGTCCGATAGAGCAATTCCGAAAAGTTACCGTATGATGGAAGGCTTTGGCATACATACCTTTAGATTTATTAATGAAAGTGGTAAATCTACTTTCTTTAAAGTGCATTTTAAACCTGCCCTTGGAGTCCATTCTTTAGTTTGGGATGAAACTCAAAAAATAGCTGGAAAGGATCCAGATTTCAATAGAAAGGACTTGCAAGAAGCTATCAATACAGGCAATTATCCGGAATATGAAGTAGGTGTACAATTATTGCCAGAAGATAAAGAATTCAGTTTAGATTTTGACATACTGGATCCTACAAAAATTTGGCCAGAAGAGGATATTCCAGTAAAGATTATAGGAAAAATAACCTTAAATAAAAATGTAGATAATTTCTTTGCAGAAGTTGAACAAGTGGCATTTCACCCCGGTCATTTAGTTCCAGGAATTGATTTTACAAATGATCCACTACTCCAAGGTAGGTTATTCTCATATACAGATACTCAACTTACAAGACTAGGTGGACCTAACTTCCATGAGATTCCTATAAACAGACCTGTAGTCACCGTCCATAATAATCAAAGAGATGGACATTCAAGGCAGACAATAAATACTACTAATGTGAGCTACCATAATAATTCATTATCTAACAACACTCCTAAAACCCTAGGTGAAGACCAAGGTGGTTTTGCTAATTACCAAGAAAAGGTAGAAGGAAATATAGTTCGCTCACGAAGTAAAAGTTTTGAAGATCATTTTTCTCAAGCAGCAATGTTTTATAATAGCATGAGTGATGTGGAGAAAAAGCATATCATTGATGCATTTAAATTTGAACTTTCTAAGGTAAACAATAAAGATATTAGGCAACAAATAATTGATATGTTTGGTAATGTAAATATTAACATGATGACTCAAGTAGCACAATATCTCGGAGCTAACCTTCCTAAAGGTGAAGCATCAAAATATAACAAAGTATCACCAGCACTGAGTCAAGAAAATACTATTAAAAAATCGGATACATTAAAAGTTGGAATAATATTATCAGAAGGATATAATTCAGATGAATTTAACACAATGATAAAAGCTTTAAACGCAGCAAAAACTATGCCAGAAATAATAGGTTGTAACTTAAGCCCAATAAAGGGTTCTGATGGCACAAGTCAGCTACCTAAACATTCCTTGCTATCTGCAGACCCCGTACTGTTTGATGCTATCTGCGTTCTTGGCTCAGGCAATGTTGACCCTGACTTCAAAATGCGCACTAAGATGTTTATCGAAGAAACCTATAAGCATTTCAAGCCAATTTTAGTTTCACAATCAATGACTATGCTATTAAAGCCAGAGATGAAAGATCAACCTGGAGTTACAGTTGGGGATTCTAAGGATAAGTTTACAAATAAATTCATAACTGATATTTCAGCTCATAGACATTGGGATAGAAATATTACTATATAATAGATATTTTATTAAACTTGCAGCAACAGCATTCCATATGTGTTTTGATATTTCTAATTATATAACAACATTTGACTATGTTTAGCCAAATTTTCATCTAAAAAAAGATGCAGTTTAGAATTACTGCATCCTTTTATTTATTTAGGCATCAATTATTAAAGATCGTTGTATATCTCCATATTATCTATACATTCTTGAACAAGTCTATTTATATCCAGTATACTTTCAGAATTTCTTATTAAGTCCACTCTAGGTTTTATTTTTGGATGCTTTGGTACAAATATTGTACAGCAGTCTTCATAAGGAAGTATAGATGTTTCATAGGTTCCAATATCTCTAGATATATCCATGATATCTATTTTATCCATGGCGATAAGAGGTCTAAACACTGGCCTATCTGCCACGTCATTGCTGACCATTAGTCCCTCCATAGTTTGACTTGCTACCTGGCCTATACTTTCCCCGGTGGTTACAGAGTTTATATTATATTTTTCCGCTACAGCACAGGCAACTCTCATCATAAATTTTCTCATTATTATAGTAAGCTCATTCTCAGGGCATTTTTCTATTATATCCATTTGAATATCAGTGAAAGGTGCCACGTAAAGATTGATTTTCCCAGTGTAGCCCTTTAGTAATCTTGCCAAGTCCTTTACCTTTTCTTTAGCTCTTTCACTAGTGTAAGGATGGCTGTGGAAATAAATAGCGTTTAATTCTACCCCACGTCTTGCCATCAAATATCCAGCAACAGGAGAATCTATACCACCAGAAAGCATAAGCATAGTACTACCATTTGTGCCGTAAGGCATTCCTCCAACAGCTTTTACCCTTTTAGAATATACATATGCCCTTTTTCTTACTTCCACATTTATTATTCTTTGTGGTTTATGAACATCTACCCTTAATCCTTCTACAGCGTTTAATACTACAGCACCAATTTCACGACTCATCTCCATAGAATTTAGAGGGAAGGCTTTATTTGCTCGATTACTTTGAACCTTGAAGGTAGTTTCTCCAAAATCCTCAGCTTCCACAACCGCTTGAGCACTGATAGCTTCCATGGTAGGTTCTACTTCAGTAACTAAACAAACTTCAGAAACGCCAAAAACCCTTTTTACTTTTGACATTACCTCCTCCAAATCTTCACTATAGAGGAACCACCTTCCTTGATCGCTTATAAATTCATAGCTACATCCCTTAAGTACTGAATCTATATTCTTCATGAGCTTTTTTTCAAAGATTCTTCTATTTAATCCCTTTAAAAAAATTTCCGATGCATATTTAATAAGTAATAGTTTTCTCATATTATTTTCTCCTTAAAAATTTCAAACTTTTTTCTAGTACTTCTATAGTGTAATCTACTTCTTCTTTTGTATTAAACTCATTAAAGCTAAACCTTATGGTTCCCTTTGTTTCCTGAGTATTAAGGCCTATAGCTTTAAGCACATGGCTATCTCCTTGTTTCTTTGCGGAACAGGCAGAACCAGTAGATACATATATTCCCTTTTCCTCTAAAAGATGTAGTAGTACTTCGCCTCTTACACCTTTAAATGAAACACTTAAAATATAAGGACTGAAGCAATCCTCACAAGGACTGTTTATCACTATATCTTTTATATCTCTAAGTCTTTCTATAAAATATTCTTTAAGCTCACTTACCTTTGAATAATTAAGTTGAACATTATTATATATAATATCTGAAGCCTTTACAAAGCCTATAATACCTGGTAAATTTTCTGTGCCTGATCTAAAGTTTCTCTCCTGTCCACCACCGCTTATTAAAGCCTTAGGATTAAATCCTTTTTTTATGTAAGAAAAACCAACTCCTCTAGGACCATGAATTTTATGTCCACTGACGGATAACAAATCTATTTGAGCTCTTTTTACATCTATTTTAAACTTTCCATAGCTTTGGACCGCATCTACATGGAACTTAACTCTAGGACTTTTTCCTTTTATTAATGTCCCTATAGCTTCTATATCCTGTACAACTCCCAGCTCATTATTAACATGGATTATGCTCACTAATCTAGTGTCACTATTTATGCTGTTTTTTAATTCTTCTAGAGATATACGACCCTTATTATCAACCTTTAAATAAGTAACCTTAGCCCCTGCTGCCTCCAAATCCCTGAAGGTATTAAGTACGCTAGGATGTTCAATTTCACTAGTTATTATGTGCGCACCTACCCCAGTAAAACCTTTTACTAAAAAATTATTGCTTTCACTTCCACCAGAAGTAAATATTATTTCATCCTTGGTACAATTGATAGTCTTAGCTATTTTATCTCTTGATTCATTAAGAGCTATTTCTGCCTTAAGGCCTAAACCATGAGCGGATGAAGGATTTCCAAAATTATTTTTCATTGTATGTACCACAGCATCTATTACCTCATCATAAGGCTCAGTGGTGGCACTATTATCAAAATACACTTGCATAAAACCACTCCTAATCTATTATTCTACTTATTATATCAAATAATTCCTCCACCGCAACAAACTTTTGAAAAAAGTGTGATAGAGCATTAATATTGGCACATTAAATAGTTAGAGAAAAGACTACCATAATTTTTTAAAGCAAAAAACTGTAATAAGATTACATCTTATTACAGTCTGAAAATAATGTGTATTTTCATAATAGATAGTTTAGATATCTCTCCTATTGAAAAATATTTCTCCCTAATAGACCTCTTTGTAATGACAACCATATGAGTTATAACTTACATACATGCCATTGTTATATTATAATTTCGAAATCCAAATTTCAGCATCTGCAATATTCTTAAATGTTCTGAAATGATTTCCTTTGTTAGCTTCCATAATCATTTCTTTAAATCGCTCATTAAGCTTTTCTTCATCTTCAATAATAACAGCGACTTTTACATTGTAGTTTATAAATTTTTGCAATGCCATGCCTGCGAGTCCAGTTTTAAGATTAAAGAAGTCTTCAGATAATACATTAGAATGCAGTATTATTGTATAAATGTCATTTTCCATACATTTAGATATGTAATCTAGCACATCTTGCTCTGAAGAAAGTTTCCTCAAATCAGAAATAAATTCAATATATTTATTGTTATTTTTGTTTACTACTCTGTAATTCAAAGTATTCACTCTCCTTATAAATTGGTTTGTTCCACAAGCATAGAAATTGAACTTAGCATACCTTCAATAAAGCTTACATTTCCCCATAACAAAACCCTTAGTCTGTTTACTTTTTCATCATATTTCATATTAATTGTTGATTTTTCCATTCCGGAATCTTTACAATTCATTAGTGCTATAAGAGTATTTGATATTCTAAAATATTCTTCTTTATCTACATCATTAATATCCACAACAGTAGATACATTTACCTTTTGCTTTATAGTATCTTTCACTTCTCCATTAGTAACAAAATCAATATTTGACTCTTCACTAATCTTTTTATTATTAATACTAACATTATTTTTTTCCATAAAAACACTTAAATCATGACCTGAAATTCTCCATTGCTTTCCAACTTTATTTGCTCCAAGCTTCCCTTCTGTTATAAATTTTCTTATAGTTTTGTGATGCATACCTAATATTTCTGCGATTTTATCTATTGTATAAAATTGATTTTCCATAAAAATCTACCCTTTCAAAATTAGTTTATGATTAAATTATAATAGTTCTCTTTGCACTTGTAAAGTATTTTGTTGTATTTTGCTTAACTTTATTGTATTTTGTTTCTATTTGTTCAGCTTTTTATTTTATTTACATATTGTAAAATACCTATTTACTTATAAAATTTTTAACTTTTGATGACTCTATCAACTATTTGAGCACAAAACAAAAACTCTTAGCATTACTTCGGAGGATTTTATTAATGTATTTTATCAACTATTATTTTGAAATTGGCAACTATTTTTTTCTATATTCATAGGGTGAAATACCATAAAAAGTTACAAATGCACGTGAAAAATATTTCTGGGATGAATAATCTAGGTACTTTGAGATTGTGGCAATAGGTTTAAGAATAGTAGCCATCAGTTTAGTAAACTGATGGCTATCATAATAGTGAAATATTTGTTATTTATATAAAATATGAGCTGTCATTAAATAGTTGAATTTATATCCAACCCATTCACTAACATTAATTGCATGTTTGTTTGCAGGATGATGACATACAATCACCCTGTCAAAATTAACAGTCTCGAATAATCTCTTATACATAGATGCATAAAGCCATTTTCCTAAATTCCTTCCCCTATAGGATCTTTTAACTCCAATCATAAATTGGTAAGGAAAACCAGGGTCGTTATTATTGACAGATACATTTGATTTAGCAATCATTTCATTATTTGAGTTAAAAATCATATAACAATTATGAGTTATATTTCTTTTCTTATTAGACTCATTAATTTGCCTTTGTTTTTCAGGATTTATAATAAACTGTACATACCCCTCTTCCATAACATCCGGCATATCTTTCATAGTTTCTGTAAACAAATCACAATATTGTTTGATATAGCTCTCTGAGATGATATCAGTATATTTAATAGAAAGATCTGAATTTTTTGCTTCCAATTCTTTCATGAATTTATTAAGCATGTCTATATCAATGTCTTCTCTTTTTAAAGTGTAATAATTAGCCCTTAAGCTTACCTTATTATTGTATTGATTCATTAATTCATTTAATTCATAATTATATGTAACCATTACAATTTCACCATGTTGAGCTAGTTTCTCTTGAACCAATTGATTTATAGCCTTAATCATAAGTTCATCAATTGATAAATCGCATAAAGTGATGTTTAATTTATATTGTTCATTTCCATTACAGTCAGCAGCCTTACCACAATTAATCATTCCACAAATTAAAGAATTCTTTTCAAGTACAAATAGCTCATTATCACTTCCATTAAAAGACGATAAATATAGAGCTTTATAGTCATCATTACTTTTATATGGGTCTAAAAAATTATATTTTTTTGTTATATTCTTATTGATTAAATATAAGTTTTCAACTTCATCTGCTGTCAAATTATTGGAGTCAATTTTATAAATTTTATACATCATCTCTACCCTCCACATTTTTGATTTTTACCAATATATAACATTTTAGCATACTTATTTGAGGTAAACAATACATTTTGTAGATCAAATTTACTATACACTTACTTTAAAATAATTTTACTAATATAAATAGAAGTTAACATCTCTCAGCAAAAAGTACCACCACCTATAAATAACTATTTAAGCCATTACAGGTGGTGGATGTGATGTTATATTTATTATTTACTTATTGCTTTAAACGCTTCTGTTTGTGATTTTATACCTTTTTCCGCTGCAAACCTTTCAATGCTTGAAGCACCAAAGAAACCGTCAATTCCTTCTGTTTTTTCTATTACATATGCAGCATCTTCTGGCTCCGCAATAGGTCCGCCATGACAGATTACCATAATATCAGGGTTAACTTCTCTTCCCGCTTTAATAATAGCTTCAATTCTCTCTACACAGTCATCAAGTGTAAGTGCTGTTTGTGCTCCTATTGTACCTTTTGTAGTCAATCCCATGTGTGCAACTAATATATCAGCACCAGCTTCTGCCATTGCTCTTGCTTGATCAGGGTCAAATACATAAGGAGTTGTAAGCATATCCAGTTCATGTGCTTTTCTTATCATTTCAACTTCTAAATCATAACCCATTCCAGTCTCTTCTAGGTTCTGTCTAAATACACCATCAATTAACCCTACTGTAGGGAAGTTTTGAACCCCTGCAAAACCTTGTGCTTTTAATTGCTTAAGAAAAATCTCCATTACTCTGAATGGGTCAGTTCCACAAACACCAGCAAGAACTGGAGTATTTTTTACAACCGGAAGTACTTCTGCTCCCATTTCAACTACAATCTGATTAGCATCTCCATAGGATAGTAATCCTGCGAGAGAACCTCTTCCTGCCATTCTGTATCTGCCTGAATTGTAAACTATAAGCATATCTGTTCCACCAGCTTCACTGAATTTAGCCGTAATACCTGTACCAGCTCCTACACCTAATAATGTTTGCCCATTTTTAACCTGTTCTTTGAACTTTGTCATAATTTCGTTTCTTGTCATTGTATTCATCAATAAAGCCTCCTTCTATTATTTAAATTTATTATTCACTATTTTTTCATCATATCTATTAATTTTTGTGCTGCTGCTTCTGCAAACTCTACTTCGTTAATAGCGCAATTCATTTCTACTACTTCTACAACATTTCTGTTTACACCATTTTTTAATATATTAAATAATACTTCATCCTCTTCTGGACCGTAAAAAGGCTGACCTTCTACATCAATAGCAGATACTCCTTTTAGAGGTATGAATAAAGCTGTTTTTCCTTTAGCTAGATTTAATTTTTCAACTAGTCTCATACCAATTGCTTCATTTTCCTCTTTGTTTGTTCTCATAAGCGTTACTGAAGGGTTATGTTTATATAAGTTACGTGTTATAAACTTCTCAGGAACTGTTTCATATGGTCCAAAATTACACATATCAATGGCACCTACTGATACAACCTGTGGTATTTGATTTTTGCCTGCTGCCTCTAAACGATGAGGTCCTGCATTTAAAACACCACCGATAACTTCATCTGCCCATTCTGTGGTAGTAAGGTCTAATACGCCTTCAATAAAGCCTCCATGGATAAGTGCTTCCATTGAACGTCCACCTACACCTGTTGCATGAAATACAAGAACTTCATAACCTCTCTTTTCAAGGTATTCCCTTGCAGCTGTTATACATGGAGTTGTTACGCCGAACATAGTTGCAGCAACTAATGGCTTTTTCTCTACGACTTTTGTATTTTCAAACTTAAGCATACCTGCAATTGCAAATACTGCATTTGTAAAGATCCTTGTTGAAATCGAGTTAAGACCTGCAACATCCACCACAGAAGGCATCATAATAATATCGCTGGTACCTACATAAGGTTCAGTATTGCCTGAAGCAACCGTTGAAACCATAACCTTTGGCACACCTATAGGCAGTGCCCTCATAGCTGGAGTTACCAATGAAGTTCCTCCAGTTCCACCAAAGGATATAATACCATCAAACTTACCCTGTTTATATAATTCAGGTAATAACTTCTCCATGCCTTTTGATAATACTTCTGTTGCTAATGCCCTATCTTTTTTGGAAACTAGAGTTTCTATGTCTGAGCCTGCTGCCTTTGCAACTTCATTGTTTGATACATCTGGTTCAAAAGCTGGCTCAAATACACCGGTATGAATGGTAAAAGTACATAAACCCAAACCTTCAATTAGTTCTTTTACGTATAAATATTCAGTGCCTTTAGTGTCAAATGTTCCTGCAATAGCGATTGTCTTCATTTCTTTAATCTCCCTACATAAATTTTCTTTTATCTAGTCTGTACAATATTAGATAAATGACTAAGATAATCGTCTTATAAAACGTATGATATTTATAAGTTAATCATACTTTTTTCATCTCTTTATGTAAACGTTGCTATGTACTATATTTTTGTGTTTATGTCATATTTCTAAATTTATATTGTTTTGGTGAACATCCCTTATACTTTTTAAACATTTTGCTAAACTGCACATAATCTTTATAACCAACTAATGATGCTAAGTCTGACAATTGGATATTCTCTTTGTTTATAATTTCTGCTGCTTTATTTACACGAAATTTAACTAGATACTCTGGAAAACTACAACCAACTTCTTTTTTAAATAAACTGCTTAAGTATCCTCTAGATATATGAGCTACTTTGGCTAAATCTAGAAATGAAATATCATTCATATAATTTTGGGCAACGTACTCTTTTACAAATTCAACATAATTATAGTGCTTTGTAATGCCATCTAACATTTTAATCATTAAATCATCTTCATCTAACTGAGTTGAAACTTTAAAAGCCTTTGTTATGTTTGTAATGAACTTCTCCGATGGAATTCTTTCAAATGTTGATCCCCCTATATATCCCATTAAGTCTTCAATATTACTATACATGTACTGAACATCAATTGGTGTTTTTACAGGTCCACCATATATTAATTTAATAACCTGTGGCTTTAACTCATTACATCTATTAAATATCTTTTCTGCTTTAACCTTTGCAGCTTCTAGTGAGAAGACTTTTTTTGCTCCCAACAATCCTCCTCCTGTTAGACCTAAATGTACGCAAATAACGTCAGCACCTGCAATAATCATCTGCTCCGCTTGTAATTCATTAAATACAAAGGCAACTGTAAACATGTCTTTTTCATGGGCTATTCTTATTGCTTCTACTTCAATTAAATAGTTACATCCTTCTTCTTCAAGAGCTTCACCGAACTGACTGTCTATAAGTCCAACTGTAGGATAGTTATTAATACCTGAAAATCCCATATTCTTTATTTTATCTATATAACTTTCCATATTCTTTAGAGGGTCCGTTGCATTGAATCCAAATATAATAGGCATATCTTTTACCAATGGTATTATCTCTTTTGAAGCAAAGTCCATTACCATATCATTGCTATTGCAAAATGGTAAATAACCTGCCAATGAACTTCTCCCCATTTGCCGAAATCTACCCGAATTTAGCACTAAAATAAAATCAGCTCCACCCTTTTCAGCATATTTTGCTGTCATTCCTGTACCTGTTGCTACACCAATAATATGATTTCCATTCTTTATTTGTATATTAATATTCTCTAATAACTTTTTTCTTTTCATACTTTCGAACCTCTTATTTTTTCATTAAACTCTTTATAAAGAAACAGCCCGGATAAATTTCAATGGTAAAGGCTTTTTTTCATTAACATTACTTCACTACGATAACTAAACACGCCCTCTTCATTTTTTAAATAGTATATCTTATTTATTCATTTATATCTCTCTCAAATTTATATAATCCTCAATTTTTTCATGTAAGGTCTTATCTGGATATAGAGACATGATACTATCATCATCTATCAATTTATAATATCGAGTTGAGTAGCTAACACTAAATTTACTATTTGGTAAAACAAATCTTAATATCTCCCCATAACAATTAGGTTTTCCTCCTGAAGGTTCACCCCAAATAACACAGTTTGTCTCAAATTTGAATTCATAAGCATTAAGTAATCCTGAGGAAAAAGTCTCTCTTCCTATTATTATTTTTAGCCTTTCCTTATTGTTAATTCTAGGATTATTCTTTATATAGCATAATAACGATCCTAATAATCTAGAATCACCACCAAGATTATTTCTTAAATCTATAGTGATTTTATCAATAGAATTTTTCTCTATATAGTCTATAATCTCTGTTATTTTTGTGCTAATTGTTTTATTTCCGTCTTCCCTGCAATAATTATACTTTATGTAAAGTTCCTCTTTATCTTCTAAATATTCATACCACAAATTTTCATTAGGTCTTCTTGCATATAAAGGTAATTGACTATCTAAGTATTTTAATTCATTAATATTAACTGTTTTAACTTTAACTGTATTGTGTTCTGTTGTTATTTTTATATTATCCACAGAATCTGATATCAATAATCCATATAAAACTTCTGCAACCTGCATATACTTCATACTCTGAGCCTTAAAAAAATATTCATTTTCAAAAGATATGATTTCTGAAAGTTCATGAAGAATTTTATCCATGCTAACATCCTCAATTGCTATAACTTTCTTAAATAATAAGTTCTTATAAGCTTCACTAGTTCTTATAATATAAATCCCATCCTCAAACCAATAAAACATAATAGGCAAATACTTATTAGCAGGAAATGCAACTGATGTATGGGCATCTCCAATCGAGGCAACCACCCTTGAAATCTCTACCTTCATCTCTTCATAATCAAAGTCACCTATCATTGACTTTAATTTATCTATCCTACTATCAAACTCTTCCCTACTTATATTAAAAAATAAATTTTTATGCTTTTCTATGAGATTTTCCCTCAAAAACTCAATATCTTCTACCCATTTTTCTTCCCATTGACTTTTCATAATATCACGCTCACCTCTTTATTTATGTCCCCTTAGTAAATAATTTCTAAATTAATCATGTTACTAAGACTTTAACATAAAATCTAATGCTTAAACAATTATATTTTAAAATATGATTCCTATATTGAATCACATTTTTACTCCATTGTCACATCTTTTTATTTAGGTATACTTAATCTAACTTTCAAAATAGGAAAACCCCTGAAACCCGCATGGCTACAACAAATAGTTAAATAGTTAAATAGTTAAATAGGTTCATATATTTATAGTTTAATAGTTATCTATATAAATAGCTTAATATATTCCTATGTATATATTTGAACTAGCTAAAAGTATAATTTTTTTCAGATGTAAAATTGGTTTTTAAAATGAATAGCTTCATTAGAATTTTAACTAAATGTTTTAACATAATATTGAATAGCGTAAAAAATCCACCGGTTAAACCGTTGGATTTTTATTAATTGGCTTAAAATTTGGATTTTAGATATAGTCTTAAACTACTTCTAATAAGAATACCGAATATTTATTTCTGCATGTACAGTAGTTAAAGAAATTATTTGATTTATAGCTGTTGCGTATTATAAGAACTTATTTATTATTACAGATTATCCACTTTATTTCTATTAGCAACCACAACTCCTACAAGTGGATGCAATCTGTGTACTTCAACAGTAAAATCAAAATTTAAAAAGCAATTTTTTAACTCTTCCACGCTGGATGGAAAATCTACTTCTGGTCCATATCCTACTAAGGAAAATTCATCCTTATAATCATTAGGATTTTCAAAAAACATTAAATCACCAATAATAATACTTTGCAAATTTTCTCCACCTATATTAATCATTTTTTCTATTACTTTTTGCTTATATATTGTAGTTAGATGATGTAATGCATAATTAGAAATAATTTTTGTAATACATTTTTTTCGTAAATCTACACTTAATTCAGGCTCTTCAAATGTTCCTATATATAGTTCAATATTATGTGCTCTTTCATTTTCTATATTTTCTTTAGCTTGTTTAAGCATTCCATCACTAATATCTACACCAATTGCTAATTTTATTTTTCGTGATATCTCAATAATTTGCTTTCCAGTTCCACACCCTAAATCAAGTACAATATCATTTATGTTAGGTTTAATCAATTCATTTATTAGTTCTGCAGTTTTAGACCTCCAGTGATAGCTGTCCGTAACATATTGTTTACTTGCGTCATTGAATCTTTGTTTTGCTCTTGTTTCCATATTCGTTATCTTGATAATATCAATAAGTTGTTGAACTTCCAAAAAACTATTATTTTGTATTTGCTTTTCGGCTTTATTTAGAGCAGTAATAACTGTCTCAATATGTTTCTTCTTTTCCTCTAATGCTCTTGTTTGAACACTTATTATATTCTCTATATTTTGATTCTTTTCATTTATAAGTTGTTTTATTTCTTCAAGTGGCAACCCAATAAACTTAAGAGTAATAATCTGTTGTAGCTTGATGAAATCTTCATCACAATAAATTCTATAACCAGCTTGCGTTTTTAAAGATGGCTGTAACAGCCCAATCTTATCATAATGAAGCAATGTTTTTACAGTTACCCCTGATCTTTTAGCAAACTCACCAATCTTCAAGATTCACACCCCTTTCAATATTATTTTAAATCCTAACCTTTGGTTAGAGTCAATACTGATTGTTATAATTTATTAGATACTACCAATACTCTTACTATTGTTCATTAGATTATAGTTCTGTATCATAGTTAAGCAGTTTTAAGAATTTATTCATTTTCATTCCTTTCATCTAAATAAACTGAAAGATATGCTCCTATTCTTCCATTTGGAGCACATTCATCCATAAGGCCGAATTCTGGATCGTAAAATTTTCCATTATAATAAACTACCCAATGACCATAATTAGGAAACCATACTAAAAGAACGCATAGATGCGGTAAATGAATTATTTGTATATACATAAAAATATGCGCCAGTTTAAGTTTATTACTAAAACTGACGCTTTAAATTTTTTTATTATTCTAGATTAAGTTTATTCTTCATAATGTAGTTAGTTATACAGAATAAAATTGTGAAGAAAATTAAACAAACTATAATTCCACAAAGTATTGCATAGTGTGCAGATAGATAAATAAAACTATCACTTGCAACTAATATAGTCATACCTATTCCTATTATTGATTGTTGAGCAATACTTAATATCATAAATCCAGCAAATCCTCCTAATAATTTTTTTGATTTAAACAACTGACCTATAGAAAGTGATGCATAAAGCATCATAATTTGATGAGCTAAAGATACAATTCCAAATATTGTAAATTCTATTATACCGAAAATATTTAATCCAATTTCAGAGTAAATATTTTTAAATTCTCTAATTGCTTCTTTTAATACCCCTGGTTCATAGGCCATTACAAATATAGATGTTGCAGCTATGAAACCACTTATTATAGTCCATACCATAGATACTACTAATTTATTAACTATATTTTGAGAACTTTTTACTGGGATAGTATTCATTAAATATCCTTCATCACCAAATAGGTTTTTATAAAATCTTTGTACAGTTATAAAAAGTGTTCCCACAAAAACTGCCACCATAGTTACGAAATATCCTATCATTGTTATAATGGCAGGAATTCCACCTAAAAAATCCATATTTACCTCAGCCATATTAGTTCCAATAAATATCTTATTAATAATTGAAAATCCAAGCAAAGCTCCATAAAGAGGTAGCATTATTCTGCCTGTAGCCTTAAATTCATATTTTATTAATTTTCTTAGCATCTAAATACCTCCCTAAATAATTCATCTACTGTCTTTCCGCTACTTTCTCTTATTTCATCTACACTTTTTTGTAGCATTATTTCTCCATTTGATATAAAAACAACATCATCGAGAACTTTCTCTATATCTGCTATTAGATGAGTTGAAATTACTACAGTTGCATTTTCGTTATAATTGCTTATTATAGTATTTAAAATATAGTCCCTTGCTGCTGGGTCTACCCCTGCAATAGGCTCATCTAAAAAGTATAACTCTGCTTGCCTACTCATAACTAAAATAAGTTGAACCTTTTCTTTTGTTCCTTTTGATAAGGTCTTAAGCTTAACATTTGATTCAATATTTAACTTGCTTAGCATATCATAGGCTCTCTTTTCATCAAAATCCTCATAGAAGTCTTTGAAAAAATTTATAATATCAGATACCTTCATCCAATCATTAAGATAGGTTCTTTCAGGGAGGTAAGAAACTATTTTTTGAGTTTCTATGCCCTGAGGAAGTCCCGCTATCTTTACTTCTCCCGACGTTGGCTTTAACAACCCATTAGCTAGCTTTATTAAAGTCGTTTTACCACTACCATTAGGACCTAAAAGTCCAACTATTTTACCTTTTTCTAAAGTTAAATTAATACCTTTAAGTGCTTCTTTATTGTCATATTTTTTAACTAATTCCTTACACTGAAAAATTGGTTCACCCATTACTTCATCTCCTTTGCCATTTTCCCTAGAAATTCCATGATATCCTCATTACTAAGTCCTAAACTTTTCATACTCTTAAGAAAATTTACTGCTTGGTCTTTAGCTATATCCAGTTTAATCTCTTTTATCATATCTATATCCTCCGTGATAAATCTTCCACTAGTCCTTTGACTATAAACAAACCCTGACCGTTCTAACTCTGCTAAAGCCTTTTGTATAGTATTAGGATTAACTGATGCCTCTTCAGCAAGCTCTCTTACCGTTGGAAACTTTTGTCCTGGCTTGTATTCTCCTGAAATTATCTTTAGTTTAATCTGCTCAATTAATTGAATATATATAGGCCTTTGGTCCTTAAATTCCCATGCCATCTAATCACCTCTCTTGTATTATTGTGTTGTTGTACTAACATCTTAATACAATAATACAACTTGCAAATATTCTTGTCAATAGTTTTTTACATAAATATCAAAAATAAAATCCAGAGGAAGTTTAATCTTTCTCTGAATTTTAATCTTTACTTTATAATATATAAATTTATATAGTTTCAATCTCAACTTTTATTGCTGTAGCACCTTCTAGTTGAATCCATTTTAAATTCGCCTTGAATTCTGTAGTAACCTTATGTAAATTACATATATTTTCTATAACATAGGATCCTTTATTTTCAACATATTTATCTATTGCTACGTGATCTTTTCCATGTTGTATTCCACTTAGATCAATGCCTATTAATTTTACATTACAGTCTAATAATCTATCTATAAGCTCATTAGTTAAATATGGACTAGGCTTAGAATTAAAATACTCATCACTTCCATATCCATAGGTTTCTAAGTAACCCGTTCTAAATATTACAAAAGAACCTGCTTTAATTGATAAGTTTTCTAATATGTTAACGTCTATAATATCTATTTTCCTAGCATCTATTACCTTAACATCTATTTGTGGTGGTAATTCTATATTGGATAGATTGTAGCAATCTATATGAGTTCCTATATGTTGCCTTTGGTGTGTCGGCTGTGAGTCTCCCCACTTTAATATTTCTGCCGGAATGTTAAAATCTGTTAAGTGTAAATTCATATTATATTTCTCCTTCTGTTTCTATTAGTTCGTCTAAATAACTATTAAATTTAATCAAGAAATTAGTTATAATTTTTTCTTCCTTCTTATCTACATTTTTAAAAAATATCCTATTTCTTGCTTCCCATTGCTTATGCTTTATTTCATGATATTTATATAACTCTTCACCTGACTCCGTTAATTTGAAATATATCTCCTTATCATTATTAGGATTTTTATATTTATCAATAAGATTACTATTAAGAAGCTTTTTAGTTATCTTACTAATAGCACCTCTTGTCATATTCATACTTTGGGATATTTTAGTAACATTAGGATTTTCTATTTTCCCTATTAAATCTATACAGTGTATTTCTGAAACCCCATAATTTTCATATTCACTACCCAAAGCCAACTTACCTAAAATCTCTTCCTTTTCATATATTTCTTTAAAACTTTTCATAATAATATTGATATTATCTACTTTAAACACCTCCATATTGTTTCCTTGTAAACAATACTATCATCTTTTTGTTTCCATGTCAACAATTTTGCACAAGCACTAATTTACTATTATAATTCCATTATTAATATAATTTAATAAAAGAAGCCATAAGCATAATTCTTCTTATAGCTTCTTTTAGGTCATTTTATATATTTTAGTAAAACCTCATCTAATTAAAAGCTCTACTCCTTATTAATTTTTATACTAGCCTTTATATACTTTTTCTATATCTAACTATAAAAGTACATTATTAATTTTATCATATTGAGTTAAAGTAACTGGCAATTCTCACAGTAATAAATGCTACCACCTAAATAATTTTCTTTTTTTATAATTTCACCACAAGAAACACAAGAAGAGCCTACACTATTTTTGCTCATCATAGTTTTATATCCACCATTGTTTCCATATAGATCCTTTTCTGTATCTCTTCCACCAAGTTCTGTCATTTTAGAAAGAACAGTTTTAATGGAAGTATATAAAACTTCCTTATTTTCATCCTTTAATGTATTAATTTTTCGTTTTGGATAAATTTTAGCCTGCCATAATATATCTTGTAGCACTCCATTTCCAAGGCCAGGTATTCGCTGCTCTGTAGCAAGAAATGCTTTTATACTTAGCTTCTGTAAATCCTGTGTGGATATCAGTTTATCAAAATAAGTTTCATTAAATTCATAAGAAAGTGGAGATGGTTTTTCCTTTGTAACCTGATAATAATTATTGGGAAACCCTTCTTTGGTATTAAAACACCATATTCCTCCATACATCTGAATTGATGCACTAACTTCAGATGAATCATTAAACTCTAACAGAAGTTGATGTTTGACCGGACGTTTTTCACCACTGCGCCTATATCTAAATCCTACCCCATCACCAATTAATATTGATGTATTATCAGCACTAATTTCAACCATACCTCCGTAGGCAGTTGCCATATTAATAGTCTTTCCTACAAGTATTTCATGGTATTTTTGTGGATCTCCATGATACCACGCAAACTTATGTGGATTATGAGCAGCAACAACATTCACAATCTTCTTTCCCCTAATTGTATTGTTAATCTGCCCTGCAAGTGTTAAAGCTTCCGGTATCTCAATCATTGTTATCCCTCCAATTATTTAAGACATAGTTTATCTAAATTTAGCTTTTCCAATTATTATTTATTATTCCATTATATACTTATCGTAAAGAAAATAAAAGAAAGAGAATCTCCATAATATGATGATTCTCTTTCTTTTATATTTAAAACATTTATTCATTTTCCTTAGTCTGTTTTACTAATTTAAGATTATATTTTTCTCTTATTATATTTTCTATTTCAAGAGCTATTTCAGGATTTTCTTTTAGATATAACTTAGAATTTTCTCTTCCTTGACCAAGTCTAGCATCTTTATAAGAAAACCAAGCTCCACTTTTTTCAACTATATCTTCCTTAACTGCTATATCAATAAGTGCACCTTCCTTTGAAATTCCTTCGTTGTACATTATATCGAATTCAGCTAGCTTAAAAGGCGGAGCAACCTTATTTTTGGTTACTTTTATCCTTGTTCTACTTCCAAGAATATCTTCCCCTACTTTTATAATATCTATTTTCCTTATATCAAGCCTAACTGATGAATAAAACTTCAGCGCTCTTCCACCTGTTGTTGTTTCAGGATTACCAAACATAATACCTATTTTTTCTCTTAGTTGGTTTATAAATATAACAACACATTTAGATTTATTAATTGATCCAGTTAGTTTTCTTAAGGCTTGTGACATTAACCTTGCCTGCAATCCTATATGAGAATCCCCCATGTCACCTTCTATTTCAGCTTTTGGAACAAGGGCAGCAACAGAGTCAACCACAAGGACATCTAAAGCATTTGATCTTACAAGCGCTTCAGCTATTTCCAGGCCTTGTTCTCCAGTATCAGGTTGAGAAATAATCAGATCATCAGTATTAACACCAAGTTTTTTTGCATAGGATGGATCCAAAGCATGTTCAGCATCGATATACGCCGCTGCACCACCACTTTTTTGAGCTTCTGCCACTATATGTAGTGCTACTGTTGTTTTACCAGAAGATTCTGGTCCATATATCTCCACTATTCTACCCTTTGGAACTCCTCCAACGCCAAGGGCTATATCTAAAGCAAGACATCCTGTTGGGATAGCTTCTATATCCATTGTTGAGGTTCCTCCAAGCTTCATTACGGAACCTTTTCCAAATTGTTTTTCTATATGGTTCATAACTGTTTCTATGGCCATACTTCTATCATTACTTATATTCATTTTTATCAACTACCCTTTCAAAAGCCCTTATAGCTTAAATTATGTCTCACTTTTTTAACTTCTACTGAGTAAAACAGCCCTCTTTAACATACACTTCTATTATGAGCATATTTAGTAGTCATTTTCATTAATTAATCTAGCAACTTTTCTATTTATTACTTCAAAAGTTGTGTTTAATTTGAATGCCAATTCTGTAAACAATATACTTTGAACATTAGATAAAAGTTTGATATCTTGCTGATGAAATTTCCTTCCTTCTGCTTCAATTTTAAGCTTTTTTCTCATTAAAGTACTTATTACCTTAGAGATTTCTTTACGATCTCCATTCTTTACAACCTTAGAATATACTTGATTTCTTTCAGTACTAGCTTCTATCCACTCTACACCTGGTTCCCTAAAGGATTCTAAAAGTTCTTCTGCCTCTTCTTTGTTTACAAGCTGTAACATGGCTACCTTATCACTCTCAACTGGGACACTTATACTTAATGAACTATCGTCCACTGGGTGCAATTTATAGTAATTTCTTTTTTTACCCCCTATTATTTGTTCAAATATGTCATCTACACGGCAAATTCCATGGGCCGAATAAATTATTAATTCTCCAATATTAAACATTTCAATTTCTCCCTTGTTGTACTTTGTCAACTAAGTTGACTAATTTCATTGTACATTAAATTAAACAAATTGTCAATTAAATTGACAATTCTTAATGAATTATGTATATTATTTGTATATTATTTTAGCAAAGATAACGATTGGAGTGAAGCCATTGAATTCTGAATTACAAAACTTACATTTAATTGATTTAATAAGTGAGCGTCACGTTCTACTTCGTAGAATATGTGAAAAATCATGGAATGATAGTAGTGATATACATATTTCAAACTCTGAATGGTATATCATGGCAAGAATATATAATAAAAAACCAACTCTATCTTACGTTACAAAACATGTTGATATCTCTAGACAGGCAACTCATAAATTTGTAAAAAATCTTGAAGCAAAGGGCTTAATTGAAATTACAAATTCAACAAACAATAATAGGGATAAATGTTTGCAGTTGACTCCCTTAGGTGAAGAATGTTATGAGATAAATTTATCTCAAAAGGCAGCCATAGAGCAAACACTATGTGAGAAAATTGGAACTGATAAGGTAGAAATACTTAAAGATATGTTAAAATTAGAATGGGACATATAGCTAATAAAATAGCCTTATGCCTCTGCTAATGTGTTTTTATTATATCTTTAGAATCATAAGGCTATGCAATGACTCTATATTTATCAAAAACTACTGATTATTTTGCATCTTTTGCTTTTGCAAGTTTTGCTGCTGCTCTCTTTTCTGCAAGTAATATTTTTTTCTCTTCCTTTGCAGCTTTTTCAAGTATTTCTTTTTCCTGTTTTTCTTCATTTCTTTTCTCTTCTAGTTCAGCTTTTGACTGCTCTTGCTTTATATACAATTTTTCTAATATACTATTCTGAACTTCCTCATTTGCTGCTTCTAGAAACATTTTAAATGCTTCTGGATATGCGAAGGCTTTTACTCCAAGGTCATCTTGAAATTGCACTAATATCTTATCGCCCTCTACCTCTGTTATAACTCCTGATCCGAATTTAATATGATTAACTTGCTCATTTTTTATATTCATTCTTGACCGTCTCCTCTCTAATTTCAAACTAGTGTTTTAATAATTTTTACTTTCAGCCATTCTTCTTTCATGATATTTTTTCTTTTAAAATATCATTACCTATGGCATAAACCAACGACTCATATCTTTGTAAGAAACCTTATTATAAAAAAACTCAAAACCACCTTCAGATGGTCTTGAGTTTTCATACACACTGACAATATAATAATATCATTTTTACTTTTACTTGTCAAATTTACTTACCCATATGGTTACATAAGTATAAAAATTATCCAATATAATCTACCAATTGTTATATAATTCCATTTCCTTATTAATGAAATCCTCACAAGAACGCATAGCTAGAATTGTTTCTTCAAATAATTTATCTAATTCCCAGTCAAGGATTTCTGCTCCTTGTCTAATTACATCCCTTGAACATCCAGCAGCAAATTTCTTATCTTTGAACTTTTTCTTAAGACTTGAAAGTTCCATATCCATAACACTCCTAGATGGACGCATTCTTGCAGCTGCACCAATCAAACCAGTAAGTTCATCTACCGCAAATAATATTTTTTCCATCTCATGTTCTGGTTTCGGTTGTTCTTCTGCACAAAGTCCATATCCATGGCTAGCTACTGCTCTTATTAATCTTTCATCAAGACCACGTTGTCTCATTATTTCTTGAGTTTTGCTACAATGTTGTTCTGGATACATTTCAAAATCTAAATCATGAAGCAATCCAACTCTAGACCAAAACTCTGCTTCATCTTCATATCCAAGTTTCTTTGCAAAGTAATTCATAACACCTTCTACTGTTAATGCATGCTGAATATGAAATCCTTCTTTATTGTATTCGGTAAGTAGTTCCAACGCTTCCTCTCTTGTTATCATCATAATATCCTCCTATAAAAACTTTATTAATAATATTATATTTTAAGAATATTACAAATACAAATAATATTAAAGAAGTATATCATATCTTATTTCTATTAATAATATTTAATATACTCCTATTATTAGAAATAACCCTTGGAATTTTAATTTGATTTTTTGATATTCCCTTC
Organism: Clostridium sp. UBA7339; assembly: GCF_002470865.1. Lineage (NCBI taxonomy): Bacteria > Bacillati > Bacillota > Clostridia > Eubacteriales > Clostridiaceae > Clostridium > Clostridium sp. UBA7339. The sequence goes on from NZ_DKPI01000003.1 coordinate 521,859, forward strand.
TTATATAAAGATTCCTTAATTGTATTGAAGGTATTTGGTTGTAAAAGTATTACCTTTACCATAGATAAATTCTTGTTATTTCTAGCTCTATCATAGGCTAAGTTAGAACTTCTAATCTCCTTATCCAAGGTTTCCGCTAATAATTTAATCTTATAATTAGATATACTATTTTTAAATTCAAAGTAAAACGTGTATCTTCCAGGTGTAATTGAGTTATCAGGCATTGTAGTATAGTCTACTAAGTTTAAATTTAATTTTTTTATTGTACTTTTTATAGAATTAGTTAAATGTTCTTCATTAGTTTTTTCAGATACCATATTCAACACTTGATTTTTCCTATATAAAAACTCCACTTCAGGACAATTATTATAAAATCCCACTACCTGAATAACATCACCCATTCTGTATCTATAAAGGCCTGCATAATTAGTAATAACTATTTCATACTTTGTCCCTATTTCTAGCTCTTCTAAACAAAGGGTGTTCTGACTATCTTCTTTTCCTTCCTTTTGTGGAATAAATTCATAAAATGCAGTGTCAGGGATAATTACATATCTTATCTTATTTGCATAAGGATTAATTCCAATCATAGCCTCAGTAGCTGCATAGGCTGGTGAATAAATTGGCAATGAATCAGTATAATAATTTACTTTATCATCATATATAGAAAAGTTTGCTCCAGTTACTGTGGCAATATATGATAAATTAGGCCATACTCTCCTACTTATACCCTTTAATCCTTTTCCAAATTCATACTCTAATTTATCAGCTCTACTAGCATCAGGAGAAAGAAGTGAATTTAACCTTTTTCTAGTGTTTTCATCAATATTCAAAGTATTTCTTATAAATCCTCTCCTTATATCTCTAACTAAATCCTGATGTTTACTTTCTAATATCCTAAATAAATCCAATATATTAGATATAAAAACTCCACTAATATATAAAAGATTAGTTTCTTTTAATGCAAATAGCAGATGAAGATAAAGGGAGGATTCCTTATCTTTTATTTTCATGACTTCTATTGGTGAAGTATATAAGTATGGTAATATAAATCTTATACCATTCATCCCTCCAGAAGTAGCAGAACATATTGGTACTCCTCCTTGGGTATAAGTTGTCATTACTATATCAGCTATCATTAAGCCTCTTCCATAATTCCAATTTTCTCTAAAGTTATCATAATAAAACTTATTGGTAAGTAATGCCATATATTTTGAAGCAAGTTTTCTACTTGTTTTAGTAGATGGAATTAACTTTTGCTTTCCTGTGGTTCCTGATGTATGACCAAAGTATTCTACACCTTCACTTATTAAAATATTCTTTTCACCATTTGACATTCGTCTTATATAATTTTCGTAATAATCATATTGGGTTAATGGAACATGTTTTTTAAAATCATCTATGGAGTTGATATCTCGAAAATTAAACTTAATTCCGATTTCACTTTTGCAATTTTCTCTTAATATTTTCAATAACACTTCTGCATTGACTTTTTTGCAATTACTAGTTTCTTTATCAAACTTCTTTTTAACTAATCCCCCACCTTCAATGGCGATTTTGTACAAGACTTTGCTTATAAAGCTCGTAATAACACACTTCCTAAGTATTTGTATATATCTAATGTATGAAAAAATATAAAATGATGTTACACCTTGATGGAGGCGAATTGCTTTAAATCCCATCCATGACTAAAAAAAGGACTGCAGTATATTACATTTTTTCAACACTTTCCATGCCTAATAAATCTAAGCATTGTTCTAATAAATCTTTAACTAAAGTAATAAGAACTAACCAAGAAATTTTTTTATTTTCATCTTCTTCATATAATATTCTTGTATCATTATAGAATTTATTAAAGTTATTTGATAATTCATAAACGTATTCACATATCTTATGTGGTGCACGTTCTCTAAAGCTCAGCTCAATTACTTCATTAAATTTAATTAATTGTAACATTAGGTTTCTTTCTGTATCACTTTGTGGTTCTAATACATTTTCCGTTAACTCAGATGTGTTAGCTTTATTTAAAATAGATTTAATTCTTACTATTGTATATAAAATATATGGTCCTGTATTTCCCTCAAAGGAAGCAAATCTATCTATATCAAATATATAATCCTTTGAAGCTTGATTTGATAAATCACCATATTTTAAAGCTGCTAAACCTACCTTTGATGAGATTTCTTCAACATCTCCTGCTGATATATTTTTATTACCTTTAAGCTTTTCTTTACCCGCTTCTTTAATTAAATTTATTAAATCTGCAAGCCTCATTACTCCACCTTCACGAGTTTTAAATGGTTTTCCATCTTTTCCATTCATTGTTCCAAAGCCTATAAAATCTAATTCTACATTCTCACCTGCAATTCCAGATTTTTTAGCTGCTCTAAAGAATTGCTCATAGTGAAGTCCTTGTCTTTTATCAGCTAAGTATATTATTTCATCAGCCTCATAGTTTCTAACTCTCTCTACAACTGTAGCCAAATCAGTTGTTCCATATAGTGATGCTCCATCTGATTTCAATAATAGTAATGGTGGAAGTACACTCTTATCCTCTTCCTTACTTACATCAATAACTAAGGCCCCTTCACTTTCATAGCAATATCCATTATCCTTTAAATATTTTATCATATCCGGAATAAACTTTTGTGCATCGCTTTCACCATTCCATAATTCAAAGTCAACATTTAATGCACCATAATTTTTCTTTAAATCATTAACAGAAACATTTAATATGTGTTTCCATAATGCTAGATATCCTTTTCTACCTTGTTGAAGCTCAACGGTAGCTTGTTTTGCTGCATTCATAACTTTTTCATCATTTTTAGCAAGGCTACTAGCATAAGGATATATTTCTTCTAATTCATCTATTGTGAATGGAGCTTCTTTTGGATACTTTCCAGTAAAACCTTCATTAAAATAAGGTAATTTGGGATTACGTCTTTCAACTTCAGAGATAACCATACCCATTTGAAGACCCCAATCACCTAAGTGAACATCTCCAATTACATCATGACCTATAAACTTAGCAATTCTTTTTATACTTTCTCCAATTATTGCTGATCTTAAATGACCTATATGTAAGGGCTTTGCAACATTTGCTCCACCATAATCTACAAATATTTTTTTAACTTTTGTAGCAGATGAAGTTCCAAACTTTTCATCATTATTCATCTTATTTACATAGTCAATTATTAATTTATCATTAACCGTTATATTAATAAACCCAGGTCCTGCAATTTCTAATTTAGAGAAAAACTTATTTTCTTTCAATTTTTCAACAACTTCTTGCGCTATGACACTGGGTGCCTTTTTGTATTTCTTAGCATTAGCTAAAGCACCATTGCATTGATACTGACATAAATCTGGTCTATTAGATACAGTTACCTTTCCTGATTCTTTATCATATCCTAGCTCTTCAAAAGTACTTTTTACTACATCACTTATTTCATCAATAAATATCTTCACACTATACCTCCTATTTTCTTACTAAATATAAATCTATGGTGTCATAAACATTTAAAACATTGCCATTTATAATAAATGCTAGTATCCTCATTAAATGTTAATCGCTTGTCCATATTATGCCCCTAGTAAAATATCTTATACGTATTTCTATCTCATCTCTTATCTTTTAAGTCTTACCTTAAAAAGCAACTATTTCCTTTATCATAAACTCTTTTCCACATAATAGCTCCCATTCTTCACTTGTACAGCTTGGACACTTACTACTATTCTCAATGATATTAAAAACTTTTCTACATTTTCTACAGATTGCATTACCTGGTAATATTTCAATCTTTAATTTTGTGTCCTGTAATCTTGTACCATCTACTGCTACTGGATAACAAGATTCAATATATTTAGGAATCATTGAAGAAAGTTCTCCAATTTGTAAAACTATTGTATCTATTTTCTTTAATCCATTCTTTTCTGCGAAATTTTCAACAGTTTTAACCACTTCAATTACTACACCTAATTCATGCATTAAAATCACCCTTCTAATCTAGGTAAAAAGGTGGAGGCAACTATATGTTCCCTCACCTTTTCTCCTGTAATATGTCAATTATTTCGTTTTATTTTTAAGAATCTTTTGTGAATAACTTTTTAATCTTTCTAGCTGTGATTACACCTTTACGCTTAATTATATTTTTAACAATTATAGGTTTAAGCTTTTCAAGTGGTACACTTTGTGCATCATATTTTCTAAAAAGTGTAATAGCATCAAACTTACATCTAGTAGTACATGCACCACAGCCTATACATTGATATTCATCTGTAATTGTAGCACCACAGCCAAGGCAACGTTCTGTTTCCTTCATCACTTGCTCTTCAGTAAATGTAGGGCGTAAATCCTTAAAAGTTTCTTTTGATCTCGTTCCATCTACATGGTCTACTTTCTGCCTTGGTATGCGGTCATATCCTTGTAATGTTAAGTTTTCTTTATCAAGTGCAGAGTACTGTCTTCTATCTCTTCCAAGAACTAAGCTCTGTCCAGGTTGAACATAGCGATGAATTGAAATTGCACCTTCTTTACCCAAAGCAATGGCATCAATAGCAAACTTAGGACCTGTTAATACATCCCCACCAGCAAATACATCTGGCTCCCCTGTCTGTAGAGTGAAGGAATCTGCTTTCACTGTTTTGTTTGGATTCAATTCTATTTTGCTGTCTTCTAGTAATCTACCCCAATCCATTCCTTGACCTACTGAAATTAGAACATGATTTGCCTTCACAATCTTAGTGATCTCTTCATCAAATATAGGACTAAATTTCCCATTATCATCAAAAACTGAAAGACACTTTTTAAATTCTATGCCTATAACTTTCCCATTTTCTTCAAGGATTCGCTTTGGACCCCAAGAATTGTTAACTTCAATGCTTTCTGATAATGCTTCTTCAATTTCTTCTTCAAGGGCTGGCATTTCCTCTCGACTTTCAAGACAGAACATGTTAACCTTTGAAGCTCCAACTCTTGTAGCTGTTCTTGCAACATCAATAGCAACGTTACCGCCACCAATTACAACCACGTCTCCTTCAAGGTTTACCTCATTACCCAAGTTTACATTACGCAAGAAATCAACCCCTGTAATAACCCCTTCTGAATCTTCACCCTGGATACCAAGGTTTCTGCCTAACTGGGCACCGATTGCAATATAGAATGCTTCATATCCTTGACCTCTTAAGTATTTAAGACTTATGTCTTTACCTACTTCAATACCAGTTTTAAATTCTACTCCTAGTTCTCTTAAAATATCTATTTCTGCATTTATAACTTCTTTTTCTAATCTATAAGAAGGAATACCAAGGGTAAGCATACCACCAAGTACCTTTTGCTTTTCAAATACCGTTACCTTATAACCATCAAGAGCTAAATAAAAAGCACAAGAGAGACCTGAAGGACCAGCACCTATAACTGCAATTTTATTACCGTATTCATGTCTTAATTTTGGTACATAACGAGTATCCATTTTTAAATCTTGTTCAGCAATGAATTTTTTGATTTCATCTATAGCGACTGGTTCATCAATATCGCCTCTAGTACAAGCAGATTCGCATTTTCTTGGACAAATACGTCCGCATACTGCTGGAAATGGATTTTCATTCTTAATAAGTTCAAGCGCTTCTTTATATCTTCCTTGAGATGCTAGCTTAACATAGCCTTGAACAGAAATATGTGCTGGACATTGTGTTTTACAAGGACTTGTACCTGTATCAACAACATTTTTCTTGTTGATACGATGATCTACATTCCATTTATCTGGACCCCACTCTGTATTGTGGGCAAAGTCAACTCTCTTCTTCTCAATAATTGGTGTTTTAGCACATAATTTTTGACCTAATTTCAATGCATTAACTGGACAAACTTGAACACACTCTCCACAACCAACACATTTGTCTTTATCAACTCTTGATACATAATTTGAACGCACCATATCATTATTTAAGAACATTCCTGCAATTCTCGTAGCGTAACATGAACAGCCGCAACAGTTACAAATGGCATGAGTTTTTCCTGGACCATCTGCATTTGGCATTTGGTGCATTAAACCATTTTCTTCGGCTCTTTTAATGATTTCAAAAGCTTCTTCGCGGGTAATTGCTCTACCTCTTCCTGTTCGGATATAGTATTCAGCAGCATGACCAAGCTGAATACACATATCTTCCTTCAAGTGGCCGCAACCTTCTCCCATAGCTTCTCTTGATGTACGACAAGAACAATCCGAAACGGAGAAAACAGTATTTTCATTGAGATATTTAGAAACTTCCTCATAGGATGCTCTTTTTGTTTCACCTTGAATTGATGTTTCTATAGGAATAACACGCATAGGACCTGTTCCAACTGGAAAAATGCCTGCTGTTATAGGTGCTTTTTTTCTTCCATAGGCCTCAAAAGCCTCGGCAATTTGCTTATAATTCTCAACACTTTCCTTATGCGGGTGGTTAACTATCATTTCCATGTGTCCTGGAACCCAAATCTCAAACCAATACTTATCAATGCCATCTTCTTTACCAACGAAGCAAACACCAGCAAGGGCTAGTTCCCATAGAATTCTCTTTGTTTCCTCTAAAGATTTTCCACATAAAGCAGCAACTTCTTCTGCGCTCTTTGGTTTACGGAATTCAACGCAAAGTCCTACTTCTGCCATTTCTTCTGTAACAACTGGTTCCAAAATTTTATATTCTGGATCTTTAGGCTTTATTTCATTTTTCGAACCAGGCTTTATCTTACTTATATGATTGGCAAGTTCTAATACTTTTACTTTTACCATACCCATTCCCCCAATAATTTTTCAATATACCCTATTTTTTATTCCAATCTTTTACTTCATTACGTATCCAGTTAACCCAGTCATCAATTCCCTCACCAGTTCTAGCAGAGATTGGGATGACCTTAATATTGGGATTCAATTTTTTCACACGCTCTTTCACTGCTTCTAAATCAAAGTCAAAATAATCTATTGCATCTATCTTGTTAATTAATAAAACATCAACAATGGAAAACATTAAAGGATATTTTAAGGGCTTGTCATCTCCCTCTGGTATACTTAGTATCATTGCATTTTTTGATGCACCAGTATCAAATTCTGCTGGGCATACTAAGTTTCCTACATTTTCTAATATTACAAAATCAATATCTTCTGTTCCCAATCCATTTAGTCCTTGTTTAGTCATATCTGCATCCAGATGGCACATGCCACCGGTATGCAATTGTATTACCTTTGCACCAGTCTTTGAAACAGTATTAGCATCCACATCTGAGTCAATATCAGCTTCTAAGACCCCAATACTCATTTCATCTTTTAAAGCTTCAATTGTTCTTAAAACAGTTGTTGTTTTCCCTGACCCTGGTGATGACATTAAATTTAACAAAAAAGTCTTATCTTTTTTTAAATCTTCTCTAAGTAGTTCTGCTTGTTTATCATTGTTTTCGAAAACATTTTGCTTAATCTCGATAACTTTATACATATCCATACTATTTTACACCCCCATTTAATTTTTCTTTTTTACATTAAAACATAAAAAATATTACTTACAATAAAATTGTATCATGTAATCCATATTAATGAAATATATTCCCATATATGCTTTAATATGATATATCTTACTATATACTATCTGTTATTTTCTCTTTGATTATTTAAAAATTTTGTAGCATGATTACTACCAAAACTTTGAACATTTTATCTCCGTGGACTATTGACGATATTTCACCATGGTTATGGTTGGCTCGCATATATGTAAAACCTACTTTTCTATATAATTTATATCTTCACTGATAATTCAATCATTCATATTACTATCTCTCTCATGTGTTAATACTCCTTTGCAAAGTTCCTATTCATATATTATCTTAATCATCTAAAATTCTCTTTTAATACTAATATATATTCAATTTCAACTCACCACTTAAACTAACAAAAAAATCGCACCTACTTATGGTACGATTCCTCTCTTTATGTCTCAACTTAACTTTTTTAATTCTTCCATTAAATATGAAATTGCTTCTTCCTTTGTTCCAGGTTTATCATGTCCCAGAACATAAGTATTAAAATCAATTTCTTTAATTAGCTTAATAAAACACCCTAACTTATCCTTATCATATTGGCCATTATTATCATAGTGATCTTCACAATCTGCATCACCAATAAACACCACTTTTTCTTCGGGTACATAAATCGATACCGAATCTTCTGAATGAGGTGCTTCAATTTCAGTTATTTCGCAATAAATTCCACCCAAATCAATTTTTAAACTTCCGCTAAATTCTATATTTGCAGAAGTTACTTTTATATCTTGTCTGTTTGAATACTCTAATTTAATACATTTGTCACACATTTCAATATCTTTACCTGTTTCAAGTCTACTTTTCATATCATCATCAGACCATTGCCATGTTGCAACTTCTTTCAATTTTTTATTTGTCAATTGTCCAGCAATTGTCTTTCCTACTACTGAATGCATGCCAAATGTATGATCCCAATGCCAATGGGTAATCACTGTATAATCTGGTAAGTTCAAACCTGCATTATTTAATTCACAATAAAATTTTTCTACATGTTTAGATGAATTACCTGCATCGATAGCCAATGAATATTTATCTCCTTTGATATATCCAATAACTGGTCTATCAGTTTCTTCTTCTGCAGGTAAGTAATAAATTCTATTAGATATTTTTTTTAATTCCATAAACTAACTTCCTCTTCTTTCTTACTTATTAAAAAGTACTTTATATTTAGTTAGGTATAATAGCAGTTGAGGCATATCTACGTGTAATTAATATAAATAAGCTTTAATTATCTTATTTGAAATTTATGATATACATACTTACATTTTATAGCATAATATCCACACGAACAATATTATTTATATGTTTATTTTCTTATCTCCTAAGTTTAAAACATACCTCAATATTTTATGTTCTATAAATAACAGCAGGTATAGTCTTATTATCAGTTGTCAATCACATCATCAAAGTTTGAATAAGTAGTTTATTGAAATTGCATGTACGAGCCGTTGTGGTAGCTTTTTTTATCTTTAATTCAATTTCATCAATTCCTCTTGCTCTAATAAATATAATAAGAATATCATCTTTATTTGTAGTTCTTACAGTAATATACCCTTTTTGTTAAAAACACAAAATAACATCCATTTTCAGGATGTTATTTTATATATTTACCTTATTTTATCCGATGACTATCAGCTCTAATACTCCCATCTTCTTCAAAGTGGGACTAAAGAGCTGTTATGTCCCTGGATAACGATTTCTAAAGCTTCATAGAAGCTAAGAACTCTGTTTATAATTCTTTATTCCTTATTTCATTACTGATTCTTTCTATTAAAGATTCTAATTTAAAAGTTCCTTCATCTCCATTTTTTCTACTACGTAGTGAAATTGTATTTTCTTTTTCTTCCTTTTCTCCTACAACAATAATATAAGGTATTCTTTCATTTCTAGCTTCTCTTATTTTATAGCCTATCTTTTCATCTCTATAGTCCATTTCAACTCTTATTCCATTTTCACTTAGCTTCTTTTTAATACTCTCTGAATACTCATTGAATTTATTTGATATAGGCAGTACCTTTACTTGAACCGGAGCAAGCCATGTTGGAAACTTTCCTGCAAAGTGTTCAATTAATATACCTACAAATCTTTCTATACTTCCATATATTACTCTATGAATAACTATTGGTCTATGTTTCTCATTATCACTTCCAATATACTCTAATTCAAACCTTTGAGGTAATTGAAAATCTAATTGAATTGTTCCACATTGCCATGTTCTTCCTATACTATCCTCAAGATGAAAATCTATCTTAGGACCATAAAATGCTCCATCACCTTCATTTATTTTATAGTCTAAACTTAATTCATCTAAAGCCCCTTTTAAGGAGTCTTCTGCTAATTCCCAGTCTTCATCACTTCCCATGGAATTATCTGGTCTTGTAGAAAGCTCGAGATTATACTTAAATCCAAATTTTGAATAAACTTTATCAATGAGCTCTATTACCCCTTTAATTTCTGACTTTATTTGATTTGGTAACATAAATATATGAGCATCATCCTGTGTAAAAGCTCTTACTCTCATAAGTCCATGTAATGCTCCTGAAAGTTCATGTCTATGAACTCTACCAAGTTCACCTACTCTCATTGGAAAATCTCTATAGGAATGAGCTTCAGATTTATATACTAACATTCCTCCTGGACAATTCATTGGCTTTAATGCAAATTCCTCATCATCAATAATTGAAGTATACATATTCTCTTTATAATGATCCCAGTGCCCAGAAACTTCCCATAATCTTTTATTAAGCATTATTGGAGTCTCGATCTCAACATAACCTGCTTCTGCATGCAAAGTCCTCCAAAAATCAATTAAAGTGTTTTTAAGAACTACTCCTTTAGGTAAGAAAAATGGAAATCCTACGCCTTCATCAACAAAGTTAAATAATTTTAGTTCTTTGCCTAATTTTCTGTGATCCCTTTTTTTAGCCTCCTCTACATTATGCAAATGAGTTTCAAGTAATGTATTATTTGCAAAGGCAACACCATATATTCTCTGTAGCATCTTATTTTTTTCATTGCCTCTCCAATATGCCCCAGCTACACTTGTTAGTTTAAAGGCTTTTACATACTTTGTAGATGGTATATGAGGTCCTCTACAAAGATCAATAAACTCTCCCTGCTTATATAGGGAAATTTTCTCTCCTTCCGGTAAGTCTCTTATAAGTTCAACTTTATAAGTTTCCCCTTTTTCCTCCATTAGCTTAATTGCGTCTTCTCTAGAAACATCTATTCTCTGAAATTTTAAATTTTCTTTAATTATGTTATTCATTTCTATTTCAATCTTATCTATATCTTCAGCAGATAAGGGACTTTTAATATCAAAATCATAATAATAACCATTTTTTATGGAAGGTCCTATAGCAAGTTTCGAATTACTATAAATTCTTTTTACTGCTTGAGCCATAATATGTGCAGTTGAATGTCTAATTACCTCAACAGCATTTTCATCATCATAGGTTAAAATATTTACCTGGTCATTATCTTTTAATTTGCAACTTAAATCAACCAAGGTTCCATTTACTTCACCTACTATTGCTGATTTAGCTAAATTTTTGCTGATTGAACTTGCAAGATCATAAACATTAGAATCATCACAAATTTCTTTTATTGAACCATCTTTAAGTTTTATACTTATCATACTTATCCCCTCCTTAACAAAAATTATTGAATTACTTTTATACGACAAAAAGCATCCGTCCCACCTTGGGACGAATGCATAACATCCATGGTTCCACCCAAATTGAATTAAAATAACTCAATTCATCTCAAATTTTATAACGGTATTTACCGATGGCATTTTACTAATATTAGCTAATCAGCCATAACTCTAGGGTTAGTTTTCTTATAGTCATATTTAGGAATGTTTACAGCCCAAAACACTCCCTCTCTATAAATTGTACTCTATAATACTCGTCCCTTTCATTGTTCATTTTATTTTTAATTTTAAAGAGCTCTGTGCACTTCCTCTTATTGAAAACAATAATATCACTTTTGCAATATGTTGTAAAGAGTTTTCTTACTATTTTGATAAATTTGTTTTTAACGTTTTTAATTTACCCAATAATTCATTATATTCTTCATCCAGTTCAACTACATCATCCTTTTTTGATGGCATGGATAACCTTCCAACAACTTCTGAAAGACGATTTTGCAATATGAAAATTTCATTTTCAATTTTTTCTTTATCATTATATTTATTTTTATTTTTGCTTTCTAAATACTCATTATAATTACCTTTAAACATCTTAATTTTATGATTTTCTATAGTCATTATATTGTCTGCAATAGATTCTACAAATCTTCTATCGTGGGATACAAACAATAAAGTGCTATAATAATCTTTAAGTACATTTTCTACAACCTCAAGAGAGTTTATATCCATATAATTAGTGGGCTCATCTAATATAAGAAGATTTATATTTTGTAATAGCATTTTTGCAAAGGATACTTTAACTCGTTCTCCTCCACTTAATACACTTACTTTTTTATAAATATCTTCTCTTTTAAATAATAATCTTGCTAGTAGTATCCTAGCGAAAGTTTCATCATATATGCTACTTTCCATTACATTTTCTATAATAGTATAATTTTCTTTTAAAATGTCAATAGCTTGACTAAAGTATCCTATATTTGCTCCTTTAGCAATTCTAATAGATTTATCATTGTCCATTATCATCTTTATTAAAGTACTTTTTCCACATCCATTAGGACCAATGAGTGCTACCTTTGAGGTGTTATATATGCTAAATTCAGCATTATCTAGTATCATCTTCTTGTCAAATGCCTTAGTTATATTTTTACCCTCTATAACTATTTTACTATGGAGCTTATTTGAATCCTCAATGTCTAGCTTTATGTCCACTTGTTCTTTGGGTTTCTCTTTAACTTCAAGGTGATCTATTCTCTTTTCAATATTTTTCACCGCTCTTTCAATGTTTGCCCTGGCCTTTTGACCTCCCATCTTGTGAAGCCTAGCCTCAGAATTTCCCATTCGTTTAGGAGTAGTTTTTATACCTTTCACCCTTTGTTCTGCATGGATAATTACACTTTGAAGTCGCTTCTTTTCTTTTTTATACTCCTCATATTCAAATTCAGCTCGGTCTCTCTCCTTAGCTTTCAAAGCAGCATAATCACTGTAATTACCATAATATATTTTTATTCTTCCATCCTCTATTTCTAAAATCTTATTACATAACCTATCTAAGAAGTTTCTATCATGGGATATAAGAATTAGAGCTCCTTTATATTTTTCAAAACTTTTTTCCATAAGCTCAATGCCCTCTATATCCATATTGCTAGTAGGCTCATCTGCAAATATCAACTGGCTATTCTGACTTAGTGCATAAGCAAGTTTAAATCTAGTCTTTTCTCCTCCACTCATGTTCTCATTCCAAATACTTTCTACATTAAATCTAGAAGCCATTTCACTAGTTATTGATATACTTTCTGGTTCTTCTAACTGTGATATATATGAGTATGTTCCATATAACTTAACATGGCCTTCATCTGGATGCAATCTTTGGCACAATATATTAATTAATGTAGTTTTACCTACTCCATTTACACCTACAACACCTATTCTATCCTGGGAACAAGCCTTTAAATTTTCTATATCCAAGATGGATCTATCACCAAAACTTTTTTTAATATTACTACATTCAACTAATAACAAAAAATCCCCTCCTTATAACCTGGAGAGGATAGCATCGCAACTATATCATAACCTTTAATCTGCACTAAATAAAACCTTAAAATATATACAAAAAAATCAGTATATATTAGGATTCAAAGTCTTAATTAAGGTTAATAACACACTATATTGACAAACCATCAACAGTTACAAAAATACTATCCACTCACAAAATCAAATAAAATGCATAACAACAAAGCCTTTCTTGAGGCCTCATTCTAATTTTGATTTCTCATAAATAAAAGTGAATTATATTCTCATGTCTGCAAATACCTTGCCTTTCTTAAAATTGAGTTTTAAACTACTCAATGATAATTATATAAATGACTCATTGATATGTCAACTTATTTAATTCCAAACCTATCTCTGCAATCTATATGAAAATATCTCCAAAATATTTTCATATTCATGTATAATATATATTAGTTAATATACATTTGTATTTATAATATTAACAAGTTAAAAATTAAATTCCAAAATATAAAAATATAAAAGGAGTCAGCTATGTTGAAATATAAATGTTTAGTCCTTGACCATGACGATACCGTTGTTAGAAGTACACCTGAAATACATTTTCCAGTATTTAAAAATACCTTATTTAAACTTCGTCCAAATACAGAAATAACTCTAGATGAATTTATGATGTATTGTTTTGATCCTGGATTTAATTCTTTATGCTTTGATATTTTGAAGTTTACAGAGGAGGAAATGGAATATCAACTTACTACATGGAATGAGTACGTAAAAAACAATGTACCTGCTTTCTATACTGGATTCGAAAGAATTATTCAAAGGCAAAAAGAAGAAGATGGACTAGTTTGTGTTGTCTCTCATTCCTACAGTGAAAACATAAATCGTGATTATTTAGAGAATTGTAGTCTTGCTCCAGACATGATTTTCGGATGGGAACGCTGTGAAGAAGAGCGTAAGCCTAATCCATATCCTCTTCAGGAAATTATGCGTAAATATGATCTTAAACCTAATGAACTTATAATGATTGATGATTTAAAGCCAGGCTTTGATATGGCAAAGAGTTGTAATGTAGATTTTGCTAGTGCTGGATGGTCACACACAAATAGCTTAATTATAGAATTTATGAAAAAAAACTGTGATTATTATTTTAATAAGGTTGAGGAACTTGAAAAGTTTTTATTTGAATAACATTAATCCAAAAGTTAATGAATAGATATCTCTTTCCAGAAGGTGTACATGGAACTTTTTTTCAGTACTGTATTATAATAAAATAATAAATACCTCTGCCAAATAACTATGGCAGAAGTATTTATTTTGCTACTATCTAGTAGGTAGAATTTTACTCACTCCCTCAACAGCTTTTTTATGCGTCTTTTTACTACGTTTGGTTCCAAAATTGCTTCCCTTCTTTTACCTGTTGATTTATACAAAACAGTAATGTTTTTACTTATGCGTTCATACATCCTTACAAAAAATAAAATTTACTAAAATCCACACAATTACCCCCTAACTTCTTATCCTCAATAATATTATTATTCATATTTATCCAACTGTTACATTTACCAATGATAATTGCATCACTAGATACTACATTTTCTTTTGTTTCTAATATACTATCCACATTGTTAATAATCTCAACCTCCACTTCAAATTGTAAATTTCCTAGCAAGTCTAAGATTCTCATCTTCAGTCTCCCTGAATTCGAAACTGGTTTATCTAAATAGAATATAGCTTTATTAACTTTATATTGTCCTAATCTTTCACCTAGTAGTTTAATTGCTATATCTGTTTTATCTATGACTGAATATGTACCTCGAAGTCCTGCTAAATCTCTTATTGTACCATCCATTGACTTTATAATTAGTGAATTAGAAAGTGCAACTTCTAGAGTTATTATTGTATTAAAACCATCTATGTTAACTGTTTTACCAGATAAAGAATCAGTAACTTCTTTAGATTTTCTATTTGTAACATCTTCACTTTTAGAAATTCCCCTGACTAATGCAAGCCTCTGCCTTTCAGATAAAAGATAGTGATTTCCTATAAAAGTTGATGCTCCCTTTATGTTATATCCCCTATTTAATAGAAACAAAAGCTCTTCTCCTGCCTTTTGTAATTTACATCTGTATTCATCTCCAAATTCCTTTTCATCCCTTGGGACATATCCTCTTCTAGTAGTTTTACTCAATATCTTCACCTTACTTTCAACAGTAATATATTTCGTGTTATTACCTTGCAATGGCCTTTTCTACTACCTTTCTTTTTCACCATTCATTATGCTCCACATTATAAGGATTATTCATCTCATTTGTATGGAATCTATTAAATTGATAAATACTTTAATATGTGTTACTATTAGGCGTTGAATAAAGGATGAAAGGTATGAGTAAATGAATTTTAAAGAATTAGGAATTAGTACAAATATAATAGATATATTAAATAAGTCTGGGATAAAAGATCCAACTGATATTCAAAGAGAAAGTATTCCATATATTAAAGATGGAAAAGACCTTATAGCTGAAGCTCAAACTGGCACAGGTAAAACTTTAGCATTTCTATTGCCCATTTTTGAAAATATTAATCCGAACCTTGATGCTACACAAGTGTTAATACTGACTCCAACCCGTGAGTTAGCCATTCAAATTACTAACGAGGCCTCTAAATTAGCTGAGAGCGTAAACATAAATATTTTAGCTGCTTATGGTGGAAAAGATATAGGTTCCCAATTAAATAAGCTTAAGGGAAGCATTCACTTAATAATAGCTACCCCTGGAAGACTTCTTGACCATCTTGAGAGAAAATCAATCAATTTATCTAAGCTTAAAACCTTTGTTCTTGATGAGGCAGATCAAATGCTACTTATGGGTTTTAAAAATGAAGTAGAAAATATAATTAAGCATACCCCTAAAAACCATCAAACATTATGTTTTTCTGCTACTATGGATTCTTCTGTTAAAAAACTTGCTTATAAATATATGAAAGATCCTATTGTGGTGTCTGTAAAAAAAGAAAGCATAACTCTTTCTACTATAAATCAAGAAATCGTTGAAACTACAGATCGCTTAAAGCAAGATTCTCTCTTCAAAGCTCTTGAAGAAGATAACCCATTTATGGCAATAATCTTCTGCAGAACTAAAAGAAGAGCCGATGCTCTTGAAATGGCTATGGGTAAAAGAAAATTTAATTGCGAGAAAATTCATAGCGATGTTCCTCAAAATAAAAGAGAAAGAATCATGAAGTCCTTTAGAAATGCGGATATTCAATATCTAATTGCAACGGATGTAGCTGCAAGAGGTATTGACATTTCTGGTATTACTCACATATATAACTATGACATTCCAGAATCTCCAGAAAGCTATATTCATAGAATTGGTAGAACAGCTAGAGCTGGTGAAAGTGGTTATACTTGCTGTTTTATGGACCCAAAAGATACCTATTTACTTGAAAAAATTGAAGAAAAAATAGGATTTAAAATTTCTAGAAGAAATATAGATTTAGTGTAACTTGAAATTTAACATGATATAAAATAATAAGGTACTAGGGGATTTATTTCCCTCAGTACCTATCTTTAAATTATATTTTTTACATTTATATTAACCCAAGTTTAATTCCACATTTTTCAAATGGTTAACATCAAAAATAAAGGTTTCTATTTTTATTATTAATCATATTGTATATAACTTCATCTATCTCTAATAATTATTATTAGATAAATTTTTTTATTAAATCAAGGTTATTCTTTAAACGCTTATTACTAGGTGATATTTCAACTGCTTTTGTTATATAATAATATGACTTCTTGTAAAGTTGTAAATTAAAACAAGCAATGGAAGCAAGATCATATGGTTCTGAACCCCATGGTCCTGGTTCATTAATATAAGATAACGGTCTATCTTCTATTTTAAGTGCACATTCTATCATATAAAGCACCCCTGACCATTCTTGTAATCTATATAATAAATTTGCCATATCTACATAGGGTTCTCTCAAATTAGGTTCCTCTAAAATGGATTTGGCAAACCATTCCTTAGCTTTACTAATATCTCCTTTCTCCATATAAGATTTTGCTATATATCTCATAGAAGCAGAACGTTCAGCTTTCCATAATGCTGTTGGTAATTCTAGGTGCTTTAATAATGTACTAATACATTTATCCCACATCTCCATGTACATATATTCTCTACCTAAATAGTGTAAGTTTCTATCATCAGTTGGATCTTCTTGTACCGACAATTCAAGAAGACCTAAATATTGTGCCCTAGATTTTGATTTTTCGGGATAGTGATTTAGTTGTATTTTGGGTTCAGTACTAACAATATATTGTTGATCACCATAATAATTCAAAACTTCATGAACAGGATGAACCCATTTAAAGCCATTACGTGCATGAATTTTTTCGTATAAAAATACATATCCTTCATTTCCATCTTCATCAAAATTCCAAGTATATCTATATCGTAACTGTTGAGTATTCTCTTTCCATGCATTCTCAACCTTTTCTCTCCAACCCTTTTCAAATACCTCATCTAAATCTGTGCATACACAAATATCAGTGTCTTCTGGCACTAGTTCTAACGATTTATTTCTTGCTACATCAAACCTCCATGGATTAAAAATTTCTTTATATACATTTACTCCTAATTCTTTCAGCTTGTTTACTGTATTATCTGTTGAACCAGTATCTAAAACTATTATACTATCAGCTTCAGACATTGAGTCTACCCATCTTTCTACGAACTGTTCTTCATTTTTACATATTGCATATACACAAATTTTATATGAATTCATCATAAAACACCTCACTATGCTCTAAAATCTTTACAATTTATACATTTATTTTTATAATCTTTAAGTATTTCTATTACTATCTTTAAATTTAGCTGGGGTTATTATAACCCCAGCTGAGTAAATTTTATAGGTGTACGCTAACTATTGATAAAGATGCACGAACATTTGCGTCTGTAGCCAGCAATACTGAACTCGTACTTATATTGGTTAAGTTAATTGTATCTCCAACAGCTCCATTTATTATTACAAATCCAGAAATTTGATCTCTTACATTACTAGGATTACTTGCTGGCCCCTGTATGGACCCATTTTGCAAGACTGCAAAAGAAACATAACTTGCTGTTGTTCTCTCATAAGAAACCCACCAACTAATGTAGTAAATTCCTGCTCTGTTAATAGTAATAGTTGTGTTTGTATTCCAAACTAAATCTCCATCATAATTTGCATTAATAGCATCAAATATGATTGGAGCATTTGCTAGAACTTCTTGTTGAAGATTTCTAGAAACTTGAAGTCCTCTTAATTGTGAATTTCCACCAGTAGGGCCTGTTGGTCCTTGTGGTCCTGTTGGCCCTTGTGCTCCCGTTGCTCCTTGTGGCCCTGTCGCTCCTGTTGCTCCAATCGGTCCTTGTGGGCCTGTTGGACCTTGAGCTCCTGTTGCTCCTTGTGGCCCTGTCGCTCCTGTTGCTCCAATCGGTCCTTGTGGGCCTGTTGGGCCTTGAGCTCCTGTTGCTCCTGTTGCTCCTTGCGGTCCTGTTGGACCTTGAATTCCAGTTAACCCTATTGGTCCTATTGGGCCTGTTGGGCCTTGAGCTCCTGTTGCTCCTGTTGCTCCCGTTGCTCCAATCGGTCCTTGTGGACCTGTTGGACCTTGAGCTCCTGTTGCTCCTGTTAGTCCTTGTGGGCCTGTAGAACCAGTTGCCCCCGCTGCTCCTGTTGCTCCTTGTGGCCCTTGTGGTCCTGTTGGGCCTGTTGCTCCTGTTGCTCCTG
>NZ_DKPI01000001.1:0-22303 GCF_002470865.1 Clostridium sp. UBA7339
AATCCTCTTCGCGGAGCCATTTCTTATAATTATAAATTTTATGTAGATAATTTTGTTAATTATCTACTTTTTTTATTGTTTAAAAAATAAAATGCTATCACTTCAAAAAAGTACAAACAGTGTTGTTATAAGATATTTTTATAAGGAAAGAATATTAGTTAATTTAAGAAATATAAATAGATATAAAGCTATATTATGGCTTTATTCTATTTATAATTGATTAAATATTATAAATATTCTAACATTTAGAGGAAATTTTGATAATGCATAGAATAAAATATATATTTAATACAATTTTATAAACTTAATACATCCAAATTAAATTTAGGGGGTACGCCTTATGAAAGAGTATAAAATTAATAATTTAAGAAATGTGGGAATAATTGGTCATAGTGGTTCGGGCAAAACAAGTTTGATGGAAAGTTTACTATATTATACTAAAGAGATTGATAGAATTGGAAAAATTGAGGATGGAACTACTGTAAGTGACTATGATGTAGAAGAAAAAAAGCGAGGAATATCTATTTCTACAGCTGTTGCTCATTGTGAATGGAAAGATGTTAAAATTAACTTAGTAGATATGCCAGGTTATTTTGATTTTGAAGGAGAAATAATTGAAGGACTAAGTGCTATCGATATGGCAATGATAACTGTGTGTGGAGTTGCAGGAATTGAGGTAGGAACAGAGAAGGCATGGAATTATGCAGTTGAGCGTAAATTACCGAGAGCTATATTTGTGAACAAATTAGACCGTGAGAATAGTAGCTTTGAAAAAGTTTTAGAGCAATTAAAAAACAAGTTTGGTATGTCTGTTGTGCCTATACAATACCCAATAGGAAAAGAAACAGAACTTAGGGGTATAGTAAATATTATATCTAATAGAGCTAGAATATTTAATCCTAAGACTCATACTATGGAAGAAGGAGAAATCCCAGAGGAGTTAAGAGATAAAGTGGAAGAGTGTAAACAAATGCTCATGGAAGCGGTAGCAGAAACTGATGAAGTTTTGTTAGATAAATATTTTAATGATGGGGAATTAAGTGAAGAAGATATATATCATGGGTTAATCAAAGGGTCATCTACAGGTGATATATGCCCTATAATGTGTGGTTCAGCTATAGCAAGTATAGGAACTGAAACATTATTAGAAGATATAGTAGAATGTTTTCCATCTCCAATAGAGACTAACTTATATATGGCTAAAGATATTAAAAACAATGCATTTATAAATATAAAAATCAATGAAAAAGAACCATTTTCTGCATTGGTATTTAAGACAATAGTTGATCCATTCATTGGTAAACTATCTATGTTTAGAGTTATAACAGGATCTGCAAAATCAGATACTGTTGTATTCAATTCATCTAAAGAAAAAGACGAAAAACTTGGATCTCTATATTTTATGAAAGGAAAAAAACAATATCCTACTACAGAAATAAAAGCTGGAGATATTGGAGCGGTTTCAAAATTACAATTTACTAGTACTGGAGATACCATATGTGCTTCAAACAGACCTATTGTGTTTAATAGAATGAAATTTCCGTTACCAGTATATTCTAGAGCTGTAATACCTAATACAAAGGGAGATGAAGATAAAATATCAAGTGGACTTTCAAAATTATTGGAAGAAGATCCTACATTCTCAATATCAAGAGATATAGAAAATGCTGAAGTAGTAATTTCAGGTATTGGTACAACACATCTAGAAGTTTTAGTAAGTAAATTGAAAAATAAATTTGGGGCAGATGTAAGTCTTAGAATTCCTAAAACGCCATATAGAGAAACAATCAAAAAAATTGCAGATGTACAGGGAAAACATAAGAAACAGTCAGGTGGACATGGACAATATGGAGATGTAAAGGTTAAATTTGAGCCTAGAAATGATGGTGAAGATGAATTAGAATTTGTTGATGCAGTAGTAGGAGGTGCTGTTCCTAGACAATATATACCAGCTGTAGAGAAGGGGCTTAGAGATTGTATACTTCATGG
Source organism: Clostridium sp. UBA7339 (assembly GCF_002470865.1). Classification (NCBI taxonomy): domain Bacteria; kingdom Bacillati; phylum Bacillota; class Clostridia; order Eubacteriales; family Clostridiaceae; genus Clostridium; species Clostridium sp. UBA7339. The sequence continues at coordinate 1,990 of NZ_DKPI01000001.1, forward strand.
AGTACTTGCAGGATATCCAGTTATAAGATTAAAGGCAACATTACATGATGGTTCATTCCATCCAGTAGATTCCTCAGAAATGGCATTCAAAATAGCATCTTCTCTAGCTTATAAGAGAGGTCTTCAAGAGGCAAATCCAATTCTTTTAGAACCAATAATGTACCTAGAGATAGATATTCCAGATGATTATATGGGAGATGTTATAGCTGATATAAATAAAAAACGTGGAAGAATACTAGGAATGGAGCCGGGATTAAAGGGACAAAGAATAATTAGTGAAGTACCTCAAGCTGAATTGTATAACTATGCTACTGATTTAAGAAGTATAACAGGTGCTAGAGGAAGCTTTAGAAGTAAATTTGAAAAATATGAAGAAGTTCCAGGTGACTTAGTAGATAAAATTGTATCCGAAAATAAAAAGGAAGCATAAAAATAGTATAAATTTTGTGTAGATATTCTAATTTTATATAAATAGATAAACCTAGTGATAATAGAAATTTTATCACTGGGTTTATTTTTTGTGCAGTGGGTTAATATATAATTAATTACTTTTAGATATTTAATACTTCAAAGGATATATGACTTAAATAATAATGTATAAAAATATATGAACTTTAACAAACTATAAATAATTATATAATAGGGGGTTGTTTATGTCAGACTATAAAATGAATATATATGGACAGATTAGATTAAGCGATTATAGTTCTATACATGACTATATGGGAATAATTGGACCGTTAGATAACTTCCAAATTGAGATGAGCGAAGCCAAAGTAGAAGATGCAAAAGTATTATGTAATATTTTGGAAAGTGATAAATTTGATATAGTTGAGAGAGGAGGAAGAAATGATGGTAAGTACTATATTCATGCCACAAAACGAAGATGAAAAATTATTAAAAGATGAATTTGGAATTGGATCTCATAAAATTGTTGAGCAAAACGATAATCTTATGCTACTAGATGAGTTGTTTCATGATACAAAAGTGTTACCTAATAGAATACAATTAGAGAAATTTGATATTTATAAGGATTAATGTGCTAGTATAATTAGTAGGCTTTAGATAGTATGCAAGTATGTAAGTTTTAAGAGGACTTACTATTTGCATATTTTTTTACTTATATAAAAACCTTAATATTCTTAGATATGAATTCAATGTATAAGCATAGAATTTAAATGTGATATATTTGCATATTTAGATAAGTTATATTAAAATTGGTATATTAATAAGTTTTAATTTAGTGTAGGAGGAGAAGAAGTGACAACAACTGTATATTTAACTCGTCATGGACAAACTCAATGGAATGTAGAAGGGAGGATGCAAGGTTGGAATGACTCTCCTTTAACAGAGCTAGGAGTAAAACAAGCAGAATGGCTTGGAGAGAGATTAAAGGGAATTAATTTAGACAAGATATACTCAAGTTCTAGTGGTAGAGCCTATAAGACAGCAGAAATAATTAATGAAAATAAGAGTGTTGAACTTATAAGTCATGATGGACTAAGAGAATTGAAGTTAGGTAAATTCCAAGGATTGAACCAAGATGAAATAAAGAAAATGTATCCAGAGCAATATTATAATTATTGGAATAAACCAGAAATATATAAACCTGTAGGCGATGGAGAGACCATTGAAGAGCTCATTGAAAGAATTGATAAAGCAATTATGGATATTATAGAAGAAAATACAGGAAAAAGTATTCTTATAGTTACACATACTATGCCTATAAAAGCATTACTTTGTAGTTTAGAAAATATCGATATAAGTAATTTTTGGATGGAGCCATACATAAAGCAGACAAGTCTTACAACTATAGAGTTTGATGATAAAATACATAAGATAGTGCAGTGTGCAGATATATCACACCATGAATATCAAGTGAAAGAATATAATGAATAGAAAGATAATCATTGGGGGATTGTTAAGTTATGGATAGTTTCTCGCTTAAACTATTGGCCTGTGTAACTATGCTAATTGATCATACAGGAGCCATATTTTTTCCAGAGATAATGTTTTTTAGAATCATTGGAAGAGTGGCATTTCCTATATATGCATTTTTAATAACAGAGGGATATAGTAGGACTAAGAATATAAAAAGATATATGTTTAGGCTATTTATTTTAGCTATCATATCACAAATACCTTACATGCTAGCATTTGAGACTAAAGGACTAAATGTATTTTTTACACTTCTTTCAGGAATATTTATTATGATAATACTAGACAAAAAAGTTCATTATTACAAGTTAAAGCATGATATTAAGATATCCAAAGAAGTATTTGATATTTCTATATATATAATTAAATTTGTCATTATATTAGGAATACTATATATCTTAGAGAAATTTCAATCTGATTATGCAATATATGGAGTTTGTATCATATTATGCTTTAAGATGTTTAAAGAGAATTTTAAAAAATTAACTCTTTCTATGATAGGATTGAATTTTTTATATACTATACCATATTTAAAATATTTTATGGAACCATTTGGAGTAAACTTTAGAGTTTTTCTTCAAGCAACTTGCATTAATAGTTTATTTTTTATTTATCATTACAATGGGAGTGAAGGTAAAAAAGTACAATTTCTATTTTATGGGTTTTATCCACTTCACTTATTAGTTTTAGTATATATTAGATATATTATAATATATGGTATATAATAATTATTGGGGTTTATAGAAAATAATGATGAAAAGGGGATTAATTATGAATAAGATTTTTTATGTTACTAACAGAAAAAAGTTAGGGGATGTGCTTTCTCAAAATTCTATAGCTATCTTTTTTGCTGGACAAGCTCCTTATAAGTCCGCAGATGAGACTTATCCATTTACACCAAACAGAAACTTTTATTATTTAACCGGTATTGATGAAGAAAAAGTAATTATGGTGATTATAAATATTAATGGCAAAGTGTCAGAAATGTTATTTATACAAGAGAATGATCCTGTTATGGCTAAATGGGTTGGCGAAACAATAAGTGAAGATAAAGCAAAAGAAGTTTCAGGTATAGAGGATATTAAGTTTTTAAAAGATTTTCAAAGTACTATTGCAAGTTATTTTGATAGATTTAATATTGATAATGTGTATTTAGATTTAGAAAGACAAGAATTTAATATTCCACAAACATCATCTCAAAATTTTGCGGTAGATATTATGAAAAGATATCCATATGTAAGAGTTAAAAATATATATCATGATATAGCTTTACTTAGAACTATAAAAAGAGAAGAAGAAATTGAATTAATTAAAAAAGCTATAGATATAACTTATGAAGGGATAAAAGAAATATGGAGTAATGCTAAACCAGGCATGAAAGAGTATGAAATTGAAGCATATTTTAATTATATTTTAAAGAAAAATGGAGTTAAGGATTTTGCATTTCCAACTATTGCAGCCACTGGAAAGAATGCAACTATACTTCATTATGTAGATAATAATACTAAGACTGAAGATGGAGAGCTTATGCTTTTAGACTTAGGGGCACAATATAAATATTACAATGGGGATATAAGTAGAACTTTTCCTATCAATGGGAAGTTTTCAGAAAGACAAAAAGAAGTATATAATATTGTATTAGAAGCTAATGAAACTGTTATGAAAGCAGTAAAACCAGGAATTACTACTGGTGAATTACAAGACATAACTAAAAGAGTTCTTGCTCAGGGATGTAAGAGAATTGGCCTTATAAAGGAAGACTCAGAGTTAAATAAATACTACTATCATGGTGTAGCACATCCATTAGGATTAGATACCCATGATGTAGGACCGAGAAATATAGAGCTTAAACCAGGTATGATTATTACAGACGAGCCGGGACTTTATATAGAAGAAGAAGGTATAGGTGTTAGAATTGAAGATGATATTCTGGTTACAGAGGATGGTTATGTAAATCTTTCTGCTCATATAATTAAAAGTATAGAAGATATAGAAATGTTTATGAGTAAAAATAATGATTAATTTCTTAGAAGTGAAAGTTTTTTTGTTGAAGATTTATGTAGATTAATTAAAGAGTATTTTAATAAGTTCATAGAGAATTTAAGCTTCAGTAGAAGGAGTTTTTCTGCTGGGGCTTAAAACATGTTTATAGAACAATTTTTTTAATTTTACTAGGAGATATGGAGGAATTTTAATGTTAAAGAGATTTATATCTTATTACAAGCCACACAAAACTCTATTTATAATTGATATGATATGTGCATTTTTAGTAGCAGCCATGGATTTAGTATTTCCTATGTTTACAAATTACCTATTAAAGGATGCAATTCCTAATAAGAATCTAAGAACAATATTAATATTTACAATTGTCTTAGTATTATTGTATGTAGTTAAGCTTATAGCAAATTATATAATAGATTATTGGGGTCATGTAATGGGTGTAAGGCTTCAATATGATATGAGAAAAGAAGTTTTTGCCCATCTACAGACATTACCATTTAGCTATTTTGATGATAATAAGACTGGAAATATTATGTCACGTATTGTTAATGATCTAATGGATATTTCTGAGCTGGCACATCATGGACCGGAAGATGTATTTATTTCAATAATAATGCTTATAGGATCCTTTGGGTTACTATGTGCTATAAATATAAAATTAACATTAATAATATTTGCTTGTATACCTATAATTATAATATTTACGATGACTAAGAGAATGAAAATGTCCAAGGCATTTTATGATGTTAGAAAGAAGATAGCTGTAGTTAATACTAAGCTAGAAAATAGTATATCAGGAATAAGAGTTGCTAAATCTTTTACTAATGAAGAATATGAAATGGAAAAGTTTGATGAAGGAAATACTCAATTTAGAACTAGTAGATCTTCTGCTTATAAATATATGGCAGAGTTCATGTCTGGAATGAGATTTTTTGTAGACATGCTAAATGTAGTTGTTTTAGGGTTTGGAGGTTACTTCGTATATAAAGGGGAATTAGGCGTAATTGATCTATCTACTTATTTTTTATATGTAGCATATTTTATGCAACCAATAAGAAGATTAACATCATTTGTGGAACAATATCAATCAGGTATGTCAGGATTTAAGCGTTTTGTAGAGTTAATGGATACTAAACCAGACATAGTAGATAGTGATAATGCAAGAGAATTTAAAGATGTACAAGGTGAAATTGAGTTTAAAAATGCTACCTTTAAATATGAAGGTAGTGAAGAAATATTATCTAATATAAATTTAAAAATAGAAAAAGGTAAGACTTTAGCATTAGTTGGACCGTCTGGTGGTGGTAAAACAACTATTTGTCATTTAATTCCAAGATTTTACGAACTAAATAAAGGAGAAATTACCATTGATGGAGAAGATATTAAGGACATAACATTAAAGTCCTTGAGAAAAAACATAGGAATAGTACAGCAAGATGTATTTCTATTTACAGGAACTATAAAAGATAATATTCTCTATGGAAATCCTGAAGCTGACGATGATGAGGTTATTGAAGCAGCTAAAAATGCTAATATTCACGATTTTATCATGTCACTACCAGAAGGATATGAAACTTATGTAGGGGAAAGAGGAGTAAAGTTATCTGGGGGTCAAAAGCAAAGAATATCTATTGCAAGAGTATTTTTAAAGAATCCGCCTATATTAATATTAGATGAGGCTACATCAGCTCTTGATAATACTTCAGAGCTTATAATTCAAAAATCTTTAGAAAAGTTATCTAAGGGAAGAACATCTATTATAGTTGCTCATAGACTATCAACTGTTAAAAATGCAGATGAGATTGTAGTATTAACAAATAAGGGAATAGTTGAAAAAGGTGCTCACAAAGAATTGATTAATAGTGGTGAAATTTATGCTAGGTTGTATAACTCACAGTTTAATGGATATTTTAATGATTCGGAATTAGAGTTTTAAAATTATTAATGATATATCTTTAATAATCTAATCATATTATGTTATTTATTTAAGTAAAAATCATATGATAATATGATTTTTACTTAAAATAATCTATTATATGAAATTAAAGTTATTTATAATACTGGAGGAAAAGATGATTAGAAACAAAGAAAATATAGACAAACTATTAAATGATTTAAAGGAGTTTAGCTATGATAAAGATGGTGCTCTTATTGATGTAATTTTAAATGAAAATCTAAATGTTAAAATAAGATGTTATGAAGAAAAATGCATTAAAATAGAGTATTATGATTATGACAATGCTATATCTACTTTATACAAAGATAGAAAATATATAAATAAAGTGCTTTTCCAATAGGGAAGGTACTTTATTTATATACGTTTTCAAAAAATATATTTTAAAAATAATTACAAATTATGGTTTGTCATTGCTGGAATTGGATAGACTAAATATTATAGTATTAGCATTTTGCTATATAGATAAAGGGGTTAGTGTAATGTTTAATAAATATAATGATAGAGCAAGACAAGCATTGATGTATGCTCACGGAGAAGCGAAAAGATTTAGACATGGATATGTAGGCACTGAACATGTATTATTAGGTATTGTGGAAGAGGGCGGCATAGCAGCTAAGGCGCTAGAAAATATGTGTGTTGATGAAATAAAGATTAAAGATAAAATAGAAAAATTAGTTGGCTATGGTGAGGATGAGATATATCCAGAAGAGATATATTTTACTCCTAGAACTAAAAAGCTGATGGAAGTTAGTTTAGTAGAAGCCAGAAATTTAAATGATAAATTTGTATCTCCGGAGCATATATTATTAGCTATACTTAAAGAAGAAGAGGGCGTAGCTTATACAATATTAGATAATTTAGGAACAAACTTCAATGAGTTGCTAGGAATGTTATCCTACAATAAAAAACAATGTGAAATATCATTAAGTAGTAACTCTGACTTTCATGACAGTAGAACTGAAATGAAAATAGAGGAGCCATACAAGTCTAAAAGAAATAAAACTCCAATGATTGATAAGTATGGGAAGGATTTAACTAGATATGCTAGTGAAAATAAGCTTGATCCAGTTATAGGAAGAGAAAGGGATACAGAAAGAGTTTTAGAAATATTATGTAGGAGGCTAAAAAATAATCCATGTTTAATTGGAGATCCTGGAGTGGGCAAGACAGCCATAGTTGAGGGATTAGCACAAAAAATTCAAAGTGATGGTGTACCAGACATGTTATTAAATAAGAGAGTAATAAGTATAGACATGGCTTCTATGGTTGCAGGAGCAAAGTATAGAGGAGAATTTGAAGATAGGTTAAAATCTTTAATGGCTGAAGTTTGTAAGAGTGAGGATATTATTTTATTCATTGATGAAATTCATACTATAGTAGGAGCTGGTGGTGCGGAAGGGGCAATAGATGCTTCTAACATTTTAAAACCTGCCCTTGCAAGAGGTGAGCTTCAATGCATAGGAGCGACAACCGTAGATGAATATAGAAAGTATATTGAAAAGGATTCTGCTTTAGAAAGAAGATTTCAACCAATTATAATTGAAGAACCTTCTAAGGAAGATGCTATCCAAATACTTAAAGGGTTAAAGAATAAGTATGAAGAACATCATTCAATTAGAATTACAGATGAAGCTATAAGTGCAGCAGTAAATTTGTCAGATAGATATATATCAAATAGATACCTACCAGATAAAGCAATAGATCTTTTAGATGAAGCAGGGGCTAAAAGTAGAATAGAAAATTTACAAAGAAATGAAGTTGGAATTTTGGAGCAGAAGCTTAAGAAAAAAATTGAAGAAAAATCACAAGCAATAGATATTCAAGATTTTGAAAAGGCAGCATCCATTAGAGATGAAGAATATGAATTAAGACAACAATTAAACTCTAGAAAAAGAACGTTAGTAGAAAGTAATGAAGAAATCAAGATAACGGTAGATGAGGCAGAGATTGCAAAAGTTTTATCAACATGGACTAAAATACCTTTAGAGAAACTTACATCTAAAGAAACTGATAGATTATTAAATTTAGAGAACATTCTTCATAAAAGAGTTATAGGTCAGGATGAAGCTATTGAAGCTATTGCAAAGGCCATAAGGAGATCAAGGGTAGGACTAAGAGATTGCAAGAGACCTATAGGGAGTTTTATATTTCTAGGACCAACAGGGGTAGGAAAAACTGAATTATCTAAAGCGCTTGCAGAAACTATGTTTGATGATGAAAATTCAATAATTAGAATAGATATGACGGAATATATGGAGAAACACTCTGTATCAAAGCTAATTGGTTCACCACCAGGTTATATAGGGTTTAATGAAGGAGGTCAATTAACAGAGAAAGTTAGGAGAAGTCCATATTCGGTAATACTATTTGATGAACTAGAAAAGGCACATGAAGATATATTTAATATTTTACTTCAGGTACTGGAAGATGGAAGACTTACTGATTCTAAGGGAAGGGTTGTAGATTTTAGGAATACTATAATTATAATGACTTCTAATGCAGGAGCATCTACTATAAAAAAACACCGTTCTATAGGATTTGAAAGATTATCTGATGATAAAAATTGTGATAATGAATATAAAAATATGAAAGAAATTATACTTGGCGAAATAAAGAATATCTTTAAGCCAGAACTTTTAAATAGAATTGACGATATAGTAGTGTTTCATAAACTTAAAGATGAACACATAATTAAAATTGTTGATATAATCACAAATAATCTATGTGAAAGAGCTAAGCAAAATGATATTATATTAAGATTTACAGATGAAGCTAAAACATTCATAAGTAAACAAAAAAGAGATAAAGAGTACGGAGCTAGACCCTTAAGAAGAATTATAACTGATATGATTGAGGATAGACTATCTGATGAGATTCTTAAAGGAAATTTCAAAAAGAGTGATATCATACAAATAACAGTTGAAAAAGACGAGTTGAAGTTTATTAAGTGTAGCTAATTACTTCATTGTGTTTAAACAAAAATGGGTATATAATTATGATAGATATAATACCATATATTTTTAACCACTTTATATAAGTGGTTTTTTTATAGTTAAGAACAATATAATTTACTATATAAAATAATGGTTAAACTCATAGTATAATAAGTATTTTAATTAACTGTTAAGAAATAATAAATTAATATAAAAAATTTAAGGAGCAGATTATGGCAAAGATTAAAAAAGTATATATATGTAATGAGTGTGGCTATGAAGCTCCAAAGTGGTATGGAAAATGTCCTGGATGTAATAGCTGGAACACTATGGGAGAAGAAGTTAAAAGTGAAGCAGTAACTACTTTTAAAAGGTCAGTTACTATGTCTTCTGGAAATAAGCCAAAGAATATTACGGATGTAAAATCCAGTGAATATGAAAGGTTAGATACAGGAATTGGGGAATTAAATAGGGTTGTAGGTGGTGGACTTGTAAAGGGATCATTAACTTTAATATCTGGAGATCCTGGTATTGGTAAGTCTACTATATTGCTACAGAGTGCCAGTAATATTTCACTAAAGTATGGAAAAGTTCTGTATGTATCTGGAGAAGAGTCAGAAGAGCAAATAAAAATGAGAGCAGAACGTCTGAAAGCTACAGGAAAAGAACTTTATGTGGTATCGGAAACCAACATAGATATTATAGAAGAGCATATAACTGAAATGGAGCCAAAGTTTATAATAATAGATTCTATTCAAACATTATATAAACCAACTATTTCTTCTGCTCCAGGGAGTGTATCTCAGGTAAGAGAATGTACTAATGATTTAATGAGAATAGGAAAGACAAAGAATATTCCATTATTTATTGTTGCCCATGTAACTAAACAAGGAGAATTGGCTGGACCAAGAGTTCTTGAACATATGGTGGATACAGTTCTATATTTCGAGGGAGAGCGAACACAAGAGTTTAGAATATTAAGAACCATAAAAAATCGTTTTGGAACTACTAGTGAAATTGGTGTGTTTGAAATGAGAGAAAGTGGTCTTGAGGAAGTAAATGATGCATCTTCAGTATTTTTGCAAGAAAAATCTATGCAACAGGAAGGATCAGTAGTCATTGGGATAGTTGAAGGAACTAGACCTATTTTAGTAGAAATTCAAGCCTTAGCAAGTGAAACTAAAGCTCCGATGCCACGTAGAACTGCAGTAGGCGTTGATAACCAGAGATTAAGTTTGATATTAGCGGTATTAGAAAAAAAATTAAGAGTTCCTTTTTATAACAGTGATGTGTATGTTAACGTGGTAGGTGGACTTAACATTGACGGTACATATGGAGATTTAGGAATAGTTTTAGCGTTAATATCTAGTGTCAAAGCAAAGGAAATTAAAATAGAAAATTTATTAATTATAGGAGAAGTAGGGTTAACTGGAGAAGTTAGGCCTATAGCTCATGCAGAAAAAATTATAAATGAAGCAATAAAGATGGGCTTTACTAGTATAATACTACCCAATAAAAATAAAGCAAAAATAACTAATAAGGGAATAAATTTAATTGGAGTGGATACAGTTAGAGAAGCAGTGTCAAAGATTTTTTAATAATATATAAGAGAACAGTAAAGTGTTAAATTAATAATGGAGGAAAATAATGAGGGAACAAGAGCAAAAAGAACTTATGGAAATACTAAAAATTATGTCCCCGGGAACCCTACTGAGGGAAGGATTAGATAATATATTAAGAGCTAAAACTGGAGGATTAATAGTATTAAGTGATAGTAATGCCATATTAGATATGGTAGATGGAGGATTTTCAATAAAATCAGAATATACTCCAGCATATATATATGAACTAGCAAAGATGGATGGAGCTATAGTTATAAGTAGTGACTTAAAGAGGATATTATACGCTAATACACAGTTGATGCCAAATCCATCTATAACTACTCAAGAAACTGGAACTAGACATAGAACAGCTCAAAGAGTTGCAAAGGAAACTGGTGATATAGTAGTAGCAATATCTCAAAGAAGGAATATAATCACTGTATATAAAGATGATATAAAATATGTCCTTAGAGAAAGTAGTGATGTATTAGCTAAGGCTAATCAAGCTATTCAAACCTTAGAAAAATATCAGTTAGTTTTAGAAAGAGTAATAAGTAATCTAAACTTACTGGAGTTACAAGATTTATCGACCCTTTTAGATGTAGTCACAGCAATACAGAGAAATGAAATGGTTATGAGAATAGTTTGTGAGATAGAAACGTACATATGTGAATTGGGGAATGAAGGTAGACTTATATCTATGCAATTAGGAGAATTAATCAAGGGCGTTGAACAAGAGGGAGTATTTCTTGTGAGAGACTATTGTAGTGATGCTGAAAGATATCTTGATGTTTATAGGAATATAGAAAAGTTATCAGCTATAGAGTTATTGGATCTTGATATGATAGCTAAGGTATTAGGATATGGTGGTGTTCCTTTAGTGGATAATTTAATATCTACAAAAGGATATAGAATATTAAATAAAATACCTAGATTACCATCGGCAATTATAGAAAATCTAATAAAACATTTCGGAGAACTTCAAGTGGTAATGAAAGCATCTTATGATGAATTAGATTTAGTTGATGGGGTAGGAGAAGCAAGAGCTAAAACCATTAAAAATGGTCTAAGAAGATTAAAAGAGCAATTTATATTAGATAAACAAATATAGCACAAAGCAATTAAGTTTGTGCTATATTTGCTATCTTAAATTAATTTTATCGAAGGTAGTTATGTTTTTGTATTCAGTTAGAAGTACATCATATAAGTTTATATCTAAACTATTGCATAAGGAAGTTATATAGAATAAGTGATTGCCTATTTCTCGTTCGATGATTTTACGGCAATTATCACATAGCTCTCCTTGTATATGAGAACTAAGAGGTATTTCTAAATCATCTAAGGTTAATTTATCTATGGTGTTTTCCTTATCATCGTTCAATGAATAATTTATACCCTGTTTTTCAGCTTTAATTTTAACACAACCGCAACTAGTAACAGCTTTTACTACGGATCTGTTAACTCTACTTTCAGATTCCTGCAATTTGCTTAGTATGTCAAGTATACTTTTATGTCTTAATAAAGAACTATCTACAGAATTTTGAAATTCATCAAATATTAGATCCTTCATAACTTTCACTCCTTTATAAATAAAGTTACTTACTTGGAATACCTTTATTTATATAATATATCAATATTAATATTATTCATAGGGGGTAATTTTACTGTTAACAATTTATTTTATGTGAAGAAGTAGAAAATGTGAGTATTGACAAATATTTTTATATTGAAAATTATTTGTTAATTATTAATTGAGAATATCAAATATTTTAAATGTTAATATTATATACAGTTAATCAAATTTTAGTTAATATTCTAATAATCCATTGAAATGTATTTAATGATAATATATATTTAATTTAGTAGGATATTATGGAGAAAATTTGTAAATAATCACAATATAGGTTAAAAATTAAGGAGGTGCTGTGGTGTTAAAGAAAATATTAAGGGCTTTGTTTACCTTAATAGGAGGAACATTAGGATATGTTTTAGGTGCATGGGGAAATTCTACGGAACTTTTACCTAAGTTAGGAATAAACAATACAGGTTTTATTTCAATAATATTTGTTGTATTATGTATTATTTTTATTGGACTTATATTTTATTTTATTTCACCTTTTATAAACTCAGGAATTGTTAAAGCTATGGAATACTTAGAAAGGTCTGCTCAAAAGATTCCAATAGTAGATATTGTATTTGCGGGTATAGGAGCTTTAATTGGACTTATAATATCAGTATTATTATCTACACTTATTAGAGTGGATTCGATAATAATAACCATAATATCTGTAATTGTTACGGTAATAATTACTGTTTTATTTGCAGATATATGCGTAAGAAAAAAAGATGAAATTATACATGTGTTTACAAGCTTTAAAAAGCCTGGAGCTAATAAGGATTCTAAGATAAAGAATGTTGGAGATAAGTTAAGCCCTAAGGTGTTAGACACATCAGTAATAATTGATGGAAGAATATTTGATATATGTCAAAGTGGTTTTATTGAAAGTACTTTAGTAATTCCTACTTTTGTTTTAGATGAGCTTAGACATATTGCGGATTCCTCAGATTCTTTAAAAAGGACAAAAGGAAGAAGAGGATTAGATATACTTAATAAAATACAGAAAGAGTTAAGTATAGATGTAGAAATATGGGAAGGCGATTTTGAAGATATTAAGGAAGTAGATGTTAAATTACTTAAACTTGCTCAAGTATTGAATGGAAAGGTAATTACTAATGATTATAACTTAAATAAAGTTGCAGAACTTCAGGGAGTACCTGTATTAAATATTAATGAGTTAGCAAATGCTGTAAAACCTGTTTTATTACCAGGAGAAGTTATGAAAACACAGGTAATTAAAGATGGAAAAGAGTCAGGTCAAGGGGTTGCATATTTAGATGATGGAACTATGATTGTCATTGAAGAAGGTAGAAAATATATTGGTGAAAATATATTTGTAGTAGTTACTTCAGTACTTCAAACAGCAGCAGGAAGAATGATATTTGCAAAACCAAAGGAACAATAGTTTTTTATTAAGAAAAATTAAGCGCTAATTTATGATTAGTTTAAGGTTAATTTATTGGAGGAATTATGAGAAAAAATACAGCGATAATATTGGCTGCAGGACAAGGGAAAAGAATGGGATCAAATGTAAACAAGCAGTTTTTGACTTTGGCAGAAAAACCAGTATTATATCATACTATAAGGGCTTTTTCTGACAATAAAAATATAGATGATATTATAGTTCTGTGTGCAGAAGATGAGATGGAGTATTGTAAAAAGAATATAATTGAAAAATATGACCTTAAAAAAGTTAGAGCTTTAGTAAAAGGTGGCAAGGAAAGACAAGACTCTGTATACAATGGATTAAAGGCAATAGAACCTTGTGACATAGTATTAATCCACGATGGAGCTAGACCATTTGTTACTGAGAATATAATAAATGATGGCATTAAGAATGCTGAAAAATATGGTGCATGTACTTGTGGAGTTAAATCAAAGGACACTATAAAAATTAAGGATAAAGAAGGGTTTGCCAAGGAAACCTTAAATAGAGAGGATGCTTTTATAGTTCAAACCCCTCAGTGTTTTAAGTATGATATTATATTATTCTGCCATGAAAAATTAAGAAAGACTAAAGAGCAAGTTACTGATGATGCTATGGTTGTTGAAAAATTTGATAGAAAAGTATATCTTTATGAGGGTAGTTATTTAAATATAAAGCTTACAACTCCAGAAGATATGATAATTGGAGAAAATATTTTAAAAAATAAAATATAAATATGTAGGCAATATTTAAATATGTATGATATAATGATATTTATTAAAATTTAATATTAATATGTGATGAGGAAGAATAGTAGAAACATACCCACAGAGAGAAAATTCACCGGCTGAAAGATTTTCACACGTTTTGAACCTGCTTCTGAGCAGTAGTTTTAACTACCGGCATGAGCCGTTATAAAATGAAGTATAAATTTTAGGTGGTACCGCGATAGAATTCGCCCTAATTAGGGTGGGTTCTATTTTTTTATTAATAAATATAATTACGAGGTGAATGGAAGATGAAGTTATCAAAGATGTTAATAAGTACACTAAGAGAAGTTCCAGGTGAAGCAGAGATAGCAAGCCATCAACTTATGTTAAGAGCTGGAATGATAAGAAAATCAGCTACAGGAATATACACTTTCATGCCAAATGGAGTTAGAGTGTTAAAAAATGTAGAAAATATAGTTAGAGAAGAAATGGATAGAGCAGGTGCTCAAGAATTTTTAGCTTCTGCACTTATACCAGCAAATCTATGGCAAGAATCTGGAAGATGGGATGTAATGGGATCAGAGATGATTAGGCTTAAAGATCGAAATGGAAGAGATTTTTGTCTTGGACCAACCCATGAAGAAGTATTTACAGATTTAGCGAGAAATGAAATTAAATCTTATAAACAATTACCATTAAATCTTTATCAAATTCAAACCAAATATAGAGATGAGAGAAGACCTAGATTTGGAGTTATGAGGTCAAGAGAATTCATAATGAAAGATGCATATAGTTTTGATAAAGATAATGAAGGATTAGATATATCTTACATGAAGATGTATGAAGCATATAATAAGATATTTACTAGATGTGATTTAGAATTTAGCGCTGTTGAAGCAGATTCAGGAGCTATGGGAGGATCAGGTTCAGCAGAGTTTATGGTTAAATCTGATATAGGAGAGGATGAAATAGCTTTCTGTACTGGTTGTAATTATGCCGCGAATACAGAAAAGGCTACATCTAAACTGGAAGATGCAGAGAAAGAAGAAGAAAAGGAATTAAAGAAGATAGCAACTCCAGATGTAAGAACTATAGAAGAGTTAGTAACTTTCTTTAATACTAGTAACAAGAAGTTTGCAAAGACTCTAATATATAAAGCTGATGGCAAAGTTGTGGCAGTAATGGTTAGAGGAGATAGAAGCTTAAATGAAACTAAGGTTTCTAATGCATTAGGTGGAATTATGGAATTAGAAATGGCAGCTGCAGAAACTGTCTTAAAGGCTACATCAGCAGAAATAGGATTTGCTGGTCCAATTGGATTACAAGTAGATACACTACTTGTAGATGAAGAAGTTACTAGAATGAGTAATTTTATAGTTGGAGCTAATGATACAGGATATCACTATGAAAATGTAAATTATGAAAGAGATTTTAACGGCATAGTAGGAGATTATAAACTCGTAGCAGAGGGGGATATGTGTCCTAAGTGTGGAAGCCCAATAAATATTAGAAGAGGGGTAGAGGTTGGACATATATTTAAGCTTGGAACTAAGTATTCAGAATCTATGGGAGCTAACTATTTAGATGAAAATGGTAAAGAGAAACCTCTAGTAATGGGATGTTATGGAATTGGTATTAATAGGACTGTAGCAGCTATAATTGAACAGCATCATGATGAAAATGGAATCCTTTGGCCAATGGCTGTTGCTCCATATAAAGTAATAGTAATGCCTGCTAATGTTAAAAATGAAGAACAAATGAATAGAGCGGAGAAAATCTATGAGGATCTTAAAACTAAAGGAGTAGATGTACTTTTAGATGATAGAAATGAAAGAGTTGGAGTTAAGTTTAAGGATGCTGACTTAATTGGAATTCCAATAAGAGTAACAGTAGGTAAAAAAGTAGTTGAAGATATAGTTGAATTTAAGTTAAGAAAAAATCAAGATATTGAAGAAGTAAATATAGAAGATGTAGTAGACAGAATAGAAAAAGAGTTTATAGCAAATAATTTAAAATTTTAATCATTTGCTATAAAGTAAATTATTTCATTGTAAGTAAATAGGACTGTATTAATAAAATATAGTCCTATTTTACTATAATTTTTAATATTGGTTTCTAGAAGACCATGTGGTTAATCAAAGTAATAAAATTTAAAGAGAATTTATATTTTCATATAATATATATTCAACTATATAAATATGTTAATAGGAAACTATATAAATATATAACTAGTTGTTGTGGACTCAAGGGGTTCAGAGATTTTGTTATTTTAAAAGAAATGAAAATAGCCAATGATATTCTATCACTGTAATTTTCAATAGGGCCTATTAGAAATAGAAGAAAAAGATGAAGACAGTGAATAATTAGGGTTATTAATAACTATATTTTTTAATAATTCATTAATAAGAATTGTGTTAGGGAAAAGTTAGATTTGACTATGAAATCTTGAAAATATATAATTATTATGTTTAATTATTATAATAGGATTTATCTCATTAAGGAGAAAAATATGGAATTTGATTTATTGAAAGAAAAATTTAGTGCAAAAGAAGCACATTTAATAAACCCATTAACTCTTGCATTTATAGGTGATGCTGTGTATGAAGTGTTTATAAGAACCTATTTATTAGGGGAAAATAAATCATTGAAAGTACAGCAGTTGCATTTAAAAACTGTTAATTTTGTCAAAGCAAAATCACAGAGTAATTATGCAAAATTAATTTTAGATGTGTTTGACGAAGAGGAAATGTCAGTTTTTAAGAGAGGAAGAAATACTAAATCTAGTGCTCCTAAGAACGCAGATGTTGGTGATTATAGATGGGCAACAGGATTTGAAGCTGTAATAGGATATTTGTACATTTCAGGAAAGAATGACAGATTAAATTATTTGCTTAATAAAATTATTGAAATGAGTGATAATAATGATAAAAGTTAAACTTATGGAGTTTACTCCAAATCCAGAAAAAGTAGTAGCTGCAGCAGCTAAATTATGTTATAGTTCAGTAGGAATTGAGGAAATAACAGAAGGGTTAGATGAAGAAACTACAAGTAAATTTATAAAAATGTTGAATAGTTATGGTCATAACTCTCCAGTTGAACATGTAAGCTTTACTTTTGGTATTGAGGGCGTATCCAGAAGCTTAACACATCAATTGGTTAGACATAGAGTTGCTTCTTATTCTCAGCAAAGTCAAAGATATGTTAAGTTAGATGCTTTTGAATATATAATTCCACCATCTATAGCAAAAGATGAGAAGTGTAAGGCTATCTTCGTAGAGGCGATGAAAAAAGATCAGGAAGACTATGATAAATTAGTTGAAGTGCTTAAAGCTTCTAATTTAGATGTATATATTAATGAACATAAAGCAAGAAAAAAATGTGAAGAAATCACAGAAAAAGAGATGAAATCATTAAAGTCCAAAGCAGAAAAAAGTGCTATTGAGGATGCTAGATATATATTTCCTAATGCATGTGCAACTAAAATTGTAGTTACAATGAATGCTAGAGAGCTTATGCATTTCTTTAGTCATAGATGCTGTATGAGAGCTCAATGGGAAATAAGGGATTTAGCAGATGCTATGCTTAAGGAAGTAAAAAAAGTAGCACCAAATTTATTTGAAGGATGCGGTCCTAGTTGTGTAAAGGAAAGTTGTTCAGAAGGAGCTATGACTTGTGGTAAGGCTATAGAAATAAGAAATAAGTACTTATCTATATAAAATGTAAATTGATATAGAAATAGATGATAGGAGTGATATAAGGATGGAAGATAAAAGACAAGGTAGTAAAAATGCTAGACCTAAACGTATAGGGAAAAATAGAAGAGATAATAATAGATTTGTAGGTGATGTAAATAGTGAAAGAAGAAATAATCAATCCTACAGAAATGAAAACATACAAAGCAATATAAAAGTTGAAAATTTCAATGCAACCTCAAGAGAAGATATGATTGAAGGTAGAAATGCGGTTATTGAAGCTCTAAAATCTGATAGAACAATAGAATATATAATGATAGCACAAGGAGATACTAAAGGATCCATAAGTGTAATTACAGCATTAGCTAAAGAAAAATCTGTAGTAGTTAAATATGTGGATAGAGCAAAACTAGATGGTATAAGTGAAACCGCTGCACATCAAGGGGTAATTGCAATAGTAACTCCATACAATTATTGTGGTATAGTAGATATAATTAATAACGCTAAGGAAAAAGGGGAAGATCCCTTTATATTAGTATTAGATGAAATTGAAGATCCTCATAATTTTGGGTCCATAATAAGAATAGCAGAAGTTTGTGGAGTACATGGGATAATAATTCCAAAAAGAAAAAATGTAGGAGTTACACCTACTGTTTATAAAACTTCAGCTGGGGCTACGGAATACATAAAAATTGCTAAAGTTACAAATATAAATGTAGCTATAGATGAACTAAAGGAATCTGGGATATGGGTATATGGAGCAGATATGCATGGGACCCAATACTGCTATGATTCGGACTTAAAAGGACCTATAGCTTTAGTTATAGGAAGTGAAGGAAAAGGTATTTCAAAGCTAACTAAATCAAAGTGCGATGTGTTGGTTAAAATACCTATGGTAGGAAAGGTTAATTCATTAAATGCATCAGTAGCATGTGGAATGATAGCATATGAAATATTAAAACAAAGATTGAAATAGAAGTAAATGGGGTATAGAGTTGAAGCAAATTTTTGTGGATGGGTATAATGTAATTAATAGCTGGCCAGAATTAAATACTATAAAGGACTATAGTTACGAAGCTGCAAGAAATAAGCTTATTGACTTACTTCTTAACTATGCAGCCTTTAAAGGGTGCAGAATAACACTAGTATTTGATGCACATATGGTAAAGGGAAGTATAGAAAAAAAGGATAGAAAAGGAAATTTGACTATAGTTTTTACAAAGCATGATGAAACTGCGGATAGTTATATAGAGAGGACTGTAAATCATATAGGGAGAAAATCAGAGGTCTATGTTGTAACATCTGATTCTCTAGAGCAACAGTTAATATTTCAAAGAGGTGCTAATAGAGTATCATCTATAGAGTTTTACAGTTGGATTGAGGAAACAAACAGAAAGATATCTAGGCAGTGTGAGAACAAGAGTTTTCATAATAGAAATCTTTTTGAGGAGGCCATAGATAAAGAAGTGGCAGAAAAGCTAGAAAAGATAAGAAGAAGTAGATAATATATCTTGACTATCTAAATTTTGTTAATGTATAATTCTAGTTAGGGTCATTTATGCTTTGGGGGGGATATTGTTGGGAAATACAAGTGGCAATGATGAGTTAAACTCCATGTTTACGGGTAAAAAAGATGAAGATATAGTAGCTCTGGCTAAGACGGGAAACAATAGAGCCCTAGAATATCTTCTTTGTAAATATCAGAACTTTGTGAAAGCTAAAGCAAAATCATATTTTTTGATTGGTGCTGATAAAGAAGATATATATCAAGAAGGTATGATTGGTTTATTTAAAGCTATAAGAGATTTTAAGGATGATAAGTTAGCATCTTTTAAGGTTTTTGCAGAATTGTGCATAACAAGACAGATAATCACTGCTGTAAAAACTGCCACAAGACAAAAACATATTCCACTAAATACTTATATATCACTGAATAAGCCTATATATGACGAAGAATCAGATAGAACTCTATTAGATATATTATCAGGTATAAGGGTATCTGATCCCGAAGAATTGATAATAGATAGAGAAGAGATGGAGAACATAGAAAGTAAGATACAAGAAGTATTGTCAGGCTTAGAAATGGAAGTTTTGAATTCTTATCTTGATGGTAAATCTTATCAAGAAATTGCCAGCGATTTAGATAGGCAAGCAAAATCTATTGATAATGCACTTCAGAGAGTAAAACGTAAACTTGAAAAGTGTTTAGAACAAAGATGAAATCGTATTGACAAACAAAAAAAAATCATTTATAATAAGGAACTGACAAAAATATTTTAAAATAAATACATTATGTATTGAATGCTCATATAGCTCAGTAGGTAGAGCGTCACCTTGGTAAGGTGGAGGTCACCGGTTCAATCCCGGTTATGAGCTCCAGTTATTTTGCAACACACGTGGATAAGTTTACATTAAAAAAGTGAAAATAAAAATGTTTT
>NZ_DKPI01000009.1:0-38593 GCF_002470865.1 Clostridium sp. UBA7339
GTTTAATTTTCAAAGACCATTTAATTTATCGCTTACTATTAACGACTTTCTTAGTTTACTACATAAACTTTATATTGTCAACAACTTTTCAAAAACTTTTAATTTTGATTTGATGTTTAACTGTCATTGTATCACTCAGCGACAAAACATATCTTATCATGATTATTTAGTAAATTATTTATAATTAAATATCATTAATTAAATTTATAACTATTTTTCTTTAAAATTCATTATTTTCCTTAACTATTCATATATTGATACACTTGGATATGTGTTTGTATCATTTGAATAGATAATAATATACATATGATATCTTACCTATATTTAAATTAACAATTTATATGAATTACATATTGCAAAACAAAATAAAAGAAAAGGACTTTCTTAAAATAGATAATTCCATTTTAAGAAAATCCTTTTCTATTTGATAATAAATTAATCAATTTACTCTAAAGTCTTATCATTACTTTCTTCAAGTTCATCACTCTCTTCTAAGTCATCACTTTCATCTAAGTTTTCTGATAAGTTATTTTCATTGTCTACAATTCCATCTATAGACATTTGTTTATCCTCATTCTTTTCTTCTTCACTATTATAGTTAATTTTTGCAACAGCTACTATATTTACATCTTCTCCGGTTTTCATAAGAGTAACTCCCATAGCATTTCTACTAGTTGTAGATATATCACTAACGTTAATTCTTATTATTATACCATTACTGTTAATTAACATAATTTCATCTACATCTCTAACTACCCTAGCACTAACCACGTTACCTGTCTTTTCTGATATCTTATAAGTCTTGATTCCTTTTCCACCTCTTCTTTGAAGTGTGTAGTTTTCTATAGCTGTTCGTTTACCAAATCCTTTTTCACTAATTACAAGAAGTTCTTCGTCTGGTTTTGCTATTATCATTGATACAGCTATATCATCATCTCTTAATGTTATAGCCTTAACCCCTGTAGTAGTTCTTCCCATGTTTCTAACTTCTTTTTCACTAAATCTTATAGAGTATCCATACTTAGTGACAAATAATACTTCATCATCACCTTTAGTTATTCTAACTCCAACAATTTCGTCATCTTCTTTTAAGTTAATAGCATTAAGTCCATTCTTCCTAATGTTTTCAAACTTATCTAATGATGTCTTCTTAACCATTCCTGATTTAGTACCCATTAAGAGATAATTATCACTATCAAAGGTTCTTATAGACATAACTGCTTGTATATTTTCATCTGGATCTAGTGGTAGCATATTAACAATATTAGTTCCCTTAGCAGTTCTGCCACCTTCTGGGATTTCATATCCCTTTAATTTATATACCTTTCCTTTGTTTGTAAAGAATAGTATATTATTTAAAGTTGGTGTTATTAAAATATGCTCTACAAAATCATCTTCCTTAGTAGTAACCCCTTGAATACCTCTTCCACCTCTTTTTTGAGCATTATAGGTATCAGCTGGTAGACGCTTGATATATCCTCCATGGGTTAATGTTATTACTATATCATCATCATCAATTAAATCTTCATCCTCAAAGCTATAAGGATTTTTTTCTATAAGAGTTCTTCTATCATCGCCATACTTTGTCTTTATTTCAACTAATTCATCTTTTATGATGTTAAGTAGAATCTCTTCACTATTAAGTATTGATTGTAGATAAGCTATTGTTTTCATTAATTCATTATACTCATCTTCAATCTTATCTCTCTCCAGACCTGTTAATCTTTGCAATTTTAAATCTAAAATAGCTTGTGCTTGCTTTTCTGAAAGATTAAACTTCTCAATTAATCCATCTTTAGCTTCTTGCGTTGTTTTAGATGCTCTAATTAGAGATATAACTGCATCAATATTATCAAGTGCAATTTTTAATCCTTCAAGTATATGGGCTCTCGCATTAGCTTTATCTAAATCAAAGATAGTCCTTCTTTTTACTACATCCTTTTGATGATTCAAGTAATGAGTTAAAATTTGTTTTAAATTAAGTACTTTAGGTTCATTATTAACCAATGCAATCATGATAACTCCAAAAGTATCTTGCATTTTTGTATGCTTATAAAGTCTATTTAAAACAACATTTGCATTTGCATCTCTTTTTAATTCTATAACAATTCTCATACCATCTCTATCTGATTCATCTCTTAAATCAGATATACCATCTATTTTCTTTTCCTTAACTAGATTTGCTATAGATTCTATAAGGTTTGCTTTGTTAACCATATATGGTATCTCTGAAACTATTATTCTATTTCTACCATTATGTTCTTCTATTTCAGCTTTTGATCTAACTAGAATCCTTCCTCTACCAGTTTCATAAGCACTTCTAATACCACTTCTACCTAAAATTATTCCACCTGTTGGGAAGTCTGGTCCTTTAATCTCAGTCATGAAATCCTCAGTTATAGCTTCTGGATTATCTATAAGCATGATTACAGCATTTATGACTTCTGTAAGATTGTGTGGTGGTATGTTAGTTGCCATACCAACTGCTATCCCTGAAGATCCATTTACTAGTAGCGTTGGAAATCTTGCTGGTAAAACTACAGGTTCTCTTTCTTCACCATCAAAGTTTGGAGTAAAATCTACAGTTTCTTTGTTAATATCTCGAAGCATTTGACTAGTAATCTTACTCATCTTAGCTTCTGTATATCTCATAGCTGCAGCTCCATCCCCATCAACGGATCCAAAGTTTCCATGACCATCTACTAGCATATATCTTATTGAAAAATCCTGTGCCATTCTAACTAGTGCATCATATACTGAACTGTCACCATGTGGGTGATATTTACCTAGTACATCTCCAACTATCCTGGCGCATTTTCTATAACCTTTTTCGTAAGTTATCCCTAACTCATGCATAGAGTATAAAATTCTTCTATGAACTGGTTTCAATCCATCCCTAACATCCGGTAACGCTCTTCCAACAATAACACTCATAGCGTAGTCTATATAGGATTTTTTCATTTCTTGTTTTATATCTATTGGTATTATTTTATCCATAGTGTCCATATTTACACCTACCTTCACTATAGCATAAAGCTATATATCTAAGTTGCTAACTTTTTTAGCATTCTCTTGTATAAATTCTCTACGTGGCTCTACCTTGTCACCCATTAAAATAGTAAATATCTCATCTGCTGCCATTGCATCTTCAACAGTTACTTGTAATAGAGTTCTAGTTGCTGGATCCATTGTAGTACTCCATAATTGCTCTGGGTTCATTTCTCCAAGACCTTTATATCTTTGAATATCTGTATTGTTATCTTTTCCACCTAATTCTTCAATTACTATATCTAATTCACTATCACTATATGTGTATTTTTCAAATTTTCCTTTTTTAACTTTATAAAGAGGTGGCTGAGCAATAAACACATGACCATCATCTATTAACTCTCTCATGTATCTATAATAGAATGTAAGTAGAAGAGTTCTTATATGAGCTCCATCTACATCAGCATCTGTCATTATTATTATTTTATTATATCTAATCTTAGATACATCAAAATCCTTACCAACTCCAGCTCCAAAAGCTGTTATCATAGATCTTATAGAATCTGATGCTAATATTTTATCAAGTCTTTGCTTTTCTATATTCATTATTTTTCCTCTAAGGGGAAGTATGGCTTGGAATCGCCTATCTCTTCCTTGCTTAGCAGAACCACCCGCAGAATCTCCCTCAACTATATAAATTTCACATTCAGATGGATCTTTAGAAGAACAATCAGCAAGTTTCCCTGGCAAAGTTGTACTCTCAAGCACTGATTTTCTTCTAGTAAGTTCACGTGCCTTTTTAGCTGCTTCCCTAGCTCTAGCTGCATTTAAGCCCTTCTCTATAATACTTTTACCTACAGTAGGATTTTCCTCTAAAAATGAACTTACAATATCTCCTACTATTGATTCTACTATTCCTCTTACTTCACTATTACCAAGCTTAGTCTTAGTTTGACCTTCAAACTGAGGATCTGTAAGCTTAACAGATATAACTGCAGTTAACCCTTCTCTAACATCTTCTCCACTTAGATTTTTATCATTTTCTTTTAAAAATCCAAATTTCTTAGCATAATCATTAAGAACTCTAGTTAATGCTGTCTTAAAACCTACTAAGTGAGTTCCGCCTTCAACTGTATCTATATTATTTGCAAAGGAAAATAAATTCTCGTTATACGTGTCATTGTACTGAAATGCTAATTCTACTGAAGTTGTATTTTTTATTCCTTCTATATAGACTGGTTCATTATGAATTTTCCCTTTATTTCTATTTAAGTATTCTACAAAGGATTTTATCCCACCTTCATAATGAAACTTATTTTCTTTCTCATATCTCTCATCTGTAATTTTGATATTTATACCTTTATTAAGAAATGCTAACTCTCTTAATCTTTGAGATAGCGTATCATATTCAAATTCAATACTTTCAAATATTTCTTCATCCGGCATAAAGTGAATTATTGTTCCATGATCATCAGTATTTCCGATTTTATCAAAAGGTGTAACAGTTTTACCTCTTGAAAAACTTTGATACCATATATGCCCATCTCTTTTTACTGTAACTTCACAAAGCTCTGATAGTGCATTAACAACAGAAGCTCCAACCCCATGAAGTCCTCCTGATACCTTGTATCCTCCGCCACCAAACTTTCCACCAGCGTGAAGTACTGTCATTATAACTTCAATCGTAGGTATATGCATTTTAGGGTGTATGCCTACTGGCATTCCTCTTCCATCATCTATTACTGTAACTGAGTTATCTTTATGAATAATAACTTGTATACTTTCACAAAAGCCCGCTAATGCTTCATCTATACTATTATCAACAATCTCATAAACTAAATGGTGTAGGCCTCTGATACTAGTACTTCCAATATACATACCAGGCCTTTTTCTAACTGCCTCAAGTCCTTCAAGGACTTGTATCTGATTTTCATCATATTTTTCATTATTAACCATAGCTATCCTCCTAACTTAACCTAAAGTTCACAGTATGACATATTAGTCCTTTTACACAAAGTAGATGATGATATAGGTGACAAATAAATCTTACTCTTCTTGTTTACTTCAGCTATAATAAATGATTTAGGTTTATCACTAGTTATACGTTCTACAAACCCATCTTCTTCTGCTAACCTTATGAACTGGCTAGTGTCTGGACTATACATAGTAGATTCTATGTCAAAAATACCTATTATATCTTTAATTGGCACAACTATACTTTCGCCTAAGTGTAAAAACATAGTATTCCCCCTAACTCCATCACATTATTTCTTGTACGCTTCCTTTTTCAACATTGAATATTTTCATGTTATTACCTTTTAAATATTTTTTTATCCCTGTAATTCCTGTACATGTTATTAAGGTTTGAATTCCATTTATAGATCTCAATATATATTCTTGCCTTTTTGTATCTAATTCAGACAATACGTCATCAAGTAATAACAATGGATATTCTCCTATTAATTCTTTTATTATTCGCAATGATGCAAATTTTATCGTCAAAACAGAAGTTCTTTGCTGACCTTGCGATCCAAATATCTTTACATCTATATCATTTATAAATATAGAAAAATCATCTCTATGTGGTCCTACAGATGTATTTTTTTTCTCTAGGTCTTTTTTTCTATTACTTTTAAGTAGGTTATATAACTCTTCTTGCAGATTATCAATACCCTTAAGCTGCATTATATAATTAAATTTAATAAACTCACTTCCCTGAGTTATATCGTTGTGAATTTTTTTAGAGAATTCATTTAATTTTTCTATATACTTAATTCTTTGAGCTATTATGTAACTCCCAAATTCAGCTAATCTAATATCATATATATCTATCATATCTATGTCAGCGCTAAATTTCTTTAATATAATGTTTCTTTCATTTAAAACTTTTTTATACGAAGATAGATAATGGTAGTATTTTTTGTCCAGTTTGCAAAGTTCAATATCTAAAAATCGCCTTCTAAATGATGGCGAATTCTTAACAATATCTAAATCTTCTGGTGAAAATATAACTACATTAACAACACCTACCATATCTTGTAGCTTAGTTATCTTTATTGAGTTTATATTTATAGCTTTTTTCCCATCTTTAAAAAGTTTTATATTTATTTTTTTATCTAAACGTTCTTTTACCACATAAGCACTAATATACGCCTCGTTACTGTCCCAATATATAAGCTCTTTATCTTTATTAGTTCTATGTGATTTTCCAACACTCGAATAGTATAGCGACTCAAGTATATTAGTTTTTCCTTGAGCATTATCACCTTGAAAAACATTAGTTCCATCACATAATTCTAAGGCCACATTTTTATAATTTCTAAAATTTATTAAATTCAAATATCTAACATACATAAAAACACCCACCTAAAATTATATCATAATATACATTCTAAGTGTGAAAATTACTGTAAAAATATAAATATAGCTGAATCTCTTAATTATAATAACCATAAAACTCAAAAGGCTGAAATACTTATCAGCCTAACGTTTTATATAATAATATATTCTTCTTCTTGAAATTCTATTTTATCACCTATATATAGCTTTCTTCCTCTTCTTACTTCCACTTCACCATTAACCTTAACATCTTCATTTTGTATATAAAATTTAGCTTCTGACCCTAAGGTAGTAGCTCCAGTAAACTTCAAAAATGAGTCTAGCTTTATAAATTCTGTATCTATTTTTATTTCTACCATATATTTCTCACATCCTAATTATTATTAGCAACTCTTACTGGAAGTAATAAATAAACACTGTTATCACTATCTTGATTTCTTATTACACAAGGAGAAACCGTAGATGTAAATTCCATGGTTATATTTTCCTCTTCCATTGTTTTAAACACATCAATTAAATATTTAGAATTAAATGCAATTTTTATCCCCTCTCCTTGCAATATTATTTGAACTTCTTCTCTAGCCTTTCCCAATTGAGAATTCGATGTTACAACTAGGGTATCATCAGAAATATCAAATTTTACAAGATTAGTGTTTCCATCCTTCGCCATAAGTGAAGCTCTTTCTATACAACCTAAAATTTCATTTCTGTTAACCGTAACTTTTAAATTATGCTCCTTAGGAATGATAGATTCATATTTAATAAAATCCCCCTCTAATAATCTAGAGATGACTTTAGTATTTCCAAAATTAAATAATATGTGATTCTTTGTAAATGTAATTTGCACAACATCATCAGTATCTTTAAGAATTTTAGAAACTTCATTAAGTGTTTTTCCTGGTATTACTGATTCCTTATTAGATTTACAATCCATGGATTCACTCTTTAAGGCTACTCTAAATCCATCTAGCGCAACCATATTTAGTTTATTTTCTTTAACTTGAAGTAATACCCCTGTCAATATAGGTCTTGTATCATCTTGAGCAATAGCAAAAATGGTTGATTTTATCATATTTTTTAAAGTTTTTTGAGATACAGATAGCACCACATCTTCTTCTATGCTCGGTAACGTTGGATATTCTTTTGGATTTAGGTATACTAATTGAACATTAGATTTTTGGCACTTTAGTTCTACCTCATTACTATTGATTTCAGTTATTTCAACTATATCGTTAGGTAGTTTCCTTATAATTTCGCCAAATATTTTAGAGTCAAGAACCACTTCGCCTTCTTCTATAATATTGGCTGGTATTTTTGTTTCTATGCTAACTTCTATATCAGATCCAATTAACGTTAATAATCCATCTTTTGCAGATATATATATACCTTGAAGTATAGGCAATGTTGATTTACCTGTAATAGCTTTTTGAACATCTGAAATTGCTTCTTGTAATAAGCTTTTTTCTATTAAGAATTTCATAAAAAATCCTCCTCCTTATACACATATAAAATTACTATAAATAGCTTAGATAATTAAATAATATTTAGTAGTAGTAGTAGTAGGGGCTGTTGATTTGTTGATAAGTACTTCTAGGCTAATGATATCAACAATTTCTGTGTAAAATAAATTGTGGATAAACTAATTTTGAAATTCAGTAGTTATCCACAGTATTAAGAATATATTTTTTTTGAAAAGTAATCCACAATAAATCTTTTAATAATTAATAACAAATGTGATTAATTACTTTTGATTAATTCTTTTACTTAATTCAGCTATAGCTGATTGAAGGCTTTCATCTTTCTTTAGATTCTGAGAAATTTTTTCATATGCATGAATTACTGTAGTATGATCTCTACCGCCAAATTCTTCACCTATCTTGGGAAGAGAAGTATCTGTAAGCTTCCTTGAAAGGTACATAGCAATTTGTCTTGGAAAAGCAACATTTCTAGTTCTTCTTGCAGATTTGAAGTCATCTACCTTTAAGTTATAGTAACTAGAAACTATATCTTGAATTAATTCAATAGTAACTTGCCTTGAATTCCTGTTTGATATTATATCTTTTAGAGCTTCAGATGCTAAATCTACACTTATATCTTTATTTGTTAAAGAAGAGTAGGCAACTATTCTTATAAGAGCACCCTCTAGTTCTCTTATATTAGATTTAATTTGTGTAGCTATATATACCATAACTTCATTAGGAATATTTAAATTTTCTACATCAGCCTTCTTTTTTAGGATAGCAATTCTTGTTTCAAAGTCAGGTGGTTGTATATCAGCTATAAGTCCCCATTCAAATCTAGATCTTAACCTGTCTTCTAATGTAGGAATTTCCTTGGGAGGTCTATCGCTTGATAGGATTATTTGTTTATTAGCATCATGCAGAGCATTAAAGGTATGAAAGAACTCTTCTTGAGTAGATTCCTTACCGGCTATAAATTGAATATCGTCAATAAGAAGTACATCTACATTTCTGTATTTATTCCTAAATTCAACATTTTTATCATCTTTAATAGAATTAATAAGCTCATTTGTAAATTTTTCTGATGAAACATAAACTACTTTAGACTTTGAATTAACTGTTTGTATGTAACTCCCAATAGCATGCATTAAGTGTGTTTTTCCAAGTCCAACGCCTCCATAAATAAATAGCGGGTTATAAGCCTTAGCTGGAGACTCTGCTACAGCTAAAGAAGCTGCATGAGCAAATCTATTACTATTTCCTATGACGAAAGAATCAAAGGTATATTTAGGATTTAGGATTGCTGACATTTCATCATTTACAATTAAATTATGTTTATTATTTGTATGCTTAGAGGTTGATGTATCTAAATCAGAAGCTTCCTCAGAGCTGATAACAAAGTTTATTGAATATGATTTATTGCATGCTGCTTGAATAGAATTTTTTATTAGGTCTTTATATCTATTCTCTAGGATATCCTTAGTGAAGTCATTACGAACACCAAGAGTTATAGTTGAATCAGTCATTTTTAGTGGGTCAATACTTTTTATCCAAGTATTAAAACTTACTTCGGTGAGTTCAGCTTTAAGTATTTCTAAGGCTTTTTCCCAAATTTCATTTACATAGGTGTTCATTTTATATCCTCCTCTTAAAAAAGTTATATCTATAGTTAATAATAGAAAAGAGATAAAAATCCACAAGAGTATCAACAGAATAATAGATACATATAAAGTTGTTTACCATTGTTAAAATTTTTATTCACATGTTTATAATTTGTGTTTTAATAAATAGTAAATTATACTTACTAACAATATATAATTATAAGTTATACACAGGCAAAAGTCGTGAAAAACATTAAGATTTCATGTAAAAACACAAAAAAAAGAGAAAAAATAAGAGTTATTCACAGAATAATCAACAGATTGTGTATAACTTGTTCGAAAAATAACTTATCAACATCCATACATAATGATATCAAAAGATTGCATGGTATTCAATAAGTTATCCACAAAAAAAATAGTTTTGTGGAACTTTTATTAACAAAGGTGTTTAAAAACACAAAAAAAAGACATATTAATAATGTTAGAAAATGTTATAAATAGTTATCTTGACATAAGAGTTACTTACATTTATAATCTAATAGTGAAACTTATAAAGTAGTGATAATTTAATTGCTATAAATGACATATAAGATGAAGGGGGTGCAAGCACATGTTTATGACTTACCAACCTAAAAAAAGACACAGAAAGAAAGAGCATGGATTCAGAAAAAGAATGAGTACTGCTTCTGGAAGAACTGTTCTTAAGAGAAGAAGACAAAAAGGAAGAAAAAAATTGACAGCATAAGGGCCGCTAATGTGGCCTTTTTCTGTAATTAAGAAAGAGAGCAACATAGAACTATGAAAGAAGAAAGGCTAAGAAAAAACCCTGAGTTTAGATTAGTATATAGAAGAGGGAAATCTTTATCTACATCTTTATTAGTGTTATATGTATTCAAAAACAATAAAGGAATTAATAGGGTGGGAATATCTGTAAGTAAAAAAGTAGGAAAGAGTGTAGTTCGTAGCAGAGTAAAGAGGCTTATAAGTGAAAGTGTTAGATTAAATAAACAAGGATTAAAGCAAGGGTATGATCTAGTCTTTGTTGCAAGAAGTGTTTCAAAGGATAAGAGTTATAAAGAAATTGAAAACTCGGTTAAATATTTATTTAAGAAATCAGGGCTTAATAATGTTGAAAAAAATATTACTATTAGTAATTAAATGTTATAGAAAATATATATCTCCTATGAAAGCGCCATGTTGCATATTTGAACCAAGCTGTTCCTTATATGCAATTCAAGCTATCGAAAAATATGGCGCAATCAAAGGAGGTTTTATGGCTATTAAGAGAATTTTACGGTGTCATCCTTACCATAGGGGAGGATATGACCCTGTTAAATAGAAAGTATTAGGAGGGGTTAATTTGAATTACTTATCTGGTATATTTGTAGAAGTATTTAAATCGGTTCATAATTTTGTCCAGTTAATTACAACAAATCCAGACATATCATTCGGTATTGCAATAATAATATTTACATTGCTTGCAAGAATATGTTTATTACCATTATCGCTAAAGCAAACTAAATCTACGGCTAAAATGAGTGCAATTCAGCCTGAAATTAAAAAGGTTCAAGAAAAGTATAAAAACGATCCTCAAAGACAGCAGACTGAAATAATGAAAGTATATAAAGAAAATAATGTGTCCATGTTTGGTGGATGTTTACCAATGCTTATTCAGTTTCCAATTATGATAGCATTGTTTTATGTATTTAAATCAATAGATTATCAAGGAGCTGGATTTTTATGGATGCCAGATTTAGCACAAAAAGATCCAACAATGATATTACCAATAGTTTCAGGTTTAACAACATATTTTTCTAGTAAGGCTATGCAACCTGCTACTGGAGATGCAGCTAAACAAACTAATATGATGAATATTGGTATGTCAATTTTCTTTGGATTTATGTCATTACAATTTCCAGGAGCATTAGTACTTTACTGGACAGTAGGAAACTTAATCCAAATGGCACAATCTTTAATATTAAATAAAATTTATAAAAAGCCTAGTACTAAATCGGCATAATAAAATCATTTTATTATTGGAAGGGCGGTATCTAAAGCATGAAAAGTATTGAAATAATTGGTAGGACTGCTGAAGAAGCTATACAGAATGCCTTAAGAGAATTAAATGTTACAGAAGAAAAAGTTACCATAGAAGTATTAGAAGAAGGTAGTAAAGGATTTTTAAATATAATAGGGGTTAAGCCAGCAAAAGTTAAGGTGACACTAAAGAGAGATTATATAGGTGATGCTAAAAATTTCTTAAGAGAGATTCTTAATGCTATGAATGTAAAAGCTGAGATTCATATAAAAGAAGAAAATAATGAAATAAATATTAATTTAGTAGGGCCTAATATGGGGGTATTAATAGGGTATAGAGGAGAAACTTTAGACTCTCTTCAATACTTACTGAGCTTAGTGGTTAATAAGAATCATGATGAAACATACAAGAGAGTAATTCTTGATACTGTTAATTATAGACAAAACAGACAGGAAACACTTAAAAAATTGGCACTTAAAATGGGAGATAAGGTAAGAATTAATGGAAAGACTTTAAAATTAGAACCTATGAACCCATATGAAAGAAGAGTTATTCATTCAACTTTGCAAAACAATGCATATGTAACTACCCATAGTGAGGGTGAAGAGCCTTATAGAAGAGTAGTTATTGAATTAAAGAAAGCCTAGCGGCTTTCTTTTTATATTTTCAAGTAGTGTGATACAATAATGATTTGTGGGTACAATTTATATTAAGTTATGTTGTAATATAAAAAAGGAGGGACTAACATGAAGGATTTTGATACAATAGGTGCTATATCAACAAGTATAGGAGAAGGTGGCATTGCCATTGTAAGAATTTCTGGAGATAAGGCTAAAGATGTTGTTGAGAAAATATTTCAAGCTAAAAATGGTCAATCAATTAAAGATATGAAAAGTTATACCATGAAATATGGGTATATAATAGATGAAAATAATAATCACATTGATGAGGTTATAGTTTCTTTTATGAAGGGACCTAGAAGTTTTACAGCAGAGGATACTATAGAAATAAATTGTCATGGTGGGGTAGTTGCTACAAACAAGGTTTTAGAACAGGTTATAAAGCAAGGGGTTAGGATTGCTGAACCAGGAGAATTTACTAAAAGAGCTTTTTTAAATGGGAGAATAGATTTATCGCAGGCTGAAGCTGTGATTGATATAATTAATGCTAAAACTGATTTAAGTATGAAGTCAGCATTAATGCAAAGTGAAGGATTAATTTCCAAGGAAATTCGGGTATTAAGAGAAAAGTTATTATCAACAATTGCACATATAGAGGCTACTGTAGATTACCCAGAAGATGATTTAGAAGAAGTAACATCTGAAATGGCTATAAGGGATTTAGATATAATAAAAAAAGAAATAAAAGAGTTTATAGAGACTGCTGAAGAAGGAAAAATATTAAGAGAAGGATTAAGTACCGTAATTGTAGGTAAGCCTAATGTAGGAAAATCATCGCTTTTAAATGCATTAACTAAAGAAAATAGAGCTATAGTTACAGATATACCTGGCACTACAAGAGATGTTATAGAGGAATATATAAATATTTCTGGAATTCCAATAAAGATTATTGATACTGCAGGAATAAGAGAAACAGATGATGTAGTAGAGAAAATAGGTGTAGAAAGATCAAGAGCTAAAATTAATGATGCGGATTTAATTATTCTTATATTAGATTCTAGCAATGAGTTAACTGAGGAAGATAAGGAAATTATTAATCATATAAGTAATAAAAAATATATGATATTATTAAACAAGAGTGATTTAAATAGCAAAATTACTCAGAAGGATTTGGAAAATATTAATTGTACCAATATATATAGTATTTCAGCTAAAACAGGTGAAGGTATAGATGAGGTTAGGACAGCTATTAAAGATATGTTCTTCAAAGGAGAGATTAGTACTAACAATGTTATAATAACTAATACAAGGCATAAAGAAGCTCTTTTAAGAGCTTATGAATGCATTGAGAGTGCTATAAATACTTTAAATTATACTTTTGCTATTGACCTTGCATCTATTGATATTAGAAATGCTTGGACATTTTTAGGTGAGATTACAGGAGATTCATTAGAAGAAAATATTATAGATAAAATATTTAAAGATTTTTGTCTAGGTAAATAGAGGTGAAATAATGAAATACTTAGCAGGAGATTATGATGTAGTTGTAGTAGGAGCTGGTCATGCTGGTTGTGAGGCTGCTTTAGCTACGGCTAGAATGGGATTAAAAACTTTAATGTGTACACTTAATCTTGATAGTTTAGCGCTTATGCCATGTAACCCTAATATTGGGGGTACCGCAAAGGGTCATTTAGTTAGAGAGGTTGATGCATTAGGTGGAGAGATGGGAAGAAATATAGATGATACTTACATTCAGTCTAGAATGCTTAACATATCTAAAGGTCCAGCAGTTCATTCACTTAGAGCTCAAGCAGATAAAAAGAGATACTCTGAAAGAATGAAACATGTGATAGAGACAGAGCCTAATTTAGATTTAAAACAACTTGAGGTTGTAAGTATTGATGCACCAAACAACGTAGTTAAAGGTATTCTAACTAAGTATGGAGCTTACTTTAATTGTAAATCAGTTATTTTAACAAGCGGTACTTATTTGAAATCACAGGTAATAATAGGTGAAGTAGTGGTAAATGAAGGACCTAGTGGATTATTTCCGGCTAATGAGTTATCTAAATCATTAATAGATTTAGGGATTACATTAAGAAGGTTTAAGACAGGAACACCAGCAAGAATTAATGCTAGATCAGTAGATTTTTCTAAAATGGAAGAGCAAAAGGGTGATAAAGATGTAGTTCCATTTTCATTTATGAGTGGAGATATACAAAGATCACAGATATCTTGTTATCTAACTTATACCAATAGTAAAACCCATGATGTAATATTAAAAAATATAGATAGATCACCACTTTATAATGGATCGATAAAAAGTACAGGACCAAGATATTGTCCATCCATTGAAGATAAAGTAATGAGATTTAGAGATAAAGAAAGACATCAATTGTTTATAGAACCAGAAGGAGAAAGTACTGAAGAAATGTATGTTCAAGGAATGAGTAGTTCTCTTCCAGAGGATGTACAATTAGAGTTTTTAAGAACAATAGAAGGACTTGAAAATGTAGAGGTAATGAGAACTGGGTATGCAATAGAATATGATTGCATAGATCCTACACAATTAAAATTATCATTAGAGTTTAAGCATATAGATGGATTATTTTCAGCAGGACAGGTAAATGGAAGTTCTGGTTATGAAGAAGCAGCAGGACAAGGAATTCTTGCAGGAATAAATGCATCTCTTAAAATTAAAGGAAAGGAGCCTTTAATTTTAAAAAGATCTGATGCTTATATAGGAGTTTTAGTAGATGATTTAGTTACAAAAGGAACCAATGAACCTTATAGAATGATGACTTCAAGGTCTGAATATAGACTTTTACTAAGGCAAGATAATGCTGATTTAAGGTTAACGGAAATTGGTTATCAAGTTGGATTAGTTAAAGATGAAAGATATAAGGCGTTCATTAAGAAAAAAGAGGATATAGATGCAGAAATAGAAAGATTGAAAAATCTTCAAATAACAGGTAAAAAAGAAGTAAATGAATTTTTATTTAAAATGGGTTCTGCAGAACTAAAAAAACCCACTTCATTATATGAATTAATTAAACGTTCAGAATTAGACTATTACAATATTAAGGGTCTAGATCCGGAAAGAAAAGAACTTAGTAGACAAGTTACGGAGCAAGTTAATATAGTATCTAAGTATGAAGGCTATATAACAAAGCAATTAGAACAAATTAGTCAATTTACTAAATATGAAAATAAATTTATACCAGAAGATTTAGACTATAATGAAGTTAAAGGATTAAGGACAGAGGCTATTCAAAAATTAGATTCAATAAAACCTGTAAATATAGGTCAAGCATCTAGAATTTCTGGAGTATCTCCAGCAGATATAAATGTTCTATTAATATTTCTTGAGCAAAGAAGAAGAAGCTTACAAATAAATAATTAATATATAATATTTAAGAATTAAAAAAATAAGTATTTATTAATACCTACTAATTATTTAGGTTTATAATTAGTAGGTATTAGTTTAAAATAGAAATATATACATAAAATTTTATTAAAACATATAAAACTTAATTATACGGAGGATTAAAATGGAGTATTTTGATATGTTGAAAGAAGCTTGTGAGAATGAAGGATTAATATTTGATGAAACAATGTATAATAACTTTATTCAATATAAGGCATTAATTAAAGAGTGGAATGAAAAAATTAATTTAACAGCAATAACAGAAGATGAGGAAATTATAAAAAAGCACTTCATTGATTCTATTAAAGTATTTGAATATCCATATGTAAAAGAAGCTACGAAAATTATAGATATAGGAACAGGAGGAGGGTTTCCAGGGATTCCTATGAAAATAGTAAAGCCCGAGTCTTCTATGGTGCTTTTAGATTCTTTAAATAAAAGAATAAATTTTTTAAATGAAGTTATTGATAAATTAGAGTTAAAAGATATTAAAACAATTCATGGTAGAGCAGAGGACTTTGCACAAAAGGCAGAATACAGAGAAGAATTCGATTTAGCTGTATCTAGAGCTGTTGCAAATTTAACGGTTTTATTAGAGCTATGTTTACCTTTCGTAAAGGTTGGTGGATATTTTGTAGCATTAAAAGGACCGGCTATAGAAGATGAAATAAAAGATTCTAAAGTAGCACTTAAAGTATTAGGTGGGCATATTCAAGAAATAATAGAGGTTAATATTGCAGGTAGTGATCTTAAACATAATTTGTTAGTTATAAAAAAGATTAAAGATACACCAAAAAAGTATCCAAGAAAAGCTGGAATAGTAAATAAAAATCCTATAAAATAAATTTCTAGAAATATTTATATTAATTGTTAAATATAAAGAG
This sequence comes from Clostridium sp. UBA7339, assembly GCF_002470865.1. NCBI lineage: Bacteria > Bacillati > Bacillota > Clostridia > Eubacteriales > Clostridiaceae > Clostridium > Clostridium sp. UBA7339. Next base: position 16,358 of record NZ_DKPI01000009.1, read on the forward strand.
GAATTTTGAGATTAATATAGAATTTTAATTAAAGATAAGGAATTTCATAAAGGATGGTATAAGATGGAAAATACTATTAATTATATAGCGGTTGATTCAATAAGTCCTAACCTTTATCAGCCAAGAAAAGTATTTGATGAAGAGTCAATACAAGAGCTTGCACAATCAATAAAGGTTTATGGGATAATTCAACCTTTATCAGTTAGAAAAATAGATGAGAATAATTATGAGCTAATCGCAGGAGAAAGAAGATTAAGAGCAGCTAAAGAAGCTGGATTATCAAAAGTCCCAGCTATAATAGCTAATATTAATGATAAGGATTCTGCTGCAATTGCATTATTAGAAAATTTGCAAAGAGAAGATTTAAATTTCTATGAAGAAGCGTTAGCATATCATAATTTAATTAAAGTACATTCTTACACTCAGGAGCAATTATCTGAGGTTATAGGTAAGAAGCAATCTACAATAGCAAATAAGCTTAGAATTTTAAAGTTAGATGAAAAAATAATTAGTACAATAATCGACAATAAATTGACAGAGAGACATGCTAGAGCATTATTAAAAATACCACCTGATGAGTTACGTAATGAAGTATTAGAAATTGTAATAAAAAATGGGCTAAATGTTAAAAAAACAGAAGAACTTATAGATAGGGAATTACTTAAATTAGCTCATACTGAAGTTGCATCAGATGGTAAAAAGAGAATAAAAGGATCATTTAGTCCAGCTATATATATTAACACTGTAAAGCAAGTTTTTGATAAATATGGGGTGGAAGCTAAATATAGATCCAAGGAATTAGATGATAGTATACAAGTTACTATAACAATAAAAAAGAAATAATATTTTTATAATACTTTTATAAAAGACTACAAAATGTTTCACGTGAAACATTTTGTAGTCTTTTATTGAACAATTAATTTTATATAATTAAAGTTAGTTTGAATAAATGAAATTTCAACAAATTTATGAATCTAAGTACTTATATGAAAAATGTACAATAAATTTATACAATATCATTATCAATAGTATCTAAAATAGTAAATTAATCTAAATATGTTGATAAAAAAATAAATACTTATTAATTTATGTAATAATTACTTTAAATAAAATCTGTATCAATATATAATATAAATACATAGGTAAAATAAATTTATAATGATTAAAATTATTAGTAATATAAAGTTTCTAATGTATAGTAATTTAAAACAAAACCTACGATAGATAAGGGGGGAGAATATGAAGGTAATATGTATTTTCAATCAAAAAGGGGGAGTTGGAAAAACAACTACTAATATAAATTTATGCTCATATTTAGCAATGAATGGATATAAAGTTCTGTCTATAGACATAGATCCTCAAGGAAATACAACTAGTGGTATAGGATTAGATAAAAGAAAAATACATTGTTCTATGTATGATGTTTTAACAAGTAATGTTTCATTGAAAGAAATTATCAAAAAAAGTGAAATAGTAGATAACTTCTATATTGCACCTTCAACTATGACTCTAGCAGCAGCTGAAGTTGAAGTTATAAGTCAGGATCAAAGAGAAAAAGTTTTAAAAAATAAAATTGATGAAATAAAAGATGACTATGACTATATATTTATAGATTGTCCACCATCGTTAGGTGTATTAACTATTAATGCGTTAACAGCATCTGACTCAGTTTTGATACCAATCCAATGTGAATTTTATGCTCTTGAAGGTGTAGGACAATTGATGAGTACTATACAATTAATTAAGAGATATTTAAATACTGGTCTTGAAATTGAAGGTGTAATCATGAGTATGTATGATAGTCGAACTAGATTATGTAATGAAGTAGTTGAAGAAATTAAAAAATACTTTAATGATAAGGTATATGATACTTTCATACCAAGAAATGTTAAATTAGCAGAGTCCCCTAGTTTTGGACTTCCTATCATGCTATATGATGATAAATGTAAGGGATCAGAAGCATTTGAAGCTTTAACGGAGGAGTTTATTAGTAGACAAGGAGGAAAATAGCATGAAGAAAACAGGAGTTTTAGGAAAAGGATTATCTTCATTAATTCCTGAAAATGACTTTCAGGATAGTAATAATGAACAGGTTATAAGTATAGACATAAATTTAATTAAGCCTAATAAGGATCAGCCGAGAAAGCATTTTGATAATGAAAAGTTAATAGAATTAGCGAATTCTATTAAGGAGCATGGTATAATACAACCTATTGTAGTAAGAAAAGAAAATCAGTTTTATGTAATAATTGCAGGTGAACGTAGATGGAGAGCAGCAAAATTATTAAATTTAAAAGAAGTACCAATAATTATTAAGGAATTGTCTGATGTAGAAGTTGTACAAATTTCTTTAATAGAAAATATAATTAGAGAAGATTTAAACCCTATAGAGGAAGCTACAGCATATAATAAGTTATTAAATGATTTTAATTTAACTCAAGAAGAAATAAGTAAACAGGTTTCAAAATCTAGAAGTGCTATTGCTAATTCATTAAGATTACTAAATCTCGATGAAAGAATACAGGGGTACTTAATTGAGGGTGTTTTATCAGAAGGACATGGAAGAGCAATATTAGCATTAGAAAATAAAGAAGATCAATATGTAGTTGCCCAGAAAGTTATTGATGAAAACCTAAATGTTAGACAAACTGAATTACTAGTTAGAAGTTATTATAAAGATGATAATAATAAATATAAAAAAATAAATAATAAATCAGAAAATGATATATATTACAAAGACATAAGAACAAAATTAGAAAATCATTTTAATACAAAAGTATGTATAAGTAATAATTCTAAAAATAAAGGAAAAATAGAAATAGAATATTATTCTCCAGAAGATTTACAAAGAATAATAGAAATTTTAAATATATAATGTTTCACGTGAAACATTTTTAGAGAGGATGAATGTTTTTGGAACAAATTATAGAATTTCTCAATGAATATAATGTATTTATAACTATAGGATTAATAATATTAGTATTCATATTAATCATTATTTTGATAATATCACTAGTATCAACAAGTAAGATGAAAGATAGATATAGAAAAATTATGAAGGGGACTAATAATAAAAATTTAGAAGAATTATTAGTAAGCTCATTAGATAAAATTGACAATATGGAAGAAGTAACAAATGAAGTTAAGGATATGTGTAATAAAACATCTAACAAAGTTTCATCTTGTGTTCAAAAGGTTGCAATGCAAAGATATAAAGCTTTTGAGGATATTGGAAGTGATTTAAGTTACTCCATTGCTCTTTTAGATGGAAGAAATAATGGTGTAATAATAACTAGTATTTATTCAAGAAATGAAAGTATTACATATGCAAAACCTATTGATGATGGGATATCTAGATATGATTTATCGCAAGAAGAAAATAATGTTCTTCATCAAGCTGTCAATACTAATAAGGAATAGATTTAACAAAATAGATGAGCTATAGTAATATAACTCATCTATTTTGTTAGATTTATATTTAGTATTTACCTGTATAAGTATTAGATATTGTGGTAACTGGATATAAAAAATAAAGTAACAAGATTATAACTTATGTTTTTTAACTTGATATAAAGTAATGCAAATAAGAATAATTCATTTTAGGTAGAACAGTTAATTATATCGAGGTGGATAATTAAGTTTAGCATAAAACGAAGTATTTATATATTAAACAAGTAAAAAGAGATAATAAATGTTTCACGTGAAACATTTATTATCTCTTTTTGTAAGTTCTAATCTGCATCTAAAACCTTAGGAATATATTTATTGTTAACCTTGGAGGAAGATTTACGTCCACCTATAGTTTTTATTATAGAATGGTATATTCCTGAAGAGATTACTTCAGCTAATTTCATTACAATATATAATCGAGTATTTTGAAGCACCATAAATTCTAAAGAGCCAGATATATTAACAATTCCAACAATACTTAAATCACCAACAGAAGGTAAATTTTTATTTAGAGCGGCTCCAGGATAAAGAGGTTTAGATTCAATTATAACTTTACCTACATTTTGAAGGCCTCCAAGAGAAGCATCTATAGCTATTATATATGGATTATTATGATTCTTAAGTATTAAATCATTGGTTTCAGAAATATTTTTGGCATGCACAGGGTTTTCTAGATTTCCATAGATAAACACCTTATCTCTAACTAAAAATTTAAGTTTATAACCTACAAGTGGACCTAAGCTATCACCTGTAGATCTGTCTGTACCTATGCATAAGATAACAATATCTCTATTATCTTTAATTACTTTGGTTAGTTCTTCTGAAAGAATTTCTCTTATGTCATATATAGAATTATCAGATAAAGCATCGAAAATAACTTTTTCCACCATGAGTAACACCCTCCTATATTAGAAAGTATTACCATGTAGATAAATTTAATACATCTATTATTAATTCATTACAATTTTTTAATAGAAGAATTTATACTACACAAGATATAATCTATATCTTTATCATCATTAAAATATCCAAAACTAAAACGCAAAGTTCCATTAGGATATGTTCCAATAGTTTTATGAGCTAATGGAGCACAATGGAGACCAGTTCTAGTTATAATATTATATTGAGAGTCAAGAATAAATCCAAGTTCACTGTTATCAATTTTAGAAGAGTTTACAGATATAGTTGAAGTTCTATTTTCAGTATTTAGATGTCCATAAACTTTCATTGTAGATATATTTAATATACCATCAATGAACTTTTGTGTTAGATAATCTTCATGATCTTTAATTGTAGATAATCCTTCATTTTGGATAAAGGTTATTCCAGATAGAAGACCTGCAATACCAGGTGCATTCATAGTACCACTTTCAAATTTATCAGGTAAGAAGTTGGGTTGAATTATGTCTGATGAAACACTTCCTGTACCACCAACAATTAATGGAGAACAAATATCATTCATTTCATCATCTATGATAAAGCCACCTATACCTTGAGGACCTAATAAACTTTTATGTCCAGTAAAGGCTAAAGCATTGCAGTTTAATTTTTGAAAATTTAAATCAAGAACGCCAGCTGTTTGAGCAGTATCTATAATGAAAAATATATTACTTCCCTTGCAAATTTGTCCGATTTTTTCTAGAGGTTGAATAGTACCAATTATATTAGAGCCATGAGAAAGGGTTACAAGTTTAGTATTATGCTTGATTTTACTTTGAAAATCATCAATATCAATTTCACCTAATTTATTACATTGAATTATATCTAATTCAATTATTCCTTTAGATTTTAATTCATTTAATGTTCTAAGGGTACTGTTATGATCCATGGAAGATGTTATAACATGCCATCCAGGTTTAACTATACCTTTAATTAAAATGTTTAAGGACATAGTAATATTAGATGTAAATATTACATTTTTAGTATCAGGAAAATTAAAAAAATCACATAAAGCATTTCTACATTGGAATATAACTTTATTTCCTTTTAGAGATGAAGTAGATGCACCTCTTCCAGGATTACCGCCTATATTTCTCATATAATTTAGTATATCATTATAAACACAATCTGGTTTAGGAAAAGATGTAGCTGCATTATCTGCATAAATTTGCATAGTATTACCTCCTAGGTTGAATTTATCATATTTAGATATATAATAAGTAAAATTTATATATTATAAATTTAGATATGATATATTCTATAGATTTGATATAATTAGTATGTTAATAAAGATTGTATTATAGTAAGTTGGTATAACACAATAATACAACATTATAATAAATATATACAATATCATATTATTATATTAAGTAGAACATATTAATTAATAGATATTAACTAAATATTATTTGATAATAATATTTAATAGGGGGAAAATGTTATGGAAAATATTAGAAATGAAATTGACTGTAGAGGATTAAATTGCCCAATTCCAGTAGTAAATACAAAAAAATATTTTGATGCTTTAGAAAGTGGTATAGGAGTAACTGTTGTAGATAATGAGGTTGCCAAAAATAATGTGGTTAAATTTGCTCAAGGAAATGGATTTGAATATGAAATAGAAGAAAGAGAAGGCAATATATACTATATAACAATTATAAAGGGAGAAGTTACAGTAGAAGAATTAAATCTAAAAAATTCTAAAGAAAAAAAAGAGACTTTTACTATTGTTGTAGGTTCAGATAAATTGGGAAATGGAGATGATGAACTTGGAACAGCTCTTATAAAGAGTTATTTATTTGCACTTTCGGAGGCTGAAGTTATACCAACCAATTTAGTATTCTTAAATGCAGGGGTAAAGTTAGTAGTTGAAGGAGCACTTACCCTTGATAGTTTAAAAAGATTAGTAGAGAGAGGTGTAAATGTACAAAGCTGTGGTCTTTGTTTAGATTTTTATGGATTAAAGGAAAATCTTGCAGTTGGAGAAATTAGTAATATGTATGCAATAATTGAAATGATGAATAAAGGAAAAACTATAAAGTTATAAGAAATAGTGCTAGGAGATATATGAAATGAAAGAATTTTTAATTGTAACTTTCAATAATACTCATGAAGCCATGAAAGCTGAATCAGTATGTATTAACGAAAAGCTTAAGGTTACTATGATGCCAACACCAACATATATAACAAAAAGTTGTGGAATAAGCTTAAAGGCGGATATTGGTATTGTAGATAGCTTAAAAGAGATAATAAAAGATAAAAAGATGGAGTTCAAAACTATTTATCAATTTACTGATAGTAAGTTAATAGAGTTAAATATTGACTAACATAATATGAGATGGTAAAAAATAAGTATAAAACAATATAGTTTATTGATATAAATATTTGGAAACAATGATATAGGAGAAGAATATGAAAGAATTTGAATTAAATGATATTGTAGAAACTAAAAAAACACATCCATGTGGTAGTAATAAGTGGGAAATAATTAGAATGGGTGCAGATATAAAAATTAGATGCACCGGATGTGATAGAATTGTTATGATTCCTAGAAGTAAATTCGAAAAGAGTGTAAAGAAAATTCTTAAGAATGAGGGAAAATAAGATAACAATATTGACTTAATAGTTTTACTATGATATAATTTGATGATGTAATCCCTGCTGTGAAAATCACAGCCGTTAGTCCGGGGGGAGGAGGTGAAACTAATGAGAGCATATGAAACTATATTCATATTACACCCATCATTAGACGAGGAGGCTGTTAAAGCTAACGTTGAAAAATTTAAAGGTGTAATAGAGAACAATGGTGGAGAAGTTGAAAGCGTTGACGTTTGGGGTAGAAGAAAGCTAGCTTATGAAATCGCTAAAGTTAACGAGGGTGTATACACATTAATCAACTTCAAAGCTGACGCTGAATTACCTAAAGAATTAGACAGAGTATTCAGAATTACAGATGGTGTTATAAGACATATTATAATCAATCCAGAAAGCAAGTAGGTGGTATTAATGAATAAGGTTGTTTTAATCGGAAGATTAACCAAAGACCCAGAGTTAAAATTTACTCCAGGTACAGGTACAGCTGTAGCCACATTTACAATTGCAGTTAATAGAAGATTTAAGAAGGAAGGTCAACCGGATGCTGATTTTATACCTGTAGTAGTATGGGGTAAACAGGCTGAAAGTACTGCTAATTACATGAGTAAAGGTAAACTTTTAAGTGTAGCTGGTAGAATTGAAACTCGTTCTTATGAAGCTAAAGACGGTGGAAGAAGATATGTTACTGAAGTAGTAGCTGATGAAGTAAGTTTCCTTGAATGGGGTGGCAATAAAACATCAGGAATGAATACTGGAGCTGTTTCTCACAATGATTCATCAATACCAACAGATTACTTTGGTGGAGGAGATATGACTCCGATTGATGATGGTGAGGATATGCCATTTTAATAATTAGGTAAGGAGGTAAGAGCAATGGCTTATGATAGAAACGATAAGAATGATAGAAGAAAAGGCGGAAATAGAAAAAGAGCTAAGAGAAAAGTATGTGCTTTTTGTATGGATAAAGCAACTTCTATAGATTATAAAGATATCAATAAATTAAGAAAGTATGTTACAGAAAAGGGTAAAATATTACCAAGAAGAATTTCTGGAAACTGTGCTAAACACCAAAGAATGCTAACTGTAGCTATTAAGAGAGCTAGAAACATAGCATTATTACCATTCACAACTGAATAGTAATAATTTATTTGGTAAAACAAACATATAATTAATAAAAACTAGTGAATCGCTGTTATTCACTAGTTTTTTATTTTAACCTCAGAATAACTGTGAAATAAAGGTAAATATACCTATAATCATGTTGCATAAATATTAAAAAAAATTTACAATAGACTTATAGCCTAAAGAAAGGATGATTCTTATGAGACGAGAAGAGTTTAATATTATGTCCAATATAAAGATAATAGAAGGACTAAAGGCAGAATTAGTTTGTATTGTAGGTGATTTTTTTAAATTATTAAGTAAAGGGAGTAATATAGCACAAGATGCAATTTTAGATTGTATATCAGGAGCAATAATAATATTATATATTTTAGCAGAAAAATTAGGATATTCTCATTTAGCAATTGATGAAACTATGAAGAAAAAATTAAAGGTTGGTATAGTAGAAGGTGATCCTCTTGAGAAAAATGGAAAAGAGCTTAGTAAGCTTTATGACCATATAAGAGAAAGGAATTAGAAGGAGGATGTTATGGAACAAAAGATTAATACAAAAAATTTAATAGAAACTGCGTTGATGACAGGTATTATAACTATAATAAGCATTAGTGCATCATACATTTTATTGTTTTATATAATAGGTTTAATATTGTTGCCAATTTTAGTAGCTCTTATTTATTATAGGAATGGAATGAAGTATTCAATAGGAACTGCATTAATAAGCACAATATTAGTAGCTATATTTCTCAATCCTATTTTGGCTATAACTTCAGGTATGTCTTATGGGATAATAGGTGCGGTCTTAGGTCACTGCTTAAAAAATCAAAAGAAAACATATAATATGTTAATAACCTTGATTATAGCATGTATAATATCAATGCTGGTTGAAGTATGGTTAACTAGTAGGCTTGTTAGTAATATAAGTGTAATTCAATTTATTAATGATAAATTGAACACATATATACATGAATTTAAGACATATATAACTCAAACTAAAGAAATTTATAGTAACATGGGTATGAATGCTACTCAACTACAAATGTTTGAACAGATAGAATCTATCTTTACAGTTGATCTCTTAGCTATGTTGATACCAACTGTATTATTTATAGCTTCCTTTATACAAGCATATTCAACCATATTATTTACACATTTGATATTTAGAAAACTTAAATATAAACAAGTAAAATACTTAAGGTTTTCAGAGTTTTATGTATCTAATCTAGTTGGAGCTGCATTAATTGCTGTTATTAGCATATGTGCAATAGTAGGAAGTCGGGGAATTACAGGGGGGGTATTTTTATATAATGCTATTTTGATGTTAACAATTATGATATTAGCTGTGAACGGAGCAGCTGTAACTGATTATTATTTTAGAAAGAAACTAGGAATGCCTAAGGCAATGAGAATACTTTTAGTAATTCTATTGTTTATAATAGGATCATCTAAGATTTTAGGAATAGTAGGTTTTGTAGAAATGATGTTAGATTTTAGAAAGCTGGATCCATATAGAATCAGAAAGGCGTAATATATGAGTAAAGAGAATTTTAAAGAAATGCTATTTAATTTTATAAAAAGTAAAATAGTTATAACTATTTTAGTTATATTATTAGTAGTGTTTTTTATAAAGGATATGTTAATTATTTCAAATATACTACTTCTAATATATGCAGCCGCTCTTTTGTATATTATATTTGATAATAGCAAGAAAGATAATTTTTCTAACAAAATTGAAAATATAATACACAAGGTTGATACTGTTAAGTCTACGGCATTTTCTAAGGTGCATTTTCCAACTATGTTTTTATTAGAAAATGGAGAGGTAATATGGTATAACGAAAGTTTAGCTTTAAGATTAGAAAATAATGATATAGTAGGTAAAAATATAAAAGAAATAATTAAAGAGTTCAATATAAAATTAGCATTAGAAGGAAAAAGATCAGAGTATAAAAATGTTGTTTTTAAGGATAGAATTTATGATATTTATATAAGTATTATTCAAGATTATGAAATTAATGAAGATAATAATCTTATAGTAATTTCTTTTGATGATATTACAGATAATGTTAATTTGATAAATCAAATTAATAATGCTAAAGAAAGTGTAATGCTCATAGAGGTAGATAATCTTGATGAGGTTATTAAGACTACAAAAGAAGATTTAAGACCACAGCTTATAGCAGACATAGATAGAACTATAAATAACTATGCTAATAGCCTAAAAGCGTTAATAAGAAAATATTCATCAAATAAATATGTATTAACAACTAAAGATGCTAATATAGAAACTGAGATGAATAAAAAATTTGATATACTAGATACAATTAGAGAAGTAAGCAGTGGAAATAAACTTACAGTTACTCTAAGCATTGGAGTGGGTAGAGGTGGAGAAAATCCAGCTCAAAATCATGAATTTGCCACTATAGCAAAGGATTTGGCTCTTGGAAGAGGTGGAGATCAATGTGTAGTCAAGAGCTTTGAAAAAGTATCTTTTTATGGTGGAAAAACTAAAGAAGTCGAAAAAAGGACTAAGGTTAGAGCTAGGGTAATTGGTCATGCACTTTTAGAACTGATAAATGAAAGTAGCAATGTAATTATAATGGGACATCACAATCCAGATATGGATTGCTTGGGAGCAGCAATAGGAATGTATAGTACCATACGTTCTTTAAATAAGGAATGTTATATAGTTATGGATGATCCTCATGATGCTGTGCAGTATATGTTGGACAGATTAGATGATGATGATAACTATAAAGATACATTTATAAATATAAATGCAGTTAAAAATATTAAAAATGATAAAAGTTTATTAATATTAGTTGATGTTCATAATGAAAGTTACGTACTCTCTATGGAGGTAGTAGATTACTTCAGTAGAATAGTGATTATAGATCATCACAGGAAAACAAAAGACTTTATACAAGGTACAATGTTAAGTTATGTGGAAACCTATGCATCATCAACATCAGAATTAATAACAGAATTAATTCAGTATATGGTTGAAAAACCAAAATTGAGAGAAGTAGAAGCGGTAGCTCTATTAGCAGGTATTTGTCTAGATACTAAAAATTTCTGTTTTAAAACTGGAGTTAGAACCTTTGAAGCAGCAGCATTTTTACGAAGGCTAGGTGCTGATACTGTAGATGTAAAAAGAATTTTTAGTGAAGCTTTAGATATTTACATAACAAGAGCAGATATAATAAAAACTGCAAAGGTTAAAAGTGGAATAGCTGTAGCGAAATGTCCACCAGAAATATCAAATTCTGTATTACCAGCACAAGCAGCGGATGAATTGCTAAATATTACAGGTATTCAAGCATCCTTTGTTATTGCTAAAATAGAGGAGGGCACTTATATAAGTGGAAGATCCTTAGGTGAAATAAATGTTCAGGTAATATTGGAATATTTAGGTGGTGGAGGACATTTAACAATGGCAGCTGCTAGAATTAAAGATTCTAATCAAGATGAGGCAGAAGAATTATTAAATGATGCTATAGAAAAATACTTAAGGAAGGGTGAATAATAATGAAAGTTATTTTATTACAAGATGTAAAATCAGTTGGAAAAAAAGGAGAGGTTGTTAATGCCTCCGATGGGTATGCAAGAAATTTCTTGTTTCCTAAGAAATTAGCACAAGAGGCAAATGATGTTAACATGCATATTTTAAATAAGAAAAATGAAGCTGATAGAAAGAAGAAATTAGCTGAAATAGAGGAAGCTCAAAAAGTTGCAAATGAACTTAAGGATAAAGAAGTAATTATCTATGCTAAGTCAGGAGACAATGGTAGATTATTTGGAGCTATAACCACAAAAGATATTTCTCAGGAAATGGAAAAACAATTAAATATAACAATAGATAAGAAAAAAATAATAGTTAATACTATTAAAACTATGGGATTATATGATGTAGAAGTAAAGTTATATCCTGAGATATCAACTAAAATAAAGGTTATTATAAAAGAACAACAATAGATTTTAAAAACCGAGGGGAGGAAAGCATAGAAGGTATAAAAGTCCTTCTATGCTAATAATTTTGAATATAAATTCAGTTGATAAAATAAATAATTTTAGCTTAGAAGAAGAATTAACTATGGAAGTAGAAATAGAAGTTTTAGAAGAAGTTATGTACAAGCTTTTAGATGAAGGCACTATTAGAGGTAGAGCAGTAAAATTTAAGGTTCAAAAGCATTTAAATAGTAAAGATATGTATAGAAAACTTTATGCTATAAATAAAATAGTTACTAATGGAAAAGGAATTAGTGTTCCACCAAGTGATAATAATATAGAAGAAATTTTAAAAGAAACTAGCCTAGAAATAAGTGAACTTCTAGCTAAAAGATATGTACAAAATAAATTAGATGCAGAAGTGGAAAAGCAAATTATAGAAAAACAGGACAAGTATATAGATGAGGTAAGACTAGGAATCATAAAGAAACAAAGAGGACCAGAGAATAGTAAGACATTAAAGAAATATGCAGAGTTTGAATGTTTAGATTCAAAGCATTTAACTCAAAACATTATGAGTATGCTTAGACCTGATAGTTTTTCAGAAATAATTGGGCAAGAGAGAGCTATTAAATCTTTAATATCTAAGATGGCATCTCCATATCCACAACATATAATTTTATACGGACCACCAGGAGTGGGTAAGACTACAGCAGCTAGGATTGCGCTTGAAGAAGTTAAGAAATTAAAGCATACGCCATATGATAAGGATGCAAAGTTTGTAGAAGTAGATGGAACCACATTAAGATGGGATCCAAGAGAGATATCAAATCCTTTATTAGGTTCAGTACATGATCCTATATATCAAGGTTCAAAGAGAGATTTAGCTGAAAGTGGTACTCCAGAACCAAAGACTGGACTAGTTACAGAAGCACATGGAGGAGTTTTATTTATAGACGAAATAGGTGAATTAGATTATACTCTTCAAAATAAATTATTAAAAGTTTTAGAAGATAAAAGAGTTGAGTTTTCATCATCATATTATGATCCAGATGATGAAAGTACACCTAAATATATTAAGTATTTATTTGACAATGGTGCTCCAGCTGATTTCGTTCTAATAGGCGCTACTACTAGAGAGCCAAGTGAGATTAATCCAGCATTAAGATCAAGGTGTACTGAAGTTTATTTTGAACCACTATCTTCTGTAGATATAGAAAAAGTTGTATTAAATGCAGCTAAAAAGTTAAATATTAAATTAGAGGATGGTTTAGCAAAAGAGATAAGCAGATATACTATAGAAGGTAGAAAAGCTGTAAATATACTTGCAGATGTATATGGATATGTATTATTAAATAATGAAGAGAGAAATGATGTGGTTATAACTATTTCTGATTTTAATGAAGTAGCATCTAATAATAGATTAAGACCATATGAAGATATTAGTGATTTAGATTCTAAGGAAGTTGGGCAGATTTTTGGTCTTGGGGTATCTGGATTCTTGGGATCAACTATAGAAATAGAATGTTCAAGTTTTGAGGCTAGGGAAAAAGGTAAGGGAACTATTAGATTTAATGATACTGCTGGATCTATGGCAAAAGATTCTGTTTTTAATGCAGCCTCTGTTATAAGAAAGATTACTGATAAGGAAATCAGAGATTATGATGTTCATGTAAATGTTATTGGTGGTGGAAAAATTGATGGACCATCAGCAGGTGCAGCTATAACAACATGTATTATAAGTGCCATTTTAGAAAAACCAATAAGACAGGATATTGCAATTACTGGTGAAATATCAATAAGAGGTAAGATAAAACCAGTAGGAGGAGTGTTTGAAAAAATATATGGAGCAAAAAGAAAAGGTATAAGGCAGGTAATAATACCAAAAGATAACTTGAAGGATGTTCCAGCTAATATTAAAAATATAGAAGTTACAGCTGTATCAACAATAGAAGAACTAATAGAATTAGTATTTTAGATATTTTGATTATTAAAACCCTGTAATATGATTATACAGGGTTTTAATTTAATTTTATAAATAAATGTTTGGATTTTTTTATAACTACATTATAATTAAAGAGAAGGATTTTATAATAAATAATGTTTTCTGCATTATTTATTTCTTGAGAGTACATATAGGAGTTTTCTTTTAATATATCGCAGGAGGTAATAATATGAGTGACTCACTTAGAACTATGCCACAAAATATAGAAGCTGAGCAGTCAGTAGTAGGGTCTATGTTAATAGATAAGAATGCTATTGCACAAGCTGCAGAGGTTCTTTCAGCTGAAGATTTCTATAAAGATGCTCATAAGACTATTTTTAAGGCTATTAGAGATTTATATAATAAAGATATACCTGTAGATATGATAACCTTGGTAGACTATCTAAAATCTAATGATATGCTTGAGCAAGCTGGAGGGGTAACATATATTATGGAGATAAGCACCTCAGTACCTTCTACAGCTAATTTATCTTCTTATATAAAAATTGTTGAAGATAAATCGACCCTTAGAAGGCTAATTAGAAGCTCAACGGAAATAATTGAAAATAGCTATAATAAACAAGATGATGTAGAATCAGTAATAGACTTGGCAGAAAAAAATATATTTAATATATCTGAAAAACGAAGTACTAGTGATTTTGAACCTATGAGTACTGTATTGGAAAGAGGATTTTTAGAGATAGAAAAGATTTTTAATAATAAAGGTCAAGTAAATGGAGTAGCTAGTGGATTTAAAGATTTAGATGCAAAAACTTCAGGGTTTCAGAGCGGAGATATGGTTCTAATAGCAGCTAGACCATCTATGGGAAAAACTACATTTTGTCTTAATATAGCCCAAAATGCAGCTATTAGAGATGGTAGGAAAGTTGCAATATTCTCATTAGAAATGAGTAAGGAGCAATTAGCATATAAGCTCCTTTGTGCAGAGGCTAATGTAGATATGGTTAAGCTTAGAAATGGAGATTTAGACGATAGAGATTGGGAGAATATAGCAAGGGCTTCAGGACCACTTGCATCTGCGGGAATATATATAGATGATACTGCAGGTATTTCTGTCATGGAGATGAGGTCTAAATGTAGAAGACTTAAAATAGAGCATGGAATAGATTTAATTATCATAGACTATCTTCAATTAATGTCAGGAAGCAATTCTGATAATAGACAACAGGAAGTATCAGAAATATCAAGAAGTATAAAAGCTTTAGCTAAAGAAATGAAATGTCCAGTAATTGCATTATCTCAATTATCCCGTGCACCAGAACAAAGGGCAGACCATCGTCCGATGTTATCAGATTTAAGAGAATCAGGTTCTATTGAGCAGGATGCAGATATAGTTATGTTCTTATATAGAGAATTTTATTATAGCAAAGAAAAAGAAGATGAGAACATAGCGGAATGTATATTAGCTAAACATAGAAATGGTGAAGTTGGAACCGTAAATTTAGCATGGATAGGTAAATATAGTAAATTTGGAAACTTAGACTTAGTTCATACAGAGTAATTTAAATAGATTTCGTAGAAGTTAGTAATAAAGTATAATTATATATGATTTATATTTATTGCATATACTAAAGCCTTATTACATAAAGATATATTAGCTATACTTTATGTGAGGTGAGATTACTCATGGTAAATGAGATGAAGAACAATAAATTAATAGATGATAAGTTTAACAATGGAAAAGAGAAATATTTTCACAAGCATTCGGAATTAGATGATATTACTATAACAGAGGAACATGAAGATGACATTGTAAGTCTGTATAATAATGGAATTGTGAAAGATATAAGAGATACTAGTAACACCAATGAAGAAGTAAAAATAATTAAGACTAAAGAGTTTTATGGTGACAAAGATAAAGGGTCTATATTAGAATCTAAGGAGAAAGATTGTAGTGAAAAAAGTTGGGGAGCAACATTAGTGTTTTGTATACTTTTAGGTTTTATAGGCTTCCATAGATTTTATGTTGGAAAAGTAGGAACTGCAATATTAATGTTACTTACACTAGGTGGTTTTGGCATATGGATTATAGTAGATTTAGTATCTATAATAATAAATAGTTTTACAGATGAATATGGTAGAATTGTTAAAAGAAAAAAGTCCATAGATCAAAATTAAAAAGATGTGGTAAAACATATCTTTTTTAAGTATTATTGAATAATTTTAATAGATTTGATAATATTCATCTTATATAGTACACGAAGTAAAGATTAAGGAGAACAGTTATGGAAAATAAGAAAATTGGTGAGTTTAATAAAGGGGATAGAATTGAAAGTTTTTTCTTAGTAAAAAATGCAGAATGTAAAATAACTAACAATAGTACTACGAATAAATATTTAGATCTTATGTTAATAGATTCAACTGGAGAAATAAATGCAAAGCTATGGGAATGTAATGAAAATATTGAAGCTTCAATAAAGGATAATATACTTGTAAAAGTAAGAGCTGTAGTTAATGAATATAGAGGGAAATTACAGTTAAAGATAGAGAAAATTAGACCAGCTACAGAAGAAGATAATGTTAATATAGATGAATTTATACTAGTTGCTCCTTATAAGTCTGAAGATATGTTTGAAACTCTATTAGGTTATATAGAGAAAATAGAAAATAAAGATATAAAACATATTACAGAAAATATTATCGGTAAATTAAGTTACAAGTTAATGCATTATCCAGCTGCTAAATCCAATCATCACGCAATTAAAGGTGGTCTTTTATATCATATAACCACTATGTTAAATGCGGCAGAAAGATTATTAGGTATATATGATTATCTAAATAAAGATTTATTGTATTCAGGTATAATTCTTCATGATATAGCTAAAATAATGGAGATGGAATCTAGTGATCTAGGAATAGTATCTAAATATAGTACGGAAGGCCAGTTACTTGGACACATAATACAAGGAATTGGTTTAATTGAAGATGCTGCAATGGAAGTCAAAGCAGATAAAGAAATAGTTATGTTATTACAACATATGATATTAACACATCACTATGAGCCGGAGTATGGAAGTCCTAAGAAACCTATGATACCAGAAGCAGAAATGTTACATCATTTAGATGTATTAGATGCTAGAATGTATGATATGCGTAAAGCTACTAAGGATTTAAATCCAGGTGAATTCTCTGAAAAAATATATAGTTTAGATGGAATAAGTATATACAAATCATTCATATAAATACGAATAATATAAATATAAAAAGTGTAATATATTCTTATAGGATATGTTACACTTTTTATGGTTTAAGATAATATTATAATAAATTTAATTATAATAAAAAGCTAATTATATATATTATATTAACAAAATATATTGTATAAAGCCATTTGTATAATATATTTTAGGAGATTTAAAGTTTATTATCAAGAAATAATAAAAGCACTCTATGTTAGAATAGAGTAAATAAATATTGGGAAAAATAAATTTCTAAAGAAATATATTTACGAAGAATTTTAAATGTACTATATAAAATATTCGTATTTTTTATTGAAAATACTACATCTCTTTGTTAATATATTTATGGGGTGATTAACATGTATAAAAATTATGATATTATAATTGTTGGTGCAGGAGCTAGTGGTGTTTTCGCAGCCTATGAATTAACAGCTTTAGGCTCAAAGGCTAAAGTACTAATGATAGAAAAGGGAAATAGCCTAGAAAAAAGAAAATGTCCCATAGATGGGAAAAAAATAAAAGCTTGCATTCATTGTAAATCTTGTGACATTATGAATGGTTATGGTGGTGCTGGAAGTCTTTCAGATGGTAAGTATAATATAACTAATAACTTTGGTGGAGATTTATATAAATATGTGGGTAGGCAAGAAGCTTTAGATCTAATGTATTATGTAGATAAGGTTTTATGTGATCATGGTGGAAGTGATGCGAAGTTATATTCAACTGCGGATAGTACACTAAAGACTGAGGCACTAAAACATGATTTACATCTTTTAGATGCTAAAGTTAGACATCTTGGTACAGATAGAAATGTAAAAATACTAGGTAATTTATATAATAAGATAAAAGATAATATAGAGATGAAGTTTAATACTGAAGTTGTAGCTATAGAAAAGCACGGTAAAGAATTTATAGTAAAAACTGAGGATGAGGAATTTAGATGCAAAGATATAATAGTTGCCACAGGAAGATCGGGATCTAAATGGATATCTAAGGTTTGTACTAAGCTAGGTATAGAAAGTAGAAGTAATAGAGTAGATATAGGTGTTAGAGTTGAACTACCTGCAGCTATTTTTGAACACATAACAGATAAAGTATATGAAAGTAAAGTTGTATATAGAACTAAGAAGTATGGAGATTTAGTCAGAACATTTTGTATGAACCCACATGGTGAGGTAGTTAGTGAAAATACAAATGGAATAGTAACAGTAAATGGACATAGCTATTCAAATCCAGAACTTCATACAGAAAACACAAACTTTGCATTATTAGTTACTAATAATTTTACAGAGCCATTTAAAAATAGTAATGAATATGGAGAATCTATAGCAAGACTTAGCAATATGCTAGGTGGCGGAGTATTAGTTCAAAGATTTGGAGATTTAGTACAGGGGAGAAGAACTAATGATCATAGAATGAGTAAAAGTTTTACTATTTCAACTTTAAAAGCTACACCGGGAGATTTAAGCTTAGTTATACCAAAGCGTCAATTAGATGCTATAATAGAAATGATATATGCTCTAGATAATATAGCACCAGGAACAGCTAATGAAGATACATTGTTATATGGTGTAGAAGTTAAGTTTTATAATTCTAATATAGAAGTGGATAATAACTTAGAGACAAAAGTAAAAAGCCTTTATGTATTAGGAGATGGATCTGGAGTTACACATTCACTATCACAAGCATCTGCTAGTGGAGTTTATGTTGCTAGAATATTAGAGGAGAAATATAGTAAGCTAGTTTAATTTATAATAAGTTTTACTAATGAGTAAAAAAGGAGATGTAGAATATGTCATCATTTGTGGTATTAGGAGCTCAATGGGGAGACGAAGGAAAGGGTAAAATGACTGATTATCTTGCAGAAAGTGCAGATGTAGTTGTTAGATTCCAAGGAGGAAATAATGCAGGTCATACTGTAGTAGTGGGAGAAAAAGAGTATAAGTTACATTTGATTCCATCAGGAATACTTTATAAAGACAAACTTAATGTAATAGGCAATGGAGTGGTTGTAGACCCCGAGGCTCTATTTACAGAAATGGATTATTTAAAGGGATTAGGAGAAAATATAACACCAGAGAGATTAATAATAAGTGACAGAGCTCAAGTTATAATGCCTTATCATAAAGTATTAGATGCTCTTAAGGAAGAAGCTAGAGGAAAAAACGATATAGGTACTACTAAAAAAGGAATAGGACCTTGTTATACTGACAAAGTTGAGAGATGTGGAATAAGGGTTTGTGATCTTATTAAACCAGAAGTATTAAAAGAAAAATTACAAGAATATCTTCCAGCTAAAAATGATTTAATAGTTAAAATTTATGGTGGAGAAGCCCTAAGCTTTGATGAGGTTTTCGAGGCCTATTTAGAATATGGTAAGAGAATGAAGCCGTTTGTAGATGATGCATCAGTTAGAGTTTTTGATAGCATAAAAGCAAATAAAAATGTGTTATTTGAAGGAGCTCAAGGAACACTTCTGGATATAGATTTTGGTTCATATCCATATGTAACATCTTCTAATACCGTAGCAGGTGGTATATGTACAGGTGCTGGTATAGGACCAACTATGATAGATAGTGCTGTAGGAATTGTAAAAGGATATACAACTAGAGTTGGAAAAGGACCTTTTCCAACAGAACAAGAAAATGAAGTTGGAGATTGGATAAGGGAAAAAGGATTTGAGTACGGAGTTACTACAGGAAGAAGTAGAAGATGTGGTTGGCTTGATCTTGTTATATTAAAAAGTGCTGCTAGAGTTTCTGGATTAACTAGTTTTGGAGTAACTAAGATTGACACACTAGCAGGGCTTGATAAAATACAAGTTTGTGTAGGATATAAGTTAGATGGAAAAGTAATAGACTACTTCCCAGCTAGCCTTGAAGATTTAGCAAAATGTGAACCTGTGTATGAAGAGTTTGATGGATGGGATGAAAGTATAAAAGATGCTAGAAAATATGAAGACCTTCCAGAGAATGCAAAGATATACTTAAGAAAAATAGAAGAATTCACTGGTGTTAGGATATCTATAATATCAGTAGGTCCAAAGAGAGATCAAACCATGAGAATCGCAGATCTTTAAAAGTACGTCATTGCATTAAAGATTACAAAAAATTAGTTCAAAGTTTAAAACTGATAAGAAATAAATTTATTTCCTATCAGTTTTATTTTTTTATATTAATTCAAGTAATATTTAAAATCACACAAATTACCTTGAATATAGCTCTTATGTTAATAGGTAAACCTAATCCTTTAGTGCATTATAAATGGCGTTCACAGCAGCGCTAGAGGAGCTCCAGCACCATTGCAAATTAAAACCACCACAATCACCATCAACATCTAAAATTTCACCACCAAAGTATAGACCTGGAGTTAGTGTAGATTCTAAAGTTATAGGGTTTACCTCTGTAGTATCTATTCCACCGATGGTAACTTGAGCATTTTCAAAAGAGTTGGTATCAATAACTTGAAACTTCCAATCATATAAAAGCTTATAAAGTTTAAATCTATATTCATACTCTAGGGAATATGTAAGCATGTGAATGTCAGTAATTCCACACTCTTTTAATATAATAGGAATAAGTTTTTTATTTATAATTCCTACTAGATTGTCTGAAATACTTCTATATGAAAACACTGCAAAGTGTGTTTCAAAAAAATCTACTATATGGTCATAATCTGAATTAAGTAAATTTACATGTATAATAACTGATGACTTATTCATAATTCCTTTAGAAGCAATTCTACTAAGCTGTAGAATTGGAGGACCTGATATACCATAGTCTGTGAATAAGATTTCACCAAATTCTTGTTTTTTAGTTTCACCATTTACTTCTATATTACAAGAGCTTTCAAATTTCACTCCAGAAATGGCCTTAAGTCTATCATAGTTTAGTTTTAATTGAACTATACCAGGTGTTAAGTTTATTAATCTATGGCCAAAGTTTTTAGCTAGTTTATGACCAGAGCCATCAGATCCTGTTTTAGTATAACTTTTTCCTCCAGTACATAAGAGAACTTTTTTACATGTATATGTAGTTGAAGAAGTAATAATTTCAAAGTAACCCTTCTTTGTGTTAATGATATTTAAAACTTTTTCATTCATGTAAGTTGGTATATTTCTTTCAGATAAATTCATTCTAAGAATATCTAACACAGAGGATGCTTGAAGAGATAATGGGTATATCTTTCCAGAATCTAAGGTACATGTATATATTCCTATGGATTTAAAAAAGTTAAGGGTATATTCTAAATCATAGGTATTAATAATATCTTTAAAAAAGTTATTATTATCACTATGAAATCTTGATAAGGATAATTTTTCGTTTGTTAAATTACAGCGTCCATTACCAGTAATTAACAATTTTTTACCTACTCTATCGCTACTATCTATTATAGCTACGTCTATACTTAAATCTTTTGCTTTAATTGCAGATACTATGCCACAAGATCCACCACCAACAATAATTAAGTCATGATACAAAATAAAATCACCTCAAGCCTTTAAATGTATTTTATAACATATTAACTAATATATTAACTATAGTATATAGAATTATACTACATATTAAAACTATAATATAAGTTTATTATTAAATTATAATATATCTAATAAATAATATATTTTCTGTATATAATTTTGGAGAAAAAAATAAAAAAAATTATTTTTAAAATTTTGTTGACAAAAGTTTAAAATTTTTGTATTATAATAAATGTCGGATGAACCGGCAAACACAAAACAAAAGCAAAATGACATATGGCTCCTTGGTCAAGCGGTCAAGACACCACCCTTTCACGGTGGTAACAGGGGTTCGATTCCCCTAGGAGTCACCATACTAGGTCGCATAGCTCAGCTGGGAGAGCACCTGCCTTACAAGCAGGGGGTCACAGGTTCGATCCCTGTTGCGACCACCACATAATCTAATGTGGCCCAGTGGCTCAGTTGGTTAGAGTGCCGGCCTGTCACGCCGGAGGTCGAGGGTTCGAGTCCCTTCTGGGTCGCCA
>NZ_DKPI01000012.1:0-102322 GCF_002470865.1 Clostridium sp. UBA7339
AATCCTCTTCGCGGAGCCATTTTTAGTCTTACAAAGTAAGGCTTTTTTTATTTTTTGATAATATATTTGAAAAGTATGCAACATAGCTATTAATTAAATATTAGCTATGTTGCATACTTTTAATATTAGCTACCTTCATGTTCAGTAGATATCATTATTTGTTTTTATTATAATGTTTCCATTTATATCAGTCCTAAGTATTTTAGAATTTAGATTTTCCAATGCTTTTAAAGTATTTTTATGAGGATGACCAAAATCATTTCCCATGCCACAACTTATTACAGCTATTCTAGGGTTTACTTTAGATAAAAATCCTTTGGAAGATGAAGTCTTACTTCCATGGTGTGCTACTTTTAATACAGTAGATTCTAAAGATTTTTTACTAGCTAATAAAATATTTTCAACTTCTTCTTCCATATCTCCAGTAAACAAAAATGAGGTATTTTTATTTATATATTTTATTACTATAGAATGATTGTTTAAATTATCATCGGAGATATCACCGGTCCATAGAAAATCTATATAATTATCCTCTGAAAGTTGAATTTTAAGATCGTCATTAATATTTCTAATTGTAAGTCCTTTACTTTTAAGTGCGTTTACTAAGTTAGAAAAATTCTTATCTGTGGATAAAACTTTAGGCATAATAAACTCTTCTATATAAAAATTATTAACTATATCATCCATAGAACCAATATGATCTTCGTGAGGATGAGATGCAATAAGGTAATCTAATTTTTTAATTTTATATTTTTTAAGATAAGAAATTAAAGTGTCTTTAGCGCTATTTGGTCCACTATCTATTAAAACATTAAAATTATTATTCTCAATAAGAATAGAATCTCCTTGGCCAACATTTATAAAATGTATCCTAGTTTCTGAATCCTTCAATTTAGTATTAATACTATTTTTGCTAGTATAACCTAGTAAGAAAAAGGAGACAAAAAATATTATAGATAATATAAATAGAGTTCTATTACTTTTATAAAATTTTTTCATGAGACCTCCTTAAGTAGTACATGTAATATATAAAGTATTGACAAAATTTCAATATATACTTCACCAGAATAAATATTATTGATATAATTAAATGTAAACATTAAAAAAGGACGTGAATTATTTGAGAAAATTAAGATTTGGAATAAAATTTTCTTTTAAAATGCTTGAAATTGCCATTAAAAGAATTACATATTCAATATGTAAAAATAAATTAACAGAAGAAAAAAGGGAAGAATACTTATATAATTTAGAGAAGGACTGGGCTGCTGCTACAATTAAATATTCTGAATTAAAAGTTCATGTTGTAGGTAGTGAAAACTTATTAAATCAAACATGTGTTTATGTTTCAAATCACCAAAGTATGCTAGATATACCTGTAATAATGATGAATATAAAAGATACTGCAGGAGCTGTGGCTAAAATCGAAATGAAGAAAGTACCGGTTATATCCTATTGGATGAAGGAATTAGGATGTGTATTTTTAGATAGAGAAAATGGACGGGAAGGTTTAAAGGCAATCCTTCAAGCTATAGAAATAATAAAAAGTGGCAGATCTATGCTTATATTTCCAGAAGGTACAAGAAATAGAGACAAAGGTGTAGGTGATTTTAAAAAGGGAAGCCTAAAACTTGCAGTTAAGGCTAATGTACCAGTGATACCAATTACGGTAAATGGAACCTATAAGGGATTAGAGGGAGATCCAGAAGATTTAAAAGCTCAAATTATTTTTCATAAACCAATTTATATGGAGGACTTAAGTAAAGAGGAAAAAGCTAATTTATCTGAGATATGTAGAGAGATAATAGCAAGATCACAAGATGAGAATATATAATATATAAATAAAAAGCTTCAAGGAAAATTTCTTTGAAGCTTTTCTATTAAATTTAATTTAGTCTATGGTTAATACTATGGATTTAAGTCTAGTCATAGCTTCAATACTATATTTTATGCCTTGAGTACCCATACCTGAAGCTTTAACACCGGAGAATGGGAAGTGATCTGGTCCTCTTTCAGACTTATTATTTATTTGAACAGCCCCCACTTCTAATTTGTTAGCTACATAGAAGGCATCATTAATATTTCTTGTAAATACACTGGATTGAAGTCCATATTGAGACTTATTAGCAATTTCAATTGCTTCATCTTTATCCTTTACTCTAATTATAGGTAGTACAGGACCAAAAGGCTCTTCCCATGCAATACGCATATCACTAGTTACCATATCAAAAAGAGTTGGGTGTAGTAAGTTACCCTCTCGCTTATTACCATATAGTAATTTTGCACCTTTACTTAAGGCATCTTGAATAAGCTCTTCAACAAAATCAGCAGATTTTTTATCAATTAAAGGAGTAATTTTAGCTCCAGATTCAGGAGTGCCTATAGTGAGTTTTTTTACTTGTTCCAAGATTTTAGAGGATAATTCATCGGCAACATCTTCTGTAACTAATACACGTTTAATAGCTGTACATCTTTGGCCAGAATAACTATATGCACCTGAAACAATTTCTCTAGCTGTGTCATCTAAATCAGCATCTTTTAGTACAATGGCAGCATCCTTTCCACCCAGTTCCATAATCATAGGTACCATACCAGCAATTTTAGCTATATGTTTACCTACTTCTGTAGAACCAGTAAAGTTGATAAAGTTTATATTGTCGTTAGTAACTAGATAGTCACCTATTTCAGAAGATTTACCAGTAACAGAGTTTATTACCCCATCAGGAACACCTGCTTCTTGAAATATCCTAATAAGATGAAGAGCACTTACAGCACCCTGTGTTGGAGGTTTAAGAATAACACTGTTACCACCAACTAAGGCAGGAGCAATCTTGGAAGCTGATAGGTTAATTGGATAGTTAAAAGGTGATATAGCAAGGACTAAGCCTATAGGTACTCTTTGAACTAGACTCATCTTATTTTTTTTAAATCCTGGGAAAGTATCAGCAGCTATTGTTTCTCCTTCTAGATTTTTACCAGCATCTGCAGTAAATCTTATAAAATCTGCAGTACGCTTTACTTCAGAAATAGAGGAATTAATATCTTTGCCTATTTCCATCATAAGAACTTTAGATAATTCATCACAATTTTCTTCAAGCAAAGTTGCTGCTTTATGTAAGATTTCAGAACGTTTACTTACAGGTACATCACTCCAGGAATTTTGGCTTTCTTTAGCAAAACTTATTATCTTATCCACATCATCTTGACTCATTTGAGGTATAGTACCTATTAATGAGTTATCACTAGGAGAAAAAATATCTATAGTATTTTCAGTTGTCATCCATTGACCATTTACTAAATTACAGTAATGATTTTCTTTCTTTACACATTTGAACAAAGAAAAACCACCTCTTTCATATTTTTATTTATTAATAATATTATTATCAAAGAGGTAAGTTTAAATACTAGAAATAGAATATTAAGTTTTAATTACTATGCAATATTTGCAAAATTTTATCTTCAGAAATATCTAAATTGGAAAGTAATCCAGATACGCAGGTTAGATATTCTGGTGTTGAGTTACTGCTCCATTGAATTTTATCATTAATAATATTTTCCACTATTCCACATACATCAAAACCAAGACCTTCTAATGAATATCTTAATTTCCTTGGGAATATACAAGGCATGTTATTACTACGAGAGCAGTTGTTGCAAATTAGGCATCTTCCAGAAAATAGTGCAATGCTGTCATTATAATAAGATTCTAAGGAGAGTATTTTATTATCATTAAATTCTCTAAAACTATAATAAAGACCATTAAAAGTATTAGTAAATTCATCAGTGCTATTACTTATATCACTATATTTACTTAGAGAGTAGGTAACAATATTATTTAGTTCTTCCTTTGGAATTTGGTTTATATAGGTTTTACCACTAATTACATAACAATATTTGAACTTAGAAACATATTCTAAATCACTAAAAGAGAGTGGAGGACAAGACCATACCTTATTAAATTTATTACAACTTTCGCAGTATTTATTTACTATCTCAGGAGTATAATACTTTAATAATTCATCAATACTACACTTTTTAACATTATAAGAAATATATTTTATCATTTTTAACACCTCAGCTAAGTTTTTCATAGGATATTTAGGCATAGAGCATTTTTATATAAGTTAAAAAATTTATTTAAATTACATTATGCTATTGCCAACCTATCTAAACTATTATAAATTAAAAACAAAATAAATCCTATAAAATTATAAAATAAAAAAGCCGCAATTGCGGCTTTAGAAATTATTCCACATCAGTATATTTACTCTTTGCAAAGAATGATATAGCATAAAGACCTGCTAATCCTACTATGGCATAAACAATTCTACTAAATGTGCTTATAGCACCGAAGGCACTAGAACCTGCAAATAAAATTGCAACTAAGTCAAATTGGAATAATCCTATTAGGCCCCAGTTTACCGCACCAACAATAACTAAAATTAGTGCAATTGAGTCTAATACTTTCATAAAAACATCTCCTTTTAAATAGATTACAGTTGATAGTATTACCATTAGTTTTAAATTTTAAACAAAAAATCATAAAAAATCCTATTGTTAATATTTTGTGAACATATTAAAAATCTGTTATAGTAAGTACATTTTTATAGATATATATTATATAATACTATTTAGTTACAATATATTTGAAAGAAGGAATTTTATGAAAAATGTATTAATATTTTTAGGAAGTATTTTATTATTTTCAATTATAGTATTAGGTATATATGCTTTACTAAAGAAATTTGTATTTAATAAAATAAAAATAAACAAATGGTTAGTACTTATAATGGCTTTTATTGTGTTTGTAGTACCACCACTAGTATTTACAACATTACCAGTGTTAGTAACAAATTATGTAATACCAGGTATATTCGTTATATTATTTCTATGGTTTTGGGATTTGTGTGGCTTCATGTCTAAGACTCAAAATAAAATTGCCAAGGCTGCTTATAATAAACCTAAGAGTAAGAAAAATGATATAGTAATAAAACCAAAGGCAAAACCTAATAGAGTTAAAAATAATCCTAATAATAAATAAAAATATAGTTGAATTAGATAAAGAAAAGGATGCAAGTATAATTAAATACTTACATCCTTTTCTTTATTTTTTTATAAATATGCTATAAAACCTTTATTCCATTAACATAGGTTTCTAAAATTTTGGTTTCTTTAATTTTGTTTTTAGGTACAGCAGTTATATCTTGAGATAAAACTACAAAATCAGCTAGATAATTTACTTTAATTTTACCTTTTATATCTTCATCAAAGGACATGTAACTAGGTCCTGTAGTATAAGCTTTTAAAGCATCTAAAGGGGTAACACCTTCATCAATATTAAAGCCATCTACAGGTTTATTATTTAGATCTGTTCTATTTACAGCTCCATGGATTCCTTGGATTATATTAAAACTTTCAATAGGAGCATCAGAGCTAAAGGCTACAGGAATGCCTTTCTGTATCATAGAATTAAAGGCATAACTACTTTTAGTTCTAGCTTTGCCTACAGCTTTTTCAACTATAGGATAATCGCTCATAATAAAAGCTGGTTGTACATTAGCTATTACATTGAGCTCCTTGAATCTATTTAATAAATCCTCATTAGTAAATTGACAGTGAACTATAACAGGTCTAAGATTATCCTCAGTATCTTTAGAAATTTTTTCATAGGAGTTTAATATCATTTCACAAGCTCTATCTCCAATACCATGGATAATAATTTGAAATCCTTGTTTAAAACCCTTAGTAACAAAATTATCTAAATCCTCTTGAGAATAAATACTAATACCATTACCAGGAGTATCCTCATAGTTATCTATCATAGCTGCAGTACGAGCACCTAAAGAGCCATCTTGAAAAAGTTTAAGACCTCCAACCTTAAGAAAATCACTACCTACCTTTGACTTCAAACCAAAACTATTAGCTTCCTCTAATAATTCATCAGTATTAAGGCATAGCTGAAGAGTTATTCTTACAGGGAGGTTGCCTTCTTCTTCTAACTCTCTATAACTTTGAATTAAATTAGGTAAACTTCTACAGTGAGTTAAGTCTTCAGTTTGGACAGAGGTTATGCCACATTTAATTAAGTCATCAAAGGCGCTACGGAGTGAAGATTTTATCTCTTCTACAGAAGTGGTAGGAACCTTACTAAGTGCAATATTTAAAGCATTTTCACGAAGAATTCCAGTAGGAACTCCATTTTCTCTATCTATAGCACCGCCAGTAGGATTTTCTTTCATTTTATCTATACCTAAGAGTTCAATAGCTTTTGAGTTAATTACCCCTATGTGACCACATATTCTAGAAAATATAATTGGATGATCACAGGAGATTTTATCCAGATCATATCTATTAGGAAGTCGTTGTTCTTTAAAATAGTTATCATTCCAGCCTCTAGAAATTATGTATGTATCCTTTGGAATATTGTTTTTATTAAGATAAGACTTCACAACACTAATCATTTCATCTATGGAGGATAAGTTATTTAGCCTTACTGCAGTCTTTTGAAACCCATAATTAAGTAGATGCATATGAGCATCATTAAAACCTGGAACTACAGTATTGCCTTTTAAATCTGTAACTTTGTAGCCCTCTTTAGAAAATAATGACAGTAAGTCGTCATTACATCCTACCGCTAGAAATTTTCCATCTCTCACAGCAAAGGATTCATAAACCTTATTGTTATCCAAGGATATAACGTTTCCATTAACGTATATATCTATAGACATATAATCACCACCTATTATAATATAGTTAAATAATATATATAGTTATTCTTTAGAATAATATAAAATCCTCTTTAAAACTTGTAAAGGTTTTAGTTGTTGAGAAATTTTAAATAAATTGTAGTGTTATTTATACATATAACTTGTAAAATTATTATTATATGATAAAATTTAAATATAAATTATTTTAAAGGAGAGCATTATTATGTGTAGATGTTGTTGTTGCTGTTGTAACATATGTATAATTTAACAAGATACTACTGAGCTATAATAATGTAATTAATAATTGATATAAATTTTAATCGTTATTTAAGCTACAGTTGGTTCTGTAGTTTTTTATATTTTATACTAATATGATTTAGAATAAGAACAGTTTAATGTTATGTAAAGTATAAATATAGTTAAGCATATATTATATAGATAAGTTACAGAACAGTAATTATCATTAAAACATTAGTTATAAGAAATATGTAAAGGAGACATGAGATGAGTTTTTATTTATACAACACCATGACTAGAAATAAAGAAGAATTTATTCCTGCCAATAAAAATAAAGTTGGAATGTATACTTGTGGCCCTACTGTCTACAATTATGCCCATATAGGAAACTTAAGAACATATATATTTGAGGATGCATTAAAAAAATCCTTAGAGTATGTAGGTTATAAAGTTAAGCATGTTATGAATGTAACAGATGTAGGTCATCTTCAATCAGATGGAGATGAAGGTGAAGATAAAATGGCTCTAGGTGCAAGTCGTGAGCATAAAACAGTATGGGAAATCGCAAAATTTTATGAAGATGCTTTTTTTGAAGATTGTAAAAAGCTAAATGTAAAAAAACCAACAGTGGTATGTAGAGCAACAGAACACATAGAGGATATGATCAAATTTGTTCAAAAGCTTGAAGAACGTGGTTACACATATGAATCAAATGGAAATGTATATTTTGAAATAGATAAATTTGAAGATTATACAAAGCTTGCAAATCTCAGTATAGATGAGTTAGAAGCTGGTAGTAGAATAGAAATAGATCCAAATAAGAAGAATCCTTTAGATTTTGTACTATGGTTTACAAATTCTAAATTCTCCAATCAAATAATGCAATGGAATTCTCCTTGGGGTAGAGGATTTCCAGGATGGCACTTAGAGTGCTCAACCATGAGTATTAAATACTTAGGTGAGAATATTGATATTCACTGTGGTGGAATAGATCATATACCAGTTCATCATACAAATGAAATTGCTCAATCAGAAGCAGCTTTGGGTCATAAATGGGTAAATTACTGGGTTCATGGAGAATTTTTAGTGTTAGATGGAGGCAAAATGTCTAAATCAAGTGGAGACTTTTTAACAGTATCTAAACTTGAAGAAGAAGGATTTAGTCCATTAGATTATAGATATTTCTGCTTACAATCTAAGTATAGAAAACAACTGGTATTTAGTTTTGAAAGTCTAAAAGATGCCCAAAATGGCTATAAGGCATTAAAGAAAAAAATAGGGACTATATTAACTAATATTGATGAAACCAATAATATGAATAAGGAACTTATTAGCGGATATCAAGAAAAGTTTAAAACTCAAATAAGTGATGATTTAAATATAGCCAATGCATTTACAGTGCTTAATGAGGTTATAAAAGATGGTGAATTAAATAATAAAGAGAAAGCATTTTTAATTGAAGATTTTGATAAAGTTTTCTCACTTAATTTAATGACTATTGAAAAAGAGGCTATTGAAGTGGATGAGAAACTAATAAATCATCTTATTGAAGAAAGAAATATTGCAAGAAAAGAAAAAAACTATAAAAGATCAGATAAAATTAGAGCACAGTTATTAGAGATGAATATAGAGGTGCTAGATAGTAAAGAAGGAACTTCTTGGAGAGTAAAGTAAATAAAATAAAAACACATGGGGTGAATTTGAAAGTAACTCCATGTGTTTTTGTTAATCCTCACAATTGCATATGTTATTAATAAAGTTATATATTCTACATTCCAATACAGGATATATACAGTTAATTTGCTCAAGAATTTTATAGGCAGTTTTTTCAGCTTTTTTCAATTTAGAGGTTTTTCTTTTAGTGATAGTAGAATTATTTAATAATTGTGTTGTGCCCATAGTTAGATAAGAAGTATTAGAAAGCTGAATTAATATTTGAAGCAAAGGTGATATACAATTAGCTACATATAAAACTTCATAATCATTAAGAGATAATAAGTTAAGCTGAGTTTTTAGCACATTTAGGCTAGTAGTAATTTCAGTTAAAGAAAGCAACTCACTTTTAAGAGAAAGTAAAGTGCTGGGATCAGAAGCAGATTCTGAAGAACTTTCATTTATTTTATCTAGGCTAGATGATATTAGTGCTGTTAAATTGTCTATGCTAGTAGATATTTTGCTTATATCCTCCATAAAATACTCCTTGGAAATTTAAAATTCATATATTAAGTATATTAAATAGAGTATATATATATTCATTTTACATGTGATTTCAACTATGGCAAAATATATATAGGCAGAAAAATGTATAAAAATATAGATAATATTATTGACATGGGATAAATAATCGAGTAAAATAATAAAAGTCATTGAGAGTATTCGATGATAAAGAAAATAGTTATTTTCTTAACTGGGCGATGATATTGCAGACTTTTTCTATATGAGCAATATCCGTATATCAACAACTAAGTTAGTGGTATTATCGCAATGCTAATGAAAAATTAAAAAATTCTTCATTAAAGACAAACTTATTTAGTTTGTATAAGTACAAAGATAATTATAATTTCTATGTACTTATCTGGTAAGCATATCTTGAAGGTAACACCCGTAACCATGCCGAACACGACGGTTAAGCTTCAAAGAGCCAAAAGTACTGCACGGGAGGCTGTGTGGAAGGATAGGTTATTGCCAGGTAGTTTGGTTCACTAGCTCAGTCGGTAGAGCACATGACTTTTAATCATGGTGTCCGGGGTTCGATCCCCCGGTGAGCCACCAAAACACCTTATTTTATAAGGTGTTTTTTTTATAGGTTGATTACAAGGTCTTTACTCCTATGTCTTTCAAAGTGAGAGTAAAGAGGAGTTAAGTCCATAGATATCCATTGCTCCTAAAGGAGAACCAGTTCTAAGTATGGAAAAAGCTCTGTTGAAAATTACAGGGATAG
The DNA here is from genome assembly GCF_002470865.1 of Clostridium sp. UBA7339. Classification (NCBI taxonomy): domain Bacteria; kingdom Bacillati; phylum Bacillota; class Clostridia; order Eubacteriales; family Clostridiaceae; genus Clostridium; species Clostridium sp. UBA7339. The sequence goes on from NZ_DKPI01000012.1 coordinate 9,883, forward strand.
AATATATTGCTTTTAAATTTTGAAATCGTATAGATAATCAATTTAGTATTTAATATTATAAAATGGCTTGATTTATATGAAAAATTCATATAAATTAAGTAAGGAAGAAAATTAAATTTAATATTGTATGGATGAATGTTATTGAAGATACTTAGTTTTTTAAAGACTAAGTAACCGTAGGAGAAAGAGTTAATTACAAGCTTTTAATTAACTTGAAACTTTCAGGTTGAATACAATAGCAGGACATAACCCTGGAGAGACTCTTTACATTAATAATTAAAGAGCATCAACGAAGCAACCTTTATAGGGAATCTTTCAGATAAAAGGACAGGGAGTAAAAAGCATTTATTAATTATGTTTTTTACTCCTTTTATAATGCAAAATATTAAATTGGAATATTATTACACATAAGTAGAGAGGAGAATATAATTATGCTATTAATTATTTTTGAAGTTGTTGGAACAGTGGCATTTGCATTTTCTGGAGCTTTAGTAGGGATGCAAAAAAAATTAGACTTATTTGGAGTTATATTTTTAGGAATTATTACAGCTATTGGGGGTGGAATATTTAGAGATATAACCTTAGGACAAACACCACCAACTGCTTTTATAAACCCTACTTATTTTATTATAAGTATAGTGGTATCTATTATGGCTTTTTACGGATATCCTAAATTATCTAGTATGTACACTACATCTAAAAGAAAAGAAATTATTTCTGAATCTCAGGGTAATAAATATATGAGTGAGGAACAAGTACTTAAAATAGCTAATAGGAGAAAGCAAATAGCTATCTTAAAAAAAGTAATATTAATTTTAGATTCAATTGGACTTGCTACATTTACAATATTAGGTGCAAATTTAGCTTTTAAGCAAGCTCATAGCAATATATTTTTAGTAGTTTGTATGGGATTAATTACAGGTGTTGGAGGCGGAATTTTAAGGGATACCTTTGTTCAGGATACTCCAATGATCTTTAAAAGGGAGATTTATGCAGTGGCATCAATACTTGGAGCATCGGTATTTTACTTATTTAACTATTATGAAGTGAATTACGATATAACTTTTTGGGTATGCTTCACAATAATATTATTATGCAGAGCTATATCTATAAGACTCAAATTAAATTTACCAATATCTAATTCTGACAAGTATGATATAAACTTATAGGGCCAATAATTAAGTAAAGAAAAAGCTCATATAGATTTTAATAGTACATTACGTGAATATATCTACTGGATATATTGCAAAAAGTAGTAACTTCTTATTTCTAATATTTTTTATAAATAAACATCACATAATTATTATGAGTACATATTATATTATTAGGAACAGCTATTGAAGCTAATTCTTAATGTAAATAAACATTAATATACTAGATCTAGACAGAAATATTTTATAGTATTATAGGTTCCTATAAAATGTTTAGTTGTTAGAAACTATTATAAAATTGATTAAAAAGTGGGGAGAAATATAATATGTTAAATAATAATGAATTCTTCTATTATGATGAAAATAATGAACAAGACTATTCAGCAGAAATGTTTGCTCAAGATTTCAGATATGGACAACCGGATGGAGTAGATTTTGAACAAGAGTCCTTTAGAGGCAAAGATGGAAATTGGGGACATGATTGTAAGCCATCACATCATAGACCATGTCCACCATGTCCAAGACCATGCCCACCATGTCCAAAACCATGCCCACCATGTCCAAAACCATGTCCACCATGTCCAAGACCATGCCCACCATGCCATTGTCAATGCTCAAGCGGAGATGATTGGTGGATAATTTTAATACTATTATTCTGCATATGCCCATTTGGTGGATTTTTCTGGTAAAATATAGTATTATCAATAACTTAAATGCAAATATTTATAGATAAAATATTAAAATAAACATGTATCAAATATAGAAATGGTCATCACTGTATATTAATATATATAGTGATGACTATTATTTTAGGAGGATTGTAAGATGACTAGACGAGAAAAATTGATAAAACTAATTGAAGAGAGGCTTAATAAAAATGAAGTTATAAATTATTATGTGGAAGGTGCTTTTGAAAGTACTGTAAATGGAAGACAAAATACAATGACAGGGATACTAGTAACCACTAATGAAAAAATCAGATTTTGTGGTAAAAGATTTTTCCTAGTTTATGATGACATTATAGAATATAAAGATATTGAATATGTAGAGGCTAATGAAGAAAAACTTGGCCATAAAATTTTTATAGCTGGAAAAGAAAAATCTTATTCAATGAAATTTATCATAAGCAAAGATGTACATAATTTTGTAGATAGTATAAATAAAAATTTATAATAAAATAAGTAGCCAAAAGAAACTTCAAGGTTTAATGATTATTATCTATAATAATAGTAAATAATAATAATAATTTAAATCTGGTGAGTATACTATTAGAGGCTACACCCGTATCCATTCCGAACACGTAAGTTAAGTTCTAATAGGCTATATATACTACATTAATGAAAATGTGGGAAAAGTAGTTATTGCCGGGTATAAAACAGAAGCTAAAAACTTTAAAGAAGCAAGATAAAAGGATGTATAATGGTTTATTATTAATATGCTTAACATATTTATTAATGAATCTATTAAAATCTTAAATTAACTAAAGATATAATATACGGTGACTTTAAAATATAAAGAAGAAGAGATAGTTTTTTATCTCTTCTTTTTTGTGCAAAATCAGCTATTATTAGCCAAGTTTATGTTATTAGACAATCATTTGTAAATAAAGATTAAAACTAAATATATAGGTAATGTAGATAAAAATAAATTTAAGATAAATTTAAGCTAAGTAATTTAGTATAGGATTGTACTAGATGACACAAGGAGGTGATTTATATGAAACAAGTTAAATTTAGACACGAGATAAAGCATTTAATAAATATTTCAGACTATTTGGCAATTAAAAACAGATTAAAAAATATTGCACAGTTAGATGAGAATGCAGGAGATAAGGGTACTTATACTGTAAAGAGTCTATATTTTGATAATATTAATAATAAGGCATTAATGGAAAAAATTAATGGAGTAAATAATAGAGAAAAATTTAGATTAAGAATTTATAATGATAACCATTCTTTTATAAAATTAGAGAAAAAAAGTAAAGTTAATGGATTATGCAGTAAGATTGCAACAAGTATATCTATGAATCAATGTGAAGATATAATAAAAAATAATATTGATGACATATTTAAATACAAGGAGCCTATTTTAACAGAGTTATACTCAAAGATGAAATATGATTTATTACGTCCTAAGACTATAGTTGAATATACAAGGGAAGCATATGTATTCAAGCCAGGAAACGTGAGAATTACCTTTGATAGTAACATTAAGAGTGGTTTATATTCACAAAATTTTTTTAATGATAACCTTGCTACCATAGGAATGCCAGGAAGGAGTCCTATAGTTTTAGAGGTTAAGTTTGATGAGTTTTTTCCTGAAATTATTAGAGATATGATTCAAAGAAAAGATAGAGAAAGTTCTGCTTTTTCAAAATATGCAGCTTGCAGAATTTATGAATAAAATTAAGTTATTTGGAGGAGATAAAAATGGATAAAGCATTAAGTTTTAATGATATTTTAAAATCAAGTTTTTTAGAAAAGGCATCAAGTTTTTCAATTGTAGATGTAGCTATAGCCCTAGGACTAGCTCTTGCTATTGGACTATTCATATTTTTAGTATATAAGAAAACTTTTAAAGGCGTAATGTACTCAGAAAGTTTTGGTATTTCACTTATTGCAATGAGTTTAGTTACAACATTAATTATTCTTGCAATTACTTCTAATGTAGTACTTTCACTTGGTATGGTTGGTGCTTTATCAATTGTAAGGTTTCGTACAGCAGTTAAAGAACCTATGGATATTGCATTTTTATTTTGGTCAATAAGTGTAGGAATTGTTGTAGGCGCAGGATTAATACCTCTTGCAGTATTTGGCTCAGCATTTATAGGAATTATGATTATGGTATTTGCAAATAAGAAAAGTATTGATAATCCTTATATCTTAGTTGTAAGTTGTAAGGGAGATAGAAGTGAAAATAATGCCATGGAGTATATTAATAAATATGTTAAAAAATATGTGGTGAAGTCTAAAACCGTTTCTGCAGGGAGCAATATTGAATTAACAGTAGAAATAAGATTAAAAGAAATGTCTACTCAATTTGTAAATGAAATTAGCAGTATATCAGGAGTAAACAATGCAGTGTTAGTAAGTTACAACGGAGAATACATGTCTTAATATTTAGGTGGTGTATGAAGTGATTTCAAATAAGTATATAAATATTTTTATAGCAATAATTATGGCATTAAGTCTGGCATTGGCTGGAGTAATGGCAACTATTGATATGTCTACGGTTGAAGCAAATGCTACAGAGAAAACAACCCGACCAGAGTATATAACAAATCTTTTTAACAAAGATGATATTATGGAAATTGATATAGATATAGATGAGAAACTTTGGAATGAACTAGCAGATAATGCTATGGAAGAAGAATATTATAGTGCCAATATAACTATTAACGGAGAAACTTACTATAATGTTGGGCTTAGAGCTAAGGGAAATACAACATTATCACAAATTGCTAATGATGATACTACGGATAGATATAGTTTTAAAGTTAAATTTGATGAATATATCGATGGACAAACTCTTAAAGGCCTTGAGAAATTAGCATTAAATAATATGATGCAGGATACAACTTATATGAAAGAATATCTTTCCTATGATCTATTAAACAAAATGGGAGTTTCTACTCCAGCGTTTCAGTATGCTAGCATCACCTTAAATGGAGAGCCTTGGGGTTTATACTTAGCCCTTGAGGTTATGGAAGAAAGCTATATTGAAAGATACTATGGAACAACAGGTGGAAATTTATATAAACCTGAAACTACTAATATGGCAAAAAACAATATGCCTATGGAAAAAGGCAAAGAAATCAATGGGCCTATGGGAAGAAATACTGGTGGAGCAGACTTAGTATATTCTGGAGATGAGCATTCTAATTATTCTACTATATTTGAAAATGCGATTTTTGATTATACAAATGAAGATGACTACGATAAAATAATAGCCATGATAAAAAGCCTTAATGAAGATATTGATGACATAGAAAAATATTTAGATGTAGATGAAGTATTAAGATATTTTGCAGTAAATACTTTTGTTGTAAATTTAGACAGTTATGCATCAAACATGAAACATAATTATTATCTATATGAACAAGATGGAATATGTTCAATACTTCCTTGGGATTATAATTTAGCCTTTGGAGCATTTCAAGGAGAAAGTGCAAGTAATGTTATAAACTTTTCCATTGATAATCCTGTAGCCGATAGTTTAGAAAGTAGTCCACTTATAGGAAAGCTTCTGGAAGTAGAAGAGTATAAAGAAAAATATCACGAGTACCTTAATGAAATAGTTCAGGATTATGTAAATAGTGGAGTATTTACTGAAACAATTAATAATATAGATAATTTAATTGGTGATTATGTGAAAAATGATGCTACAGCCTTTTATACTTACGAAGAATATGTAGCTTCTATTCCTGAGTTAATTACCTATGGAGTAGACAGAGCTAAGAGTATATCTGCTCAACTTTCTGGATCCCAGTCCTCTACTTCTACTGGAAATATGGCTACTAATTTAAATTTATCTGCCCTTGGTAGTCAAGGTGGTGGAGGTAATAGAGAGGGAAAGGATATTCCTCAAGATATAAAAGAGAATAATAATCCTGAAAAGGGAATGGGGATTGGAGAAAAATCCAACAATATGCAGAATAATCCTGAAAAAGGAGCTCCTCAGGGTACCTTTAAGCCAGGAAATAATCCAGGTGATATTAATAGAGAAAATTCTCTAAATAATATGAGGATAAATACGTCAAATGATACAAATATTAAATCTAATTTGATAATATATGGCATATGTCTCCTAGGAATTATTTCAGCAATAATAGTAGTGCTAAGGTTTAAAAGAAAAAAATATCATGTATAAAATACTAAAAGCTATCTAAGAGTATATATCTAAGATAGCTTTTAAACTTATATAATTTAGATTATAGTACTTTTCTGTGTTTAATTATAAATTCTCTTATTCTAAAATAGGAAGTTCAACAATAAAGGAAGTATCTTTTCCTGCATTACTTCTGGCATAAATCTTTCCTTTATGGCTTATTACTATAGAATTTGCAATAGCTAAGCCTAAACCATAACCACCAGTTTTCCGTTGTCTAGACTCATCAGAACGATAAAACCTTTCGAAAATTTTTTCTAGGTCTTTATCAGGAATTCCTTCTCCAGTATTAGTAATAATGATTTCCATCTTAGATTTTAATTTACTTGAAGTGATGGTAATAGTTCCATTTGGAAAAGTGTGTTTAATAGCATTATCCATTAGAATATTAAAAAGCTTTTTAATTTCTTCTAAGTCACCATTTATAAAAAAATTATCCTTTAAATTGTTTTGTAATTCTATTTTATTTTCAAAGAAAACTGCTTCAAAGGACATAAGTAAATTTTCTAGTATTTTATTTATATTTATAGGTTGTAGGTTAAGTACTTTTTTATCTTCATCAAGCTTTGCTAAGGAAAGCATATCATCTATAAGATGAGACATTCTATCAGTTTGTAGATCTATATAATTCATCCATTTGCCTTGACTTTCAATAGTTTTATCTTTATTAGATGAAACTAAAGCTAAATTAGTTTTAATAATAGCAATAGGTGTTCTAAGCTCATGGGAGGCATCTGCAATAAATTGTTTTTGTTTTTCGAATACCTCTTTAATTGGCACTATGGTTTTATAAGCTAGATAATAGCTTATAGTAAACAATATAATCAAACTGATAAAGCCAGTTATGAAAAAAGTCTTTAAAAGGTTTTTTAATAGATTTTGCTGAGGTGACTTATTTATTAAAGCAATTCTATTAATCTTACCATCTAAGCTTTTAAAGTATGCAAAATCAGTATTTTCAATTTTTATAACTCCTGATGAAGATTCTTTGGATAGAATATTAACTGCTAATTCAACAAGAATATCTTTATCAACATTATATGGAGTAATAATATTTATCACGTTTAAATTATGGTCAAGATTTATTAGTATACCATTGTTAAGAGGACCACCTTTACTGGGTCCACCATTGTTAGGTTCATGGATTAGTGCATTAAGAGAAAAGTTAATCTGTCTTTCTCCACTATTCCAAGTTATAAAGTATATGACTCCAAATATACAAAAAAATACAAAGGTTAAAAGAGACATATTTATAATAATAAATTTATATTTTAATTTTTTAAACATACTACTCCTCCAATTTATAACCAATACAACGAAGGGTAGATATTTTGGATTTAGAGCCCACATAGGATAATTTTTTTCTTAAAAAAGATATATAGACCTCGATATTATTATATTCAGCATCAGAGTCATAGCCCCAAACCTTTGTAATTAAATCATCTTTAGTAACTATTAAAATAGGTCTTTCCATAAAGTATTTTAGAATTTCGAATTCCTTTGAGGTAAGTCGGACAGAGTTACTATTTCCTTCAAGTTCATAAGTAGATAGATTTAAGGAAAAGTCACTAAAATGAAGAGCATTATCATTTATAAACTCAGCTTTTCTTCTACTAAGAGCTCTTAATCTAGCAAGAAGTTCTTCATGAGAGAAAGGTTTTACTAAGTAATCATCTGCTCCATAGTCTAATCCCTTAACTTTATCTTGAATTTCACCTTTAGCAGTGAGAAGAAGAATAGGAGTAGATACATTATTAGCTCTTAGCTCCTTTAGAATCTCTAATCCATTAACTTTGGGGAGCATTATGTCTAATATAATCAAATCATATATTCCTGTAAGACCATAATCAAGACCTGCTTCACCATTATAAATGCTATCTACTATATATTTATTTTTACTGAGAATTTCTTTTAGAGCTTCAGCAAGGTGTATTTCATCTTCAACTAATAATAATTTCATAATTCATCACCCTTTAATTACAAATTTTTAGATAATATTACGTTTTTTTATTTAATTTTATCATACAAATCTTAAATTCATATTAAAATTATTATTTATTTTTAGAAAATAGTAAAAGTACCATATCGTGTAGTAAAGGATATTATTTTTTGTTTCGATTATATCTATGTACAGAGTGTATATATAGCTGTAAATTTTTTTTGTATATAGTAAGGTGGGGAAGATATGAAGGTCAGGAAAAGGGCAAAGAATGAACTGAAAAGTAAGAAAATTAAAAATACTAAAAAAGGAAAACAGAAAAGGATTAGAGGAATAGGAATGCAACTTATGTTAAGTTTTACAGTAATCATAGTATTAGTTGCAGCATTTCTATCTGCTTTTTCTCTTTATATGAATAAAAAAATTATTACTGACAAATCTAAAAGTCTCCTAGAAAATGTAGCTACATCTATGGCAGGAGAAATAAATCAATTGACAGATAGTTATGGAGTTATAGTAAATCAAATAGCAATAAATGATTTTTTAATAGATGATACAGTAGATATGAAAGAAAAGTTAACAAAATTAAAGAATATAGCTGAAAAAATAGAGTTAAAAGAAATTGCTATAGTAGATGCTGAAGGGAATTGTGTAGATACTTCAGGAGAAAGTACTAATATTAGTGATAAGGACTATTTTTCAAATGGATTAAGTGGGCTTACATTTGTTAGTGAACCATACTTAGGTACAACTGATAGTATGTTAGAAATAGCTATAAGTACCCCAATAAAAGAAAATGGGAATATAAAAGGTGTTTTAATAGCTTATCTAGATGCTAATAAATTATCATCAATAATATCAAAGGTATCCATAGGTAAAAGTGGAAATGCTTATTTAATAAATAGGGAAGGAAATATAATAACTCATAATGATTCCTTGCTTATAGGAACTAAACTATTAGATACAGTTAAAGATAAAAATGGTTCTGAAAATATGAAACAGATTATAGGAAAGATGACATCGGGAGAAAGAGGAGCCAGTGAGTATAGACAAGGTGCAGATGAAAAATATATTGGATTCGCATTTATAGAATCAACAGGGTGGTCTGTAGGTGTAGAAGTAAGTGGAAGTGAGCTATTAGCAGAAATACCAGAACTTCAAATAAAAGTAGTAATTGTATGTATTATTTTTATAGTGTTAGGTCTAATATTTGGATACCTAGTAGCTAAATCTATGACTAAAAGATTAGGCAGAATAGGTACTATTGTAGAAGATATGGCAAAGGGTAATTTCACTAAATCCAATATAGGCAAAATGAACAATGATGAAATTAAAGATATATATACGGCTGTAGAAAAAAGCAAGGAAATTATAGGTGGAATGATTCTAAATGTTAAAGATAGTTCCATGGTTATTGAAAGCGAGGCTTCATCTCTAGCTGCTTTGGCAGAAGAATTTGTATCAGGAGCTCAAAGCATAAGTGAAAGTATAGAAGAAACTGCTACAAGCTCACAAAGGCAGGCAGAAGAATTGGAAGATGTAACTAAAGAACTAGAAGAATTCGATAATAAACTTTCTACTAATATTAGTAACATATATAATATTAGTGATATGGCGGAAAATATTAATAGCAAAGCGGATAAGAGTAATGAGGATATGGAAAAGTTAGCCATGGCCATGAATGAGTTAAGTAAATCCTTTAAAGAGTTTAATAGTTCTATATATAGTATGAAATCTAGTATGGAAACTGTAACAGAAATAACAGAAATTATTAATAGTATATCTGAACAGACAAATCTTCTAGCACTAAATGCGGCTATAGAGGCTGCAAGAGCTGGAGAAGCTGGAAGAGGTTTCTCAGTAGTAGCTGATGAAATTAGAAAGTTAGCAGAGCAAAGCAAGGAATCTACCCAAAATATTTATAATGTAATAAATAATGCTATTAAAGAGAGTGAAACTATAGAAATTAAAAGCAACAATATAAATGGTGAATTAAATAACGGACTAATTAGCGTAGATAATGCTATAGATTCATTTAAAAATATTGCAGCATTAGTTTTAGATATGGTACCTAAAATAGAACTTGTAGCAGTTAGCTCTAAAGAAATTATAGAAGATAAAAATTCTATTACTGAAAATATAGAAAATTCAACGCAAATATCTTCTGAGGTTTCAGGAAATACACAACTAATAGCTGCATCTACAGAAGAACTTACAGCTTCTAGTGATGAAGTTGCAAATGCAGCAGAAAAGTTACTTGGACTTACAGAAAATATGAAAGAGTTTATGGAACAATTTAAACTCTAGTATAAGGGTAGTCATCGGATAAACAGAGTTCTTAGCTTCTTTGAAGGTTAGAAATCGTTATCCAGGGACGTAGCAGCTCTTTACTCCCATTTTGAAGAAAATGGGGGGGTATTAGAGCTGGTAGTCATCGGATAAATTAAGACTTTAAAATAAATTAATTTTTATTTTAAAGTCTTTTTTGTTTATTTTATGAGAAAGGTGAAATACTAATTAATACATGAATTCTGATTTAAATAATAAAGTTATACATTGTTAGTGGAGGTATAATGGAAATATTAGAAGAAAAGCAGTTAAATCTTAAGTTTATTAGTATAACGGCTATTTTATTTATAGCAGGAATATGTATTAATTTATATTTTATGAATTTGCATGAAAATGAAAAAACTAAGGAAGTAGATAGTAATGAAAAAGATATAGTAGAGAATCATATACAAGTACCATATAGTGAAGAGATTGAAGCATATAGTGAAATCTATGGACTAGATCCTTATTTAGTTGCAGCTATAATCAAAACAGAAAGCGGGTTTGATAAGGATATTGTTTCATCTATGGGAGCTGTAGGATTAATGCAGATAATGCCAAGTACAGGAGAATGGATAGCCAGGCAACTAAATATAGAAAACTTCTCTATAGAAATGCTGAAGAATGAAGATGTGAATATAGAAATGGGGTGTTGGTATCTAAATTACTTAAAAAATCAACTTAAATATACAAATGAAATGCTAGCAGCTTATAATGGTGGCATAGGGAATGTATGTAAATGGCTTCAGGATCCTAGATATTCCAAGGATGGAGAAGTAGTTCATACAATACCATTTAAAGAAACCGTAAACTATATAGAAAAAGTAGCTGTAGTTTATAAAGAATATGTAGACTTGTATAAAAGTGAAAAGTAACTTTTATAAAGAACTATGCTGTAGTATTAAAATAAACCTCTGGAGATTATTAAAATAATTTCCAGAGGTTTATTGATTTTAGTTATAATATTTGAAAATGTGTATAGAATTATAGTAGGTTGATGTAAAATACTGTTAATGAGGTGATGAAATGAGTGATGACTTATTTTTACTTAACAAAGGAATAGGAAGAAAAAAATATAGTATCTATGTACTAGCTTTCTTAATAGGATTTATAATTTTAGAGATTATTGGAATATTTATTACTTTTAAACTTGAAAAAACTGATAATGGGTTGCTAATAGCGGCTTCCATGTCTTTTCAGATTACCCTGATAGTTTTTATAAATATAATGTTATTCATTTTAAGTTATAAAAGATTTAAGGATATAAATTTATCAGGTGTATTTGGAATACTTGCAGCTCTTATATTTGTTCAAATCCCAGTGATAATATTTCTAATGTTTTTTAGAGGAAAAGAAAAATGTGGAAAACAAAAGGAGGAAAGTATGGTAAATACCCTTGAGGAAAATGCAACAATAACGCTATGTGAGGGAGAAGAAATGGAAGTCAGAGAATCTAACTTAGGTCAATAATAAAAAGGGTTTTCACAAAATAAATTAATAAAAATAAATGTTGAGCATGTATTTAAATTATATAAGTACATGCTCAATATTCTATTCCAGATTAGTGATATATTTTGTGAAAGATCTTATTATTGTGATAATATAAAGATATAATATTTAGCAAAGGTGGAAATTGCATGCTTAATAACAGGGATGATTATTTTCTCAATATAAAATTACTTGGGCTCATATTTAGTATCTATGTATATATAAATTGTGGCGGCTTCCAAAGCTCTATAATTATAGGATTACTGTGTTTTATAATAATAAACATAGCTTTATATTACTTAGAGAATATTAAGATAAAGCTATGTTTATCAGCCATGTCTTTCTGTATTTCTTATGGACTAGGCATAAAATACAACAGTATATTTTTCGTATTAATACCATTTACTTTTTTTGATATAGGTATACTAATGAATATAAAGCTTATATATTCTTTTATAGGGAGTATCTTATTTATAACCATGATACCAAAAGACATAGTTATGAATTATTTATTGTTTGCAATATTTTACTATATAGCAGCAAAGATATTAATTAACAAAGTAAGTAAAATAGATAAAATATGGAAAGAAAACTTAATGTTAAGAGAAAAAATAGACAAGTATACTAAAGAGGTAGAAAAAGAAAAAAATTATTCAAAACAGATAATATATACCACAAAGTTGGAAGAAAGAAATAAGCTATCAAAGGAAATGCATGATAAAATTGGACATACTATAGCTTCTAGTTTAATGCATCTAGAAGCCACAAAGGTAGTAATAGATAAAGATAAAAATGAAGCTAAAAATATGATAAATACAACTATTCAAGTTCTAAGGGAAGGTATGGATGATATTAGAAAAACTTTAAAAATAATTAAGCCTTCCGAGGAACAATTAGGTATAAATAGAGTGAAATCTATAATGGATGATGCTTTTAGTCATAATAGTTATGGATATACCTTTAATTACTCTGGAAACATAGACAAGCTTACCTATAGTCATTGGAAGTGTATAATTAATAACCTAATGGAGGGAATCACAAACATAAAGAAACACTCTAGGGGTAACAGTGTTTATTTTAATATTGAAGTTCTAAATAAGATTGTAAGAGTATCTATAAAAGATAATGGTGATGGAGCAGTGAATATAAAAAAGAGCATTGGACTTAAGGCAATGGAGGAGAGAGTAATAGACATTGGAGGAAATATTAGTTTTAATGGAGAAGATGGATTTACTATAATAATGATTCTTCCTTTATCATAACAGAGCAATTAATAAGGGATTGCCTAAATAACTATTTAATTTATTTGGACAATCCTTATATTAATATTATATTTTTAATTGAGATCTTTCATTGAAGAAGCTTTTGTAGGAGATATAGGTTGCTATTAGAGTAGCAATGGAGGTTGAAGATAATATCATAAAGGTAACCATTATTTGAAATTTAATTGCCATAAGTGGAGATGATCCAGCTAAAATCAATCCAGTCATCATCCCAGGAAGAGATACAATGCCAAGGGTTTTAGCAGAGTCAATGGAAGGCATTATTGAGAGTTTTATACTATCTTTAAGAATCTCTTTAGATGCAACCTTAGATGTGGCTCCAAGAGCAAGTTTAACTTCAACTTCATTTCTCTTGCTACTAAAGGTAGTATTAAGGTTTTTGTAACTGAGATTTATAGCAACCATAGAATTACTCACAACCATACCGGCTACAGGTACTATTTCATTAGGAATAAAGTTAATAGCACCAGAAAGTACTAATATAGAAAGGGTTATAAAAGCACCTGAAAATAGAGCAATAAAGGATGTTCTAACAGGATTTTTTATGTTCTCACTACGCTTTTTGGTGTTAAGTGCTGCGTTGATAATCATTAGTGTAACTAATAAAATAGTGAATATAGGATTTTCTAAGCTAAATACAAATTGAAGTATATAGCCTACTATAACTAATTGTATTATGGCTCTAACCATACTAATAAGTATATCTTTACCTAGTCCTAAATCTTCTTTATAGGAGATGAAAATAGGAATACAAATTAATACTGAAGAAACTATAAGTGATAGAGTACTCATTAAAATCCCTCCTTAGAAATTATTGTTCCATCTTCTATAATAATCTTTTTATTGCTTAAGTCCTTTATTTGAGATAAATCATGGGTAATCCATAAGATTGTATGACCTTTATTATTCATATCCTTCATAATATGCTCAACTAAAAGTTTATTTTCTTTGTCTAGTGCTGAAGTAATCTCATCTAGTAGGAGAACAGGACCTGCATGGAGAAGAGAGCGAATAAGGGAAATTCTTTGTTTCTCGCCACCAGATAACTTGTTTATATCTTTAATTAAGTATTCCTTGTCTATATTAAACTTTTCTAAAAGCATATATATTTTCCTATCATCTATATTTTTCTTTCTAATTTCATAGGGAAAAGAAAGATTATCATAGACAGTATTACCAAACAAATAAGGTTGTTGGAAAAAATAATTTATTTCACTGCGCAGTTTAAGAGGGGGGATTTCAGAATAATCCTTATCTCTCAGGTATACATGACCAGAAGTTGGAGAAATTAAGTCCCCTAAAATTCTCAGTAAGGTTGATTTGCCACCACCAGAAGGACCTGTGATAGTTATAAAATCCCCTTCATTGATTTCTAAATTAATGTCCTTTAGAACTTTTGTATTAGCATCTTGAAAAGAAACATTTTTTAAAGATAATATACTCATTATATCCCTTCTTTCAAAGTAAAATTAAAAAATATTATTGCTTAATTATATCATTTAAAGATAAGAATACATATATAAACCCTCACTAATAAATTAAATTTCTTAGTGAGGGTTTATTATAATGGTCTTTAATACAGTATTTATAATACTTACATTAAATATAAAACTTTTATTGAAGTTTGAACTTAAGCTTATAGGCTGAAGCTAAAAATAGCGCAATGGAGAAGAGTAATAATATTCCCAAATTAATAATAATAGAATCTGTTCCCATACCCATCTGAAGTTTAGTTATCCCATTCATTACCCAGTACTGAGGAGTGAAGGGAGCTATAAATCTAACACTTTCAGGTAAAAAATTAATGGAAGTAAAAGCACCTGATACCATGGTAGTGATAGTAATTACAATGTTAGAAAACATACCGTATCCCTTAGAATTAAAAAATAAAGCTATGGAAAAAGTACCAAAGGCCACGGTAACTAGGGCTATTCCTAATAATAGAAGAAACAGAGGAATAAAGCTCACTCCGGTATATATATCTACAAAATAATTTAGAGTTATAAGGGTAATTAGAAGTTGAAAAGCTAAAAGTGAAAAGTTTGCTAAGATATTTCCTCCAATATATTGAAAGGAGGTAACTGGCGTAGTAAATATTCTATAGTAAGTTTTATTCCATCTTTCTGATAATACTATATAAGATATAGAAGATGCCCTCATCATGAGAAAGAAAATTACAAAGGCAATTGCAGTTTGAGTTAAATCAAAATCATTCTCTAAATCTGATAAGGTTTTAGAGGTTATTTTAACTGGATCATCACTATATTTTAATAAAAGTTTTTCATATTCATCATTGATTTTATTAGAATTAATGCCCAAGTTATATAAATCTTCTACTTGAAGATTTACTATGGAGGTAATAGCATCACCCATAGAACTGTCTTTTTCAGAAAGTACATTAATCTTTTTAGGAGTTCCATTTATAATACTTTCTTCAAAGTCTTTAGGGATTTCAATGGTGACAGGAATAGATGTCTCCATCATAGTTGATTCAACAGTAGAACTTTCAAGAGGTACTGTACTAATTGAAGAATTATTACTTAAACTACTTATTAAAAGCTTTGATGAATCAGAGCAATCTTCATCTATAATCCCGATTTTTACAGTTCCATTGCTGAAACTAAATAATTTTATACTAATCATTATTATTATTATAGGAATAAAAAGTTGTATTATAGAAAGCTTATCTTTAAATATAAGCCTTAGATTTTTTTCCGCCATAACTAATAAAATCTTCATTAATAAGCCTCCTGTTTATTTGATATAGAGAAAGTAAAAGCTAAAAATAAAATTCCCAGTGCTACAGAGTAAAGAATACTTATATAAAACTTAGAATAGTCCTCATAAAAAGCTATGGAAAGAATAGATTTATTTATTAAGGTTAAAGGTGAAATATAGCGTACTATATCAAGCAGCTTATTACCATCTTCTAAATATATATATCCTCCACCTAAAAATGTCATAACAGGTATAATTAAGGTATTAAGAAAGAAGGAACCATGTTTTTCTTCCTTAAAAATATATCCAAGTAAAATCCCAAGGGTAGTGCCAAAGAAATTTAAAGATAAAAGGAGTGCTATAACAGAGAAGTAATCCTCACCCCAATAAGCTTTTAAAACAAATATGGAGTAAAGCATTGCAGGAATTAGTGATATCGCTGTTACAATAAAAGTTGAAGTAACTTTAGTTATTATATAGGAATTTTTAGAAAGGTTCCCTTGAAAGCACCTAGCTTCTATTTTGTTTCTTCTATTATTATAAATGGTATAAAACCCATAGCCCGAACCATAAAGGACCATCATAGTTATTTCCACGATGCCATAATAATCATAGGAGGTAAACCCTTTTTTAGGCTGAAATTCAGTAGCAGTAGTAAAGCCTTCTTCTAAGGTTTCAATATTACCATTGGTGATACTTTTTAGAGTGACTTTTTTAGATATGGAAGTTAGCATACTTATAACTATATTTGTGGAATATTTATTCTTAGAATTTTTATAAACTATAATATTTTTATCCTTAAGTTCTAGGAATATAGAATTAGCGGTTTGAACTTCTTTTTGACCTTCTTCTACAGATGAAATTTCTTTAAAGGTTATATTATTATTTTTCCCCAGTTCTAAGAAATTGTTTAATATAAGTTTTTCTTCACTATAATCAGAAGTGGTAGAAAGATTGTTCACATATATCACTGTTTTAGGTTTAAATTCATAGCTTGAAGAAAAGGCTCCACTTAAAGTTATTCCAAGGGTAGTCATAAATAATATAGGGAAAATTATCATGGATAACATGGAGGTCTTATCCCTAACTAGGTCTAATATATCATAATAAACAACATTTAAAAATTTCATAATTTCCTCCTAATCCCTAAGCTTTTTGCCAGTTAAAGTTAAGAATACATCTTCTAAATCTAAGGTTTTATAACCCATATTTCTAATTTCTATATTATTAGAAGTAAAAAAGTTAATAATGGAACTTAAATTTGATACATCTTTACTGGAGGTTATCAGTACTTTATTTTCATTTAAGGAATAACTTTTTACTCCCTTTATTTCCAAAAGCTTTTCTAAAACAGATTCATTAATATCATAGCCTTCAATTTCTAAAGTGGAGTTATCAGAAATTAAAGAGATTAAATCATCCTTAGTTCCCTTTGCTATTAGCTTTCCATTATCCATAATAACAATTTTATTACACAGCTGTTGAACTTCTTCCATGTAGTGAGAAGTATAAATAATAGTGCAACCTTCTTTATTAAGCTCTTTTGCCATATTTAATATATGATTTCTAGATTGAGGATCTATTCCCACGGTTGGTTCGTCCATAATTATAATTTCTGGCTTATGAGCTATGGCGCAACCAATATTTAATCGACGCTGCATTCCACCAGATAGATTTTTACACTTAGTTTTTTTATGATCCTGTAAAGAGATAAAATCTAGAGCATAGTTTAAACCCTCTCTCAAAGAAGCTCCCCTTAACCCATAAAGTTTTGCAAAAAAACTTATATTTTCTTCTACTGTAAGGTTTTCGTATAAAGATATGTATTGAGGTACAATACCCATACGAGCCTTAATTTCTGATCCATACTTATAAAGAGACTTTCCAAAGATTTCTACATTACCTTTAGTAGGCTTTAGTATGGAGGTGATTATATTTATAGTAGTAGTTTTACCTGCACCGTTAGGACCTAAAAGACCTAGAATTTCACCTTTTTCAATGGAAAGAGTTAAGTTATCTACAGCAATATTATCACCAAAGTTTTTAGTCAGGTTTTCCATATTTATTAACATTATAACAACCCCTTTTTTAAGCTAAAAAATTATTAAGTATTTTCTAAAAATCATATTGATATTTCTTAGCTGAAATTTAAATATAATTAGAATATCCTATAATTAAATTATATAAAAAACCTTTCCCACTAATAAGTGGAAAAGGTCATAACTTTATATGACTTTAGTCATACCTAAATTTTTCCTTTTAAATAACAAACTGCAATTTGGGTTCTATGCTTTAAATTAGTTTTAGTTAATATGTTTGTAATATAATTTTTCACAGTACCTTCAGAGATATATAGCTTTTCAGAAATTTCCTTATTACTTAAACCTTCAGCAATAGATTCTATAATTTCCACTTCTCTTTTAGAAAAATTATTCATATTAGGGTTAGGACATACTGGAGAAGTTTTAGAAAGAAGCTTATCTATAATTCCATTTTCCACTACGTCACTTCCATTATGAACTACTTTTATGGTGTTAATAATAGTATTAGGAGAATTGCTTTTTAACAAATAACCCTTTGCTCCATTCCTTAATGAAGAAGAAATATATTCATCCTCATCAAAGGTGGTTAATATAATGACTTTAGTTGATGTGACTTTACAAATCTCCTTAGTTGCCTCTACACCATTTAATTTAGGCATACGAACATCTAAAAGTGCCACGTCCACAGAGTTATTACAGCAATATTTAACAGCTTCCAAACCATTTTCACAAACATGTACAACATTTAACTCCTCATCCATGGATAATATAATCTTTAAACTTTCTCTTATCAGTGCATCATCATCACAAATTAAAATTTTAATACTCATAATAACTCCTATAATAAAAAAATATAAACTTTTAATAAAAAACATGATATCTTCAATTAATGTATAATAGAAGATCAAAATTAATATGTATAAATTTAGCTCCATAGTATATAAATTAAATATTTCTATAAAAATCATTAAAAACCTTTATATTATAAAAATAAAATAGCGAGATTACCCTGGGGGTGGGTATCTACGCTATTTTAAGGCATTTATCCGATGACTACCAGCTCTAATACTCCAGTCTTCTTAAAAGAGGGAGTAAAGAGCTGTTACGTCCCTGGATAACGATTTCTAATCTTCGAAGAAGCTAAGAACTCTGTTTATTCTAGAGGGTTACAATATGGCTCAAACCATCCTTGAGGGAATTTACAAAGAGGACATACTTTAGGTGCAGTGTCACCTTCATGTATATATCCACAGTTAGTACATTGCCATAGAGAATCAGAATCTCCTTTATACAAGGTACAGCTAAGTAATCGGTTGTAAAGAGCACGGAATCTTAAATCATGCTCAGCTTCCACTTCTGCAAGTTCTTTATAGAAGTCTGCGATTTCTTCGAACCCTTCCCTTCTTGCGACTTCTTCATATTCTTTATAAATTGCAGTTGCTTCAGCAGTTTCGCCCATAAAGGCATTCATTAAGTTTTCTTCTGTAGAGTTTACTTCACCTAAAAATTCTCCAAATACCCTTCTAGCATGGGCAAGTTCATTAAATGCAGTTTCATCAAAAACTTGGGCTACATAGTGAAGACCTTCACTTCTAGCTTTTTCTGCATATAATGTATATTTAGTGTTAGCCTTACTCTCACCAGTAAAAGTCTTTTTCAGATTTTTTTCAGTTTGACTTCCGTAAAATTCCATATAAATCTCCCAAAAAGTACTATCTATATATAATATATTAGTAGGTACTTTAAAGGTTACAAAAAATAGACTATGAAACATGAAATTAAGTTTCATAGTCTATTTTTTATTTATGCACTCATCAATATCCATAATAAATCCTTACATAGAAATTTTACTCTTCATAGTAACTAAAACAATAAAATAAGCAATTTTTATAATGTGGTAGATCACTTTCAAGGATAACATGACCATTGTCAGGCATCTTTGAATAGAATTTCTTAGTACCATCTTCAAATCTAATTTCTATAGTTCTAAGTCTTTTGAAAAGTTCATTAGCTAGTTCATAATCAATAGGCTTAATTATTCTCCATGTATCATTAAGACTTACATGCTTATCTTTTGCAAGTTTTACACGTCTGTGAATGATAAATTTTTCTGGACCTCTAAGTTCTAAAGTATGACCTTCAGAATTAATAGCTCTGTAAGTAGGATGAGAATCTAAAACTTGAAAAGCTTCTAAAGTTGATAAATTGTATTCCATAATGTAATAACCTCCTTTAAACCATTTTTATTATATTAAGTTTACTCTTAATATATGAGTATAATACTATAATTATATCATAATATGATTATAAGTGCAGGTAAATATTAGAAAATATCTTATATTTAAATTTAAGAAACTTTAAAAAGTATAAACTAAAGATTTGTGGTTACTCTAATATTACAAAGGGGTGATACCGTGACAAATATGAAAAAAACACAAAATAATAAAAAAGAAGATGGACATTTTAAGAAAAAAAATATAAATCATGATCCACAAGTAGAAAGTGCTAAAGCTGTATTTAATGGACCTAAGGCTGAATACAATGGTCCTAAAGCAAAGGAGCATAATCCAAAGGATTTTATTATTTAAAGTAAGAATTAAAAGGTATATCATAGTGATGAAAGTCATTAGGATATACCTTTTATAAGTTATAGCTCTAATTAAATCCATTACTACTAGCTTTAATACTCCATCTGAAGCTAAAAACTCTGTTTACCAAAATTTAAATTCATATTAATTATTGCATGAGGAAGCTATATTATAAAAGTTTACAAATTACTCCCAATTTATATGTTATAATGTATAAGTAACACTGTAAAAGTAAAAATTCCACATAATTTATCAAAAATCAAAAGGATATGAATGATATATGTAGAATAAAATTAATGGTGACTATATTTTAGTGATAAAATGTATAATTATGTATAATAGGGGGAAAGAAGAGTGAAAAGAAGTAAAAGTCGTATTAGAAAGCTACTATGTGCAATAACTGCAATGTTAACAATTACTATGGTATCTCCAGTTAGTAGATTAGCTGCAGCAGAAGATGGTGGTATAAGTAATACAGAAAGTCAATTAAAAACTATACTAAGTGAAAATGAAGGGGCTAATGTACAAGTGAAAAATGGATTATCCATTGATGTTGGACAAGCAATTGACCATACTAGCCTTTTAGTAGAAGAAGAAGCTTCAATTCCTTTTAAATTAAGTTCTAGAGATGAAAGTATAGTCAAAGTAGACAAAAATGGAAAATTTGTGGGTGTAGCTACAGGGGAAACCTTTATAACCCTTGAAAGTGAAGGCGGTACTTATGTTTATGAAGTATTAGTAAAGGAGCCAACTAAAGAAGTAGCATCAGCTAGAACTTTAACAGCAACCACTGCAAAAGCTATAACAACTAACAGTAACTATAGAGTATTTATTGATGCAGGACATGGTGGTGATCCGAGATATGGTGGTGATCCAGGAGCTTGTGCGAATGGATTAGAAGAAAGACATTTAACTTTAGCGATAGCTCTTAAGGTTCAAAGAATTCTTCAATCTCAAGGAATAGAAGTAGTAATGAGTAGAACTACGGATAAGTTTTTGGAGCTTAGAGAAATTAGTTCCCTTGCTAATAATTCAGGAGCTGATGCCTTTGCATCAATTCATATAAATTCAGCAACTACAACTGCTGCATATGGAATAGAAACTTATTATTATCCTAATAGAATGGATTCAAAGCCACTTGCAGATTCTGTGCAAAAACAATTAATAAGCAGTACAGGAGCTTATGATAGAAAAGTAAAGACTGCTGATTTTCATGTGGTTAGAGAAACTAAAATGCCATCAATTTTAGCAGAATGTGGTTTTATAAGTAATAAAAGTGAAGCAATTAAAATGAGCACTAATTCTTATCAAGAATTATTAGCTAGTGGTATAGCTAATGGTATAAATAATTATTTAAAGGCTAATGTAACCCTTTCTTCAACCCCTGGTGAGAGAATATATGGAGCTACAAGATATGAAACTTCTTATTTAGTGGCAAAGAAGGGGTGGTCTTCTTCTGATACAGTTGTAATAGCACCTGGAACAGATTATCCAGATGCTCTATGTGCAGGTCCGTTGGCTGCTAAAAATAAAGCACCAATACTATTAGCTAGGAATCAATCTTTAAATGAACAACAAGAACTTAAAAATTTATTATCTAACCTAAAGGTTAAGAATGTATATATAGTAGGAGGAACTGGTGTTCTTTCATCTGCTTTTGAAAATCAAATTAAAGCAATGAATATAACTACAAAAAGGTTAGGTGGAGCAGATAGATATGAAACTTCTTTAAAAATTGCACAGCAGATTGGAATTCAAAGTGAAGTTGTAGTTACAACTGGGGAAAACTTTGCAGATAGTCTTTCCATATCATCCATTGCAGGTATTAAAGCCATGCCGATACTTTTAACTAGAGACAGCACTATACCAACTAATATAAAAAGCTATTTAAGTAATAAAAATATTACTAAAACTTATGTAATAGGTGGTTCTGGTGTTATATCAGATTACACAGCGAAAACTTTAATTAATTATGAAAGAATTGGTGGAGTAGATAGATATGATACAAATCAAAAAATATTTAATAGATTTAAAAGCATATTAAATATTAGTGAGATGTATACTGCTCTAGGAACTGATTTTCCAGATGCTCTTTCAGTATCAGCTTTAGCAGCACAAAGAAAATCTTTTGTACTATTGATGGATCCAACTGAGGTGAATATATCAGTAATGAATTTAGTTACGCAAAATAGAAATACTATAAATAAAATGTATATATTAGGTGGACCACAGGTAATAACAAGTACTATATTAAATAAATTAAGAATTAAATTATAAAAAATTAATTTGAAAAAATGTCTTAACTAAAGGTTAAGGCATTTTTTTATTAAAAATTAACAGGTGTACACAAGATTTATATGGGCAAACTAATATAAAGTTATTTTATTTAAAATATATTTTATAGAAGGGAGAAATGTTATGAAGAAAGTTATATATTTAATTTTAGTTTTATTATTAACTACTAATTTTCATGGAGCATTTGCCGTAGATACACACAGTGATCCTGATTCCGTAGAGATATCTTTACCAAGAATGGTTAATAATATACTGAAAGATGAAGAAGGTGCCACAATAGAAAACGAGGAAAAGGTATATTCTAATAAGTATGTATCTGTAAATATCAATAGGCCCATTGTAAAGATTGTTAAAAATAAAGAAGCAGAAGGGATTATAAATAATAAGATATCAAAAAGAATTAATGACTTTGAAGAATATATAACAAAGCTATCTATTAGAGACAATGAATATAATATAAAAGTTGGGTTAGAAACAAAACCCTATGTAATTAATGTAAACAATAATGTGACTTATAATAAGAATAATATCCTTTCAATAACACTAAACCTATATAGTTATACAGGTGGAGCTCATGGATCATCAGTAGATGAGTCTTTTAACTTTGATATAAATACAGGAAATAGAGGAGTCATTGAAGATTTCTTGGGTAATAATAGGAATTATAATAAAATTATTTTAGACAATGTGAAAGCTACTATAAATAAAAATCCTGAATTATATTTCAAAGAAGCTGTAGATAAACTAAATGTAATCCCTTATAATCAAAAGTTTTTCTTAACAGATAAAGGCTTAGTTATATATTTTGATGAATATGAAATTGCTCCCTACGTAGCAGGAATTCCTAAATTTTATATACCTCTAAGTAAATTTCCTAAAGGTTTAAATAAAGTAAATATTCAAGTGGAAGCCCCAATAATAAAAACAATAAATTATGAAGAAAGTAGTGAAGATTTTAATCAGTATTTATCTTATCCTAAAATTGAAAATATGATAAACAAGGATATAGAGATGAAAATTAATAACTATATTAAAGATGAAGTTTTTAAATTTATAAAAGATATAAAGGCATCAAACACTCAAAATAAAGATTCCGATAAATATGTAAAAGGAGTTACCACATACTACAAGAGCTTATTTAAAGATAAAAATAGCATAATTTTCTATATAACCTATTCAGGAAATAATAGAAGGGATGAAAATATTTTCTTAAACAATAAAATATATGAGGTAAACTTACAGAGTGGAGAAATTAAAGTAAAGAATCAGTAGATAATTAGGTTCTATATATTAAAATCTAATGAGAGTAATTTTAAAAAAATCATATAAATTCAAATAAAAATGTTGTAACACATTGGATATATGACTAGTAATATAATAAGTGAAGCATTCAATTTCGGAGGAGAGTATGCAAAATAAAACTAGTCGTAACATAATAGGTCCTGATTTAAATGAATATAGGGGCGATGTAAATTATACTCTACTTGCAACACAAACCCCATATGCTTATTTACGTGGTTCTGGTTATGGTACTGGTAGATTTAGAATAGACAGAAAATTTATTGAGTATGTAAACGGATTAAGAAATGTGGGAGTAAAAACAGGAGCATATCACTATGCAGTACCTTCCACAGATTTAACTACCGCAGATGTTCAATGTGATGGATTTATAGACATATTACAACAAGCTTATGGACCAGGAAGATATGGAGATCTATTCCCTGTAATTGACATTGAAGCACCACTAGATAAATCTATATCTACAGATGCATTACTAGATTGGGTAGACAGATTTAGAAAGAGATTTGAAAGAAAAACTAGAAGAAAAATGATGTTATATACTGGAGCATTTTTTATTGATTTATATAATAATTTCTACCATACTAAGAAAGGCTTTATTCTAGCAGATATGCCTCTTTGGATTGCTATGTATCCAGAATTACCAACAAATCCTCCATATCCAAGGGATCAAGGTGGATGGACTAGATGGAGAATGTGGCAATTTACTGAGAATGGAACCATGCCTGGAGTAAATCCACCAGTAGACTTAAACTATGGACCAGAAAATTTAGATTTATTAACGCAACCTAGAAGTGTAAGAGACTTTAGAGCAGTAGCAACAGGCCAAGAAATAAGAATGAATTGGACTAAAAATACTGATATAGATTTAGGTGGATATAATATATTCATAAACTCCAACTATGTAACTACATTAGGCAGAGATGCTAACTCCTATGTTTTAAAACTAGCTAACAAACCAAGTCTAGGAGAAAGGTATATAATGTCTATTGAAGCCTTTGATACCGACGGAGATTTTTCACAAGAGAGAGCTAGTGCTAATGTTACTTTTGGTAGGGAGATAGTATTTAATAATGAAAATTCCCATGAATGTCAATGTAATAACAGATGGAATGTAGATGATTATACTGATGTAAAATCTGTAGAATTTAAGGATCCTGTAGATGGTTTAGCAAAAAGATTTATTAAATCTGTTGAAAGAAAAGAAGATTTTGATATGTATGATGATTTTGTAGAAACAGATGATGAATTTGATGATATTTTATATATGAAGAGATTAGAAGCTGAAAGAGCATATAAAAAATATTATGATAATAGAGAATCTAGGAATAAATTTGGTCTTAATGAAGTTAATAGGGATTATAGATGTGAAGATGATTGTGAATACTTAGAAGAAAAATCTAAGTACATTTGTCCAAAATGTAAGAAGTGCAATGAAGAACACCATGAACACCATGACGAACATCATGAACACCATGAAGATGATCACGACCACCATCATGAACACCATGAAGAGCATTGTGATCACCATCATGAACACCATGACGAACATGATAAGTGGAATAAGGATGATTACCATTGCAAGAAAGAGTACTATAATGGCCAAAATAATTATAAAGATGATGATTATCTAGAAAATCATAACTTCCATAATAATGATGAGCTATATGAACACCATGAGGATAAATCAGAATTTATAAAGGAATGGGAGAAAAAACCTATAAAATGCAAATGTGAAAGAGAAGAAGATAATCAAGACATAGTTTTAAATGATGATTGTAATAGGTATGAAAAACCAGTATATGATGACATCCTAAGAGAAGAATATGAAGGAGACCGTCGTAGATTAGAAAATCGTGATCCAATAAGTTATAAGGTATGTGAGGAATGTGTGCAGCCTAAGAGCAACTGCATGAAGTGTGAATATTTACTTCAAAACATGTATCTAAATAATTGTGATTATGGACACAAACATCATAAAAAGAAATACTATGATTATAAAGAATATGATGAATGTTATCCAAGTAAGAAGAAGAGCAAGAAGAACAAAAAACATCATAAAAAACATCACAGATAATTAAAAAGTCCACTTTCTTTTAAGGAAGGTGGACTTTAATACATATTATACTTCTTTTGGTGTATCCGTAATAGGTTCAGTTTTTATAGCATACTGAAAAGCACCTTCGTCACTATCTTCATATTGTTTTATGTCAGGGAAAGCTTCATAATCAATTTCAGAATCTTCACCACAGTGACAAGCATTTAGATTTTCTTCATAGTCATCATCTAAGAAGCTACATTGACATAGGTCTGATTCTTCATCTCTATCTTCATCTTCATTTAAATCACCCTTCATAAGAGCCTCACTTATAGACTTTATGCTCTTGTTTGAAACGGCATTTACAATTTTATCTACAACCACAACAGCACCTACAATAGCTAAAGTATTTGTTATTAATTTTTTTAAATTCATAATATCATTCCTTTCTTAAGATTCCCATTTAGTTTATGTATAATATGAGAAATTATATCTAAATATTTATTAAAATATTTTTTATTGCATTATATTAGTTTTTTGTGCCCTTATTTTTTTCATAATAGACTCTAGATTAAACATATGGCTTTGAAGTATGTTAAGATTCTTACCTAAAATCATGCTTCTAGTTATTATTCCATCAAATAGATCTGATTCCTTTTGAGTAAGAGAATCCTTAAACCTTCCTCGTTGTTCAAAGTTAAGTTTTTCAAATTCTACAACAATGTGATAACAATACTCTAATAAGTTGCCATTAATATGACTAGCTCTATTTTTATAATTTCTCTTACAAACTAAAAATCCAATAATAATTATAATAATTACAACAACAAATGAATACATGAGCATAAAGCCTCCTTTTTAGCACACATTAATAAGTATAGGTTAAGGATAAGTTCCTGTAAAGAAAATTATTCCTAATATATAAAATATTTAATATTAGAATAGTTGTAATAACATTTTTATAGATACCGCAAGGGACATAGTAACAAAAATAGGCTTAATAACCTTTGAACCCTTATTAATAGCTAACTTTGTTCCAAGCTTAGCTCCTAATATCATAAATACACAAACAGGTATACCAATTAGATAATTTATGTTACCACTAAAGGCAAAGGTAACAAGAGCAGCAATATTACTAACAAAATTTAAAACTCTAGCATTTGCTGAAGCTTTAAGAAAATTAAAACCTAAAATATTAATAAGACCAAAGATTAAAAAGGAGCCTGTACCAGGTCCAAAGAATCCGTCATAGAATCCTAGTGAAAAAGCAAAGATTATAGAAATAGTCATATTCCTTTTATTTAATCCCTTAAAATTATCCTTTTCCCCAATGGATTTAGAAAAGAATGTATAAACACCTATGGCAAGAACCAGCACAAGAACTAAAGGTTGAAGAAAACTTTCATCCAATAGAAGTACAGCCTTAACTCCTAAAATAGAGCCTATTAAAGTGAAAGGTGCCACTATTTTAAGAAACTTAAAATTGCAGTTACCTGACTTTATAAAATTAATAGAACTAGTAAGCGAGGCCATAGAAGCTGTAAACTTGTTAGTTCCAAGAACCACGTGAGGAGGCAAACCAGCTATCATATAAGCAGGAACGCTTATTATCCCACCACCACCAGCAATGGAATCTACAAAGGCTGCCAGAAAACCTGCAAAGCATAAAAAAATAAAAGTAAGTGTATTCATAATTCCTCCAGAAATTTAATTTTTACAAGCTTCATATTAAAGAATATATTATAAATTTATGAAGCATAATCTACTCTTATATTATAAGGGGAAAAGGAAGAAAAAGAAACAGAATAGAATTTAAATTAATAACGAATATCTAGAAGCTTTTTCTTAAGCTCTCCTTCCATACGTCCAATTTCAAGTTCAGCCTCTTGACGTTTTTGACGGCCTCGCTCTTGGATTTTAACTACTTCATCTAGGGTAGATATAAGAGTTTGGTTAGTGTGTTTTAAAGTTTCAATATCTACAATTCCACGTTCACTTTCTTTTACAGTTTCAATAGTAGCTGTTTTTAATGATTCAGCATTCTTACGTAATAGTTCATTAGTCATATTTGTAACTTCTCTTTGAGCTGCCATTGCTTGTTGAGAATGAGCAACACCTAAGGCAATAACCATTTGACTCTTCCATAGAGGAATAGTATTGACTAAGGTAGATTGTATCTTTTCTGCCATAAGAGTATCATTATTTTGAACTAATCTAATTTGAGGAGCCATCTGAATAGATATTACACGAGTAAGTTCTAAATCATGAATTTTTTTCTCAAAACGATCACAAAGATTAGCCATGTCATTAGTAGCTTGAGAATCTTCAGGTAGATTAGATGTATTAGCCTTTGCAACTAATTGGGGTAACACTACTTTACGAACTTCCTCAAGTTTTTTCTTGCCAGCAAGGATATACATAGAAAGTTCTTTAAAATATACTAGATTTATACTATACATTTCATCTAACATGGCAATATCCTTTAATAGCTGAATTTGATGTCCTTCTAAAACATTACATATTTTATCTACATTTACTTCTGCCTTATTATATTTAGTTTTAAGATTTGATATATTATTAGCTACTTTTTTAAATATTCCAAAGATACCCTTTGGTTTTTCTTCAGTATTAAAGTCTTTAAGTTCACCAATTAAATTAGTTATCATATCTCCAACTTCACCTAAGTCCTTTGTTCGAACATTTTTAAGAGCACTTTCAGAGAATCCAGCTATTTTTTTTTGAGATGCAGCTCCATATTGAAGGATCATATTTGTATTAGTAATATCAATTTTTTCTGCAAAATCACTTACAATTTTCTTTTCATCATCACTTAATGAGCTATCATCAAGAACTTCAGGTTCCATATCTGGAGCTAGTTGTGGTTTAACTTCAGGAGTTGCCTCAGTAAAAGTATCTAAGGTAAGTGAAGGAACTATATTTGATGTATTAGAATTTGTATATAATATATCTTTGTTTTCAGTATTTGTCATTTAATTATCCTCCTTGATATTAAAATAAATATATTTCTCTATACTTAAGTAAGCATAAAATTTAAACACGTATAATTTGAAAAAATTTATATGAAACAAATTATTTCATAAAACCATCACTAGTTAGACCTTCTTGGACAAGCATAGCCTCTAGTACTTTAATGTCAGTAGATATATCTAGAGCATCATCAGCAAATAGATTATCTAATTGTTTTTCAAAGGCATCCGCTATAGTAGAAAGAATGCCTTCAATGTTTTCTATGGTAGTAGATATGTTACCACCTTTAATACATTGTCCATTTAAATTTATATATGAATTCAATAGTTTTAAAAGTGTAGGTAAATAATAGCTCATAAATTTACTTATTTGAGATGCATCTTCAGGATGTTTTGCAATGTATCTAAAAATCTTGTCAGTAGCTACTTCCATACGTGTAATTTGATTAGTAATCTTCTCATCAGGAATTTCATCATTTGCCTTTTTAATTTGATTAAGATAAGCAAGTCCTTCAGCAATAATAACATCTACAGCTTCATCACCAGAAGAGATTATTTCATCGGTAGAAGAAGGCAATTCTTTAGCAGAAGAAGTTGTTTTAACATTGTTCTTTTTCCTATAATTTTTATAAATAGAAGATTTAGAAACACGTTTTAAAAAATAAAAAAATAAAAATAAAAAAAGTAAAAATGCAAAAAGTAAAATTATTCCTAAATATTTCATAAAAGGTACGCCTGAGTTATCAGAATTACTTTTATTATAAGTATTATTTATATCATAAGAATTATTTTTATCAATAGTATCAATCTTAGTAGCTAAGCTTGATACCACATTGCTAAGATTGTACTTATTATTATGGGTACTTAGGGATGTAGCAAACTTTTTTTCTATAGATTTATAGACTGTTGAATCCGTTAAAGCACTTTTTAAACCAGTACCTGTAGCAATGAAAGTCTTATTTTCACCAGAAACAATAAGAAGTAATACTGCATTATTTTTTTCTTTTAAGTCCATATCCCATTCATCAAAAACTTTATAAGCATAGGTTTCTATGTCATTACCTTCTGGTAAATTTTCAATAGTTAACACTGAGATTTCAGCATCACTAGTTTCAGTAAACTTCTTGTTTCTTGTGATTATATATTTTATACTACTATCAGGCAATACATCAGCATTATCCGTTACCCACATAAGCTGAGAACGGGTAGGAATTAGTGAATCACTAGAACTCTTTTTAGATGTATTTATATCATTTTTAGCATCATTAGTTGCATATAAAAGTTCAGGGGAGTCAAGTATATTGGATTCAGCATTAGCAGATGTGTTAAAGAAACTTGTGGTAAATGCTAATACAATAACAAGTATTAAGGATTTTAAGTTTAAAAATTTTCGTTTCATAAATATCTCCTTTAAATAAAGATTAAAATAAATATAAT
This sequence comes from Clostridium sp. UBA7339, assembly GCF_002470865.1. NCBI lineage: Bacteria > Bacillati > Bacillota > Clostridia > Eubacteriales > Clostridiaceae > Clostridium > Clostridium sp. UBA7339. The sequence goes on from NZ_DKPI01000012.1 coordinate 40,363, forward strand.
ATAGTTTATTAGTTATGTATTCACAACCTTTGTAAAATATATATTATAGATACTATAATTGTAAATACATTTAGAATTAGTGTCAATGAATATTGGGATTATAAGAATTTTACTAAATTAAAAATAAAAAAAGATTTTCGCAAATATATTACTAATCTTATATAGAATGCTGAGCTTGCACTTTATATTATTGTTTGCGCATGCTCAACACTTATCTTAGATTAGTTTATTAGCGAAAATCTATTTTATATAGTTGTTTTTATTTATTTTTACACATTAATTTTCTTCCCATAGTGGTTCTGCTCTCTTAGCCCAAGTTTCACCATAGTCTATAGTTTTAGCTACTAAATCTTCTACATTTTCAGGATCTACATACTCTGTAGACTTAGCCCCAGAAGCCTTAACCATTTCTGCAATCTTTGGAGCATTATCAAGAATTGGGCAAGGTCTAAATTGATTATTGTTAAAAGGTTGATTCTTTTGATATTCCATAAACAGTGGCTGTCCTAAAGCTTCAATTAAAGGAACTTCCTTTATATTAGCACTGGAGTAGTGGCAGAATACACAAGGTTCCACATCACCATTAGCATTAATATGGCAGTATCGTCTTCCACCAGCCACACAACCACCAACATATTCAGCATCGTGCCAGAAATCCATATTAAAGATTGGTTTAGTTGAGCGCCAACCTCTTATAGTACGATAAAGTTTTTCTCTTTGATCAGGATTAGCCATTAAGGAAGTATCTGTTTTGCATCCTATAGGCATAAAGGTGAAGTACCAAGAGAAATAAGCACCCATATCTATCATCATATCTATAAATTCTTCAGATAAAACGCTATCACAGTTATTAGTTGTAAAGCAAGTTGAGAATCCAAAAGGAACTCTATTTTCTTTCATAAGAGCCATAGCACGAGTAATATCCTTCCAGGAACCATTACCACGTCTTGCATCAGTAGCATCATCAAAACCTTCAACACTAATAGTAGGAACTATATTTCCAACTTCACATAGGTCTTCACAGAAAGCCTGGTCAATTAATGTTCCATTAGTAAATATCATAAACACACAATCATTATGTTTCTTAGCTAGTTTTAAAATATCATTCTTTCTAACTAAAGGCTCACCACCAGTCATTATATAAAAGAAGATACCCAAATCCTTACCTTGAATAAGTAAACTATCTAATTCATCATAGCTTAAATTTAAAGCCTTGTTATAATCAGCAGCCCAACAACCAATACATTTCTTATTACAAGCAGTAGTAGGGTCTATAAGTAAAGTAAAGGGAATTTCATATCCATATTCCTTAGATTTTTTCCTAGATTCACTCCAACCTCTAATAGAAGAATTAAGAAGAAAGTTACTAAACACAGTCTCTAAAATATGAGGATTCACTTCTTTGGCTAATTTAGTCATAAGCTCTACCCAGTTATTATCCTTCTCCTTTAAAAATCCTTCAACGGCATCATATTGAGGAGTATATAAATTTTCTGTATCAAACTTCCTTAACCAATGAACAATTTTCTCAAAGTTTTTCTCAGGATTTTTCTTTAAGTATCCAAGTCCCTGCTTTAAAGCAGCCTTTTCAATTTTATATTTTACATTTAACATAAGCCAACCCCCATTTTAAATAATTTTAAAGTAAGAAAGTATCATTTTTACTCCCATAATAAGTAATATAACGCTACCACAGATATTAACTGCAACTCTGTACTTATCACCCACACGGTAGCCTACCCTTAGTCCAATAATAGATGAAATCCCTGTTATTACAAATATGATAAACATATCTATAATAATTTCAGTGCGCAGTAGAGCAAAGCCAATTCCTAATACTAAAGCATCCAAACTAGTTGCAAAGGCTAAGGAAAAAATATTTCTATAATTAAAACTTTCCCTTTGCTCATTGATGGATTTAATAGTAAGTGCATTTTTTATCATCTTCAGTCCTAAGAAAATAAAAATAATTGCAGAAAACCATTGATTGATGGATTTAAAAGTTTCAGAATAAATTGAGCTTACTGGAAACTTGGTAATCATCATTCCAATAGTAAGCATAATAGCTTGTATTCCCCCAAATGCAAGGCCAACAATAAAATCCATACGCTTTTTAAGATAAGGTTGAGTTGCACCTGTACATACTGTCACTGTAAATGCATCTAAAGATAATCCTATTGATACTATGATTACTTCCAGAACACTCATAAGCATCTTCCTTTCATAATCTGTTTTCTTAAATTATAGCCAATGTAGATTTTTATGTAAAAATACACTTCGCCCTAAATGTATATCAAAAAAAACAAAAAGCAACTTATGTAGTTGCTTTAAAACAAATCTATTTAATTGTTTTATGATAGGTTAAGTAGGGGCTTTAACAAAATAAGCTAATCTAAATAAATATTGAATAAGCACTTATATTATTAACGCTCAGCCGTTTCGGAATATTGATTTACTAAAGCATTTATTCAAGGTAAAATCTACAACACAACAACTCGTATACACTCAAACAAGTTGTGTTGCTTAACGATTTTACCATTCATAAATACTAAGTAAATCTAATATCCCTGCAAATGGCATTCGCTAACAATAATATTAAAGTGCATCTTCAATATTTTATATAAGATTAGTAAGATATTTTGTTAAAGCCCATAACTTTTTATAATGGCTTGAATACAATATCTTCTAAGGAATTAGAAAGTAGTAAATAATATTTTTCAGCTAACTCATGAGCAGGAACTTGTACACCTTTTTTAAGCCAAGTAATTAAAAAATAGGTTAGACCTCTAGAATAGTAATTAGCAATTTCAGAAGCGGTGAGAATTCCTTCAAAATTCATATTTTCTATATCTAGCACAGAAAATAATTCTTCAAACATCTTAAGAAGAAATTTATATATTATACTCTCAAAGGAATTTTGTCCTTCTATTTTCATAGCTTTAACATAAAACTCTTTATTATTTTCTATCCTAGTAAGAATAAAAAGAATTGTCTCATTAAACATTTTATTATCTATAAGAAGGGTTGCACCTTCAAATATATCCTTATAACAAATCCATTCAAGTAATTCATACTTATCAGCAAAGTGGTTATAAAAGGAGGGTCTTATTAACTTTGCCTCATCAGTAATCATTTTTATAGTTATCTTATCAAAGGAATGTTGAGTCATTAACTTTTTAAAGCTATCAACTATTAGTGCCTTAGTATTTTCTTTTTTAGATCTCACAGTATAACCTCACCCCTTTAAAGATATTCTAAAAGTTAACTCAAAGTTTTCCACAGTTTTAACCATTATATCAACTTCCTATATTTTATGTCAATTAAGCCACATATATACCACAATACTAAGAGTTGCCACATTGAGTGTAAGGAGAAGCTTTAAAATTCCTAGGGATATACCATAAAAGCCTAGATAAAATCTGGGGGATAATATATAATAAACTAGGTAATTTCAAATAAACATATACCTATTTAACTAGGAAACAATATATCTAGAAAACTATGAACCTATAGATATAGTAAAATAGTTAAATAGGGAACAATAAAACAATATACCTATATAACTATATAACTAGGAAACTATATAACTAGTTAACTATTTGTTCTGTTCATGCGGGTTTCAGAGGTTTTTGTGATTTTCTGAGTTATATTTGGAACCCCCAAATAGAGGGTAAAATTACTTTAATAAAACTTAAAAGTATACCTAATAAATGAAATTATTTTAAAATAAAAAATTAAAATTAACATAGAATTTTATTAGATAAGGAGATAAAAATGAGAAAGAGAAAAGAATATGAATTTATCATAGAGGGTACAGAATTTCCAGGAAAGGGAGTTGCCTTCCATGAAGGAGAAAAAGTAGCTATAAAAAGTGCATTGCCCGGGCAAAAGGTTAGAGCAAGAGTAACTAAAAAAAATTCCAATGGAGTAGAAGCTAAACTTCTTGAAGTTTTAGAAGATGTAGATTACAAGGTAAAGCCAGCCTGCGATATCTTTGGAATTTGTGGAGGATGTAGCCAAGGAGACTTATCACTAGACACTCAACTTAAATTTAAAGAAGAACAAGTAAAGGCACTTTTAGCAAATAAGGGTATAACAGATTATGAGTACCTAGGAATAGAAAGCAGCCCACTTCACTATGAATACAGAAATAAAATGGAATTTACCTTTGGAGACTTTGAAAAAGGTGGAGAACTAACCCTAGGAATGCATGCTAAAGGAAAAAGCTTTGCCATAGTATCAGTACATAACTGTCAAATAGTAGACGAAGACTTCAGAGCTATAATAAATGCAACCATAAACCACTTCAGAGGAGAAAACCTTCCTTATTATAGAATCTTAAAACATGAAGGCTTTTTAAGAAATCTAGTAGTAAGAAAGGCTATAAACACAGGAGAAATATTAGTTAACATAGTTACAACTACCCAAGTAGAATATGACTTCACAGCCTTTGTAGATGCTTTAAAAGGATTAAATCTAAAAGGAGAGCTCACAGGAATAATCCATACTTTAAATGACTCTCTATCAGATGTAGTGCAAGCAGACTCTGTAGAAATACTACATGGAAAAGACTATATAATAGAAGAGCTTCTAGGATTAAAATTTAAAATAAATCCCTTTGCCTTCTTCCAAACTAACACAAAAGGAGCGGAGAAGCTTTACTCTATAGTAAGAGACTTCATAGGTGAATCAGAAGACAAAGTAGTATTTGACCTATACTGCGGAACAGGAACCATAGGACAAATAGTAGCTCCAAAAGCAAAAAAAGTAGTAGGCATAGAACTAATAGAAGAAGCCGTAGAAGCTGCAAAAGAAAATGCTAAAATCAACGGCCTAAACAACTGTGAATTCATAGCAGGAGACGTAGCAGTAACCATAAAAAACGTAACCGAAAAACCAGACATAATAATCCTAGACCCACCAAGACCAGGAGTACACCCAGTAGCCCTAGACTACGTAATAAAATTTGATGCCAAAGAAATAATCTACGTATCCTGTAACCCTAAAACACTAGCAGTAGATTTAGAGGTATTAACTGCTAATGGATATAAAGTGGAAAAGGTGAAAGTTATGGATATGTTCCCGCATACGCCGCATGTTGAGACCGTGGTGAAGCTGTTGAAGAAATAGACTGATATCAAAGGCTTTGAAGGTTTTTGAGTAAATATTGAAGTGTGTTTTATGTTCCCTCAGACTAATGGTTTGAGGGGATTTTGTTTTAGGGGGTCTAATAAATACACAGAACTAAAGAATTTGATTATTTGTATAGGTTTTGCAAATTTATATAAGTTGTAAGGGAAGGTGGTTTTCTATAATATATAATGTTTAGAATAATATTGGTTCAATATGTTAATAATTGTAATATTAATTGATTTAGGAGATTGATAAATTGTATTACAAGGGGATTAACTTAACAAATTTAGATGACTATGATATATATGATTTAGTACTTGAAAGGGAGATACCTAATTTTCCACCCGGATATTGGTGTTCAATATCAAAAGAGGAAGGAAAAAAAATATCTTTACAGTTACTAAGGTATCTTATTGAAACAAGATTAAACTTAAGTAGATATGAAATAATAAATAACTTATCTAAGGAGTTTATTTTAAATAATAAGCTCTGGACACCATGTAAACTTTATTTTGGAAGATCTGCCATTAAATATTTAATGGAATTGTATCCTAATGAATACAAGGCTTTTGAGTTTATTAAATGTAGAATACCTCAGGGTCATTGGTGTAAGAAGGAGAATAGAGTTGATGCTATAAAGTGGCTAATAGAAGAAAAACTAAAATGGAGATTAGATGATATAAAAGAAAAGTTTAGTAGAAAGTTATTGCTTGAGTATCGTTTAGCTACACTGATGAGATATTATTATAGTAGTTTTGATATTATAGATGAAATCTATCCTAATAAAGTCTACCCTTGGGAATTGAAAATGAGTTCTGTTTCATCAAGTTATTGGAGTGTTAAGGAAAACAGGATAATAGCTGTTAGATGGCTAATAAGAGATAAATTAAAGTTTTCTCACGATGAAGTATTAAATATTCTTTCACTTGAACATTTCTATGATAGTAAATTAAGTACATTAATATGTGATTGTTATAATAAATCAATTGCTAGTGCTATTACTGAAGCATTTGGAGATGAATTTATGCCTTGGGAATTTGGTTACCATCGATGGAATATAAATGATGCTAAGAAAGCTACAAATTGGCTTATTGATAAATTAAATAGAGAGGAAGGAAAACTTCCATTAGAAATAGATTATTATGATTTTATAAATAATAAGCTAAAAACTGTTATTGATAAGTTTTATGGGAGATCCCCTAAAAAAGCTATACTAGATGCAATTATTGTTTCATCTAATACTAAATAAAATGATTATTTTTAGTGAATTTTGAAAGATATATTCCCAAGCACTTATCATGTGGAGACGGTAGTATTGATGTCAAAAGTAAAATAGAAAAAGCCAGAAAGCCTGTAAATAAAAACGTCTAGAGGATTAGTGCTATTATAATAATAGCGATAGTCCTCTTATTTTATGTTCATGCTGTCAAAAAAATTGGAGGGGTTATGTAGATATGTGTGTTAATTATTAGGTTGTGTTGATAGGTTGTGTAGATAAATAGGCTGATTTTAAAAAGTATAAATAAAGTCATCAACTCAATATGTTGACAATATAATCTTATTTGTGCTATTATATTAAACAGATTTATAATCTACAGTACGTAAAGAACGGAGGCGGTTCTATGATAAAAAACAATATTGAAAAAGATATTAAAATAAAATGTGTGGAAGCTGATACAACACAAGCAGCTTTAGCTGAAAAAATAGGAAAAACCGTACAGTATGTAAATCGTATTGTAAAGAAAGATAATGGCGTTATAAATAAAACCTTTATTCAAATGATGGAAGGATTAGGTTATGACATTAGACTTACCTACGAAAAACGGGAGGAGAATGACGATGAATAAACAACAATTGGCTTCTACAATTTGGCAATCAGCAAATCAGATGCGTTCCAAGATAGAAGCAAACGAATACAAGGATTACATCCTCGGTTTTATGTTTTATAAGTACCTTTCAGAACGTGAAATTCAGTTTTTGATAGACGAAGGATATAAAGATGTCGATATAAAAAAAGTCAGTGAGGAGGATGTTCAACTAGCAAAGCACATTCGCCAGAATATCGGATATTTTATCTCATATAACAATCTGTTCTCCGCATGGCTTGAGAAGGGCGATGATTTTAATATCGCCAATGTTCGTGATGCTCTAAATGCATTTGACTTAAACATAGAGGAGACCTATAAGAAGATTTTTGAGAACATCTTTAAGACTCTGCAGTCTGGTCTTTCTAAATTGGGTGATACAGCTCAAAAACAGACTAAGTCAGTAAAGAGCTTGTTAAAGCTAATTAGACGAATTCCTATGGATGGGAAGCAGGATTATGATATTCTAGGATTTATTTATGAATATCTTATCAGCATGTTTGCAGCCAATGCAGGAAAAAAGGCTGGAGAATTCTACACCCCGCATGAGGTGTCAATTCTGATGTCTGAAATTATAGCTGAAAACTTAAAGAACAAAGAGCACATTAGAATCTATGATCCAACATCTGGCTCTGGATCTCTACTCATCAATATAGGTACATCAATTAGTCGATTTATCTCCGGTGAGAATAAGGTCGATTACTATGCGCAGGAGTTGAAGGAAAACACATATAACCTTACTCGTATGAATTTGGTTATGCGTGGTATCAACCCTCAAAACATTAATGTACGAAATGGCGATACCTTAGAGGATGATTGGCCTTTCTTTGAAAATGACCAAAATAGAGAGCGGACTTATCAGCTAGTCAAGGTGGATGCTGTAGTTTCTAATCCACCGTACTCTCAAAAATGGGACCCAAAAGATAAAGAATATGACCCTCGTTATAAAGAGTTTGGCGTAGCTCCAAAAGCAAAAGCAGACTATGCATTCTTGCTGCATGAGCTATATCATTTAGAAGATGATGGTATTATGACCATCGTTTTACCACATGGTGTATTATTCCGTGGTGGTGAAGAAGGTAAGATCAGAGAAACGCTTATCGAAAGAAATCACATAGAGGCCATCATCGGTTTGCCTGCAAACATATTCTTTGGAACATCTATTCCTACGGTTGTTATGGTGTTGAAAAGAACACGTAAGGATTCTGATGTGTTGATTATTGACGCTTCAAAAGGATTTGAAAAAGCAGGGAAAAATAACAAACTTCGTGCCTGTGATATTAAAAAGATTGCAGATGCTGTGAGACTCAGACTGCCTGTTGAAAAATATGCAGCTCTTGTGACCAAAAAGAAAATTCGTGAAAATGAATATAACCTAAATATTCCTAGATATGTGGATTCTTCTGATGATCCAGAAACTTGGGATATTCGAGCGACTATGTTTGGTGGCATTCCGATGCACGAAGCCGCATTACTTAAGGAGTATTGGGATACATTCCCTGGTCTTTTTGATGCGCTATTCAAAGAGATGTCTGAAGGGTATTTAATAATTCCACACGAGGACATCCAAGCTGTCACCCTAGAGGTTCCTTCCATTGAAGAATACAGACAGGTTTTTGCTTCGAGTTTTGATGGTTTTTATAAATCCTTGCATGATTCTCTCATCGAAGATATTTTGGATGTAAATGCGCAAGGCAAAAAGGATGAAGTGTGTCAAGAGATTTTCAATCGTATTTCAAAGGTCAAACTCTTGGATAAATATAAAGCCTACCAAATCTTATCGGAAAATTGGGACGTTATTGCGGCTGATTTAGAAATGATACAGAGTGAAGGGTTTGAAGCAATTTTCCAAGTTGACCCCAATATGGTTATTAAAAAGAAATCAGATGACGATGAAGAAGTGCCAGAAGTACAGGAAGGCTGGAAAGGTCGTATTCTTCCTTTTGAATTGGTGCAGCAAGAAATACACGCAGGTGAACTGAATGAGATTATCGATCTTGAAAATCGTTTGCGTGAAATCGCTTCTATCTATACTGAAGTTTTAGAGTCATTGGAAGATGACGAACTTGAAGGAAGCACAGTGACTGAAGAAAAGGATTCTTTTGTTGCGAAGGAAGTTAAAATTTTTGTCGCTGAGGCATTAAAAGACGTAAATAGCCCGGAAATTACAGCTCTTCAAAAATATACAATGCTTTCAAAAAAGAAGGATAAGTTGGATTATATTGCCACAACCAATCAAGTTATGTGGGATAAGATGAATGCAAATAATGATGGAACTTATGGCAAACCCGCTATTAATAGTCGCATTGCACAATTGCAGATGGAATATGATTTCCCGGCGAATTCTTTTGAGGCAAAAATGAAGCAAGTATTTATGTTGATGGAGGAAGAAACACAGAGCAAGCGTGAACTTCGAATCAAAAAGGATGAACTCCATCTAAAAACAAAAGAAACCATTGAACATATGGATGAAGATACTGCATTGCGACTTTTGGATTTGAAATGGATTGAACCGTTTGTAAGTGGAGTATTCCAGTTGCCAGAAGACATGATTAATCAGATGATTTCCAAAATCATCACACTGAACAATAAATATGCCACTACATTTGCAGATATTGAAGAAGGTATAACTGATACGAGCAAAACCTTGTATAAGATGCTTGGTGATCTTACCGGAAGTGTATCTGATATGGAAGGATTGGAAGAGTTTAGAAAGAGTCTGGAGGTTTAAGTATGGACGAAGAAAAATTAATACCAAGCCTTAGATTTTCTGGATATAAAGATGTTTGGGAAAGACATAAGTTGGAACATTATCTTAATGTTTCCACTGAAAAAAATACCGAAGAATCTTTTGGAAAAGAGGATGTCTTATCTGTATCTGGTGATTTTGGTATCATAAATCAAATAAAATTTCACGGCAGATCATTTGCAGGAGTTTCAACAGCTAATTATGGAGTGGTTAACACAGGTGATGTCGTATATACCAAATCTCCACTGAAAGCAAATCCTTTTGGTATTATCAAAACAAATAAAGGTCCTAGTGGAATTGTTTCTACACTTTATGCCGTTTATCATCCAAATGAAAATGTTTGTCCGGATTTCATCCAGGTTTATTTTGAACAACACGCTAGGATGAATCAATATATGCATCCTTTAGTTAATAAAGGTGCAAAAAATGATATGAAAGTATCAGATGCAAATGCGTTAAAAGGGCATGTCATATTTCCAAAAGTGGATGAAGAAGAAAACATTGTGGAGTATTTCTCAAATGTTGATCAACTTATTGCACTTCATCAGCGTGAGTATGATAAGTTGCATATCCTGAAAAAAGCTATGCTGGAAAAAATGTTCCCCGAAAAAGGGATGGATGTTCCTCAAATTCGATTTAAAGGATTTGCAGAATCGTGGGAACAGTGTAGTGCGAAAATTATATTTAGACCTGTTGTAGATAAAGGACATCCTGAGCTTCCTGTTTTATCTGCATCTCAAGAATATGGGATGATTAATAGAACAGAAACAGGACTAAATATTCATCACGATATAGAAAATGAGAGCGGATATAAAAGAGTTTTGCCAGGACAATTTGTTATTCACCTAAGATCATTTCAAGGTGGATTTGCTCATTCCAATATAGAGGGCATAACATCTCCTGCCTATACAGTTTTGTGCTTTCATGACCAAGAAAAACATTATGATTATTTTTGGAAATATGTTTTTAGTTCAGAAAGTTTTATAAGAAGGCTTAAGTTAATAACATATGGTATTCGTGACGGAAGAAGTATTAGCTATGAGGATTTTTCATCACTAGAATTTTTATATCCATCTTATAAAGAACAAAAGCAAATAGGAGTATATTTTCAAGAAATTGATCGTCTTATTATTCTTCATCAGCGTAAGCTTGAAAAGCTAAAAAATATCAAAGCCGGTTGCTTAGAAAAAATGTTTGTGTAAATTAGGGAGGTGAGTTATATGTCTGAAATTATATATACAGAAGAAAAAGACTTTGAAGATGCCGTCATTAAAGCCTTGATTGAATATGGCTGGGAACCGGATGTTATACGATATCCTACAGAAGAAGATTTGATTCAAAACTGGGCAGATATTCTTTTTAATAATAACAAGCAGAATACACGTTTGAATGATTGTCCTCTGACCGCAGGTGAAATGGATCAGATTATAAATCAGGTAAAGGCGCTACAGTCCCCACTTCTACTGAATGAATTTATCAACGGTAGAAGTATTTCAATCACTCGCGATAACCCAGAAGATCAACTACATCTTGGAAAAGAAGTTAGTTTGAAAATTTATGACCGTCAAGAAATTGCTTTAGGCCAAAGCCGATACCAAATTGTACAACAGCCACAATTTAAGACCAAGTCGCCTATTCTTAACAATAGACGAGGAGATTTAATGTTGCTTATCAATGGTATGCCAGTAATCCACCTAGAATTAAAACGCAGTGGTATACCGGTCAGCGAAGCGTATAACCAGATAGAGAAATATTCCCACGAAGGTGTATTCCGTGGAATTTTTTCAATGGTTCAGATTTTTGTGGCAATGCAGCCAAAGGAATCAGTTTATTTTGCCAATCCGGGTGAAGGTGGCATGTTTAATAAGGCGTTCTACTTTCATTGGGCTGACGTTAATAATAATCCCATCAATGATTGGCATACTTTCATGCAAAGGTTTTTGTATATACCTATGGCACACAAGTTAATCGGTTTTTATACGATTGCAGATACTGATGATGGAATTCTTAAGGTAATGCGAAGCTATCAGTATTATGCTGCTGTAGGCATTGCTGACATTGTGGCAGATAAGAAAAGCCACTGGGATGACGGTAACCAGTTGGGAGGCCATATTTGGCATACAACGGGCAGTGGTAAAACTATGACCAGCTTTAAGGCGGCGCAGCTTATTGCCAGTAACCATGATGCAGAGAAGGTAGTATTCTTGGTTGACCGTAAAGAACTAGGTATTCAATCCTTAAAAGAATACCGTTCTTTTGCATCTGAAAGTGAATCAGTACAGGCAACTGAAAATACGACGATTCTGACTTCTAAATTGAAAAGTGATGATCTTGATAATACGCTAATTGTTACCTCTATTCAGAAACTCAGTAATATTACTGCTGAGGATTCTGGATTAAATGATGCAGACCTCAAAGCAATCCAGCGTAAGCGCATGGTTATCATTATTGATGAATGTCATCGTTCTACATTCGGAGATATGCTGATTGACATTAAGAATACCTTTAAGAATGCTATTATTTTTGGTTTCACCGGAACACCAATACAGGATTTAAATGCGAAGAAAGACAGTACCACACCTACTATTTTTGGAGATGAAATTCATAGATATACTTTAGGAGATGGAATAAGAGACAAGAATGTACTTGGGTTTGATCCATACCTTGTTCGTATCTATGATGACAACGATTTGAGGGAACAAATTGCATTAGAAAAAGCAAAAGCATTTTCTCAGCAGGAAGCCATGAGTGACCCCAAAAAGAAGAAAATGTTTCTCAAATATATGGATTCATCACAGGTGAAAATGTACGGAGAGCTTGTTAATGGTAAATGGATCAGTGGTATAGAGGATTACATTCCAAACGAGCAGTATCAAACACCTGAATATAAGATGGGAATTATTACTGATATTAAAAAGAAATGGCCCCTTTACAGCCGAGACAGACAATTTCATGCTATTTTTGCAACCAGCAGTATTACAGAAGCAGTAGAGTACTATCGTCTGATGGTAAAGGAAATGTCAGAACTAACGATTACGGCTATGTTCGAGCCGTCAATTGATAACGAGGGTGGTGGCTCTCTGGAAAAGGAAGATGGCATTGTAGAAATGTTGGATGCCTATAACAGTAAGTTCTCTCAATCTTTTTCCATTGCTTCATACGATAAATTTCGTAAAGATATTAGTTTGCGCATGTCACATAAAAAGCCTTATGAACGCTTAGGCAAAGATGAGCAAATTGATATTTTGATTGTTGTAAATCAAATGTTAACTGGCTTTGATTCTAAGTGGGTGAATACATTATATCTGGATAAAGTCATGGAATACGAGAATCTTATCCAGGCATTTTCTAGAACCAACCGTCTTTATGATATGGCAGAGAAACCTTTCGGAATCATAAAATACTACCGACGTCCTAACACTATGGAGAAGAATATTGAAGCAGCAGTAAAAGCTTATTCAGGAGATGTTCCTACTGGACTTTTTGTAGACAAGCTCCCAAACAACCTCAGACATATGAATACTCTGTATTTGGGTATTGAGCAGCTCTTCAAAAATGCTGGTATTGAGAGCTATGAAAAGTTACCAGAGGATTCAGCTACAATAGCAAAATTTGCTAAAGATTTTAAATTGTTTGTAACGCATTTGGAAGCTGCATTGATTCAGGGATTTGTATGGTCTAGAAAATTTTATCCAGATGAGAATCAGGTTGAGGATGCTATTGAAGTAGCACTTGATGAGATGACATATTTGACCCTCCTTGCCAGATACAAAGAACTTTCAAGAGGCAGTGGCGGAGGCCGAGGCGGAGATGTTCCATACGAGGTGGATATTCATATCACTGAATATGATACTGGTAAAATTGACGCTAACTATATGAATTCCAATTTTGATAAGTATGTCACATTGATACAGGGCGATACCGACCCTGAAATTGTGGCTGCGGCATTAAAAGAACTACATAGATCTTTTTCCATGCTATCTCAAGAAGAACAACGCTACGCTGAACGATTTGTACATGCTGTAGAGAATGGAAAAGCTTATTTAGTTCCTGGAAAAACTTTCAGGCAGTATATTGCAGATTACATGAAGGCAGACGAATATGCCAGAATTAATCGTGTTGTTAGGAGAGTAGGTTGTAGCTTTAATCTTCTTCGTGAACTATTGGAGAGAAAAGTTAATAGTAGCACTCTTGATAATTATGGTAAATTTACAGAACTTAAAAATTCGGTAAATAAGATTAAAGCTAGAAAGTTTTTTAAGCTTGTTCTCCGAAATGAGTATGTTGAACTTAGATTAACATTATATAGTGAAGAGTATCTCCGTTTCTTCTTGTTAAGTGGAGGACAAGATCCATACCTAAATGTTAGTGACGAAGAAATGCCTACGCAGCCAAAGGATAAAGGATCAGAATCGGACGTACCAAATGTTGGAGTTGTTCTTACAGAAAATGATTATGTTGGAAAAAAGATAGTTTCAACGGTAAAAAGTAAAACACTGCAAAACTGGTATTCAGAAAGCAAAGCTGTTGCGAGTGCAGTAAAAACAGATTGTTTTGCTTATGTAGATGATAAAGTTTGTTTAGCTTCTTCTCAATATATCAAGCGAACTGACGAAGGAAAACTGGAATTAACAGAATATGCAAAAACCCATGAGAATGAGTGTTTCCTTCAGTTTATCGTGGACGAAAATGACGGGAAATTACACTATGTAAAACTTCCAGATGCAAAAGCAGATGTCACATTCAACTATAACGATTCGATTAGCGAAGATCTGCTTAATCAATATGGCCTTGTAAATGAAATGTCCAGAGAAATGCTTAAGGCAATTGATGGTGCAGAGTTTGGAGATGCCCTAACAAAGTTGATGGATAAGCATATTTGTAATTTCTCAGGTAGACTTTTGAAGAGTGTCACAGGTTTGGATATTAGAACTATTAGCAACATGAAAAAGGGTGAAAATCTTACCAAGGTAAATGTAGTTACTGCGTGTCTTGGAATACATATTCCATATAGGGTCAGTGATAAAATGATACAATTGGCAGATTTGAGCTTGAATATGACTTCACCGGGAAAAATAGGTGCAGATAATGAAGCCTATGATATTTTATTACATCTTAAATGGGCTACAGATTATGGTGATGTATTTGATGAACTGAAAGAGCAGAATTTAGAGTATCTTATCCATCAACCGCCATTATAAGTTAAGAGTTTTCCTTTAGGCCGGATTTTTTATCCGGTCTAAAATTTTTTTTGATGAACATTATTCATCGGTGATTATAACGATTTTGTTATTTTCACAAGTCATATAATGAAATAAGGAGCAGCGCATATGAAAATATGTGCTACTCCTTATTTTTTTGCGCAAAAAATGAAGTTCATATGGGGATTAGGTGTTGAAGTTCCTTCATCGGGCAAAAAAGCACTTTGCAGTAAACTATAGACAAGAAGCAAGAGAAGATATATGAAACAAAACCCACCTATTTGACAGTGTCATTTTCAGAGCGGATTTCTTTGAAAATATCCAGGATGTGATCATGGAAATCCTTGAGTGATTCAGGAGAAACAGATGCAGCGCCAAAGTAATGATTGTAAGCGCCTTGAATTGCAGAATCCCATCCAAAGTAAGGAATTTGTGAATACTTCTCGATGCAGTCTTCGCACCACGTTGTGTAAACATTTGTGGGTGCAGTAACCGTTCCGCCCCAGACGCTGATAATTGAACCTATGATTTTGTCGTTCATAAGCAACGACTGTGTGTTGGATAAGGTAACGTTATTTCCATGAATATCTATAAATGATTCCGGAATGGCCTGAATTCCATGCTGGTAAAGAAGAAATGAAAGCACCTTGAAGATATCACCATATGTTATTTCATTATCCGAGGAGTGTACTGTTGGGGCAGTCTTCTCATTAGTGCGACCAAGTATCCAGTCAGCAGAAACATCAAAGGCGTCTGCGAGTTTAAGTAAATTATCAGCTGAGAGCCTTTGCTGATTATTGATGATTTTGCTGTATGAGGGTTGTGATATACCAGTTTTCTCTTCAATTTCTTTTTGAGTCATACCCTTTGTTAATTCAAGCATACGAGCAATTTCTATACGCTTTATTCCGTTAGACAACTTTATCAATCCTTTCAGTACAGTTTTTTCTTTTAGTTTATCACATTTGAAATTATTCCAAAAGGAATATTTTTGTGAAGCCAAAGAATAAAAGAGTGCATCGACGGTATTGGAATATGCCAAGGAACCAGCTTTAAAATAATAATTGTCCTGAGTACGACATAAAAAGACTTACGTCAAAGATGTGAGGTGCGTCATGAACACCTGCCTTAACGCATCGATGATGGACAACTAAATATATGTCAGTTCTTTAAGGCGTGCTGACCACATAACCAAGCGGAGGTTACTCAGCTGGGGTGGTCGAGTGCGTCTTTTTTAGAGCTTTACTGTCTTAGTCATGCGGTTTCCTCCGCAGAAAATCAATGGAGGAAATCACATGAAAAAAACAGACAAGTATTACAAAGATTTTAGTAACCGCAAACCTTATAACGACATTTCTTGTAAACCTGGGGAGGTTCTTGTACCATTCGTGGTTGACTGGAAAATGGTGAAGCATTTTAAGATGAATAAGGACAACCTAGAGACGTGGAATTTTCATGGTAAGAAGGTTCTTGTAGCATTTACCCATGTTACAGAAGATGGAAAAGACAACGCCATGAAAATTTTTAATCGTCAGGTACATGAGTTTTTAAATCAGTATGCAGAGCAGGCTGATGACCTTTCCTTAGATAAGATGCTTGATGATATGCTGGGTGAAGATGGAAAAGGTAAGGATCCTACAAGAACTACGGCCCTAGAAGATACTGCTTTTTTAGGTATGGTGATTAAGGACCTTATTACTGAAGCATGTCAGAAAAATTCAAAATACGGACGTATCTTAGAATTAATAGCCCAAGATTTCGATAAGAGTGAAATCATGGCAAAGTTGCATCTGGGGAAATCTCAAGGATACGAAGATATAAAAAGAGCGCAGAAATTAGCAAAAGAGTTATTCTATAAGTAAAAATGAAGGCAACAGCACCGGTTCATTTAATCGATGTTGTTGCCTTTTTTCTTAATCTTTCTTATAAAACTTACTTTCGTACCCATCGGCCTTGAGTAAGATATCAGGCATCCAAGAAGGGCTTTTTCCCATTTGGTCACAGATGGAGTTGAGGTCAGTGCTTTTGCTACATTCTATAATTAGTTCATCATGAACATGCCCTACAATAAAACAGTCAGAGAGTGTACGGATTACATTCATCAAAATATCACGGCTGAGCGCTTGGACAATATTCTCCACAAACTTCGGGCCATAGCTCTCTAGGCGTTCCCATTTTTTTGTGACGCCGATACCTTCATATGTTACAGACTCACCACCAAACATATTCTCGCCTATCTTGGGTTTTACATAGCAGAGATTTCTACCAGAAGGAAGGTGGATAAATAACATACCGCTTTTGTATTTGAACTTAATACCATGAGTTTCTGTAAGGCTTCTTGTTTTAATAGCAATTTTTACAGCGGAATCGACTGCCCACCAGAACTGTACGATATTAGGGTTAGATGTACGCCATGCATCTACCAGCGGTTGAAGCTCATTTTCAGCTAGACCCATTTCAGGAGCACCCATCGCTCTTAAAGCACCAACACTGCCACCATATCCAAGCGCCAATTCAGCAATTTTACCTTTTTGTCGAAGGTGCGAATTAACACCATGCTTCTCAACAGGAACATGAAACATCTGACTAGCACTGGCGCAATAGATATCTTTTCCTCCACTGAAGATATTAGCACGCCAGGTTTCCCCAGCTAGATGTGAAAGTACTCTGGCTTCGATTGATGAAAAGTCACTAACGATAAATTTATATCCTGATTTTGCAACAAAAGCAGTTCGTATTAACTGAGATAAAGTGTCAGGAATATCATCATATAAAGTTTCCAGCATGTTGTAGTCGCCGCTTCGCACCAGATCTCTCGCCTGCTCTAAGTCAGACATATGATTTTGAGGTAGATTCTGTAACTGGATGATACGCCCTGCCCAGCGTCCGGTGCGATTAGCACCATAGAACATGAACATCCCACGTGCGCGACCATCTAAGCAAATAGCATTTTTCATAGCTTGGTATTTTTTAACGCTACTTTTAGCAAGTTGCTGACGAAGGGATAATACTTGGGCTAAGGTATCAGGTGCTGTTTTAATCATTTCTGCAACAGCCTTTTTGCCAAGAGTATCAGTTTCTATACCGTTATCAGAAAGCCACTGTTTCATTTGCATGACTGAGTTTGGATTGTCAAGGTCTGTAATATTTTTCATTAGTTCTGCAATTTCACCCTTGGAACGTTCATCAAATGCAATCGCATGAGTAACCACATCCATATCAATTGCTATCCCGCGGTCGTTTATTTCTTGATCTAGGTGATATTCCTCCCAGATAAATTCTGGTACTGGAAACTTGGCGAGCTTTTGTTTTATAGATATTTCTACTTCAACGTCACGAATGTTATAGGATTTAAAAAGCTCCCACTTATCAGGTGCGTGTTGTGGAAGGTTACGAGTCCTACCACCATTTGTTTTTGTAGGTTTGCATGGAATACAGAAGTAACGGATAAGGTCTTTACCTTCTTTCATTTTCTGTTCTTCTAAACCAAGTACAGCACCAACACCATCCAGTGAAAGTGGTAATCCCATATAAGCGGACCAAACAAGAGTGCAGCGCCATGATGAAGGGTTCAGGTAATTTGTAACGGTATCCTCTGGTATGCTGTAGCTTCTGAAATATTTAGGGCAGTGCCTTCTTAACCAGTTAGATAAACAGATACGTTCAAAGGAAGCATCGAAGGCCCATTTGATTACGTTGTCGTCAACAATAGCAGCAATGATTTCTTGAGGCAACCTTTCACCAGAAGCCAAATCATAAACGGTTACAGGTGCAGAGTTAACTGACACTGCAAATAATAATATTTCAAAATTATTTGATTCGGAGTATTTGTATACCCCAGATTTTTTTATATCCACATCAGAATATGTTTCTAAATCAATTGAGAGTTCTTTGATTTCCATGTGATTGTCTCCTTATATAAAAATGTGGCAGCAGCAATAGCGCTACCGCCAAGTATGTTAGTTGTTGTTAGCTTTTTTAAGAGCTTTTTTTCTTTCTTTTTCACGTCTGTAGTCATCCCTGATGCTTGTATAAAACATATATCCAAAGCCGATAAATACAAGCACTAACCATGCAAATGCGCCGATTTTAAGAAGTAAATTTGCCATATTATTGTCCTCACTTTCTTATATTTTCGCAGATGGCAGCTTGGCCACCTGCATAATTGTCATTGAATACTTTGAATTAGCTTAAGAAATCCTCATCTGCATCAGATACGAAGTCATCTTCAGCTCTAGACTTACCGCCAAGAGGTTCTCCATCACGAATCTTTTGAAGATTGTTAAGACCGCATGCAATTCCTTTATTACCATTGCTGTTAAAAGCGTAAAGGTTAATAGAAGCTCTACCATAAACGCCGCTATAAACTTCGGAACGTTCCATGATTGGATTGCGGTCAGCGTCAACAATACCAGGTGCAGAAGCAGAGTTGGCGTTGATGAAGTAGCTGTTTGCGTAAGCAGGGTCATCGGGTCTTTCAATATCACCATCTCTCATAGGGATTTTGATAATGGAAAGTGAAGGTACGCTCTTTCCGTTACCTTTAAGCTTAGACTTGCCTTCTTCGTATGCAGCTTCTATAGCAGCATTGATTTTTGCAACAGTTGTAGTATCTGATTTTGGAATAATAAGAGATACGCTGTATTTAGGGGCTCCTCCGTTAATGGATTTTGCATCCCAGACATTTGCATAGCTCCAACGTGTATTTACTCCTGTGATTACTTTTGTAAGGTTTTGAATCTTTGTCATATTATATTTCCTCCTTAAAATTTTCATTGAAATCATTTTGTGCTGTATTCATAACCGGTCTTTTATCAGATTCTGGTACGAGAGCAGGTTTCCCAGGCGGTTTATATATGAGCTCGCCCAGTAGCTCTTCGAAACGTTTTTTACCAAGAAGTGTAGTCATAGCAGTAACGCCAAGAACTTTCTTTTCATAAGGAGCGAAGCCAGCTTTAGTAATAGATTCGGCAACTACAACTTCGTCTGTATATTTGCGATTGCTACGGCCTTCAACAACTTTGAATCCTTCATAATGAGTTCCAGATTGTGCCTGTTGCAGTGCATAATCCTTGATGTCGTTACCCCAGGAAATTAACTGGTCAATCTTTGGTAGAATTGCTGCTATTTCAATATCATCCAAGGTCGCAGGCATTTCAAAGTCATATTTTGCAAGAGCCAGATTATGTTCTGCACGTTTGCGGCAGGTAGCTTTTACTTTGCAAAATTGGCAGTGGTCACCTGCATTAAATTCACCTTTGCCTTCATAGGCAAGTTTTGCTGTTGGTGCAAGGACTTCATTGGCCCAAGTTAAAAGCTCGTCTTTATTAATAGCAAAGGTATCGACGTTGTTTCTACGTGGTTGGAAGATACTCATTTTTACTTCGTTGATATCATAGAGACTATCAAAGATTTCTAAAGCACCGATGGCATAGCAGAAAAGTTGTGAATTGTTTTCCGCTTCTACAAGTACCCCAAGACCATGTTTGTAGTCGATTATATGAAGAACATCATCTGCAACAATGACGCAGTCACCGGTTCCAAATCCGTTCTCAACAAAACGAGAGAAGTCCAGCTTTTGCTCTACAATAACTTGTGGATATTTGCAGTGAGATTTCGCTTCCTGCAGCTGCTCCATAACAAAGTTACAATATTCCTCTGCACAATTTTGCATTTCTGCATTATAGTAGGAGAGGTTTGGCGTTGGGTCTTTCACATCTCGTCCTAGCGCTTTCTCTACAAGGTAGGCACATAATTCATGACAGTCGGTACCTTCTTGTGCATAGGTCGAGGTATGATCCGGAAGTGCTTCACATAGCTTTGCGCTAGGCGGACAGTTTATCCACCTATGGCTAGCGGAAGCAGATAAGAAAGCATGTTTAGCCATTTCCAATTACCTCCGCTTCAGCTACAACAGCTGCATAATTTTCTGGTTCTAAGGCACTTAACTTATCAGCTCCATACTTTGAAAGTAAGGATTTTACTTCTTTACCATAACCACTTGCTGATTTTCCAGATAAGATACCACGTACGTCCTCCTTAGAGTAGGTCTTCATTTTAGACTGTTCCTCTATTACAGGAAGTGCTTTTGTTTTAGTCATGGTTACAGCTTTTGGTTCGGGTAGATTCTCTGTAGAAAACATATCCTTTAGTTGTTTAGCAGCTTTAATCATACCTTCGCCACAGACTGTTAAATCTTGAACAGCCTTCAGTATTCCTTCTCCGCAGCTAATCATTTCGTCGATTACCATTGATAATTCACTCATCTTACTCACTTGGATTTTCCTCCTTTTTCACATTTTGTTGTCTGAGCTTAGTAGCCAGTCTTTTTGATACAACACTGATTGCGATAAGTACATCGATAAGCTCCTCGTCGGTAGCATCATCAAACTGACTATTGTCATTCATGTCTGCCTGCATCTGCAGCACCTCCATTTCCGAAAGGCTTTGTTCCTTTCTAACTTCCTAAGTAGGTTTGAGAGATTATTTTCCGGTTTCATAGAAAATTTTCTTGAATTTTTTGTGGACCAGATTTCTTGTTTTCATCTCTTACACCTTTCTAAGTAGATTGGAGGAGCAGTTTTCCGGTGACAAATAAAAAAAGTCCGAGTCTGTTTTCGCTTATATAAGGAAGCGATAGCAGCTCGGATTATTTTTGATGAATACAAAGAAAAGGACCAGCAAGTTCCGGCCCCTAAAGGTTTATTAATACATAATGCTATGAGGTTTATTTGGAAGTATATTTATGGTTCCGTCTATACATTTCATACAACTAATATTGCCTGAGATTCTTTGCTTAGTTGTACTAAAAGCATTAGCAAATGTAGCGATAATGAATCGCGTATCTTGTTTTCCAAATCGTTTGATGTACTTACGAATGATTCTTCTTATCATCTTGTTACTCATTGTTGTTCCCTCCTTATTTTAATTTGTAAGTGGCTCTGCGTCCGTATTTACCCATATTTACAAATTCGATTCCTAGGTCTGGATTATCTTCGATGTAGTTATAGAAGTTTTTTCCAAAGACGCCAGCTGGTCCACGTTCGATTGTCCACTCATCGCCATATACATCGGGGAGAGTGAACTCTTTGTTTTTGAAATCTCCTTGCTGGATTCTTTTTACAGCCTCTTCAGGTGTGAAGATGGTGTTTATTTGGAATAGAGTATTGCGAATATAATCCTGAATACTCAAATTTTCATATTCAGCCATTTGCTTCAGTTTTTGATAATATTCTTCGTTTAATGCAAATCTGATTGTTGGCATAACGCACCTCCGTATAATTCATTACATTAAGAGCACTGCTCTATGATAACAATATAACATGCAGTGCTTTCAATGTAAAATGGTTTTTTGAAAAAAATTTATTTGGACCGGAAAAAGTTTCACCACCTGTACTTAGGAAGTTAGAAGGAGTTTATCTTCTTACTTTCTATAGAAACGAGGTGAAGTTTTATGGGATAAGTTTTAAAAATCAGGAAGGCTATGCAGATCCAACAGCATACCAGGCGCTTACACAGATAGAAAATGAAGCGAGAAAGTATCAACCGCTCGTATATATCTGTTCACCGTTCTCTGGTGATATCAAAGGTAATACAGAAAAAGCCAAGAAGTACAGTAGATTTGCAGTTGATGCAGGAGCTATAGCATTTGCACCGCACCTTTTGTTGCCTTTGTACATGAGGGAGGATACAGAACGTGAACTTGCTATGTTTATAGATATGGTCTTTCTGGGAAAATGCGATGAACTTTGGGCCTTTGGTGATGTGATATCGGAAGGTATGCAAGTAGAGATTAACAAAGCAAAAAAGAAGAACATGACAATCCGTTATTTTACGGAAGATTTAGTGGAGGCATAAGAGATGCAACTAACATTATTTACAGCAAACTGTGCCGGCAATAAAGCAAATTGCAGTTATCCCAATCAGATGCATGTCACATGTGCAAAGGAGATGCAAAAAGCAGTAAGGGCCGACCACGTATGCGCAATGTACAAAGAGAATTACAGAAGCATTGATAATTTTATAAGCTCAGATTGTATGGTTATGGATATTGATAATGACCATTCGGAAAATCCGGCAGATTGGATTACAGCAGAAAAAATTGAATCTCTTTTTGAAGATGTGGACTACGTGCTCACGACAAGCCGCCACCACATGATTTCAAAAGAAGGAAAAACTGCAAGACCGAAGTACCATATTTATTTTCCTATTGAGGAGTGCAGTAATGCAAATGCCTATGGTGCTATGAAGGTTTCACTTCAAAAGAAATATACTTTCTTTGACGATAACGCACTGGATGCAGCCAGATTCCTATTTGGTGCAGAAAGTGATGATGTTGTTTGGTATGAAGGCTGGCTAACAGTAGATGACTTGGTGGAACCGGAGGCGGATTTTGATGAAGAGGATACTTCATCAAGTGGTCCTATTTTAGAAGGAAGCCGCAACAATACCATGTCTCGCTTTGCGGGAAGAGTGCTAAAACGTTACGGAATTACAGAAAAAGCTCGTGACGCATTTTTGGAACACGCAAAGAAATGTGATCCACCACTGCCAGATGAGGAGCTAGATACCATTTGGGCCAGCGCAGTTCGTTTCTTTAATAAGAAGGTCGTAAGTCAGGATGGATATGTTCCACCTGAAGAGTACAATGCAGATTTTGAAGGTTCTTCTTTGAAACCAGAGGATTACTCTGATATTGGAGAAGCCAAAGTGCTGGTGCGTGAGTATGGAAATGAACTGAAATATACCAATGCTACGGACTATCTTCGTTATGACGGAGATTGCTGGCAGGAGGATAAACAGTTAGCTATCGGTGCAGTTGAGGAGTTTTTAGATTTGCAGCTGGCGGATGCTCAGGATGAACTTCAAAAGGCAACTGAAGCACTAATTGGTGCTGGGGTTCCTGAAGAAATCGTAAAAGCTGGTGGAGCTACACTCTCAAAAGAAGTATCAGGTAATCAGATGGGACCATATTTTAGGTTTATTGGCGCCCAGACTTATTTAAAATTCGTATTAAAGCGTCGTGATTATAAGTTTATTATGGCAACAGCAAATACTGCCAAGCCAATGCTGTCTATTTCAGTATCGGATTTAGATAAGGATGAGATCCTCTTAAATACACCAGTAGCAACATACAACCTAAAAAAAGGACTTGCTGGTGAGCAGCCACATGATCCGCATGACTTAATTACCAAGATAACTACCTGCTCTCCAGGAGAGGAAGGTAAACAGTTATGGCTGGATACCTTAAATTTAATCTTTTGTAAAGACCAAGAGCTTATTGATTACGTGCAGCAGGTTGTTGGAATGGCGTCAATCGGAAAAGTATATCAGGAGCACATGATTATTGCTTATGGCGGCGGTGCTAATGGTAAGTCTACCTTCTGGAATACAATCTCACGTATCCTTGGTAGCTATAGTGGAAAGATTTCTGCGGAAGCCCTCACTATGAACTGCAAACGCAATATAAAGCCTGAAATGGCCGAGCTTAAGGGAAAGAGACTTATCATCGCATCAGAAATGGAAGAAGGAACTCGCCTAAATACCGGTGTGGTAAAGCAGCTTTCATCAACTGATGAAATTCAGGCTGAGAAAAAGTATAAGGATCCTTTTAAGTTTGTGCCTTCGCATACACTTGTACTTTATACCAACCACCTGCCAAAGGTTGGGGCCAATGATGATGGTATCTGGAGACGTTTAATTGTCATTCCGTTTAATGCCAAGATTATCGGTAAAAGCGACATCAAAAATTTTGCAGACTACTTATTTGAACACGCCGGTCCGAGCATTATGAGTTGGATAATTGAAGGCGCTGAAAAAGCAATCGCAGCAAATTTTAAGACGGAGCTTCCAAGTGTTGTGAAGGATGCGATAAAAGCATACCGCGAGGATAACGACTGGCTTGGGAAGTTTATAAATGAATGTTGTGAGCTCGACCCATCATATATGGAAAAGTCCGGTGAAGTGTATCAGGCCTATCGTGCCCACTGCATGCAAAACGGTGAATTCATACGTTCAACCTCTGATTTTTACTCAGCGATGGATAAGGCTGGTTATGAAAGACGCAGAGGTGCAAAAGGCGTGCAGGTTAATGGATTGAAATTAAAAGAAGGACAAGACTTCTTGGATTAACAGTGTAGGTCGTTGTAGTTTGTTTCATAAGAATACAACGCAAATTTTCAGAAATAACCTACATTGACTTGCATTTATTCCTTTTGTGTAGGTCTATGTACCTCATATATAAAAAGTCCCTATAGCAAGATTTATAGATAAAAAATAGTTCTAAAGGGGTTTTATGAAAAGACATTCATAGACCTACACAATTGAATTTGATGGGAGGGTACCATGCGAGAGGAAAACATTGAACAGAAGTTAGTTTCTGAAGTGAAAAAGCGTGGTGGCATCTGTCCTAAATGGGTGGCCCAAGGTTACTCAGGCATGCCAGATAGATTGGTATTTATGCCCGGACGAAAGTTTGGCTTGGTGGAAGTAAAATCCCCTGGTGAAAAGCCACGCCCGCTTCAAATATCTAGACATAAATTGTTAAAGTGTCTAGGATTTCATGTTTACGTCCTAGACCAAATAGAGCAAATCGGAGGAATACTTGATGAAATACAATCCACATGATTATCAGAAGTTTGCAATTGAATATATAAAGGAACATCCGGTAGCAGCAGTCATTCTTGCGATGGGTATGGGTAAAACTTCAATTACCCTTACCGCCATCGAAGATTTAATGTATGACAGATTCAATATTAGCAAGGTGTTGATTGTTGCACCACTACGTGTTGCCAGCACTGTATGGAGTGATGAGATAAAGCAGTGGGACCATTTGAAGCACCTGCGTTATTCTAAGATTCTTGGTACAGAAAAAGAACGTCTTGCTGGAATAAAAAAGGATGCAGATATTTATCTGATTAACCGCGAAAATCTACAGTGGCTGATTGAAAAAAGCGGAGCTCCTTTTGATTATGATATGGTTGTAATTGATGAGTTATCATCTTTTAAGAACTGGAGCAGCAAGCGCTTTAAAGCATTCATGAAAGTACGACCGAAGGTAAAAAGAGTGGTAGGTCTTACAGGTACGCCTTCTTCCAATGGACTGATGGATTTGTTTGCAGAATTTAAGGTGCTAGATATGGGAGAGCGCCTTGGAAGATTTATTACACAGTACCGAAGTAATTACTTTAGGCCCGATCGTATGAACGGACATGTTGTTTATAACTATAAGTTACTGACTGGAGCTGAAGAAAGAATTTACGAAAAAATATCGGATATCACAATCTCCATGAAAGCAATGGACCATTTGAAAATGCCAGAACTTATTAACAACAGCTACCCGGTGTATATGGATGAAAAGGAAGAGCGGTATTACGAAGATATGAAAAAGGATCTGGTGATTCCCTATATTGGTGAAGATGAGATTACTGCAGCAAATGCAGCGGTGCTTTCAAATAAATTATGCCAAATGGCAAATGGTGCAGTGTATTTGGATAATCAGCAAATTGGTCATATACATGATAGGAAGCTAGATGCCCTAGAAGATATTATCGAAGCTGCAAATGGAAATCCAATCTTGGTTGCATATTGGTTCCAGCATGACCTTGAAAGAATTATAAAAAGGCTGGAAGCGTTAAAAGTTGATTATGCACGATTAACAAAAGAAGATAGTATCCGCAGATGGAATAACGGTGAACTTCAAGTAGCTTTAATACATCCTGCATCAGCAGGACATGGACTAAATCTTCAAGCAGGAGGTTCAACTCTTATATGGTTTGGGCTTACTTGGAGTTTAGAACTTTATCAGCAAACTAATGCAAGACTATGGAGACAGGGACAAACAGAAACAGTAGTTATACACCATATTATTACTAAAGGAACAATTGATGAAGACATTATAAAAGCTTTAAAGAGAAAAGAAAAAGTACAATTAGATTTAATAAATGCAGTAAAAGCAAGGGTTGGAGGGGTTAGTAATGAAGATTTATAGAAATAGCATAATAATGGTTGACTTTGGGGAAACACAAGGTTCTGTTCAAAAAGGAATAAGACCAGCAGTAGTAATTCAAAATAACATAGGTAATAAATATTCAACTACAACTATAGTAGTGCCTATAACAGGTAAAATTAAAAAGGTACTCCCAACACACCATGAATTACAAGCTAAAAATTATTGTTGTTTAAAATGTGATAGTACAGTATTAGCAGAGCAAGTATTAACTATATCAAAGAATCAAATTTTAGATGTACTTGGTCATCTAAATGAAGAAGATAGTAAAAAACTTAATAAAATTTTAGCAGTGAGTATAAGTTTAACTAATTTAGCAGGCTAGTATGTGGAGGTGCAATTAATGACTAAACAAGAACTATCCCAGTTATATTATTTAAACAGAGAAATAGAGCATTTGAAAGATAGAATAACAGAGTTAGAGTGTATTGCAACTTCTTCCACTTCAAGAATAACAGGTATGCCACATGCTACAGATATTTCAGATAAAGTTGGTAAATATGCAGCAGAGATTGCAGATCTCAAGGAGTTATTAGATTTAAACTTAAAGAAATGTTTCTATGAACTTAATAGACTAAATAGATATATAGAAAGTATTGAGGACAGTGAGATGAGGATGATTTTAAGTTTAAGATATATTAATGGTTTAAGTTGGGAGCAGGTAGCAGCAAGTATTAGTCCATATGCATCAGGAGAGAGTGTAAGAAAATCACATGAGAGATTCTTAAAAATGAAAAAGTGACGATTTGATAATATTAATCTTATATGATAAAATCTGACGTGTAATACAGATTATACACACTAAATACAAAAATATTAAAATTAATATAATAAAAGGTAGGTTCTTTAGAATGGATAATAAAAAGTTATTGAAGAAATATTCTTTAATAAAAACAATAACAATAATACCTTGTTCAATTATTGCAATTATTTCATGTGTAATATTAGTCATATCTATAATATTCTATAGTTTTAGTACAAGTTGGCAAAATATTAGAATTATTTTAGGTGTTTTTATGATGTTAGGAATAATTATACCTTTGATTATTTTATTTTATTCAGAGAGAGATCGAAAAATTCTTTTAAATGTAGATATAATGGAGTATATTGAGTTAATAAAGAAAAATAATATAAATTCTAATTTTTTATATTATGATTTAATAGATATTATATTCTCTATAATTAGAATGAAATATTTATACAATGATTATAAAGATAGTAATAAAGTTACAATTATAAATTCATTGCATAGGATTCTTCAAGAAAATAGTCATAATGGTTTGGCAAATAGTTTTGTTTATAAAGATAAAGAAGGATTTGCAGAATTATGCGACTATATAATTCAATGTTATATTTCAGAGAATAAATTATTAGTACAAGAAGGATGTATATATAATAAGTATCTTGAATTAGAAAATAAGGCTGAAAATAAGAAAACTAAAAATAATATAGCATTTAAATTGAAAACTATTTTACCAAAAACAAAAATAATATTACTTTTTACATGCATTATTTTTTGCCCATTTTATAAGATTAATTCATGGATCTTTAATTTTGTTACTATAATATTGCTATCGATTGATATATTTCAACAGAAGGATATAAATCGATAAATATAATTACAAAATTATTGGAAAAATTAATTGTTGGGAATTATAACAAATTTATGAAAATAAATAATTTAATAAAATTTGACCGTTTTGTCCGTTTAACATATGTTATTATAATATTATAGAAAATAAAGATAAAAGCATCTTCCATAAAACTGCTGGTGCTTTTCTTGCATGTATGTGGGTGAATAAAATGCCAAGAAAACCATTAAACCATTGTAAATATATTAACTGTCCTAAACTTACAGAAAAAAACTATTGTGAAGAACATAAAAAACTTTATGCAAATGATAGAGCTGATGCGTCAAGCAGAGGTTATGATAGCAGATGGAGAATAGCTAGAAAAAGATTTTTAAAAGCTAATCCTCTGTGTGTTAGATGCAAGGGAAAAGGTAAGCTTACTAAAGCAACTGTTGTAGATCATATTAAACCACATAGAGGTGACAAGGTATTGTTTTGGGACGAGAGCAATTGGCAGCCACTTTGTAAGAGGTGTCATGATACAAAGACAATGACTGAAGATAGATTGGTAATTTATAAATATTAAAAAATATGACGTCTACTTTGGAAAGCACTTGCTCTACCTTCTGAGCTATCTCATTAATTCCCATAGAAACAAAAATGTAAAACATACTGCCTATAAATTTCATAAGCATCCCTCCTTGTAATAATAAAACAGTTGAAGTCAAATACAATGAGGATAACAGAAGTATTGGGAATATAATATGAGAACTGGATTTGAACCAGTGACCAAGTGCATGCCAAAATAGACGTCTTAAATTAATTATATTATATATGTAACATTTATACAAGAAGTATTATAGGTATAATTGTACTAGGGGGGTATCAAATCTTAAATGAAGGACGAGCTGACGACCGCCACCCAGTCACGTGTGAATTTTCGCAGAATTAACTAAGGGGGGTACTAAAAAATCTCAAAATAAGAACTGCAAATTAAGTAACTGCAAAGAGTTGTGGTTGCTTTTTTTATTGCGTAAATATTTATTGAAGGGAGTAGCTTATATGACCAGGGATGAAAAAGAAAAAAATAAAGAATTGAGATTAAAAGGTATGGGGTATAAAGCAATTGCTAATCTTCTAGGGTTAACTAGAGATAGTGTTAGAGGATTTTGTAAGCGTAATAGTCTTTCTGGAGATTCCTGTGTTGTTGCTCTTAATGTTGAAGAAAAAGTTAAAAGAAATATACTTTGTGCTTATTGTGAAAATCCATTAAAACAAAAATCCACAGGTAGAATAAGAAGATTTTGTTGTGATGACTGTAGGAGAAAATGGTGGAAAGAGCATGAAGCTGAGAGAAAGAAAAATAAGGAACATATTTATCATTATGTGTGCCCTTATTGTGGAAAAGAATTCAGTGTTTATGGCAATAAGAAGCGTAAGTATTGTAGCCATAACTGTTATATAAAAGATAGATTTTGGAGGGAAGAGGATGGAGTTTAAAAAGTTAAAAATAGATTCACTGGTGCCTGCTGGGTATAATCCAAGGAAAAAACTAAAGCCAGGAGATAGTGAATTTGAGAAAATAAAAAATAGTATTAATGAATTTGGATATGTTGACCCTGTTATTGTAAATAAGGATATGACAGTAATAGGAGGTCACCAAAGAATATCTGTATTAAAGACATTAGGATTTGAAGAAATAGATTGTGTAGTTATTGATGTTGATAAGACTAAAGAAAAGGCTTTAAACATTGCTCTTAATAAAATAAGTGGTGAATGGAATAAGGAACTACTTGCTGACTTAATTCAGGATTTACAATCTTTAGACTATGATACTACTTTTACAGGTTTTGAGCCTCCAGAGATTGATGCTCTGTTTAATGAACTTCATCCAAAGGGTGTTAAAGAAGATAACTTTGATGAAGCTCCACCAGAAGTACCAATTACAAAACAAGGTGATATTTGGATACTAGGAAGGCATCGTTTAATATGTGGAGATAGTACAAAGCTTGAGACTTATAAAAAGCTTATGGAAGATAAGAAAGCAAATTTAGTTGTAACTGATCCACCATACAATGTTGCTTATGAAGGAACAGCTGGAACAATTCAAAATGATAATATGGATGATAAGAAGTTTTATGAATTTCTTCTTAATGCTTATAAAGGTATGTATGAAAGTCTTGCAGATGGTGGTTCAATTTATGTATTCCATGCTGATAGGGAAACTGTTAACTTTAGGTTAGCTTTTAAAGATGCTGGTTTCTTTTGTCATCAAACCTGTATTTGGATTAAAAATTCTCCGGTTCTTGGCCGCTGTGATTATCAATATAACCATGAACCTGTACTTGTAGGATGGAAACCTACTTCAGGTCATAAGTTTTATGGAGATAGAAAACAAAGAACTACTTGGAATTTTGATAGACCTACAAAATCAAAATATCATCCTACTATGAAACCTATTGCTTTAGTAGCTTATCCTATTACAAATTCAAGCTTAACTAACTCTATTGTATTAGATCCTTTTGGAGGAAGTGGTTCAACTCTTATAGCTTGTGAGCAGACCGATAGAATTTGCCATACCATAGAGCTTGATGAAAAGTATGCTGATGTCATAGTAAAAAGATATATTGAGCAAGTGAACTCTGATGAAGGTGTATTTTTAATAAGAGATGGAGAAAAAATTAGCTTTAAAAATATCAGCAATATTAAATAAATGACTTGCTATATGTGTGCTTTAGAGTGATATATAGTATAACAAAAAACACACATGGAGGTTAAAGCAATGAAAGCATTATTTGGAAGAAAGGTTTTAAACCTTAAGGAACTAAAGGAACTTACCAAGGAATCAAAGGAAGACGGGATAAAAGGAACAGAATATCAAGTCACAAGAGAAATTAAATTAAGTGATGAGGAGTTTAAAGAATTTGCAAAAGACTTTTTTGAAGACCAGCCTTGGATAACAAAAGAAGATGGAGGTTACAACGATAAGGGAGAATTAAGGTGCATAAGAGTTAGAAATACAAAAACAAATAAAAGCATTTTAGTAGATTCGGAGGGTTATAACTACCCAAGATACACAGCAATTGAAAAGTAAAAGTCAAGCCACCAAGAGGTGGTTTTTCTTTTGTCTTAAAGTTGTAAAAATTGTCGTTCAAATTATGAGTTTTTGTTGATAGAAATTATCAATTATAACTGGATATATACTTCTTTCAGAGGTAATATGTACACTACCAAAAGGTAATAAACACACTTTGAAAGGAGAGAAAACATTGAAAAATCAAACAATCGGAGTAGAGATTGAAATGACAGGAATTACAAGAGAAAAAGCTGCAGAGATTACTGCAAAGGTTTTAGAAGGAAATATCGGAAGAACTTATGATGGTTACGATACATACCTTATAAAAGCAGCAGAAGGAAGAACATGGAAGGTAATGAGTGATGCAAGTATTCAAACAATGAAAAAAGAAAAAGGTAGATTAGTTTCAGCAGACAGAAGTTACAGTGTTGAACTAGTAACACCAATTCTAAGGTATGATGAGGACATTGAAAAGCTTCAAGAACTAGTAAGACAACTTAGACATGCAGGTGCAGTTAGTGAAAGTAGATTACAATGTGGGATCCATATACACATAGGAGCAAAAGAACATACACCAAACACTTTAAAAAACTTAGTAAATCTAATGGCTGCCAAGGAGGATTTAATTTACAAGAGTCTTGAGATAGACCCAGCAAGGGTTAGATATTGCAGAAAAGTTAATGAAAATTTGATAGAAACAATTAATAAGAAAAAACCTAAAACGTTAAAAGAACTTGCTGATGCTTGGTATAGAGGTTATGGAATTGAAAATAGAGAGCGCCATTACCAT
Source organism: Clostridium sp. UBA7339 (assembly GCF_002470865.1). Taxonomy (NCBI): domain Bacteria; kingdom Bacillati; phylum Bacillota; class Clostridia; order Eubacteriales; family Clostridiaceae; genus Clostridium; species Clostridium sp. UBA7339. The sequence goes on from NZ_DKPI01000012.1 coordinate 72,755, forward strand.
ACAAGCAGATATCATGGACTAAACCTGCATAGCACTTTTACCAAAGGAACAATTGAATTTAGACTTTTCAATGGGACCATGCACGCAGGCAAAATTAGAAGTTACATAGTTTTCTGCCTAGCCATTAGCCATCAAGCCTTAAAGCAAAAGAGTGCTAGTGCAAAACGTACCCATACAGACAATGAAAAATATACCTTTAGGTGTTGGCTTCTTAGACTAGGGCTTATAGGAGATGAATTTAAAAATTGTAGACAACATCTCATGAGGGCACTTGACGGAGATTGTGCCTTTAGAAGACCAAGGGTTGCTTGAAGGTAAAGCACAGTTACAAAGGGGCAGAAATGCCCTCTGTGGCAAATAAATTTATATAAAGGAGAAATGATAAAATGACTAGAAATATAAAATTATATGGAGCTTATGGTTCTAATATGAACCTAGAGCAAATGAGGCATAGATGTCCAAAGGCTAAGATTGCAGGTACAGGAACACTTGAAGGGTATAAATTAACCTTTAGAGGTAGGTATAAAGGGGTTGCAAATATTGAGCCTTGTAAGAACAAAGAAGTACCAATTGTTTTATGGGAAATAACTGAGGATTGTGAAACAGCATTGGATCTATATGAAGGGTATCCTAATCTATATGTAAAAAAGGAAGTTCAAGTTAAGGTGAAAGGTAAACCCAAAACTGTGATGGTTTATATTATGGCTAAACAATATACCCATATGGTAGCAGCTCCTACAGAATATTATTTCAATGTGATTTCTAGAGGATACTCGGACAATGATATTGATTTAAAATCTCTACAAATTGCATATTCAGAATGTTTATCTCAAATAAACAATCAAGATAAAATGAACGATAAAATAAAAATATAATTTTATCTAAAATTATCTTGAATTTATCTAAAGTGGTGATATAATGAAATTAAGAAGAATTTAAGGAGAGATTTAGATGAATTATGAAAAGATAGTTTTAGAATTATTTGCTAGGGTGAAAGAATTAGAGGAAAAGGTAGAAGAATTGGAAGATAAAACATCGTTAAATAATAATGCTATATCGAAAGATATGGAATCAGAAGATGAAGATATAAAGATAACAAGGAATTATTCAAGGCAGTATGTTATAGAGAAGTTCAGGGAAAATAACCCAAATGTTCTAGTAGATAAGGCTAATAGGTCTATGGGTGGGGGTATTGTAATAAAAGATAAGAGTTCAAGAAAAATAATAAAAGCTAAATTCTATCATAGTAAGAGCTATAATGATGAATGTCCATCAGGTTGGCATACAGTAAATGAAGAAGAATTGTTAAATAGCGATATAGATAGTTTTATTTTTAATCTTGAATATCAAAAGAAGTTTTATACTTTTATTTTTACAACTGATGAACTTAGAGGGTACGTGAAAGATAAAGATAAAGATCAAAATAATAATTACTATTTCTATTTTAATATCAAAGACCAAAAAGCACTTGAATATAGAGATGGAGAAAAAGATGTTACAAAATATCTAAATAGATGGGGTATAGTTTCTCAAATAATTTAGTTATAAAATAAAATTGTTAAGAGCCGAAAGGCTCTTTTCTTATGATAAATTTTAAAGATGGGAGGTGAAATCTATGGCACAAAGAGGAAGAAAACCAAAACCTACTGCAGTAAAAGAACTTGAAGGTAATCCAGGAAAAAGAGCACTTAATGAATTTGAACCAAAGCCTAAAAAGAAAGCACCAAAGTGTCCTACTTGGCTTGATGCTGAAGCTAAAAAGGAGTGGAGAAGAGTTGCTAAGCAGCTTGAAGAGCTTGGAGTATTAACAGAAGTTGATATGGCTGCTTTTGCTGGATATTGTGAAGCTTATGCTCGCTGGAAAGAAGCAGAAGAGTTTATATCAAAACATGGAACAATTGTAAAAACACCAAGTGGATATTGGCAACAAGTGCCACAGGTATCTATTGCCCAAACTTATCTTAAGATTATGATTAAGTTCTGTGAGCAGTTTGGACTAACACCTTCTTCAAGAAGTAGAATTGTTGCAGATAAAGGTTCTAATGATTGTTTAGATCCTATGGAAATGATGCTAAGGGGTGAGATGAAATAATGTATGATGAAGCAAAAGCACAGAGAGCTGTAAATTTCATTAATTGCTTAAAGCATACAAAAGGTCAGTGGAGAGGTGTTCTTTTCGATTTACTTCCGTGGCAAGATAAAATTATTAAAGATATATTTGGAAATGTTAAAGAAAATGGATATCGTCAGTATAATACTGCATATGTTGAAATTCCAAAAAAGAATGGGAAATCAGAACTTGCAGCAGCAGTAGCACTACTCATGACTTGCGGAGATAATGAATGGGGAGCAGAGGTTTATGGTTGTGCTTCTGATAGGCAACAAGCTTCTATAGTATTTGATGTTGCAGTTGAAATGGTAGAACAATGCCCAGCACTTAAAAAAAGAATTAAGCCTATAATGTCAATGAAAAGACTGGTATATAAACCTACAAATAGCTTTTACCAGGTTCTTTCAGCTGAAGCCTATACAAAACATGGACTTAATGTACATTCAGTTATTTTCGATGAACTTCATGCACAACCCAATAGAGAGTTATTTGATGTAATGACTAAAGGTTCAGGAGATGCAAGACTACAGCCATTATTTTTCCTAATAACTACAGCTGGTACAGATAGAAATTCTATATGCTTTGAACAACACCAAAAGGCCCAGGACATAATTGAAGGTAGAAAGATAGATAAAACCTTTTATCCAGTTATATATGGTATAGATGATAATGTTGATTGGGGAGATGAAAAGAACTGGTATAAAGCTAATCCATCTTTAGGTCATACTATTGATATAGAAAAGGTTAGAAATGCTTATAATAGTGCAAAGGAAAACTCAGCAGAAGAAAATATATTTAGACAGTTAAGATTAAATCAATGGGTAAAACAATCTACTCGTTGGATGCAGATGGATAAGTGGGACGAGTGTGATTTTAATATAGATATAGATTCATTAAGAGGCAGAGAATGTTATGGAGGACTTGACCTTTCAAGTACCACTGACGTTACTGCTTTTGTTTTAGTTTTTCCTCCAAGAACACCTGAGGAAAGATATATAGTAATTCCTTACTTTTGGATACCGGAAGATAATTTAAAGCTTAGGGTGAGAAGGGATCATGTGCCTTATGATGTGTGGGAGAAACAAGGATTTATAAAAACCACAGAAGGAAATGTGGTTCACTATGGATTTATAGAAACATTTATAGAAGAACTTCATACTAAGTATAATATTAGAGAAATAGCCTTTGACCGTTGGGGAGCAGTGCAAATGGTACAAAATCTTGAAGGCATGGGATTTACAGTAGTACCATTTGGACAAGGATACAAAGATATGTCACCATCTTCTAAGGAATTAATGAAGCTAACACTTGAAAAGAAAATAGCACATGGAGGAAACCCAGTGCTTAGGTGGATGATGGATAACATTTATGTTAAAACAGACCCAGCGGGAAATATTAAGCCTGATAAAGAAAAAAGTACAGAGAAAATTGATGGTGCTGTAGCTCTGATAATGGCACTTGATAGAGCCATTAGGAATCAAGGAAGTTGTGGAAGTGTTTATGATGATAGAGGGATTTTGATATTATAGAACACAAAGCTAATTATGAAAAGTTTCATATAAAATGCGTAAATAATGCAATTCTAGTAAAGAGATCTATTATTTTTAAATTTGTAAATATGTTATATAATATACTTATAAATTTATAGAAGGTAGGTAAAAATATGGGAGCAAATGTAATTTCAATTATAAATTATAAAGGTGGTGTCGGCAAAACTACTAGTACTTATAATATTGCTTTGGGTTTATCTTTTTTGAATAATCACAAAGTTCTTATTGTTGACTTAGATCCACAGTGTTCTTTAAGTACTATTTGCATGAAAGCTTTATCAGATACAAAAGGAAAAGCTATGAATGTATCTGATTTACAACCAGAACAGACAATTAATTCAGTAATCAAGGATTACTTAACATGTGAAAATAATAATCCAAACATTAACTTGAATACGCTTATTACAAAAAATTTCTATACAAAATATGATGGTGAAGTGTTAGAAAATGTTGATTTTATACCTGCAACTATGTATGAAAAACGTGATAGTGAGTATGATAAAGGATTAGATGATTTAGAAATTGATATAATAAGAAATTTCTCCAATAAAGTTTCACAATTAGATCTAGTTACAATATTTTCAAAGTTTTTTGTTGATACTAAAATTAATGAAAAATATGATTTTATTCTATTTGACTGTCCCCCAGCTAATAATATAATTACTCAAAATGCGTTATTAGTTTCAGATCATTATTTAATTCCAACAATTATGGATGATATGAGTAGTAACGGAATAAATCACCTTATAAATGTTATTAATAATTCAGTTTATCAAGAAATTTATAATAATAATAGGCGCGTAATAGACAGATGTAGTAGTGGAAGTTATCTTGAATTTTTAAAAAAAAGAGCTAATTTTCTAGGCGTTTTTGAAACAATGAGAAAAACACAGATCCGTTATAACTATAGAGATTTAGTAGAAACTAAATTTGACAAGAAGCTTTTTGGAGAGATTATTTATCATCATAAAGGTACTGCCGATGGAGTTTCATCTGGAAAAGCTTGTTTTTCTTTAAATATTAACCCGGATAATTCTGAATATTCACCACATAATACGTATGGAAATTTAGTACTAAGTATTTTAGAACGCTTAAATATTAAAAAGGTAACAAATACTAAAATTAATGAATGGTTATAATACAGATGGTAATGAATGGAGATTAAAAATAATGCAAATTTCAAGTAAAGAATTATTACAATATTTGAATATTTCATATAAAATTTTAACGGTAGCTAAAACAGAATTAGATACTGAGCGATTAAAGGATATAATTAATGCTATAAAAAATAATGAATATGAACTAAATAATGTAGAAAGTGAAAAAAAGGTAAAAACAAAGATAAATGATGAAGTGATATTAGATTGTTTAGTTAAACTAAAGAATGGATTTAAATTAAATGATAAAGAATTTAAAATATTTAGTGAATACTGCAGTCAAAATATAATGATGAAATTTATAGTAGATGAGGAATATGGGAAATTATTTGAGTATTTATCTAAAAATAAGCAAATTTTAAAAAAAGATTTATCAGTAATATATCAGTACCTTACTAGTAAAAAAACTAAATCAATTAAGATAGATCAAATGATTTATGAAATAAAGAATCATATTTATAAAGTGAAAAATTTTGAGGATATGGATGAAAATTTCAAACAATTAACTAAAAATAAGAAAAACAATATATATTAGTAAGAGAAAAGCACTTATATTAAAGTGCTTTTTTTATACCTATTTTTAGGAGGTAAATAAAGTGAAAATACCATTTATGTCAAGTTTAATAAAATCTAGAGCAGGCCCTAAAAATAGTTTTTGGAGTAGCACTTATAGTTTCTTCTCTGGAAGTACTACAAGTGGTAAAACAGTAAATGAAAGAACAGCAATGCAAACTACTGCAGTTTATGCTTGTGTTAGAATACTTGCTGAAACAATAGCTTCATTGCCACTTCATACCTATAGATACACTGAAACAGGTAAAGAGAAATCCATGGAACATTCAATATATCATTTCCTAGCAGATGAACCAAACCCAGAGATGACCTCATTTGTGTTTAGAGAAACACTTATGGGTCATCTTTTATTATGGGGAAATGCTTATGCTCAGATTATAAGGGATGGTAGGGGCAAAGTTATAGCTCTATATCCACTAATGCCTAATATAATGTCTGTAAAAAGAGCTGATAATGGTGAAATATACTATGTTTATTGCAAAGAAGGACAGGATTATACTCTCAGGAGTGATGAAGTTTTGCACATTCCTGGTCTTGGATTTGATGGTTTAATTGGTTATTCCCCAATAGCTATGGCTAAAAATGCAATAGGTATGGCAATAGCAACTGAAGAGTATGGAGCTAGTTTCTTTGCAAATGGAGCAAATCCAGGGGGAGTTCTTGAACATCCTGGAATAGTAAAGGACCCAGCTAGGGTTAGAGAAAGTTGGAATAGTGTATACCAAGGAACTAAAAATGCACATAGAGTTGCAGTATTAGAAGAAGGAATGAAGTTTCAAAGTATAGGTATTCCGCCAGAACAAGCACAGTTCTTACAAACTAGAAAATTTCAATTAAACGAGATAGCAAGGATATTTAGAATTCCACCTCATATGATTGGAGATTTAGATAAATCAAGTTTTTCTAATATTGAACAGCAATCACTTGAGTTTGTTATGTACACCCTTGATCCTTGGGTTGTTAGATGGGAGCAGGCTATTAAAAGAGCATTGTTTACTGAAAGTGAAAAGAAGCAGTATTTTGTTAAATTCAATGTAGATGGATTACTTAGAGGAGACTATCAAAGCCGAATGAATGGGTATGCAGTTGGAAGACAGAATGGGTGGTTATCAAGTAATGATATAAGAGAACTTGAAAATCTTAATAGGATACCAGAGGAACTAGGAGGAGATTTATATTTAATCAATGGAAACATGACAAAACTTGCTGATGCAGGTGCATTTGCTAATAAAAATAATGGAGGTGATGTCAAACTTGAAAATAGAGGTAATTGATGATTATACGAAATGCACATTAGAAAAAGGTCAATCATTTATTATTGATATTGAAGATACTTCAATTTTATATAAATATAAATGGAGAATGAATGCTTTAGGATATGTTTTTTATGGACACTCGGGTTTATTACATCGGCTAATAATGAAACCACCAGCAAAAGAAGTAGTTGATCATATTAATGGTAGGCCCTGGGATTGTAGAAGAAAAAATATGAGAATTGCATCACAAAAACAGAATAGCTATAATTGTAGAATTGGTAAAAATAATAAAACTGGATTTAAAGGTGTTAGTTTTTCTGCTTCTAGACAGCTGTATGAAGCTTGTATTTGTGTAGATAGAAAAACAAGACATCTTGGAAGATATAAAACTGCTATTGAAGCTGCTCATGCATATAATCGAGCGGCTTCTTTTTATTTCGGAGAGTATGCAAAGTTAAATATTATTGGAGGTGAAGTAGATGAAACGGAAGTTTTGGAATTGGCTTAACAATGATGATAGCAGAACTATTTTTCTTAATGGAGAAATATCGGATGAAACCTGGTATGGAGATGAAGTTACCCCAAAACTATTTAAACAAGAACTGTATTCAGGAGATGGGGACATTATAGTTTGGGTCAACTCTCCAGGTGGATGTGTATTTGCAGCAAGTCAAATTTATAATATGCTGATGGACTATAAAGGAAAAGTCACAGTGAAAATTGATGGAATAGCAGCTAGTGCAGCTTCAGTTATTGCTATGGCAGGTGAAGAAGTACTGATATCACCAACTGGACTAATTATGATTCATAATCCAATGACTATTGCTTTTGGTGATGCTGTGGAGATGGGAAAAGCAGTTACAATGCTTAGTGAAGTTAAAGAAAGTATTATAAATGCTTATGAGATAAAAACAGGGCTTTCAAGAGAAAAATTAGCTAGTTTTATGGACAATGAAACTTGGTTTAATGCTAAAAAAGCTGTTGAACTTGGGTTTGCTGATAAAATCCTATTTTCTGAAAATCGTACAGATTCTCCTGAAAGTGAGGGAGCATCTTTTAGCAATATGTCAATCACTAACTCACTTTTAAATAAATTGCCTAATAAAAAGAAAAACGAACCAAATGGAATTCAAATTGAAAATCTTTATAAGAGATTAAATTTAATAAAATAATGGAGGAATGTATATGAGTAAAATATTAGAGCTTAGAGAAAAAAGAGCAAAATTATGGGATAGCACAAAGTCTTTTCTAGATAGTAAAAGAAATGACAATGGATTATTATCAGCAGAGGATACTGAGACTTATGAGAAGATGGAAGCTGATGTTGTAAACTTAGGAAAGGAAATAGACAGACTTGAAAGGCAAGCAGCTTTAGATTTAGAGCTATCAAGGGCAACTTCTAATGCAATTAGAAATAACCCTAATGCTAATATTCATGAAGAAAAGACAGGAAGAGCATCAAATGAATATGTGAAAGCCTTTTGGAATGCTATGAGAAATAAGAATGGCTTTGAGATTAATAATGCTTTGCAGGTTGGTACTGATAGTGAAGGTGGATTCCTTGCACCAGATGAGTTTGAAAAGATATTAATTGAAAGCTTAGAAGAACAAAATATATTTAGACAACTTGCTAATATAATTACTACATCTTCTGGAGATAAGAAGATACCTGTAGTTGCTGGAAAAGGAACAGCATCTTGGGTTGACGAAGAGGGTATTATAACAGAATCAGATGATTCATTTGGACAAGTGTCTATAGGAGCATATAAACTTGCCACTATGATTAAGGTTTCTGAGGAACTTCTTAATGATAGTGTTTTTAATTTGGAGAGTTATATAGCAAAAGAATTTGCAAGACGTATTGGTGCAAAGGAAGAAGAGGCTTTCTTTATTGGTGACGGAACAGGAAAACCTACTGGTGTTTTTAACGCTACTGGAGGAGCACAACTTGGAGTTACTACTGCAAGTGCAACAGCTATAACCCTAGATGAGATTATGGACTTGTTCTATAGCTTAAAATCTACTTATAGAAAAAATTCTGTGTTTGTAATGAATGATGCAACAGTAAAGGCAATAAGAAAACTTAAGGATGGAAATGGTCAATATATATGGCAACCATCTATCACAGCTGGAACTCCTGATACTATTTTAAATAGACCAGTAAAGACTTCTGCATATGTTCCTACTATTGCATCAGCAGCGAAGAGTATTGCCTTTGGTGATTTCTCATACTATTGGGTTGCAGATCGTCAAGGTAGGGCTTTTAAGAGATTGAATGAATTATACGCAGCAACAGGTCAAGTTGGATTTATGGCAACTCAAAGAGTAGATGGAAAGCTAATACTTCCTGAAGCAATTAAAGTATTACAACACAAAGTATAGAAAAAATATTGGAGGTGAGTGTATGGTTCTAACGCTTGAAGAAGTTAAGTTATATTTAAGGGTAGATGGTGATGAGGAAAATACACTCATCACTAAATTTATTTTGACGTCACAGGAATTATGTGAAGAAATACTTAGGTTTGAGCTTGCAGAATATGAAGTTGTTCCTGAACTCGTACGACAAGCAATATTATATGCAGTAGTAAATATGTATGAGCAACGTGAAACCTTTGATGTAAAATCAGTTATAGAAACAATTACAAGACTTTTATTTTCTTACAGAAGAGAAAGTTGGTGATACTGTGGAAATAGGAGACTTAAGACATAGAATTACTTTTCAAAAGTTAATCACAGCAGTTAATGAAAATGGGTTTGAAGTTGAGACTTATCAGAATTATAAAACAGTATGGTCAGCAGTTTCTAATTTATCAGGCAGGGAATATTATCAAGCTGCAGCAATAAAAGGTGAGAAAACTGTTAAGTTTTTAATAAGGTATATGGAAGGTATAGATGAATCTATGAGAATTTTATTTAGGGATAAGCAGTATAACATATCCTTCATAGATAATATGAAATATATAAATAAGTACATTGAAATAAAAGCTGTGGAGGTGGAGGAGGATGGCTAAATTTGAACTTGAGGGTATGGAAGAACTTATTGATAAAGTTAATAAATTAGGAGAAAAAGGTGAAGTTATTAAAAAGAAAGCATTGGATAAAGCAGGAGAACTTGTAAAGTCAACCATGGAAACACGAGCACCAAAATCTGAAGAAACTAAAAGGCACATGGCTGAAAATATACAAGTGTCAGAAATACAAAATGATAATGGTGTGGATTTTATTAAAGTTGGACCTAATAAAGGTGATAACTCAGAGTTCTTTTACAGTAAGTTTACTGAATGGGGTACAAGTAAAATACCAGCACAGCACTGGGCAGAGAAATCAGTCCTTGAAAACAAAAGAGAAATAAATGACACTATTAAGGAAGAATTACAAAGAGGTATTGAGGAATGATAAGTAAAATATTATTAGATGCATTAACGCCACTTAAGATTCCAGTATCCTTTCAAAGGTATAGTGGCAAAGCTAAAACCTATATAACTTTTCATGAATATTTAGTTTCAGGAGAAGAATATGAGGATGATGAGGAAAGCTTAACAGCACACTATATTCAGGTAGATATTTGGTCAAAGGATGATTATACAGCTATAGTTAAAAATGTAAAAGAACTTTTGCTTAAGGTAGGATTTAAAAGATTAAATGAAATAGACCTTTATGAAGAAGATACTAGAATCTATCATAAAGGTCTTAAATTTTATTATTTAGAAGAACGGGAGAGTGATATAAATGGCTAGACAAGTAGGTCTTAAAGATATTCATATTGCAATACTAAAAACAGATGATGCTACAGCAACAACCTATGATCCACCACTAAAACTTGAAAGAGCAATAAGTGCAAAGCTTTCACCAAAATCAAATTCAGATAATATATACTCTGATGACGCAGTGGAAGATATTATCACTGCATTTGAGGGTATAGATGTTGAAATAGAAGTAAACCAATTATCACTTACAAGTAGAGCAAAGCTTCAAGGTTCAAAAGTGGTGAAGGGTGTACTTATAGAAAATAAGGACGACATACCACCAACTTTAGCTTTGGGATTTAAATCAAAGAAAAATAGTGGAAAATATAGATTTGTGTGGCTCCTGAAAGGTAAGTTTGAACTTGCCACAGATGAGTATGATACTGAAGCAGAAAAACCAAAGGCTCAAAGTGCAAAACTTAAAGGTAAATTCTATTCTAGAGATTTTGATGGTAATTATAGATTTATCTGTGATGAGGATATTGAAGGAGTAGATGCAACAATTATTAGCTCTTGGTTTACTGCTGTGCCTAGTGAGCCATTATCAAATATGTAAAATAGTAATTACCACAATTTCGAATAAATATAGAATATTATGCTATATTTTGATATAATTTTACCTAATATAAGTTATTTATAAAATAAAGGGAAAAGGTGAAAATTATGGGGATACGAATTGATAATAGTTCTTTATTTAAACAAACTTTATTAAATGGAATTAATTTATTTACTGGTGCTGGTTTCTCTGTTTTATCAGATAAAAATATAAGAAAACTTCCAACTGCAGAAGAACTATGCATTGAAATTTGTAAAAAATTTAAAATTTCGGAGAAATATGTTGGTAATTTAGAAACCTTGTCGTCACTTGTTGAGGCTCGAGCAGCACAGCAGTATCAAAATTTTTTAAGAGAAAGATTTACTGTAACTAATTATAATAGTAAATATGATTTGCTAAATAGAATTAACTTAAAATCATATATTACTACAAATATAGATAACATAATACATTGTGTTATGGATAATAGTAAAAGATATTATTTAAATAGTGTTATGTATTATGGTGCATCTAAAAGAAATCCATCACAGTTAGAATATATTCCATTACATGGTGAGGTTAAAAATATAAATTCAAAATTATATTTTGGAAAATTTGATTTAGCCATGGTTGAATTAAATAATAGAGATTTATTTGAGATTATGTTTGCTAAACTGAAAGAAACACCAACTTTATTTTGGGGTTATGGGTTTCATGACAGCGGTGTAGTAAAAGTTATAAGTCGAATAATAAAAGAAAAAAAGCAAGATATTTGGATTCAGTGTATGGATGGCGATGATAATATAGAATTATTTAAAGAATTAGGATGCAACATAATTATAGGAGATACAGATGAACTTTTTGATTGGATTAAAAAGGAATTAGAAGAAGATATTAAGGTAGATTATGAATATTCTATAGAAGCAGAACTTAAAAAACAATATGGTATACCAACTATAAATAAAGTAGAATCAGTTCCAGTTAGTGAGTTTTATATTAATTCAAAAACACATTGGTACAATATAATTTCAGATCAAGCATTTGAAACTAAATGGATAAGTAATATTTATAATGAGTGTATAGAAAACAAAAATGTAATAGTAGTTGGAATGCAGTTTTCTGGTAAAACAACTACTTCAATGCAATTAGCCTTAAAAGTAGCTTCAAAAGTAAAATTATATGTTACTGATTTAACACCAGAAAAATCACAAAATATAATTAATAGATTAAGAGGCAAACAAGCTGTAATTTTTGTAGATAATTGTGCAGAAGATATGATTGCTTTTGCTTTATTAGGGAAGTGTGCCAATATTAGGATAATAGGTTTCACGGAGGAACATTCTTTTGAATCTGCTAAGCATTTATTAGAAGAAGTAGATTATAAAAGAATTGATTTGGATGAAATAACAGTAAGTGATGCTCAAAGTATATATGAAAAAATACCTGCTTCAATAAGAAATGAAAAGTTTTTATATAAAAAGTCAGAAGAAGAAAAGTTTTCTATGCTTGAGATGATGTCTTTAAATGTTAAAAATATAATTACAGAGGAAAAAATAAAATCTATATTATTAAATATAAATACTAAATTTAAAGAAGGATTTAATATAGTTGCGCTAACATCTTATTTAACGGTTAATAAATCCGTACTTTCAACAGATATCCTTATATCATATCTAGGTGTAAGCGATTATAACCAAATACGAGAGATAATATCAAGAATAAATAATTCTTTATCGACAGTTGATATAGAACTTGAGAATGATGAAAATGATCAAGATTATTATAGTTTAAGATCGAGCCTTTTTGCATATTACGTAAATAAAATACTAATTAAAGATTTTAGGAATGAGTATGGTAACATAATAAAAGATTTTATTTTTAAAGTACCTCCATTTAAGATATACAAGAATTATGTTTTTAAAAGAACTGCGTATGATGCGGAATTATTTTATAAACTTTATGGTAATAGTGCAAATGATATTTATAAAAGAATATATTCTTATGATGATAGTGCATATACACTTCAACAATGGGCATTGTATAGATCTAAAATGAAAAACTTTAAAGAAGCATTTGCAGATATTGATAAGGCAATGAATCTTCAAAAGAATAACTTTAGTATTAAAAATACAAGAGCAATCATTCTATTTGAAGCAAATAAAGATTTAAAAACTGGTATTGCTATTAATGGAATGTGTGAAGCTATGGAAATACTTGAAGATTGTTATAAAAGTGATAAGCGTAAAATTTATCATGCACAAAAATATGCAGAATTTGCAATACATTTATATGAGAATTTTAAAAGATATGACTATATAAATCAAGCTTTAAAATGGATTGATGACATTATGAAGTCAGGAGATTCAAAAACTGATAAGACAAGAAAATTAAAGAATTCTTTATTACAATATAAAAAGAATACAGATGATAAAGAAGCTATATAGATACTTAAGCAGGGATTAAAACTCCCTGTTTTTTTACACTTAAAATTTAAAAAGGAGTTGAAATTATGAAAGCATCAGAACTTAAAAATAAAGGAATAAAGTTTAAACTCAGTGATAAAGAATATGAACTCAAATTTGATATGAATACCTTCTGTGAGTTAGAAGAGATTTATGGTGATATTAACAAAGCATTTGAGGATTTAGAAAATAGAAAGATTAAAGCCATAAGAGCACTTATTTATTCAGCAATTAAGGCTGAGGATGAAGGTGTTACTCTTAAAGATGTAGGTAGAATGCTTACTTTAAGTGATATGGAGAGATTAGGCACTGCTATTAATGAAGCATTGGTGATAGCAATGCCTGAAGTAACTGAAAATATGGGGGAATAGAAAGCCACACCAATCAAGAAGGCTGGGATTGGGAGTGGCTTTTCTATTTGGGAACAAACCTATTGAAAATGACAGAAGAGCAGTTTTGGAGAAGTACACCTAAGAAATTGCAGGCACTTTTCAATGTATATAAAAGGGCAAATGGAATTGAAGAAGAAGAGGAGCTTGATTATATAGATAATATTATTTTCTAGAGGAGGTGAGTGTAATGGCAGCAAATTCAAGTACTGTTATAGCTAGAATAGGTCTTGATGATAGAGGATTTCAAGATGGTGTTGCAAAGATCCAAAGAGGTTTAAAGTTAGTTCAAAGTGAATTTGCTGTGGCTAGTTCTAAGCTTGGTGACTTTGGTAAGTCAACTGAAGGGTTAAAACTTAAATCAGATACCTTAAATAAGCAAATTGAAATACAAAAGGATAAAGTTTCTGCTTTAAATAAAAGTTATCAGGAAAGTGTAGAAAAAAAGGGTGCTGATGCAAAGGCAACTGAAAATCTTAAGATAAAGCTTAATTATGCAATAGCTGAACTTAATAAGATGGAAAATGAACTGAAAAGCACCACAAAGGAATTTAAAGAAAAAAGTTCTGCTTGGTATAAGCTTTCTGAAAGTATGGATAAAGCAGGAGAAAAAATGAAAGCCGTGGGAGATAAAATGTCTTCAGCGGGCAAGAAACTTACTACAGCGGTTTCACTTCCTCTTGTAGGAATAGGAACAGCTGCAACTAAAATGGCTATGGATGCAGAAGAGTCAGAAAACTTATTTGAAGTGGCCATGGGGACAATGGCTGGTGATGCTAGAAATTGGTCAGAGGAAACTTCAAAGGCTTTAGGACTCAATGCTTTTAATGTAAGAAAGAATGTAGCAACTTATAATTCTATGCTTACATCTATGGGACTTGCATCAGAAGAATCTTTAAAAATGTCAGAAGGACTAACTCAACTTTCTTATGATATGGCATCTTTTTATAACCTTAAACCTGAAGAGGCATTTGAAAAATTAAAGTCAGGTATTTCTGGTGAAGCAGAGCCACTTAAGGCTTTAGGTATTTTAGTTAATGATAATACCATTAAGACTTATGCCTATTCTAATGGAATTGCAAAGCAGGGAGAACAGCTAACAGAAGCACAAAAGGTTCAGGCTAGGTACGGAGCAATTTTAGATGCTACAAAAAATGCACAGGGAGACCTGGCAAGAACCATGGATAGTCCTACTAATAAGATAAGAGCTATGAAAGAGCAAGCTCAGCAGATAGGAATTCAGTTTGGACAAATACTAATACCTATTCTTGAAAAACTTATAGCGGTTATAAAACCTTTGATGGATAAATTTCAAGGGCTATCAAAAGAGCAACAAGAACAGATTGTAAAGATTGGTTTAATTGTAGCTGCTGTAGGCCCTATAATTTTAATAATAGGTAAAGTAGTTACAATTATAGGAACTCTATTTTCAATAGTAAGCACTGTATCAGGAGCAATTGCAGCAGCTGGAGGTGCATCAGCGGCCTTTGGAGCAGTACTTGGTGCATTAACTGGACCCGTTGCTATTGTAATAGGAGTAATAACAGGATTAATTACAGTGGGAGTACTTTTATATAAAAACTGGGATGCTATAAAAGAATTTATGGTAAAGATGTGGGAGCAGGTAAAAGTGAGTACATCTAATGCAGTAGTAGCCATCAAGACTGTTATAAGTTCTACATTTAACGCTATAAAGTCAGTAGTGTTAGCTATAACCAATGGAATATCTAATGCTATTAAAACTTCATGGAATGCAATAAAGACAATAACATCTACTGTATGGAATGGTATTAAAAATATAATAGTAGGTATTTTAAATGGTATAAAAGGAACTGTTCATGGTATTGTAAATATTATAAGTAGTATTATCTCAGGAGTTTGGAATGGAATTAAAACAGTTACAGTAGCAGTATGGGGAGGCATAAAAACAGCTATTACAACTCCAATTAATCTTGCAAGAGATGCTGTTAAAAATGCTGTAAATGCTATCGTTGGATTTTTTAGGAATATAAGACTTCCAGAGATAAGAATACCTAAGATTAAATTACCTCACTTTAGATTAAATGGAGAGTTTAATTTATTACCTCCTAGAGTACCAAGTTTATCTGTAGAATGGTATGCAAAGGGTGGTATTTTTAATAAACCAAGTGTTATAGGAGTAGGAGAAGCTGGAACGGAAGCAGTATTACCAATAGATAGATTAGATGATATTTTAGCAAAGGCATTAGAGAAGATAAAGGTAAAAGGGAATGGCAATGATAATGGATTGACACTTCATATAGAGAATTTTATAAACAACACAGATAAGGATATTGAACAAATTGCCTATGAACTTGAGTTTTATAGACAAAGAGTTGTGATGGGAAAGGGAGGTAATTAGCATGTTAAGTTTTAGCTTTGGTAATAAAGATAGCTATAAAGATTATGGTATTTTAATTGCTAAAAGACCTACAATTCCTTCACCAAAACGCAGAGTATCCTATGTTTCTATTCCTGGGAGAGATTCAAATATAAAGTTTGATGAAGAAACCTATGAGGATATAACCATTTTAGTGGAATGTACTTTAAAATCAAGAGAAGATTTAGCAGATAAAATAGATGAAATAAAGGGTTGGCTTTTTAATAGTGGTGAAGCAAATCTCATATTTAATTTTCAATCAAATAAAAAGTATATAGCACAAGTTGTAAATGCCATAGATTTTAAATCGGTCTATAGAGCTATAGGAGTTTTTCCTATAGTGTTTAATTGCAAGTCATTTAAATATGAAGTTAGTAATCAGGTTATAGAGGTAAATAAAACTGAAAGTATTATAAATAATATTGGAACTTTAGACAGTAGTCCTATCATAACTGTTTATGGAAGTGGAAATATTGAGCTATTAATAAATGATGCACTTATAAAATTAAAAGGAATTAATAATAGCATAATCATAAATAGTGATATAGAGGATTGTTATAATGAAGCTTTAGAAAATTTAAACTATAAAATGGAAGGAGATTTTCCAAAGCTAAAAATAGGAGAGAATAAGATAAGCTGGGTAGGAAGTGTTAGCAAAATAGATATTTTACCTAATTGGCGGTGGCTATAGTGATTTATATTTATGATAAGAAAACTAAAAAAGGTGAATTTAAAAATAATGGACTTGGTAAATTAAATGAAGCTATTAAAGCAGAAATTACCCAGGAATTAAATGGTGAATACAGCTTATATTTAGAGTATCCAGTTAAATCTAAAAAGGCATTGTACCTAGAACACTTCAATATTATAAAGGCCAACAATCAACTATTTAGAATATATAAGGTAGAGAAAAAGCAAGATAATAATAAAATAATTATGGTTTGGGCTAAGCACATTTTTTATGACTTGGCTTTTTATTTTATAGAGGATGAAAGAGCAGTACAGTGTAGTATAAAAACTGCCATGGAGAAAGCTTTAGTTTATGAACTAGCATCAACATATATAGTAGATAGTGATATCTTGATAAATAATACCTTATATATGGTAGAACTAAATCCCGTAGAAGCAATATTTAAAATCATTGAAAGATGGGGAACCGGTGAACTATATAGGGATAATTATAATATTAAAATACTAAAGCAAATTGGAAAAGAAACAGGTATGTTAATTAAGTATGGAAAAAATATTAGAGGTATTAAGGTTACCAGTGATACCACCGACTTAGCTACTAAGATTTATCCTAAAGGCTTCAATGGTATAACACTAGCTGAAAAATATATAACTATACCTAATTTTGATAGTTTAAAGTATCCACCTTTTCATATTATAAAGGCTGTGGAATTTAAGGATGCAGCTGATGAACCTACCTTAAGGATAATGGCAAAGGAGTATGCAAAGACTAAGGGATTTGCTAACGTGAACATAGAAGTAGACTTTATAGAGATTAGTAAATCAAAGGAATATGAAGATTTTAAAAGTCTTCAACAGGTTAATCTAGGGGATTGTGTTTTAGTAAAGTATGAAGAGTTTGATATAGATGTAATGGTAGAAGTAATTAAAATAAAACAGGATCTATTAAGTGGATGGAATACAAAAGTTGAGCTTGGTCAGCCTAAGTCTAAAGGTCAAAGTGATTTTACAGCAATGATTAGTACAGTAAGAGATGAACTAGGAAACAAGGTAGCACAGGCACTAACTAGTATGCTCTATTATGCTAACTCACAGGAGGTTATAGTTTCAACTACTGAGGTTCAACCAATATACCTAGGCATTACTGCAGTATCAAGTACAAATTTAAGTGTTAACTTATCTATAAGCTGTAATGTAAGTACAGCTAGCACCTTAACTATAAAGATACTTTTAGATAATTTAGAGATACCCTTTAAACCAAAACAGAAATTGCAACAGGGTGATAATGTTATAGGAATACCACTAGGGATACCACAGGTTGGACCAGGAAATCACTATATAGGAATAAGTCTAAAAACTGATAGTGGAACAGTGACAGTACCAATATATAATCTTCAATGTATGATTGATGGAAGAAATCTTCAAGGGGGTATGAGCGCAGAACCACCACATGCAGAAGTAGTTGAAAATATTAATATAATTAATCCTTCACAGATATTAGAAGAATATCAAACAGGTATAACTATTAATGAAGTTATAAGAGCAAGTGCAGTACAAGAAGTTAAGGTTACTGATAGTAGTATAGTAAATGTTGATAGTAGTGTCACAATAGAATTTGTCTAAAGTAAAGGAGTGTTGTTAATAAATATTAGGAGAGGAGCGGTGCTATGTATAGAGAAACTATATCTTTTAATGAAGATTTAGTAAATAATAATGTGACTACATTAAATAAGATAAAACCTATCTCTAATATGAGGGGAAGAGCTACAGTTGAACTTTTTGATTCAAAGACAGGAAGTAAGGTTTATCATGCAGAAACTGAAAACTTAATTAATGATTCAGTGGTAAAACTTATGTTTCTTGAATCTTTTTATAGAAGACTGATAGTTGGAGGAAATGTTCAAAGTGGTTATATTGATTTTCCTTTTAGAAGAATATATTTAACTGATTATGATGGCATAGAGAATGCTAGTGAAAAATATATGAAAGGGAATACCATAGGATGGTGTG
Source organism: Clostridium sp. UBA7339 (assembly GCF_002470865.1). Lineage (NCBI taxonomy): Bacteria > Bacillati > Bacillota > Clostridia > Eubacteriales > Clostridiaceae > Clostridium > Clostridium sp. UBA7339. The sequence continues at coordinate 91,631 of NZ_DKPI01000012.1, forward strand.
ATAAAAATGAAGCTTATTCGGGAACTAATACATTGCAAGGTACAATAAACTTATCTGAAAGTTATTATAAGCCAGAAGAAGATGGAAAAATAAAAATACATTTTGTATTTGATTTTCCTACTCATTCAGGAAATGGGACCTTTCAAACGATTTATTGGTATCAAGGAGATGGAAGGGAAACATTATATGCGCCTAATATAAATACTGCAGGTGGTAGTTCTACTATAGACAGTAAAAATACTACTATATGTAGCTTGAAATCAATAAGTTATTATTGTTCAGACTATGATAATATTGGATATGGTTTATACTCCACTACAATTTCATCTGTTACCTATAGAACCTTTAAAAGTTTCTTTCTAGATAGCTGTGGAAATAATCAAGATAACGATAACTATTTTTATAAAGCTGATGGTTCAAAGTTAACTACTAATGATTTTAGTATAAATGGAATATCTGCTGATTCTAATTATCTGTATTTATACTACAATAAAAATAGTAATATAGATATTTATAACTTTCAAAAGGACGGTACATGGGTAGGGAATACAAGTAAAAGTGCAAGTAGTTATAAAGATGCAACCGGGAAAATACCTACTATACAATCCTTTGAAGTAGTAGATGGAGTACCGTATATGACAGTATATTATTCTATAAATGGGGTTAATGTAAATCATCTTCTGAAGCTAAATAGTAGCTATAGCATAGAAACAGACTATATTATAGATACACCTAGTTATGCAGATAGTAGTTGGAATATAAGTATAGCAGGAAAAACAAAAGAATATTGGGTATTTAGTGATGCTAGTGGATTACTACACCTATATGATAACTCACTTAAACCTATATTTAATGGAATATCTGCAAGTAAGGCTATGACTTCAGTAAGTAGTAGAAAGTATTTCTTTAGCAAGAATCATAATTATGGATATTGTTTTGGAGTGTGGAGTGGATCAAGCTATTATTACTATGCATTTGGACCATCTCTTATAGGAGCGCAAACACTACTAGCAGCTCCGGTGACTAAAACACCAACTAACACCATGAAGATACAATACGATTTTATAATTGACAATATTCTAGACGGTATATTTTAGACTTCAATACAAAAAAATATATATAGAGGGGATGTATTTATGAAAGACATATTAAGTGTGTTTCAAGCTATCTTTGCAGCCATTGGAGCTTTTCTAGGAGGAATCTTAGGAGGTTTAGATGGCTTTCTTTATGCCTTAATTATATTTGTCATAATTGATTATGTCACAGGTGTAATGCGTGCAATATTAGAAAAAAAGTTATCTAGCAGCTTAGGTTTTAAGGGGATTTTTAAAAAGGTTCTTATTTTTGTATTAGTAGGTATATCACATATTGTAGACACTAAGATTTTAGGCAGTGGTAGTGCAATTCGCACCGCTGTTATTTTTTTCTACACTTCTAATGAAGGGATAAGTATTTTAGAAAACTCAGCAAAGATAGGACTACCAATACCAGAAAAATTAAAGCTTGTACTAAAACAATTAAATAAGGAGAGTGAAAATAATGGCTAGATTATGTTTTGATTATGGACATGGGGGACGAGATCCAGGAGCTTGCTATAAAGCAAGAAAAGAATCTAGTGATGTATTAAGCATTGGTAGAGAAGTAGCAGAAGAGATTAGAAGACATAGAGTTATTGTAGATGAGACGAGAATTTCTGATACTACAGTAAGTCTAAATGATAGAAGTAACTTTGAAAATAGAAACACTTATGATTACTTTATATCTTTTCATAGAAATGCCTGTAGTCCTGAGAAAGCAACTGGTGTTGAAACCCTTATTTATTTGAATCCAGGTGAAGCAGCAAAAGTAATGGCAGATAAAATTCAAAATTCAATGGTAGGCTTAGGATTTAAAAATAGAGGAGTTAAAAGAAAAAATCTCCATGTTCTTAGGGAAACAAAGGCTCCAGCAATATTAATTGAACTAGGCTTTATCGATAACACTATGGATAATAATTTGTTTGACAAAAAGAGAAATGAAATAATAAAAGCCTTAGTAAAAGCTATTCTTTCACAATTAGGCATTAATTATATAGAACCTTCACTGCCAACGCAACCAGGAAGTGTACAAACATTATATAGAGTTATGGCAGGTTCTTATATGCATAGAGAAAATGCTGAAAATCAAGTTAAGAAATTAATAGCGGCAGGCTTTGATGCTACAATTATGATATTTAACAAATAGCCATTGCTTAAAAATATTAAGTAGTGGTTTTAACTTTCATATAGGTTGACTTCTATTAACTTAAGAGTGATATATGTTAGTACCAATTTGATAGAAAGGAGTAATTAGAGTGCGTGTAAGAATTATTGAGCCTATATTAAAAGTGCAGCAGAAAAAGAAAAGAGTATGCGCTTATGCAAGAGTTTCTACTATTCATGATAAGCAAGGAGAATCTTTAGAAAATCAAGTACAGTATTATGAAAATATTATGTCTAGTAACCCAGAATATGAATATGTTGGAGTTTTTAAAGATAGAGGAATAACAGGGTTTACAGATAATAGACCAGAGTTTCAAAGAATGCTTCATCTATGTAGAGAAGGGAAAATTGATATAATAATTACAAAGTCTATATCTAGATTTGCAAGAAATACAGCCGTTGTTTTATACACTGTAAGAGAATTAAAAAATTTAGGTATAGAAGTTAGATTTGAAAAAGAAAATATAAATACCCTATCAGGGGACGGTGAGTTAATGCTTGCCGTCCTTTCTTCTTTTGCACAGGAAGAAAGCAGAAATGTAAGTGAAAACTTAAAATGGAGAGCTAGAAAGCAGTTTCAACAAGGTGAGTTAATGATTAATACTACAAGGTTCTTAGGGTATGACAAAAATGAATATGGAGAGTTGGTTATAAATATTGAAGAAGCAGAATTAGTAAATAGAATTTTTAATGATTACATTAGTGGAAAAAGTTCATCTAAAATAGCTAAGGAGTTAAATAAAGAAAACATTCCTACTGTAGGAAATAAGACTTGGCACAATAGTACAATTATAGGAATTTTAAAAAATGAGAAATACAAAGGAGATGCTATACTTCAAAAATACTATACACCAGAACATTTAAAGAAAACTTCAATTAGAAACAATGGAGTCATAGATAGTTACTATATAAAAGAAAATCATTCACCTATTATTTCAAGAGAAATGTGGGAACAGGTACAAGAGGAAATTAAGAGAAGAGGAAAAACAAAAGGAAACGTTTTAGGAGAGTCAGATAAGTACACTAAAAGGTATCCATTAACAGGAATGCTTTACTGCAGTAAATGTGGATCTACTTTAAGGAGAAGAACTTGGAACAGTAAAAACTCAAGTAAAAAGATAGTATGGCAATGTAGTAATTATATTAAAAACGGAAAAGATGCCTGCATAGGAACATCAATTGATGATGCTGTTATAAGTAGGCTTAATATAAAGAAAGCAACTATTGTAAAGGAGGAAATTAAGGATGGCAAGAAGTGTTACAGTTATACCAGCGAAAAAGGTTCAGGGGAATTCAGTTCAAAGGCAATCACAAACAAAAAAGAGAATGGCCGCCTATTGCAGAGTTTCAACAGACCAATTGGAGCAACTGTCTAGTTATGAAGCTCAGGTTAATTACTATAAAAACTATATAAATAGTCATTCAGAGTATGTTTTTGCAGGAATATATGCAGATGAAGGTATAAGTGGTACAAACACTAAGAAAAGGGAACAGTTTAATAAAATGATAGAGGATTGCAAAGTAGGAAAGATAGATATTATCATAACTAAATCTATATCAAGGTTTGCAAGGAATACCTTAGATTGCCTAAATTATGTAAGAATGCTTAAAGAGCTTGGCATTGAGATTATATTTGAAAAGGAGAATATAAGAACTTTAGATTCTAAAGGTGAGGTTCTTTTAACAATATTAAGTTCACTAGCTCAAGATGAAAGTAGAAGTATATCAGAAAACTCAACTTGGGGAATAAGAAGAAGATATGAGCAAGGGAAGGTTTCAGTTAACTTTACTAAGTTTCTAGGTTATGAAAAAGGAAAGGATGGAAACTTAGTTATAAATGAACAACAGGCTAAAATTGTAAGAAGAATCTATAGAGAATATCTTAATGGAAAAAGTGCTAATAGAATAGCAAGGGAACTTGAAAGAGATGGTATTTGTGGGTGGAATGGTAAGGCTAAGTGGTATGAAACTACAATAACTAAAATGCTACAAAATGAAAAGCATAAAGGGGAAGCACTTCTTCAAAAGAGTTATACTGTAGACTTTTTAACTAAGAAGAAAGCTATAAATAAAGGAGAAGTTCCACAATATTATGTTGAAGGCAGTCATCCAGCTATAATAGATAAGGATACATGGGAAGCTGCACAAATTGAAAGACAAAGAAGAAAAGAGTATGCAGCAAAGCATGGACTTCAGAAGATTGATTATGGTATTAGAGGTAATCCTTTAGCAGGAAAAATAATATGTGGTGAATGCGGTAAATACATGGGGAGAAGAACAAGGATATATAAAGGGAAAAAACTAGTATGGATATGTGCAAACAGATATGAAGAAAAAGGTGTTAGAGGGTGCAATAGCAAGCATGTTAATGATGAGGAGTTAAATGAAGTATTTACAATAGCCTTTAATGAAATAATAGAAAATAAAGATTATTATACTTCATTATGGAAGGAGAAAGCTAAGAGTGAAAATATTTTAATAGCATATAAAGCGAAGCAATTCATAAAGGAAATTAAAGAGCATAATGAGACAATAGAATATTATGGTGTTGATTTGTTTTACAAATGGGTAGCAAATATAAAAGTAAAGAATCCTAAAGAATTTATAGTAACTTTATTAGAAGGTACAAATATAAAAGTATTGATTGATTAATATAAATTACTGGTTTTGGTGAACTTCATCAAGACCAGTTTTTTATTATAAAATAGAGAAAATATAAAAATGGGTATAATTATACAATAAGTAGAAGTATAAATATTTAAAAGATAATAGTTGAAAGGGGTATAATTAATGCTTAGTTTAATAGAGTACATAACAAAAAGAAAAAATGGGGATAAAATTGATGAGTTTGATTTTAAAAAGCACTCAGAGAATATGGCAAGTGTTATAAAGTATGTAACTGATTATTTTAATAATTACTTAAATTTAGAGGATTATGACTATGAACAGATGAAAATTCAAGAAACAATAAATAAATTTAAGGGTAAGGTAATGAAAACATTTCCTCAAACAGGAGAGTACATTATTTCATATTATTTGAATAATAAAAAGCGTTTAGATAAATATGTAGGAAAGGCTTTTGAGGAAGTAAAAGATAGTGAGTTGTTCTATGAAAAACAAGATTTTGAGATGATAGCAAAGTATGTTATCGAGAAAAAGCTTGATGTTTCTTTTGAACAAGAATTATTTAACACATTAGTAATACTAGCACAAGAATACAGGGAAGCTAATAAAGAAAGTCCAGCTACTTCCGAAATGAGAGAGCTTGATAATGAATTAGTAGCTTGGGTAAAGGAGGTTTTTAGAAATTATAATGTTAATCTATTAAGCTATGCAAGTGAAATTTCATTTCATTACTATGAAACATACATAGACACAGAATATGATCGTTCTACAGAAACATTTTACCGTATAAATAGGTATGATTATAGGTATCAGGAAAATCCATTTAATATTAATGATATATATTTAAGAAATGAACACAGGGAGTTTATTAAGGGACGTAAAGGTGAGCTTGAAATGTTAATTATGTACTTTTGGCTAAATGATGAAGTTAAAGACATGGATTATTGGCCAGAATATGTTCAGCTTTGTATTTCTACAAATAGAGTAAAATTAGCCAAAAGTAAACGTATTTTAATACCAGTTAAAACAATGAAATTAAACTATCCAGGAGAAATAGAAAGCTCATTTAAATATATAGAAACAAGTAATGGCATTATTAAGGAAAATCCAGGGAATAACTATATTTTAAGATTATCCTACGGAAAAAGAAATGATGAGATATGGAAGGATAAAGACCTTTTAAAGAGCACTATTGAAAATATGAAAAGTAGTTTTGGAGAATATGGGGCCCCTAGTTTAGTTGAATTTCAATCACCATTTAAAACAGTTCAATATGGAGAAGAAGCATTCTTTAGAAATTATCAAGTGTTAGAAAAAGAATTGCGAAGATTTACTGACACTAAAATAGCAATTATTAATGGCTGCTTTAAATCTAATAAAGGAAAAGAATATCTATTTTCAACTATTGAAGATATTGTTAGATTAAGAAATACTTGCAAGGAGTTAAAGCTAAAGTTAAAGTTAACTATAGATTTTACAGACTTTAATAAAAAAAATATATTAAAAGAAAATATGGTTGATACAATAAACTCTTTAGCCACTATGAGAAATTTTGTTATTGGAATACATCTGGATAGTATAGACAAGTGGGGTGGATATAGAAGAATCTATAATAATGATAATAGGTATGAGTATATCAGTGTTTATGATTATCCAACAGTATCTGCTTTTGTTCAAGGATTAGCTACTATTATACAGGATAGTGTGCCAAGGTATTTTATACCGGAAAAGGTTAAGGATTCTGAAACATTAGAAGAATTAATAGACTTATTATATCGTGGTGGATTTACTTTTAAGAAGGAGGAAAATCTATGATGGAAAGTAAACAGGTAGATATCTATAATAATGTAGAATTTGATACATTAATTAAAAATATCCACGTTGAAGCCAATGAAAATATTTTCGATAGATTAATTGAGGAGCATAGGCAAGAAATAGATAAGAGAAAGGAAACAGAAAAAAATAAGTATGTTGAAAATTTGCCTATGAGTTTAAGATGGAACATGAAAAATAAAGTTAAGTTAAATCCATTTTATCACAAAGTAGCTGTACTGGATATTAACACATCTGATACAAAAAGGATTAAGGCATATAAACTAATGAATACATTTATATCTTATCTTTCAAAGTTTGGTGGAAGACTTTATGTAGAAAAGTTCGAAAATAGTGATAATACTAGATTTGATTTATTGGGAAGTATATATAAATGCTGCTTGTATGAAAAACACGTTAAGTTAAGAGATAAGCTAATAACAGAAGAAAGAAAAATGAAACCATTATATAATTTACAGTATATTGGGAATTTGTGTTTTGAAATTTATGTAAAAAATAAAAAACAAGATAAAAATAATGAATGGGAGTTAATAGATATAATTGAAATTGAAAAATCAGAGAGTATAGAAGTAAAATTAAAATGTATATTTGCTAAATTAAGAGAAGATGCAATAACTAGAAAGGTTGTTATTGATGAAGAAACAGCTAAGCTATATACAGAGAGAGAAAAGAAATTTAAGGAATGGGAAGAAAAGGAGAAACAAGACGAACAAGCCAAAATTGAAAAAGCAAAATTACAAGAGAAACAGCAGCTACAAGAAATGATTAGAAATCAAATGATTAAATGGGAAAATATCAAAAAAATAATTGAATATATAAATGAGTTACGTTCTGAGTCAAAGATAGGAGAATCCGAAAAAATTATTATCTCAAAATATTGCGATTATGTTGAAGAGGTATATTGCAAGTCAGTCTTCTTTAAAGAAATAATTGAGTTTACGCAAAAGGTTAAAAACTAAAGGAGAGGTAGAGATGGATATTATTATAGAAAATACAAGTTTATTTGATACGGAGCTAAATAAAAAAATTGAAGCTGAGATTAATAAAAAAATAGAAAGATTTAATAAACATATAAAATATAGATTAAGCTTTAAATTTTTTGAAGGATTGATCTATGAGGAGGCAATGATTGATTCATATGAAATACCAGAAGAATATTTATCACCATATCAAAGAGGAAAAGAGATCAAGGGAAAGGACAAAATGTATGAATTATTATCATATAGATTAAAATCCGCTTCTAATATAGTTGAAAAGTTTGAGGTAAAGTTAGAAAGTTCAGATATAAAAGGTGTTCCTTTTATAGATAATAATAAAATTGTTTTATGCCTTGAAGAAAAAGAGGATATACAGGAAGAGAGTAAAAATAAAGGGAAAAGAGAAAGTAAGATTAAAGTTTCAGTAATTATGCCAAGTTTTTCAGGATTTATTAAAAATTTAGCTTCAGCATGTAAGGATATAGAAAATAGTATAGATATGCAACTTCAAGAGATATTTAATAGTAAAGTAGAATATGATAATTATAAAAAAATGGTTGGGATATGGGAATTGTATAATATTTTAAACGATTTTAAAAAAGAATATGGTGATATGTGGATGTATTCAAAAGAATACGAATCTGAGCTAAAGAAAAAATTTATAGATACAATAAAAATTAAAGCGGGAATTATTTCTGATAAAAGTGTAAAAGAAGAAGTTTTACAGCCACTGGAATTCAAAAGTGTTTTAATATATGAAATACCTGTTTATAAAAAGATAAAGAGCAATAAGAGTGTACATAAGTATGTTGGACGTATAAGGTTATTGACTAATGGAAGAATTATTAAAGTTAAATATGAAGCTAACAGTAAATCTTATTTAATTCCAGATGAGGCTTTTGAGGAGTGCTTTGTTAGTGTAACATCTAATGATAGTAATAATAAGCTTATAAAAATGATAGTAGATATTACTAATAAAGCTAATGAAAGCTGTAAAAACTATGGATATGAAATTGAGATAGATATAATAAAAAATGTAGTATCTTACATGAATATAAAAGGAATTTTGAAAAAGGCTAGAGAAGCTTAATATTCAGATATTAAATATACATAAAGTAATAGTTACAAAGGAAAGTGAAAGAACTTTAGAAGAAATACACAAAAACTATAGAATGTTAAGAATATAGTTTGAGTAATGAATGGTGTAATACAGAATAATTTAATTGAAAATGAAGAGAAGATTTTTGGATAAATTAATCTTTTTTGTAAGAGGGGGTACACCTTTACGCAAAACAACTAATAAGTAAAATATTTCTGGAGGCTTGTCTACACACATGTTGAAAGCGTTGTTAAGTTGACTAGATAAATAGCGAGTTTAAGCTAATTTGATGTGAATAAAAATATGATTTGCCACCGATTTGCCACCATAAGTTTTGTAATGGTGGCAAATTATTTTTGTATAATTATATTTTCAAGAATATTAACAGTATCTTTTTTCATTTTGTTGGTTACATGAGAATAGGTATCCATAGTTGTAGCAAGTTTTGAGTGACCTAATCTCTCTTGAATATCTTTTATATTGGCTCCAGCTTCTAAAAGCATAGTAGCATGAGTATGTCTAAGTGAGTGAAAATTAAAGTTTATACCTAATTCATAATTTATTACCTTAGACAAATACTTAAGGCTATCAGTTGTTATATGTTCACCATTTTCTTTAGTACATATAAAATTAGAATCTGCATAATACTTACCATACTTTAACTTATTTTCTTTTTGATATAAGCTGTGTTTCTTTAATATATTTATTAAAGTATCTTCTATAACAATGGTTCTGTTAGAACTTTTAGTTTTAGGTGTACCTAGTTCAAAAATACCTTTTCCTTTACTTATTAGAGTATGATTAACTTTAATTGTTTTATTATTTAAATCTATATCACTCCATTGTAAGGTTGCTGAAATAGATAATCATTTAGGTATAGCATGGAGTTGTTCTGTAAATGGTGAGTTTAGTGTAGATAAACGGTCATATTTAAATGGATTAGTTGATATTAGTGGCTTTACTAGTATTTATAATGGGATGAATGTATCTTAGGAAAGGCTTTTTTATTTTATCTGAATTAATTGATTTGATAAAAAGTATAAGGTAATATTTATATATATAAATAGAAATAATTATATAGTTCGGATAGCTAATAATAATTGGAAAGGTATGTATCATGGGGAAAAGAAATAAAAATAATATTAAAAATATAGGTAAAGATAGACATTTAAAAAAGAATAAATTGAAAAATAAAAATAAGAAAGTACAAGTAAGAAAAACAACTTTACGTGAAAAAGTTGCTAGAGGATTTGCAATAAGTTTTTTACTATTATTAATTTTAAACTTAATAGCACGTAAAGCATTGGACCATAGTAATATAATACCAATAGAGTTTTATTTTATTATTAATTATTTATTTTTTTTGTATGTTCTAGTTATTTCATTATGCATATTGTACTTCTTTATATTTAAGGAGAAGATCTTGAATATAAAGAATACAAAAAATATAAAGGAGTTATTAACTAATTGTGGAATAATACTTTTGTTTTTAGTATTAGTGATTGTAAATTTGAGATATCAAGTAATTCCTATGTCAATGGACCTTCCAAGATTAATTACAGGAAGATATGAAGAAACAAATGGAACTATTGAATCAGTCACTTATATAAATCGCCATAGTTTCCGTGGTGGGAGTAATAAAGTTCAGTATGTTTATGTAAAAGAAGAAAAAATAAGTGAAGAATTAAAAATTGAATTTGAGGATGGTTACAATAGGATACCTCAAACAATAAAAAAAGTGTATTACTTACCTCATACATTATGGGGGATAAGTGCTGAATAGAATGATTAATAACATACAGGAGATTAGATTAAATTCTAGTCTTTTTTATTTTGAAAAAAAGGAAGGTGTAATATGAATAAAATATTAAACTACATTAAATTAATGGTATTGCAATAAAAATTGATTATTTTGGAA
>NZ_DKPI01000012.1:102502-104037 GCF_002470865.1 Clostridium sp. UBA7339
CTAGAATAAATTATATTTATATATAAATTAAGATTTTTATATACCGTATTATTCAAATGAATATGCGGTATTTTTATTTTGAAAAAGTAGGTGTGATATGAATGATGAATTAAGAGATCATAAAATAGAAGTATGTGAGAGACGACTTGATGAACATGGGAAAGAAATAGATGAGTTAAAAACAAACAGAGCTGCTACAGATGTTAAAATGGATAATCTATGTGAAAAATTATCAGCACAAACAAAGAGTATGAACTGGCTTATAGGACTTATGGCAACAAGTTTGCTAGGGTTCTTTTTTTATGCGATTCAAAACAATATTTTTAAATAAGGAAGGTGTATAATATGGAATTTATTAATTACATTACAGAAAATGCTTTGATACTTATACCAGTACTACTAATAATCGGAGCTATTTTAAAGAACACTGAAGGAATAAAAGATAAGTATATACCAGTAATTTTACTACCTATAGGTATTTCATTAAGTGTATGGGTTATGGGTGGATTTAGTGCAGATAGTGTTATTCAAGGTATATTGGTAACTGGAGCTGCAGTATATGGTAATCAATTAATTAAACAAATTTCAAAAGAGTAGTTTACAGAGTGGGAGCAATTCCACTCTTTATTTTTAAGGAGGAATGGTTTATGAAAATAGGATTAAGATATGGACACTCTATTAATTGTAGAGGTGCTAGAGGGAAAATTGACGAAGTAGATAATTGACGAAGTAGATAATTGACGAAGTAGATAGTTGTAGGATTCTTTATGGTAAGATTAAAGCTTTACTAGAAGCGCAAGGACATACAGTTATAGATTGTAATAGCAATGCTAATAATGTAAATTCAGAATTAAGTGAAGGTACTAATAAAGCAAATAATGCGAAAGTAGATATATACATTACTATACACATGAACTCATTTAATGGTAAAGCAAAAGGTGTTGAATGTTGAGTATATGATACTAATAGTAAAACTGCAATAACTATAGGAAATAAAATATGTGCTAATATATCAAAACTAGGCACTCCAAATAGAGAGGTTAAATACAGTACAGGTTATCATGATTTAAATGCCAGTAGTATGGAATCTATAATAGTAGAAAGTTTATTCTGTGATAATAGTCAAGATGTCGAATTATTTAGAAATAAAACTGGTGAATTAGCAAGAGCTATTGCCAATGGAATTGATAGTAGAGTGAGTTTAAATATATCTAAGACACAAAAGCCAACTATTAAGGAGGAATATGATATGAAAAAAATAGTATTATATTGGGGAGATGCTGATTTGTTTTCAGCAGTTATGGTAGCTCAGAAATATGGGTGCCCTTTGATGAAGTATAGTGACTATAAGAATAGTGGATTAAAAGCAGAGAAAGTTATTCAAATAGGTGGAAATGTGAATGATACTAATAGATATATGACTATGAAAAATGCCGCTAATAAGTATTTGTAGAAGATAACATCAAAGGCTAGTATGGAGTAAAATCCTTACTAGCCTATTTTTTATTTATAATCATACTTTATTAAGTTATTTT